>JANPOY010000193.1:0-2274 GCA_031428215.1 Paracoccaceae bacterium
GCGACATTCTCAACGCCGAGTTCAAGGATCTTCGCCTCCAACTCCTGCGCCCGCATCAGACCAAACGCCTCGGGGGTCATCTCGCCGCCCTGCGCCCAATAGTTCGGCTCGCCGATATGCACCACTCCGGCGATCTTGCCGCCGTGGTTGTGGATCGCCGACATGCCGCCAAGGCTGCCGCCGCCCAAGGTCGAGCCATGATAGCCATTGTGCCGCGCGATGATGATGCGCTTTTCCGACTGGCCCTTGATGTCCCAATAGCGCCGCACCATGCGGATATTGGTGTCATTGGCTTCCGAGCCGGATCCCGCAAAGAACACATGGTTCAGATCGCCCGGTGCGAGTTCGGCAATCTTCGCGGCCAAAGCGATGGCAGGCACATGGCTGGTCTGGAAGAAGGTGTTGTAATAGGCCAACTGATCCATCTGCGCCTTGGCAACATCGCCCAACTCGGTCCGACCGTAGCCGATGTTCACACACCACAGCCCGGCCATACCGTCGATGATCTTGTTGCCTTCGCTATCCGTCAGCCAGACCCCCTTACCCGCCGTCATGATCCGCGCGCCCTTTTTGGCCAGCGCGGCATTTTCGGTAAACGGATGCATATGGTGGGCGGCGTCCAAAGCCTGAAGTTCGGCTGTCGGCATGTGGTTGGTGATTTTGTTCATCGCATGACCCCTTGAAAGCTGCGGCCAAGCCCGAATCCGGCGGCCTTTGGATCAGGATATGATCAAACGCACCGGCGTTCAAGAAATTTGATCAAATTATTTTGGAACGGTGCGACCCGGCTAAATCTCGCCACGTTGCAAGGCCGCGCGGACCTGATCGACGCCTTGCGCAATGTCGCGCTGCATGGCGGCGGACAGCCCTGCTGCGTCGCCTGCCCGCATGGCCGCGAGGGCCTCTTTGTGCGAATCCGGCAGGCTCGTCGCCCCACTGCGCGACGAGACCACCCGCAGGCTGGGACCAAAGCGCAGCCAGAGCGAGCGCGCCATATCCAACAGCACCCCGGCCCCTGCCGCCTCATACAAAGCGAAGTGGAAGGCGTGGTTGCTTTTCAGATAGCCGGAAACATCGTCGGCGCGGATTGCAGCATCGACGGCGGCATCCAAAGCCTCCAGCTTGGCGATCAAGGCGGGGGTGATCAGCGCAAGGCCTGCCAGATGCGGCTCAATGGTCAGGCGGGCGAAGGCGACTTGGTCGAGGTCGGCCGCACTGAGCCGTGGCACCGTGACACGACGGTTGCCTTGCGGCAGCAAGGCACCTTCGGCGGCCAAGCGGCGAATGGCTTCGCGCACCGGAGTCATCCCGGCCTCCAGCCCGGCGGTCAGGCCTTGAATCGTCACAGGCTGACCGGGCTGCAACACGCCAAACAGGATCATGTCGCGCAGGCGGGCGTAGATGACCTCATGGGTCGGGATTTTACGGCTGTCGTCGGTCATGCGGCCTGCACTCATTGCTCTGGCGCCGTTTATGACGGCAATGGCCTGCGTTGCAAGCCCGGCGTTTGTCAGGCGGCGGGATGATAAGCGAAACGGGTGAAATCGGCACTCCAACCCTGCCCGGTCAGATCATAGGCGATCATGCCCACGAACGCCCCGGTGAACGAGGCATGTTCGCCGCGCCCGCCTTCATCCGAGATCACCGAGGCATCCAGACTGGGACCAAGCGGCTGCGGCGCACCGCTCTGCGCCCAGAAAAACTGCTGGCTGGCGCGGTCGACTTTGACCGACAGGGTGATCGGACCATCGGGCAACGGCACCGGGTCGGTGAAGGTCAAAGCCTCGGTCGTATCGCCGATGCAAGAGATGATGCGGGCGCAGCGTCCGATCTGGGGTTCATGCGTGATCAAAGCGGCGTGGAACTTGTGGCGGTTATAGTAGGTGGTCAGCCCCGCCGCGCGCTGCCAGTTTGGCGGATCGGCGAGGATGGTGGTTTCGGCGTGGTAGGCTTGGTGTTCTTGGCGGCGGGCAACGAGGGCCTGTTCGAACCACGAGCCCAAGCTTTCGCGCCCGGTCAGCCGCAGCGCCTGCCCGGTCATTTGAAAAATCCGCGCTGGGTGCGGGGTGCGCAGCCATTGGAATTCGTGCGGCAGGGTGGTGGTCAGGTCATGCACCGTCAGTGGTCCTTTTGCGCGCGCAGGCCCCGGCAGGCTGGCGGGTGGCACCAGACCGCCGCCGTCAAGGTAAAGCCAATCCTCGACCCAGACACATTTCGCCAGCCCCGTCTCGCGCCCGGTGGCACAAAACGCGCCATGCGGCCCCTGCACGGGCC
>JANPOY010000194.1:0-10884 GCA_031428215.1 Paracoccaceae bacterium
CCATACTTGGCATCGGGAAGGATATCGCGCTTTTCGGCGGCGTGACGACGAGACATATCTTAAACCCTCACTTCGGACGCTTGGCGCCGTATTTCGAACGACGCTGGCGACGATCTTTGACGCCTTGGGTATCCAGAACACCACGCAGAATGTGGTAACGGACACCCGGAAGGTCTTTGATACGGCCGCCACGGATCAGAACCACAGAGTGTTCCTGAAGGTTGTGCTTTTCGCCCGGAATATAGCAGATCACTTCGAAGCTGTTGGTCAGGCGCACCTTGGCCACCTTACGCATAGCCGAGTTCGGCTTCTTCGGTGTGGTGGTGTAGACGCGCGTGCAAACGCCACGCTTCTGGGGGCAAGATTCCAAGTGCTGCGACTTGGACTTGCGGACGTTAGGCTCCCGCGGTTTGCGGATGAGCTGTTGAATAGTCGGCATTCAGCTACCTCGTGTTGCCCCAATCAAGGGACTGTCAATACTCGCCCCGCATGACGGGGCACTGCTTCTCGACGTCGCCTTGTGGCATACCCACAAAACGATAAAACCGAACCGTCTCCCGAAGGGGCGGCACGGTGGAATTCCAGAGGATCGGGGCGCGAGCCTGGATCATGACCACATCAAGTGTTTAGTCCCTGCGCCCAACCCAAAGGTGCGGACACAGATGCAGCGGCTGATAGACAGAGTCGGATGGGATGTCAACTGCCGCCACGGTCAGCTGCGGGTGCTGCGCGGCGGCAACATCAGGCGCGCCAAAACAACGGCAATCAGGGCAACGACCAACCAGGAAATCAGGACATCCGACAGGAAATGTCCGCCCGAGGCGACGCGTTGCCAGCCCACAAAGACCAAGCTGATCAGCGCCGCAGCCCGCCCCAGCGAAATCGCCGCGCGTGGCAGGCGTTGCTGCAGCATGGACAGAATCAGCAGAACCGAGACAGCCATAGCCATCGACCCCGCGCCTTCACCCGATACGAAGGAACAGTTGGCGGCGCATTGGTCGCTGATCTGCCAGGCCGGGGAAAACTGCGCCGTGCCGCCGAAGTCCACCACGTTGATCGGGCGGGCGCGACCCCAATAGGCCTTGAGAAGGCCATTCACCGCAAGGCCGGGACCAAGCAGGAACAGCACCAGCACAAACCCCCACAGCCGCGCCGGAAGGTTTAGCAGCGGCGCGCGCAGCCAAGTCCAGATCAGCAACAGCAGCGCCAGCAGCGGCATCAGCAGCGTCGCGTCCCAAACCACCGTGCGCAGAAATTCAACGCCATGGTTCTGCTTGATCGGAAAGCCCGAGGCGTCGTGAAACAGCGCGGTGACGGCAAGGTCCAACCCCGGCCACAGCCCGAAGACCAGCAGAACCAAGCCCATCAAACCCACAAGGACTGCAATCAGGCGCGGGCTATCGGGCAAGGGCGCATTCCGCCGAAATCAGATAGGCCGCAAGCCCCCAGTCGCGGTAGGCCCCACCCTTTGGGTCCAGACCCATCGCAGCGGGCGCACAGGCGGGCGGATTGGCGGTGACCAACAGGACTGGTCCGCCAAAATCAACCGGCAACGGATAGCGTTGCTCATAATGATTGGCGGGGCGGCCCTTTGGGCGCGGCGCGTAAAACATCAAGCCCGAGTCGCGCCCGGTGTAGAACAGATCGGCCAGTACATCCCGGCGTTCGGCGAGGATCGGCACACCGCCTGCGGCGTTCGACAGCGCGATCAGCTGTTGGCTGACGGTTGCGCGGCCCAGCTGACGATCCAGCAGCAGGGTCTTGCCATTCAGGCTCAGCGTCGGAAACAGCACCAGCAGCGGCAGGATCAGGCAAAACGCCCCGTTCACGACGAACGATGCCACGCGCAGGCGGGGGCGGTTGGCCAACAGGGCCATGGCCAGAAGAGTTCCGGCGAAATAGGCCGACACCGCCCAATTCGCCTGCGCCTGCCCCAGCAAGGATTGCACCGACACCACCCCCAAAGCGGGCACGGCAAAAGCCGCCAAAGCGCCGTGACCCGACGGACGGCGAAACGCCATCAGCAGGGCTGCAAACAAGATCGGACCAAAGACGGCGAACTGGCTGGTGAAGAACTCCAGCAGGCCATATGGGTTCAGCCCGGACAGGGGATTGTCATTGCGCACCCAGCCGACATTGTCGACGGTGTGCGACAATGTGGTGAACTGATGCGACAGGTTCCAAAGGATATTGGGCGATATCACGGCGGCAAAGCAGGCCAGCATCACCGCCACATGGCCCCAGGCGATCCGGTGATCCCGCCGCAACAGCGCAGCCAGCGCCACGCCGATCAGAAAGTAGATCGCGGCATATTTCGCCATGAAGCCCAGCCCCACCATCGCCCCGGTCAGCGCGGCAAAGCGGACGGCGGGCGCATCCATCAGGCGGCGGTGGAAATACAACGCGGCGGCAAAGAGCGGTGCCATCACGGTGTCGGTCGATATCAGCAGACTGCCCAGGGCGACAAAGGGCAGCGTGACATAGGCCGCCGCCGCCCAGACCGCCGCCCGCGCGCCCATCATCTGCGCCGCCAGCGCCGCCAGGATCAGCGCCGTCGCCGCGTGCAGGGTCGCCCCCGGCATCCGCACCCAGAACGGGCTGTCACTGCCCGCCAGCGTGGTCACCGCCCCGATCAGCCAGCCGATAAGCGGCGGTTTCGAATAGTAGCCAAAGGCAAACTCTTGCCCCCACAGCCAATACTGCGCCTCGTCCACATAAAGATCGGTCGCATCAAAGGCCAACAGCACCCAACGCAGCAGCGTCACCGCCACAACGATCAAAAGCGCCGGGCGCAGCCACGTGCTACTGGACGCTGTCACGGCCAGCCCTTTTGATCAACCAAAGATTGCGGCTGTAGACCAGCACGCCGGGCAACTGGCCGACGATGATCACCGGGTCCAGCTTGTGCAGCCCGTAAGCCAGCACCACGAGGCTGCCCAAAATCGACAGATACCAGAAAAACACCGGCACCACCGACCGCCCCGCCCGTTCCGACGCGATCCATTGCACGATAAAGCGGGCGGCGAACACCAGCTGGCCCAGCAAGCCGACGCCGACCCAGATCAGATCAGAGGTCGAGCTCGACTGAAACTTGGCGATGAAATCCGCGATCATCGGGCGTCATCCAGAGGCCGCGCCTTTTTGCGCCGCCGCAGCAGCCAGGCCACACCAACCAGATCCACCACCCCGACCAATGCCCGTTGCAGGTTGGAATAATTTGACCGCCCTGCCCCGCGCGAACGATGGCTGACATCCACATGCGCGACCTGCCAGCCATCCCGGGTGAACAGCGCCGGCAAATAGCGGTGCATGTGATCGAAATAGGGCAGGTCCAGAAACGCCTGCCGCCGAAACGCCTTCAGCCCGCAGCCAGTGTCGCGGGTGCCGTCGTTCAGTATCCAGCCGCGCAGGCGGTTGGCGAATTTCGACGCGACCTTTTTCGACCAGGTGTCCTGCCGATCGACCCGCTGCCCCGCCACCAGACCTATGCGGCCGGTGCTGTCGGCCAGCAAGGGAGCTGCCAGTTTTGGCAACTCCTCGGGCGGGTTCTGCCCGTCACCGTCCAGCGTGCAGATGATCGGCGCCCGCGCGGCTTTGACCCCGGAATGCACCGCCGCCGATTGCCCGCCCGACCGATCATGCCGCACCAGCCGCAAATGTGGCATGGTCTGCGCCCGCGCCATCAGCACCGCGACCGAATTGTCGGTGGAACAGTCGTCGACCACGATGATCTCGAACGGCGCAAGGGCGGCCAAGGCCCGGTCGATGTCTTCCACCAACGTGATGATATTCTCGGACTCGTTCTTGGCCGGGATAACAATGGACAGCGTCAGCATGGTTTGGCCCCTTGGATGCGCGGCTTATAGGCCAGCCCCCTTGTCCTTGCAATTGATCAGGCCTGCGCCGCCCGTTCAAGACGCAGTTTCCGCTCACGCAGCAGAGTGTAGATGCCGGTGGCGACCACAATGCTGGCCCCGATCAGCGCGAAAAGGTCGGGCAATTGCGAGAAGGCCACCCAGCCAAGCACGATGGCCCACAAAAGCGAGGTGTAGCGGAAGGGCGCGACAAAGCCGACATCCCCCACCCGCATCGCGGTGACGGAACAGATATAGCCAATGGGCAGCATGGTGCCCGCGCCAAAGATCATCACCAGTTGCAGCAGCGTGGGCGTGTGCCAGCCCTGGAACAAAACCCCGATCGCGCCCATGGCGGTGACGGCCACCGCAGCCCCCAGCGCCACGATGATCGAGGGCACCGCACTGGTCAGCCCGCGCACCGACAGATCGCGGACCACCACCGCCAGCACCGAGCCAAGCCCCGCCACTGACCAGACATCAAAGCCCGCCGTACCGGGGCGGATGATGATCAGCACGCCGATGAAGCCCACGACAATCGCCGTCATCCGCCTCCAGCCGACCTTGTCTTTGAACACCAGCGCCGCGCAGAGGGTGACCGCCAGCGGAATCGCCTGCATCACCGCCGAGAGGTTCGCCAGGGGCATGCGCATCAGGGCCGACAGGAACAGGATGGTGGCGGCAACATCGGCCATGGAACGGCAAAAGATCACCCAGCGGTCACGGTTTGCGCTTGGCAGACGCAGGCCATCCGTCGCAGCGGCAAGGATCAGCAGCCAGACCACGGCAATGCCGCCGCGCAGGGTGATGGTCTGATACAGGGGCAAGTCATGGGTGACGGCCTTCATGAAGGTGTCGTTCACCGTGAAGGCAAGCATCGACAGGTTCATGTAAAGCGCGCCGCGCAAATTGTCTGAAATAAGCATGGGCCATGGGTAGCAGGTGGGGCGTGCGGGGGAAAGGGGGGCCGTCTGGGGGTGAGGCCAGAGGGGAAGGGTTTGATATCAGGGGGTTGGGGGGTGAATACGGGCATATTTCAATTATGTCCAATCTGCCGGGTAGATCCAATTTGTGAACTCAGGCGTCACATCCGGCAGATGGCGACGGCGCGCAAATACAGTGTCTCCTGCGTTCGGGTCATCGGCATTCGCAGGGGTCCAGAACGCGGCCACGAAAGCAATCGTCACTGACGCGGAGTCTTTTGGCGCCGAAACCCACAATGCCGGCAAGCCAAAACCTGCCCCGAACTGAAAGCATTCTGGCCGAGCGTTTTCCGGGGTATTGGCCAATAGTCCGGCTGCCTGACGTTGAGCCGCAAACCAACGTTTGAAAATCGGGTAAGGAGTTCAAACCCTTGCGTTGGGGCAACATCTTTCCCCCCCAACGCAAAAGGCCCCGTGGTTTCCCACGGGGCCTTTGCCTTCATTTCGCAGGCTTATTCGCCGCGCGATTCAACCATGTCAGACTTGAACCCCGGCTCTGCCACCGGCACCGGAGCGGCGAGGGCCGCTGCGGTTTCGGCCTCATTGCGGCGGGCCTCGATCACCACGATGTCGCGGTCTGCGGCCACGGCTTTGACCACACGGGTTGCCCCGCCGGTGCCGGCCGGGATCAGACGGCCGACGATGACGTTCTCTTTCAGGCCGACCAGTTTGTCGCGTTTGCCCTGCACCGAAGCCTCGGTCAGCACCCGCGTGGTTTCCTGGAAGGACGCCGCCGAGATGAAGCTGCGGGTTTGCAGCGACGCCTTGGTGATGCCCAGCAAGATCGGCTCTGCCGTGGCCAGACGCATGCCATGCAGTGCTGCCTTGGCGTTCGCCTCGTCCAGCTCGAACTTGTCGACGTTCTCGCCTTTCAGCAGCGTGGTTTCGCCCGAGTCGAGAATTTCGAACTTTTGCAGCATCTGGCGAACGATCACCTCGATGTGCTTGTCGTTGATCTTCACGCCCTGCAAACGGTACACGTCCTGCACTTCGTCGATCATATAGTTCGCCAGCGCTTCGACGCCCAAGATACGCAGGATGTCATGCGGCGCGGGGTTACCGTCCATGATGTAATCGCCCTTCTGGACGAAATCGCCTTCCTGCACCGGAATATGTTTGCCCTTCGGGATCATATATTCCTGCGCCTGCAGCGTCTCATCAACGGGTTCAACCGTGATGCGGCGCTTGTTCTTGTAGTCCTTGCCAAAGCGCACGTAACCATCGGCTTCCGCGATGATGGCGTGGTCTTTCGGACGACGGGCCTCGAACAATTCGGCCACGCGAGGCAGACCCCCGGTGATGTCCTTGGTCTTGGCACCTTCGCGCGGGATACGCGCCACCACGTCACCCGGAACCAGTTCCTGACCGTCCTCGACCGACAGAATCGCGTCGACCGACATCGGGTAGGAAATCGGGTGGCCGCCGTCGTTGCGCACCGGATCGCCCGTGGCCGGGTCCATCACGATGACTTCGGGCTTCAGATCGCCACCTTTCGGCGCGGAACGCCAATCGGTCACGATTTTCTGCGTCATACCCGTCGCATCATCGGTGTCGTCGCGCACAGAGATGCCCGCGATGAGATCCTTGAATCGCGCAACCCCCGCCTTTTCGGCGATGATCGGCAGGGTGTAGGGGTCCCATTCGAACAGCTTGTGGCCGCGCTTGACAATCTGGCCTTCCTTGACATGCAGCTTGGCGCCGTAGGTCAGCTTGTGAACGGCACGATCTGCGCCGCCCTCATCCAGAATGGCAATCGACATGTTCCGGCCAATGACGATCTGCTCGCCGTTGACGTTGGACAACAAGTTGGCGTTGCGGAACTCAATCTTGCCCTCCTGGCTCGACTCGAGGAACGACTGCTGGCCACCTTGGGCAATGCCGCCGATGTGGAAGGTCCGCATCGTCAGCTGGGTGCCCGGTTCACCAATCGACTGCGCCGCGATGATACCCACCGCTTCGCCCTGGTTCACCAGCGTACCACGGGCCAAGTCACGGCCATAGCACATGGCGCAAACGCCTTCCTCCGCGTCGCAGGTCAATGGCGACCGGATGCGCGAGGTCACAACGCCGGCCTGATGGATCAGGTCGGCGCGGCGTTCGTCGATCAACTCGCCACGCGCCACCAGCACCTCGCCGGTTGCGGGAACCACGATGTCATCGGCAGCCACCCGGCCCAGCACACGCTCGGCCAAGGACTGCACGACTTCACCATCGTTGACGGCGACGTCGGCGGTGATGCCACGCTCGGTTCCGCAATCATGCGAACGCACGATGCAGTCTTGCGCGACGTCCACCAGACGGCGGGTCAGGTAACCCGAGTTCGCGGTCTTCAACGCGGTGTCGGCAAGACCCTTACGGGCGCCGTGGGTCGAGTTGAAGTATTCGAGAACCGTCAGCCCCTCTTTGAAGTTCGAGATGATCGGCGTTTCGATGATCTCGCCGTTCGGCTTGGCCATCAGACCGCGCATCCCGCCCAGCTGTTTCATCTGTGCCGGCGAACCGCGGGCACCCGAGTGCGACATCATGTAGACCGAGTTCGGCTCTTTCTCTGCGCCCGCATCATCGTAATGCACGGCGGAAATAGAAGCCATCATGTCGGCGGCCACTTTGTCAGAACACTTCGACCAGGCATCGACAACCTTGTTGTACTTTTCGCCCTGAGTGATCAGGCCGTCCATGTACTGTTGTTCGAATTCCTTCACCTGATCGCGGACTTCGTTGACGATCGGCCATTTGGTGTCCGGGATCAGCATGTCGTCTTTACCAAACGAGATGCCAGCCTTGAACGCCTCACGGAAGCCCAGACCCATGATCTGGTCACAGAAGATCACCGACTCTTTCTGGCCGCAGTAGCGGTAGACAGTGTCGATGACGGTCTGCACGTCTTTTTTCCGCAGCAGCCGGTTCACCAGATCAAACGGGGCTTTGGCGTTCAGCGGCAGCAGGTTGCCAAGGCGCAAACGGCCGGGTGTGGTGTCGAACCGTTTCCAGACGATGTTGCCGGTGTCATCGACCTGACGCAGGCGACCCTTGATCTTGGCGTGCAGGTGGACGGCACCGGCTGCCAATGCGTGTTCAACCTCTTCGATGTCCGCGAAAGCCATGCCTTCGCCGGTCATGCCTTTGCGCTCCATGGTGGTGTAATACAGACCCAACACCATATCCTGCGACGGCACGATGATTGGCGCGCCGTTGGCGGGCGACAACACGTTGTTCGTCGACATCATCAGAACGCGGGCTTCCAGCTGGGCCTCAAGCGACAGCGGCACGTGAACAGCCATCTGGTCGCCGTCAAAGTCGGCGTTGAAGGCCGAGCAGACCAGCGGGTGCAGCTGAATGGCCTTGCCTTCGATCAGGATCGGCTCGAACGCCTGGATGCCCAGACGGTGCAGGGTTGGCGCACGGTTCAGCAACACGGGGTGTTCGCGGATCACTTCATCCAGGATATCCCAAACCTCGGGACGCTCTTTTTCCACCAGCTTTTTCGCCTGCTTCACGGTCGAGGACAGGCCCTTGGCCTCCAGACGCGAGTAGATGAAGGGCTTGAACAGCTCCAACGCCATCTTCTTCGGCAGGCCGCACTGGTGCAGCTTGAGTTCCGGGCCGGTCACGATCACCGAACGACCCGAGAAGTCGACGCGCTTGCCAAGCAAGTTCTGACGGAAGCGGCCCTGTTTGCCCTTGAGCATATCGGACAGCGACTTAAGCGGGCGCTTGTTGGTGCCGGTGATCACGCGGCCACGACGGCCGTTGTCGAACAACGCATCCACAGCCTCTTGCAACATGCGCTTTTCGTTGCGCACGATGATATCGGGCGCGCGCAGTTCGATCAGCCGCTTCAGACGGTTGTTGCGGTTGATGACGCGGCGGTAGAGGTCGTTCAGGTCTGACGTCGCAAAGCGGCCACCGTCCAGGGGAACCAGCGGGCGCAGTTCCGGCGGAATGACCGGAAGCACGGTCAGAACCATCCATTCCGGGCGGTTGCCGGATTCAAGGAACGACTCGACGATCTTCAGACGCTTGATGATCTTCTTCGGCTTCAACTCGCCGGTTGCCTCTTTGAGGTCGGCGCGCAGTTGCTCGGCGGTGGTGTCCAGATCAATCGCGGCCAGCATTTCGCGGATGGCCTCAGCGCCGATATTGGCGGTGAACGCATCTGCGCCATACTGGTCCTGCGCGTCGAGGAATTCCTCTTCGGTCATCAACTGGCCATAGACCAGATCGGTCAGGCCGGGTTCGATCACGACGTAGTTTTCAAAGTACAGAATGCGTTCCAGATCGCGCAGCGTCATGTCCAGCATCAGGCCGATGCGGCTTGGCAGCGATTTCAGGAACCAGATGTGCGCGACGGGGGCCGCCAGTTCGATGTGGCCCATGCGTTCGCGGCGGACCTTTTGCAGCGTGACTTCCACGCCGCATTTTTCGCAGACAACGCCGCGATATTTCATCCGCTTGTATTTGCCGCAAAGGCATTCGTAGTCCTTGATCGGCCCGAAGATACGGGCGCAGAACAGACCGTCACGTTCCGGTTTGAACGTGCGGTAGTTGATGGTTTCCGGTTTCTTGATCTCGCCGAACGACCACGACAGGATCCGCTCTGGCGAGGCCAGGCTGATCTTGATTTCGTCGAAGGTCTTGACGGGCGCAACCGGGTTGAACGGGTTGGTCGAGAGTTCCTGGTTCATTTCATACCTTATGAATGGGGGCGGCGGGGGAAGATGGCAGGCGGGGAGAACCCCGCCCTACCGAGCGTTTGTTGGGGTTATCCCCGACGAACGCTCACTCTTCCTCCGCATCCAGGAGTTCCATGTTGAGGCCCAAACCGCGGACCTCTTTGACGAGAACATTGAACGATTCCGGCACGCCGGCCTCGAAGTTGTCCTCGCCCTTGACGATCGACTCGTAGACCTTGGTGCGGCCTGCCACGTCATCCGATTTCACCGTCAGCATTTCCTGCAAGGTGTAAGCGGCGCCGTAAGCCTCGAGTGCCCAGACCTCCATCTCGCCGAGACGCTGGCCGCCGAACTGGGCTTTACCACCCAAAGGCTGCTGCGTGACCAGCGAGTACGGACCGGTCGAACGTGCGTGCAGCTTGTCATCCACCAGGTGGTGAAGTTTCAGCATGTACTTCACGCCGATGGTGACTTTACGCGCGAATTGCTCGCCCGTGCGGCCATCAAAGGCAATCGACTGGCCCGAGGTGTCAAAACCGGCTCGGGTCAGCGCGTCGTTGACGTCGGCTTCCTTGGCACCGTCAAACACCGGCGAGGCGATTGGCACGCCTTTGGTGACATTGCCTGCCAATTCGAGGAATTCAGCCTCGGTCCGGTCGGCAAAGGACTCTTCATAGGTCTCATCGCCGTAAGCATAGCGCACGGCCTCGCGCACCGGGGTCATGTCACCCGAGCGGCGATACTCTTTCAAGGCCTCGTCGATGCGCAGACCCAGACCGCGTGCGGCCCAGCCCATATGCGTCTCAAGGATTTGTCCGACGTTCATCCGCGACGGAACCCCAAGCGGGTTCAGCACGAGGTCAACGGCGGTGCCATCGGCCAGGAAAGGCATATCCTCAACCGGCACAACTTTGGACACAACGCCCTTATTGCCGTGACGACCGGCCATCTTGTCGCCTGGCTGCAGCTTGCGCTTCACCGCGACGAACACCTTGACCATCTTCATCACACCCGGAGGCAGATCGTCACCGCGACGGACCTTTTCGACCTTGTCGTCAAAACGGTTGTCCAGCGCGCGTTTCTGCGCCTCATACTGGTCGTGCAGGGCTTCGACGTCTTTCGCGTCCGCCTCGCCTTCAAGCGCCAACTGCCACCACTGACCTTTGGACAGCGTGCCCAACAGATCGGCGTCGATGGTCGAACCGGCCTTGATGCCCTTCGGACCTTTCACGGCCACTTTGCCGGTGATCAGGGTCTTCAGGCGCGAGTAGATGTTGCGCTCCAAGATAGCCAACTCGTCGTCGCGGTCGCGCGCCAGACGCTCGATTTCTTCCCGCTCGATCTGCAAGGCGCGTTCGTCCTTGTCGACGCCAT
>JANPOY010000195.1:0-1628 GCA_031428215.1 Paracoccaceae bacterium
CGCGCATGTTTTCGGTTTGCAGGTAGTAGACCAGCAGCGCGAAAAAGACCCAGAACAGCCAGATGGCCAGCGAAGCAAGGTCGAAGTTGCCAAAGAAAGTTGTGCCCAGCATGGGGTGTCCTCCGGGGTTAGTTGGGGAAATCGACAAGGCCCATGCGGGCGGTGTCGGCTTTGGATTGTGCGGTGAAAAGAGCGACCCGCACCAAGGGGGCAAGGGCGATCAGGGTGACAAACAGAACGACGATTTCGATCATATAAACAACAGAGTAGCCAAAGGCGGGGGCGGCAAACACCGGGCCAAAACCGCCCTGAAGCGCGTAGGCCCCGACGCTGTCGCGCAAACCGCCACCGACCGCGATGGACAGGCCCGCGGCGGTGGCTTGTGCAGCCCCCCAAGCGCCCAGCACCAGCCCGCGCCCGGCGACGCCGTGTTCGGGCAGCGACATCGCGGCGGTCAGGGTGGCTACGGCGAACAGGCCAGCGCCCAGACCAATGCTCCACGCGCCGATGTAGAACATCACGGTCGAATGCAGCGGGGCGGCGAAGATCACCATCAGGAAGGCGACGACGCCGACCAGAAGCCCGCGCGCCGACATGCGGAACATGTCGTGACCGTTTGACATCCAGCGGCCCGCCAGCACAAAGCCCACCAGCGCGCCCATGGCGTTGCAGGCGGTCAGCCAAGTGGTCGAGCCCACCGAAAGCCCAAGGATTTCAGCGCCGTAGGGTTCCAGCAGCACATCCTGCATCTGAAACGCCATAGTGCCCAGCATCACCACCAACAGCAAACGCCCCGCATGGCCGCCTGCCATCAGATCGCGCCAGCCTTCGTGAAAGATCGGCCGGGTCTGCGCCATTTCCTCGGCGTTCATCGGGCGGACCTTTTCCTGTTTCCACAGGGCGGCAAGGTTCAGAACCATGGTGACAACGCCGCAGCCTTGCACGACGCGGATCAGGCGGATTTCGTCGAAATTGCGCAGCAACAGGCCCAAGATCACGGCAGAAACCGCCATGCCCATCAGGAACATCACATACAGCAGCGCCACCACGCGGGGGCGAGTCTCGTCGGTGGCGCGGTCAGAGGCCAGCGCCAGACCAGCGGTTTGCGTCATATGCATCCCCACGCCGGTCATCAGAAAAGCGATGCCAGCCAAGGCTTTGCCCGCCCATTCCGGCCCGTGAATTTGATCGCCCGACAGCACGATCAGCGCGAAAGGCATGATCGCCAAGCCGCCCATCTGCCACAGGCTGCCAAACCACAGGTAAGGCACGCGCTTCCAGCCGATCCAGCTTTTGTGATTGTCAGACTTGTGGCCCAGCAGGGCGCGGAACGGGGCCGAGACCACCGGCAGCGCGATCATCAGCGCGACGATGGAGGCAGGCACGCCAAGTTCGACAATCATCACGCGGTTCAGCGTGCCCAACAGCAGCACCGCCGCCATACCGACCGAGACCTGAAACAGCCCCAAGCGCAGCAGTTGCGGCAGGGTCAGGCCTTCGGAGGCGGCGTCAGCGAACGGCATCCACCGCGCGCCAAGCTGTTGCACATGCTTTGATTTGAAGAAAATCACGGCCGATACTCCAGACATTCCGAGATATAGAACCCGCGCGAGACGAGGTCGATTTTG
>JANPOY010000196.1:0-7948 GCA_031428215.1 Paracoccaceae bacterium
CTGCTGGGCGAGGTTTCGTCCAACACCGCCACGATCACCGCTGCACTGAGCACGGCGGCGACCCTGACCCTGACCGCCCCGGGCGTTGGCCTGCGCCACTACATCACCGGTCTGCGGATCGAGCGGCATGCGGCGGCGCTCCTCACGGCGGGCACGACGCCGGTCGTGATCACGACAACCAACCTGCCGGGCGCGCTGGCGTTTTCCATCCCGATGGAAGCGGCGGCACAAGGCAGCGTCTATGAAAAAGTGATGGAGCCGGCGCGCGCGATCATGGCTTCGGCGCAGAACAGCGCCACCACCATCGTCGCGCCACTGACCACCAGCGTGATCTGGCGGCTCAGCGCGACGTTCTATGTGGCGCCGTAAAACCGGGGCGACGTCCCTATCCTCAACATCTGAAAGCCCCATCATGACCGAACCACCAACCTTTCTTGAAGGCGTAACCCAAGCCTTTCGCGACCATGGCCTGACCGCCGCCATCACCGCGCTGATGGGCGGCAGTCTCGCCATCGCCGCCACTGTCACGCGGAAAGCCTTCACCAACGAAGCCGTGCTGGAACGCCTCGAACACGAACTGGCCACCGAGCGCGACCGCTACGACAAACAGCGCGCCGAGGACCGCAAGGCCGACGCCGACCGGCTGGAGCGCATTGAGACAGATATCCGCGCCATGCGGGACCTGATGTTCGAGGCCTTCCAGCGCAGCCGGGCCGACTGATCTAAACCGCTCCTAGCCGATCCACCCCGACCCGCCCCCACGGCGGGTTTTTGCATTTCTGGAGACCATCATGCCAACCACAACCTACGCCCATTTCCGCGATGTGCCTGAATCCGCTTGGCGCTGGCCCAGCTTCTCGCCCGCCGAGATCGCCTGCCGCGGCACGGGGGCGATCAAGATCAACACCGAGGCGATGGACAAGCTGCAGTCCCTGCGCAACCGCCTCGGCAAGCCGCTGATCGTCCGCTCCGGCTATCGCAGCCCCAGCCACAACCGGGCTGTCGGCGGGGCCCCTGCCTCCAAGCACATGCTGGGCACGGCGTTTGACATCGCGATGTCAAACCATGATCCGGCCACTTTCGCCGAGGCCGCCCGCGCTGTGGGCTTTCTGGGCTTCGGCACCTATCCCCGCTCGGGCTTCATGCATATCGACCTCGGTCCGGCCCGCAGCTGGGGCGAACCCTTCCCGGTTCGCGCCACACCTTTTGTGCTGGAAACCCCGCCTGCCCGTGAGGTTCTGGCCGACAGCCGCACCCTGAAAGGCGGCGGGGCCGCAGGCATCGCCACCGTTGGTGCCGCCGGTGTCGAGGTCGCGCAAGAGGTCCTGGCAGAAACCCAATCCGCCATCTTACCTCTGGTGCCCTACCTCGACACCCTGCGCTGGGTCTTCATCGCAGTCGCCCTGATCGGCATCGCCGTCGCTATCCATGCGCGGATCGACGACTGGAAACGGGGACAGCGGTGATGGGCTGGATCACCGCACTCCTCGCCAGCGGCCCGGCGCAGAAATCGCTGGGCCTGCTGCTGGCCGCCGCCTCAATCACCCTGTTCCTGCTCAACCTCCGCCGCGTCGGTGAACGCGCCGGGCGGCTGGCGGAACGTCTTTCAACATCGGAGAAGTCCCTTGAAATCCAACGCCAGATGCTGGACGCCGCCAGCCGCCGCCCCGCTGATCGCGATGCTCTGGCTGAGCGCCTGCGTGACGGTCGATTCTGAAGCAATAGCACCATGCCCACCAGTGGTGGAATACAGCGGAGCGGATCAGGAACGCGCGGCCGACGAGGTAGATAAACTGCATGAGGGCGCTATGGTCGTCAGGATGCTCAGTGATTACGCCGTTCTTCGAGGGCAGGTGCAGAAGTGCGCAACATTCTAGGAAAATCCTTCCCATTCAATAGAAGCGGTACGGAAGACCACTCAGATGCCGATCTAAGAAAACCCGCCAAGTGTATCACGTTCCATTTCGCGCACTTCCCTTGTCACCACCCGATTGAAAATCCTCTGGATATCTGCGTCAGACTTCGCATCCAAGTTGAAAAATCTCGCCGGAAACACCCGGTTAAGGAGCTCAACCATCATTGATCTACTATAGTTGTCGAAGTTGTGATAATAGCTACTTTGCTGGATATTGAATTTAACCTCATGATACGCTTTGATTAATCTCTTGCACTTCTTATAACCATCATCACCAAACTTCTTTTTGATTGACTTCCTGACCTGCGCATCCACGCGTGACAGGAGCTTAAGGTCGTTAATTTGTGAGAAGTAAAATATCCAACCAACATTGCTTCCGTTCAACCGGCAACCTGAAATTCTTAAATTTAGCCTCCACAGAGACCGAGTGAGATTTTCACTAGATGAAGAGTGAATAATTCTCATTAGACTGCTAAGAAGCTTTTTTTCCGTACTTCTCCGTACAGAAACCTTTCCGCCACTAAATGTGTACCCGAGATAATCGACGCCCTTCGAAATTGGCAAAATTTCGGATTTGCCACTTCCTATCGGGTGTGATCTCAATTTCTTTCGCGACCAGAGGTCTTTAGAAATAGATGTAGCAAATACTTCTGCGTCAGCGGAGGACGAAACACAAAGGATGTCATCTACATATCGATGATACTTAATTCCTGGCATCGACCTATATTTCTTATCAACATCACTTAGATATATTGAAGCCAAAATATTTGAAATGCTCAACCCTTGGGGAACCCCCCTCGAATTACTTCCACAATCAGACACAGTTACCCCAGTCGGGGTGTTAATCGCAGACTCGATTAATGCGATCGGCTCGCCTGAGCGGATCTTTCTTCGGATATTTTTAAGCAATGTTTTATGGTCTATTTCATCGTAAAATGAACGTATGTCCAACTTAATGAACGCATCATTCGGGGACGACGCTCGAATTGATTCGATTGCAGCTGAAATCACTGGGTGCGAATGTTGGGGGCGCGAACCGTGAAATATCTCCGAGAGAAAGTTATTGAGCGCCCTAAGTGCAATTTTGTCACGAATAGTTGGAATAGAGACCTGCCGTGGGGGACTTTTGGCATCCTTGATGATCAGCTTTTGTCTGTAGGGAGAAAAACTATAGCACCCAGACAGAGCTCGGGATGAGATCAATTTTATCTCATCTTCCCGTAGCTCAAGAAATCGCTCGTAGTTTGTTCCATCAACGCCACGTGCCGTACTCGGGGCGAGGTGCAGATCGATCAACTCTCGAAGGCTATCTTGCGAAAAGTGCCTTTGAAAAACTTGACGCGAGGTTGCCTTCATATCATGTCAGTTCCCTATTGCGAATGTCACTCTTAGCAATCCAGTCGCCACAACAGCGAATGTGATTGGGGCGAGCAGAAATGTGACAAGCAGCAATCTGACAACCAGCCAATGAAATGAATAGGTTGCGCGCGAGAATAATGAGTAGCTGATTTGCGACCCATTTGAGTCCTTCAATGCTTGCTTGGCAAAGAATATATTTGACACGGTAACATCCATGAAATCCGAATTTGAATGGTTAGGATAGTAACCCAAGGTGTCAATATACTGCTTGTTCAGCTGAACAATATCCAAGTCCTCGCTTATACGAAGCCTTTGTAAGCCGAGGTAGCAAGATCGGTGCTGTGCAGCAGTTTCACCAAATCTGAACCCAAATATAAGTAACGAAATTGAGAGCGTCCAAATTGACGTGAACGTCATCATGGTGCCAAACTGTGTGGAACTTGGCTCACTCTGAAAGAGAGAAATCGCAATGGATGCTAAAGCGAATAATGCGAGGGCTATATGAAAGTAGAATTCGAGGAACCTCTTTCGCTTTTCAGCCTTCATGTGGCACCTTTCAGTAATCCACATGCGATCTTTCAACTTTCCGATGTCCGTCCCGTCCATAGCTTCTTCCTATTATTGCGTGCGAGCGCAAATATTCACGGATTGGATCCTCTTGCGAAGATAGATGCGACCTGACGACCGCATCCGGCTTTCGCCGTTTACTTACATAGACCACGCGAACGCAGTCGAGCTCTGGGCTACCCGCCCGCACGCAGTTTGAGCATATGAGTCTAAATTTGAATCTACAACTCCGTTGTCTGAGGGGACGAGCAAGTAGTGCAGAACTCAACGACTCCCCGTCAACGCTATGAATTCGGCAATCTCGCAAAGTGCCGCGTTGTCAGCCCCAGGCTGCGCCTGCAGCTCTGCGATGGCGCGCGTTGCTGATGCGATGGTCGTCCACTGAGTATCAGGCGCCTCCGGGGCATCCCAACGCTCGCGCAGGAACCCCTCAAACTGCTCGGCCTCATCGGCTGTCAGTGTTTCGGGTGCGTGGAAGGCGATCAGCCTGCGGCCAAGCTGGCGCAGACGTCCATCGGTCAGAAGACCAACGATCGCTTGCCTCCGGGGCCAGTCGGCCCGCTGGAACTCGGCCAACAGATCACGATCAGCCTTGGCATAGAACCCGCCGTAGATCTGCTTTTCAACCGGTGGGAGCGGCGCAGCCGGATCCTCGACGTAACGCGCGGCCATAGTCTGGCCAACCCGAGCGCGGAAGGCGGGGTTCGCTGCGATCAAAGCTGCTTTGCGGAGGTGGTCAGGATCTGGATTGGCAATCGGGAAGAGAGACGGGACTTTGTTGGTGGCGATGCAGCGGATGATCTGGGGCGTGCCATCGACCGCCTGGAACAGCGCCGCATCATCGGCCTCGATCAAGGATTCTGGATCACCCGCCTCCAGATCGAAAAAGGCCGCATTTGTCGGGTTTCCAGCAGCAGTGCCGCAGAAGCACCCCACATAAGCACGGGGCGGCCCACCGCCGAAGCGCAGCACCAGTTCCAGGGGGCGGAAGGATTCCAAAGTCGCCGTGACGTTCTGCTTGTCGCGGTTGTGCAGGATGGCCGACCAGAGCGACCGATCGCCGTCGGCGATGACGCGAGCGATATGGATGGTGGCCTCGACATCACCAAGCGCATCATGGGCATTGTGGGCGTTGAAGCCATTGGCCGGGGCCAGACGATCCAGCTTGAATGTGATGCGGCCGGTGTCGTCACTCGGCCATTTCAGCAGAGCCGGATTACGGCACCACACAGCATAGACGGCGGTCAGGATATCGAGCCGGTTGTTGCCGTTGAACTGGGTGGCGTAAATGTTCGGCTGCAGGTTCTGGTAGAATGCTTGGCGCAGCATCTCCTCGTCGAACCGGATTGTGTTGAAGCCCACCCATGTCGCGGGCGCCCAACGTTCGATCAACTCCATGATGGTCTGGGTAAACTCGAACAGGGACGGCAACGCGGGGTCAACCAGCTGTGGGGGCGTCACGCCAGTGACGATCAGCGCTTGTGGCGACGGGATGATGTGCGGTGCGATCCGGCAGCGCAGATTCACCCGCTCAATCTCGGCAAAACTGTCATCCGTCCGGATTGCCGCAAATTGGAGCGGCTGGTCAAATGCGGGCGATATGCCGGTAGTCTCAAGATCGTAAAAGACAAATCCCATCAGAGGACCCTTTCGAAGAAACATGTGGCCTCTGCCCCGTTACCGGCTGCGCGCGCTGCTGCGCGTGACCCAGTCCGCGCCGCCATAGGTGACAGCGTAAACAAGCACTTCGGTTGCATCGTCGTCAACAACGAAGGCAATGACAGCTTTTCTGCCTGCGGGTATTGCACGCAGGCCAGGGGCGATTTCATCGCGGAGACTGCCCTTGTGAGGCGTGGCCTTCAGCGTGGCGATGGCCGCCTCGATCTCGGCCAGCTTGCTGGCGGCCGCGTCGGGCCCGGCATAGTCGAGAATCCAATGCGCGATGGCATCAAGATCACGCGCGACAAGTGGGTGGAAACGAATGCGGTAGTTCACGCGCCACGGGCCGCCCCAATGGTGCTGCGGGCAGCGGCGAAGGCGTCGCCCTGATCGATGAAGGCTTCGCGCGGCGTTTCCATGCGGGCACGGATCTCCTGCGCGAGGGCCGAGAGCGCCACGTCACGTTCCTGCTCGTCCTGCATCATCTGTTCAAGGGCTGCTGCCACAGCTGCGCTCTGGGTGGCGAACACGCCCTGCCCCACCTTTTCCGAAAGGAACTGATGGTGGCGGTCGGTGAAGCTGAGGGTGGTTTTCACGGTCATCTGCGCCTCCATAGTATGACTTAGTCATATACCAGTTGCAGGCGATGGCTTCAATAGTGACGGATGCCGCAAAGTGGCTGATCTTGTCAAAACGCAAAAATCCCCCTGGATTTCAGAGGGACTTGCAAAACGTTGACTCAGCGTTGACTCGTTTTTGCGCGAGCTATACACAAGTGTTTTTGTCGGGTTCTAACCATTTGGAAAGGTTAGATATTTTGGTTGCGGGAGTCAGATTTGAACTGACGACCTTCAGGTTATGAGCCTATCCCACCGCTTCCAAACAAATACAATGAATTCATGTGGTTACTCCGTAAGCCTTTGAAGTAACGCGACTTTGCTTCCGACGTTGGGCAACATTCGCCGTGTTTCAACTGCAACGTTCGCGCGAACCCGACGTAGGACGGTTGAGGTGGCGTTGATGTGCCGACAAATGATCAAAATCGGCTGGATCGCAGTCGATGCGTCGAAGCTAAAATTTCTCTTTCCTCATACGGGCGAGTTCATCCACTACGAGCTGCATGGGCAATTCAAAGAAGTCAAACAGGGCATAAAGCGGAGACAATAGAGGTTGAACAATCTCTGGCAGGTTTGCCTCAATAGAGTCTGCTTCGACATGCGTGCTCAAAGTGATTGCGTTTTGCCTTGCAACTCGGCCCTCCCAAATGTGACGACGTCCATCAATGCTTACTAAAGATCGACCTGCGAGCCCTTCAAATGTTGCGACGAATCGAATTGTGGTTGGTCCTACAAACAGGTTCGAAGCTAAGCTTCTGGCATGGAGGAGCGCTTCACCGACCATCCAAACAGGTAGGGTGATGTCGAACACAGTTGCCGCAGGGACTGGAGCGCGGCCTCGCCGCTGTTCATCCATCCCGTCTTCCTGAAAACCTCTCAGCAAGAATGCCAAACCATCAGGATGAATTCGCCAGAAATCCGAATGAGCAGCGTCACGTTCTTCAACTCGCGTTTCGGGATCACCTCCCAACCAGCACTCAACAGCTCCATCAATGGCGTAGGGTTCAATTCCCCTGCGAGTTGGATACCAGAAAGGTGGCCAACCAGTATGCCGAACAACACTGGCCCTCAGAACCTCAGGCAGTTGTGCATATGCAATTTGACGACGTTCACCAGTGATCTCGTAGGCGAAACAGTACCGACCGTGCGGAAAGCGCGGCCCAACTTCAGCCGGAAGACCTGTCGTTAGACCGACCCATCGTTCAGTGCTACTCTCGATCCAGCTTTCAAGTTTCGTCGATTCAGCTGAACTATCGACTTGGGGAACCGCACCAACGATGAGGTCCCTGATCTGATCATACATTTCATCCCGCCGATTCCGAAGGCAATTGCTCAAGAGATCGTCCCAATCCTGCGCGCTCTGCGGGGTCTCGCTGCGAGGCCCCGCCTTGCGAACATAAATTGCATTGTTTGCCACGATGTTACCATTGGGGCCCGCTCGCCGCGCCCGGACGGGCACACGATGCCCACCGGGAACAATCACTATCGGAAACAGTGCATTTGTTTGATTCGGAACCACATGAACAGCGCAGTGAAAGGGAGGATCACAATAGTTATGAACAATGCCGTTAATCAAATCTTGCCTGTACCCATCAAACGTGGCAGGCCTCCCGTCCGCCTCGATGATGCCGTTGTCAGTTTCCACTAATCCTAGAGCAATAAATCCCCCACCATGGTTCGCAAGGGCGAGCACTGTCCGCCGTCAACGCCCATGGAACAATTTAGGTTGATTGCGTAGCGGAGGGTTTGCGGCTCATCTTGACCCCACATGGAGTTGAAGATGATGAAGAAACCCGTGACGACGAAGGCCCCTGCTGAGCAGGTTGTCAAG
>JANPOY010000197.1:0-3511 GCA_031428215.1 Paracoccaceae bacterium
TGCGAAATGACACGCCTTTGACACAGAAATGCCGCTGAGATAGTACGAAGTAAAGCAAAATCTTGTGTAGTGCCTTGACGCCGACCACTAATTGTTGACGATTTTGCACCAAAATCCCGGTGGATTGACCATTGGGTCAGGTCCGGAAACATCCCGCCACAATTGGTTATCCGGGAATCCTGACCCCTGCCAAGGAGTTGGAGGACGCGCTTAAGATTTGGACACGCACCAACTCTCCGGCCACGCCTTGCGAATCATCGACATGGACGGCGTGCAGGTGATCGGATTTGCCGACCATCTGGCCGGGCATCCGGCCAGCCTTTTCATAAAGGACCGACACCACGCGCCCGATCATGGCATCTTGTGCGGCGCGCTGTTGGCTGGTGATCAGGGCCTGAATTTCGTGCAGGCGGGCGTCGGCCACGTCACTGGGCACCTCGGGGCGTTCGGCGGCGGGGGTGCCGGGGCGGGGGGAGTATTTGAAACTGTAGGCCATGCCGTAGCCAACGGCGCGGATCAGGTCCAAGGTCGCGTTGTGGTCGGCGTCGGTTTCGCCGGGGAAGCCTGCGATGAAATCCGAGGTCACCAGAATATCGGGCCGGGCGGCGCGGAAGCGGGCGATCAGGGCCAGATACTGTGCGGCGGTATGTTTGCGGTTCATCGCCTTGAGCACGCGGTCTGACCCCGATTGCACCGGCAGGTGCAGGTAGGGCATCAGTTTGGGGCAGTCGCCATGGGCGGCGATCAGGTCGTCCTCCATGTCGTTGGGGTGGCTGGTCATGTAACGGATGCGGGCCAGACCGTCGATCTGGGCAAGGTCGCGGACCAGCTTGGCAAAGCCGTAACCGGGGGCGTGATAGGCGTTGACGTTCTGACCCAAAAGGGTGATGTCGCGCACGCCTTTTTCAACCAGGCCACGGGCCTCGGTCAAGATGCGGTCGGCGGGGCGCGACACTTCGGAGCCACGGGTATAGGGCACGACACAGAAGGCGCAGAATTTATCGCAGCCTTCCTGCACGGTCAGAAATGCGGTCGGGCCACGGGTGGCGCGGCGTTGGGGCAGCAGGTCAAACTTGTCCTCGACCGGAAAGTCGGTGTCGGTGGTCTTGCCCACGCCGCGCGCCATTTCAGGCAGGCGGTGATAGGATTGCGGGCCGACGACCAGATCGACCAAGGGCATCCGGCGCTTGATCTCATCACCCTCGGCCTGTGCCACGCAGCCTGCGACGCCGATCTTGAGGTCAGGCCGGGCATTTTTCAGCGGGCGCAGGCGGCCAAGGTCGGAATACAGTTTCTCGGACGCCTTTTCGCGGATGTGGCAGGTGTTGATCAGGACCATGTCGGCATCTTCAACGGTGTCGGTGACGACATAGCCTTCGGTGGCCATAGCCTCGACCATGCGTTCGCTGTCATAGACATTCATCTGGCAGCCATAGGTCTTGATGAATAGTTTCCTGGTGGTCATGGCGGCTCCTGTCGGCTGTCATTTATGCCAGATCGGCGGTTTGCGCAACGCGGGGTGGTCTTGCGTTTACAGAATGCTTAAACTCATCTGGCATCAGGACGGCAGGATGACAGGGACGCCATGAAATACACCTCGTTCGACCAGTTTTTGAAGGACGGTGCGGCGGTGCTGGACAAGGGGCCGTTGGCGGTGGTGATGGCCGAGGATGATGTCGAGGTCGACAGCACCCTGCGTCACCATCTGGGGGCGGGGTTTGCCCATGTGATCTTGCTGGCGCATGACGGCATAGCGGTCGCGCCCGAGATTGAGGCGATGGTGCAGCGCGTCAGTTTTGACACCCATGCCGACAATGCGCTGGTTGGTGCCATCAACCGGCTGATCGCGGCGGTGCCGGGGATGTGGATTTACTACTGTTACAACGCCGAATACCTGTTCCACCCGTTCTGCGAGACGCGCAACATCCGCGAAATGCTGACCTTTCACAGCGAGGAACGGCGCGATGCGATGTTGAGTTATGTGGTGGACCTCTATGCCGACGATCTGGAACGGTTCCCCAATGCGGTATCGCTGGAGCAGGCCAATCTGGACAAGTCGGGCTATTATGCGCTGGGGCGGCCCGATGTGGCCAACCACAACCACCCGCGCGAACGGCAGCTGGATTTCTTTGGCGGACTGCGCTGGCGGTTCGAGGAGCATATTCCGCCGCCACGCCGCAAGATTGACCGCATATCGCTGTTCCGCGCCAAGCCCGATCTGGTGTTGCGGCCGGATTTCACCTTTTCGGATGAGGAATACAACACCTACGCCTGCCCGTGGCATCACAACATCACCACGGCCATCGCCTCGTTTCGCACCGCCAAGGCGCTGCGGACCAATGCGGGGTCGCGGTTTGATATCGGGTCATTTCGCTGGCACAATTCGACGCCGTTCGAATGGCACAGCCAGCAGTTGATGGATCTGGGGCTGATGGAGCCGGGGCAGTGGTTTTAGCCGGCGCGTTTGGGTATGAGTGCATCGTCGCAGCATCCCGCCCGGGAAGCGGAATTTTCGAAAAGTCCGTGTCGGAGCCATCGATGGCTCCGTTTCGATTTCTTCTAAGAAATCGGCTTGGCGGACGCGGGCTTGGCTTAGGACCGGGCGGCGCGTTTGGCCGCGAGGGACAGGCCCACGGCGGCCACGGTCATCGCCACGCCAAAGACGGCATAGGTGGCAAAACCGGCGCGGATGCCCCAGCCTTCGGCCAGCGCTGACATCAGGAACGGAAACACAAACGCCCCGATGCCGCCGCCGGTGGCGGCAAAGCCGATAGCCTGACTTTGGGCATGGGGAAAGCAGTTGCCCAGCAGCGTGATCACGGCGGGATAAAAGATCGACGACCCAAGCCCGGCCAGCAGCACAAGGGCCATGGCGATGGTCTGGGTCATCGGGCCGGTGGCGGCAAAGCCAAGCAGGCTAAGGGCGCCGATGGCAAGGGTGGCGAGCCCGGAAAAACTCATCAGAACAAGGTCCTGCCGGGTGCCGTGGTACAGCAGCGGCACGCCAAAGCGGCCCGCCAGCAGGCCCGCCCAGAACAGCGACACCAAGAGCGCGCTTTGGCCGACAGGATAGTCAAACACGGCTACGAAATATTCGGCCACCCAGTTCGACACGCCCAACTCAACGCCGACATAAAAGAACAGCGCCAGAAAGGCGAGGTAATAGGCGGGTTGGGTGGACAGGCGCTGGGGTGGCGCGTCGGTGGCGGGGGCGGCGGTTTCGGTAAAACTCATCGGCAGGAACAAAAACAGCACGGTCAGGCTGACAAAGACCAAGCTCATTCCATGATAGACCGTGATCCAGTCAAACCCCGCCGCCAACAGCCCCGCCAGCGCCAAAGGCCCCAGAATTGCCCCCACGGCAAACGCACCGTGCATCAGGTTCATCGGGCGGCCGGTCTTGGCAGTGTCCAGCCGCAGGGTGGTCCAGTTCACGGTAATTTCGGCAAAGCCCTGACCCACGCCAATCAACCCGCTAAGGAGGATGTTGGTCAAGGGATCGGGGGTGGAG
>JANPOY010000198.1:0-1943 GCA_031428215.1 Paracoccaceae bacterium
AAGGTGATCTGGCGGCACAACGACTGGCGCGATCTGGACCGCAAACTGGCCGCCGTGGGCGACCGCCCCAAGATCGTGGCGTTTGAAAGCGTTTATTCGATGGACGGCGACATTTCGCCCATCAAGGAAATCGTTCAGGTCGCCCGCGCCCACGGCGCGATGACCTACATTGACGAAGTTCACGCGGTCGGCATGTATGGGCCGCGCGGCGGCGGCGTTTCCGAACGCGAAGGGCTGGCCGACCAGATCGACCTGATCGAAGGCACGCTGGGCAAGGCGTATGGCGTCGTCGGCGGCTACATCACCGGGTCCGCACCCTTGTGCGATTTCATCCGCAGCTTTGCCTCCGGGTTTATCTTCACCTCTGCCCTGCCCCCGGCGGTTGCTGCGGCGGCGGCGGCGTCAATCCGCCACCTGAAAAATTCCGATGTCGAACGGCTTGCCCAACGCGACCGCGTGGCTCAGTTGCGCGCGAAACTGGATGCTGCGGGCATTCCGCATCTGCACAACGACAGCCACATCATCCCGGTGATGATCGGCGATCCGGTCAAATGCCGCCAGATCAGCGATATCTTGATGCAGGACTGGGGCATCTATGTGCAGCCGATCAACTACCCGACTGTGCCCAAGGGAACCGAACGCCTGCGCATCACCCCCGGCCCCTTGCACAGCGACGCCGATATTGATGCTCTGGTAACGGCGCTTGGCTCGCTCTGGCAGCGTTGCGCCTTGGCGCATAACGTCGCAGTTGCCTGATCAAGTTAGGCTCCTATCTTTGATATGTGCCAGCAAGCGATGCATGTTGGACATTCCAGCACAGACAGGAAACTTGAAATGACCACTACACGCCGAGAAACTCTTGCCCTGGTTGGGGCAGGTGCAGCAATGATCTTGACCAATGGGGCGGGGACGGCTGCGTTTGCGCAAGACGCAACACCCACAATCCATGAAATCAAGATGCTCAACAAAGCGACCGACGACCCAAAGACCATCATGGTGTTTGAACCTAACCTGATCCGAGCCCAAATTGGTGATAAAATCAAGTTTGTTGTGGCTGACAAGGGCCATGCCGCCAACACGATGAAGGATTTGATCCCGGCAGGTGCAGAGCCGTTCAAATCTGCTATCAACGAAGAGTTCGAATATGAATTCACCACAGACGGTGCCTATGCGATCCAGTGCACGCCGCACATGACCATGGGCATGGTGATGCTGGCGCTCGTAGGTGACGTATCGGGCAACTTAGAAGCCGTGAAGGCCGGCAAATACAGAGGCAAAGCAAAAGATCGCTTTACCGAGATTTTCACCGCCGCCGATGCACTTTTGGCAACCGAAACCGCCGCAGGCTAAAGAACGCCTGTCACCCTTTTCATCGGGGCAAATGGGCTGCCCCCGCCCCTGCTTCAACTTTTGTATGATAGCAGTCGCGCGGGGGCCACCTCCATTTTTCAAAATATGTTCGAGGCAGGAAATAGGCCGCGTTACCCGCTTGTAATTCTTAAAAAAATGGTAAACGAATATTTCTAACATATTGTATTTACAGTAATTTTAGTTTAGCATAACGTACATAGTGCAGCTTTGAAGTAGTTCCAGCATTCTTTGGGGCCGCAGATGTTGCCGGGAGCTTGGATGATGGCATCGTAGAATCTGGCCTCGAGGCGTCCGAGGTGGGCTTTGAGCTTTGAGAACGCCATTTCGATTGGGTTCAGGTCCGGTGAGCAGGCGGGCAGAAACAGGAACCAGCATTTCTGGTGTTTGAGCAGGTCTGCCGATTTGGGGCTTTTGTCGGTGGTCAGGTTGTACGGAATGACGACGGTTCGAGGAGCGGGGCGAGTTGGGTTTCGATGTAGGTATCAAACGCGATGCGGTCCATCGCGCCTTTGATAACCCTGGGGGCGATCAAGTCGTCACAGGTCAGCCCGGCAATGAACGCCTGGGTGTGC
>JANPOY010000199.1:0-3209 GCA_031428215.1 Paracoccaceae bacterium
CCGGTGCGCGCGGTGATGGTTTCGCCCAGACGGACCGCATTGGACAGCCATTCAGCGCGCAGGGGGCCAAAACCTTCAGTGATCAGCACGTCCTCCCAATGGGCATAGGCTGGCGCGAGGGCATTCAAGAAGGTTTCGGGCGTGATTTTCAGACCGGTGCCTTGCAACAGAGAAATGGCGGGCAAGGCGCCGGGGTCCAGAAATTCTGGCGCGGGGGCGGCAATCAGGTTGACGCCGACACCTATGGCCAGATGGCTGATCATCGACCCGGATCCGGTGGATTCCAGCAGGATCCCCGCAACCTTTTGGTCGTCCAACAGCACGTCATTCGGCCATTTCAGGCGAAAAGAGGTGGGCAGATGGGTCAGCGCCACGAAGGCGTCGCGCAGGGCAAGAGCGGTGGCGAAAGAACGCAGGGCCACCGCTGTTGCGGGACCTTGAGGAAAGGTCAGAAGGGTGGCGTGGAAATTGCCGGGTGGGCTGGCCCAAGCTCGGGCGCGGCGGCCCCGGCCTGCGGTTTGGGTCAGGCCCAGAAACCAGGCTGGTCCGCCCAGATCGGCGGCCAGGCGCAGGGCATGTGCATTGGTGCTGTCGACCTGCGGCAGGATATGGCGGGCCACCCCCTGCGGCCAAGTGGTCTTAACCAAGAAGCGCCTCAGCAGCAGTCAGGGCCGGAGCCTCAATCCCGAAAAGGTTGACCACGCCCAGCAACATGATCGCAGCCACCGCCACCAACATCAGCCATTGCACCGATGACATGCGGCTGTCGAGTTTGGCGACTTCGCTGCCGAAATACATGAAATAGACGATGCGCAGATAGTAAAACGCCCCGATCACCGAGGCGATGGCCCCTGCGACGGCCAACCAGACCATGCCGCCATCGACGGCGGCCTTCAGGACATAGAATTTGCCGAAAAAGCCCAGCATGGGGGGAACCCCGGCCAAGGAAAACAGCAAGACCAGCAGCGCCAGCGCCTTCAAGGGCTCGGTCTTGGAAAACAGGTTCAGGCTTGCGATGTCGGTTACGGGTTCGCCGTCCCGCTCCATCGACAAGATGAATGCGAAGGTGCCGAGGTTCATCGTGACGTAAATCGCCATGTAGACCAGCATAGCCTGAACGCCGCCGGCGGTGCCCGCAGCCAGGCCAACCAACGCAAAGCCCATATGTGCGATCGACGAATAGGCCATCAGACGTTTGATGTCGGTCTGGCCAATGGCGGCCACGGCCCCCAGAAACATCGACACCACAGCAAAAGCCGCCAGCACCTGCCCCCAGTCGCCGGGAATAGCGCCAAAGGCATCCTGCACCACACGGGCGATCAGGGCCATAGCAGCCACTTTCGGGGCGGTGGCCAAAAAGGCGGTGACGGGCGTCGGTGCGCCTTCATAAACGTCAGGGGTCCACATATGGAAGGGTGCCGCCGAGACCTTGAAGGCCATGCCTGCCAGCACAAAGACCAGACCGAACAGCAGACCCAGGGGAATTTCAGCGTTCAGGGTGGACAGGATGCCGGAATACAGCGTGGTGCCTGCAAAGCCGTAAACCAGCGACGCCCCGTACAGCAACAGCCCCGAGGACAGCGCACCAAGGACGAAATACTTCAACCCGGCCTCGGTCGATTTCAGATTGTCGCGGCGGATGGCGGTCATGACATACAACGCCAGCGATTGCAGCTCCAGGCCCATGTACAACGTCATCAGATCGCCAGAGGACACCATCACCATCATGCCGATCACCGCCAGCGTGGCAAGGATCGGATATTCGAACTGCCCCAACCCACGGCGCGCGGCATAATCCTGTGCCATCACCAAAACACCGGCCGCAGAAAGCAGGATCACTACCTTGGCAAAGCGCGCAAAGGCGTCATCGACGAACATGCCGTCATATGCCAGCGCGCCGACACCGTTGCGGGTGGCGACAAAGGCGGCCATTGCTATAAATACGATGGCGGTTGTCCAGGTCAGTACCCCGGCAAGGCTGTCCTTGCCGCCATAAACGGCGATCAGCAAAGCGGCCATGGCATAAAGGGCCAGGATGAGTTCGGGCAGCAGGATGGGAAGATCGACGCCGGTCATCTGTTTGGTCCTTTAGTGCGAGGCAACTTCTGCCACCAGGGGCAGAGCGGCATGGTAATCGGCAACAAGTTGGGCCACCGACGGCCCGATGATGTCGGTCACGACGGATGGATAGATGCCCAAAAGCAGGGTCATCACAATCAGCGGCGCGAAGATCGCCCGCTCACGGCGGGACATGTCGGTGATCGTGGCAAGCGCCTCTTTGACCAACGCCCCCATGGCGACGCGGCGGTACAGCCACAGCGCATAGGCCGCCGACAGGATCACGCCGGAGGTGGCCACAGCGGCGACCCAGGTATTCACCTGAAAAATTCCCATCAGAACCAGAAATTCTCCGATGAAGCCCGAAGTGCCAGGCAGGCCCACGTTCGCCATGGTGAAGAACATGAACACCAGCGCATAGGCGGGCATCCGGTTCACCAGACCACCGTAGGCGTCGATTTCGCGGGTGTGCATACGGTCATAGATTACGCCGACGCTCAAAAACAACGCACCAGAAATAAAGCCGTGCGACAGCATCTGAAAGATCGCACCATCAACACCTTGTTGATTGGCCGCGAAGATGCCGATCGTTACATAGCCCATATGCGCCACTGACGAATAGGCGATCAGCTTTTTCATGTCCGATTGCGCCAGCGCCACCAAGGACGTGTAGACGATGGCAATCGCAGACAACCAGAACACGGTGTTGGACATCACATCCGAGCCGACCGGGAACATCGGCAAGGAAAACCGCAGGAACCCATAACCGCCCATTTTCAACAAGATCGCGGCCAGTACGACAGAGCCAGCCGTAGGCGCCTGCACATGGGCGTCTGGCAGCCAAGTGTGGACCGGCCACATCGGCATTTTCACCGCGAACGAGGCGAAGAAGGCCAGAAACAGCAGGGTTTGCAAACCGCCCGTGATCGACAGGCCCAAAAGCGCGACAGGCTCTGTCGAAAATTCAAACGCCATCAGGGTCGGGATGTCGGTGGTGCCTGATGCGAAATACATCGCGATCATGGCGATCAGCATCAGCACCGAGCCGAGGAAGGTGTAGAGGAAGAACTTGAACGAGGCATAGATCCGGTTCACCCCGCCCCAAATGCCGATAATCAGGAACATCGGGATCAGGCCCGCCTCAAAGAACA
>JANPOY010000200.1:0-5777 GCA_031428215.1 Paracoccaceae bacterium
GTGATGCGAAACATCAGACCGCCCCCCGCTTGACGGCTTCGCGCCAGAAATCCGCATCGGCATAGGCTGTGGGATCAGCAATCCCTGCCAGATCAAAGGCTTCGCGCCGCTCGACACAGGTGCCGCAGCGCCCGCAATGCAAATCACCGCCCTTGTAGCAGGACCAGGTCTGCGCAAAAGGCGTGCCATGTTTCGCGCCATCGGTGACAATGGCCGACTTCGGCACATTCACATAGGGCGCGAACAGCGCGATGTTGGCATAGCCCTCCAGTGCATGACGCTGCATGGTCTGAAACGCGTCGATAAAGCCGGGGCGGCAATCGGGATAGATGAAGTGATCGCCGCCATGCACCGCCGTGGCCACGGCATCCGCGCCGCGCGCCGCAGCGACGCCAAAGGCGATCGCCAGCATGATCGCATTGCGGTTCGGCACCACGGTGATCCGCATGGTTTCTTCGGCATAATGCCCGTCCGGCACCGCCAGATCCTCGGTCAGCGCCGAGCCGGACAGGCTGGCACCAATGTCGCGCATGTCGATGATCTGATGCGGCACGTTCAGGCGTGCAGCACAGGCCGCCGCAAAGTCCAGCTCCTTGCGGTGACGCTGGCCGTAATCGAATGACAGCAATCCCAGCAGATCATGCTCGGCCGCCACCCTATGCGCCAGCGATACAGAGTCCAATCCGCCGGAGCAGATCACGATGGTTTTCATCCAGGTGTCCTTGTTTTAACCGGGTAGGCTGCGACCGGTAGCCAGAGTGTGGTCATACTGCGCCGACAACCGCATGGAAAGGGGGATTGCCCCTGTGTCCGGCCAAGATCAGAACCATTCCGTCAGATAGTGCTTCGCCTGTCCGCAGGCTGAAGCCAGATCATCGCCCCGCGCCAGATGGACGGCGATGGCGCTGGCCAGCCTGCAGCCGGTGCCGCGCCGGGTGCCGGGCTGGCGCGCTGCTGCAAATCGCAAGGGAGCGGTGCCAGGGCGCGGCAACCAATCGGCCGCTTCATGGCCTTCGGCATGACCCCCCTTCAGCAACACTGCCCGCGCGCTCTTGGCGAAAAAGCCGGTCGCCATGCTTTCCATTCCGCCATCAAAGGCGAGGCCCGTCAGGATTGCCGCCTCCATCAGGTTCGGGGTGACAAGGGCCGCGCGCGGGAACAGTCGGATGATCATCGCCCCACGTCCGGCTTCTGTCAGCAGCGGGGCCCCGACGCTGGTGGCCAGAACCGGATCAAGCACGAAGTGAACGTCGGGCAGTGCCGCTGCGATGGCGGCCACGATTTCGGCATCGACGAGCATGCCCCGCTTGGCCGCGCGCGGCGGACCGGCGGCGCGGATCTGTGCTGCGACCATGGCGGCCACCGTGCAGCCGCCCGCGGCATCCTGCGCCGTCACCGCCGTGGCCGCCACCCGCGCCGTCATCCCATGATCGGCCATGACCACACCCGATCATGCCGAGGCCGAGGTTCGTGCCAAAGCTGGCCTTCTACCCATCGCGGCCTCTCGGCTGGTGAAAAAACTGAGCGTTTTTGGCACGGCAAAACCGATCTCAGATAACTTGCGCCGCGATTGTCATGTGCTGTCTGTCCGGTCTGATCCTGATCTGGAAAGGCACCGCAGAAAGTTTCACATCGAGGATCACCGCATGTGTTCTTGTCTGGGCATCACGAGAATTTGTGTTGGCGGCTGAGGCTTCACTTCTACCTGATGGTGGCTGAAATAAACCACGATGGAGGCATTCAAAATGCAAAACAAACTGAAGTTGGCTGCTGTTATTATTGCACTGTCCGCGTCAAGCGCCATCGCAGACGGGGTTACTGCCAGTGTCGGCAGCAAAGGCGTCGAGCAGTCGGGCGGCGTGGCGTTTCGGGCCAAAGAACAGGGAACGCTGCACCCGGGCCATGTCGCAGTGTTCGCGACGGGCAAGAACGGCGAACAGAAGTACAACACCCCAGCCTATGACTTTCACGAAGACGGCACGGCCTATGCGACCGGTCCAGGCGGATATGGTGCGCAGCAGAGCGGTCGGGACTGATCGCGGACGTTACGGCGCAAAATCGGAGATAAAGAGTTTGAGGCGGTCAGACGGTGTCTGGCCGCTTGTTTTTTGCGCTCGGTCACGGTCTGAAAATCCAGAACCCGTGGACTTGAGAGTGCGGATTTTCCTCATTATCGCCCGCTCTAGCCTTTCTCATCAGCCGTTCACTGTACAATGGAGATAAACGCGGCCTGGCAGGCGGAACATGCAAAAACTGGGGGACGAAATGCGCGCTGACCGCAGTACCGCCGAGACGGCAGCCCAAACCAGGCATGCCGCCGGATGTGGCTGACCGCAGGCCCCAGCAGGCCTGCGATTTTCCTGATCTCTGCGCTCCCCGCTGCACCACCCGCGACACGTCTGCTTTACAGAGCCAGCGACAATCCAACTTGTTGGCAACATTTTCCCGGCTCAGCTTTGCCCCCGCTCGTCCGATTGCTTCCGAGGGGTTGGCCCCCTGGAAAGTCGGCAGCTCGTGTTTCGCCACCCCTGTGGATGATCAAGCCGAGTGACACAACGCCAACGATCCCTTTTGGCCGGCCGACCGCTGGTGCCTCGGTGAAACAGCAGGTCAGGTCAGGTTTTCAGAGGTTCGGGTGCCGATACGACAATCCCGCAATCAAGCCGCGCAACTCGGCCAGACCGCGCAGACGTCCGACGAGCGGATGGCCGGGATGGGTGTCGCGCCCGATGTCGGTCAGCAGTTCGTGCCCATGATCGAGACGAAACGGGACCACATCAGCCTTGAAGCCGGGATGGTGCTGCAACTGCATCCCGGGTCGCATCGCAACCATGCTCCTGCTGTCATGGCCAAACATTGCCGCGACAAGGGCTTCGATATCCCGATCCTGGCCATTTCGGTCAGCCATGATGCATGCCCGCTTTGTCCGAATGGCGCTGGAGGCAGAGACCGCCCGCGTAGACTGCGACCGGCTGACCCCGGCAGATCTCAATGCGCTGCAACAGCTGCTCGATTGGCGGGACGTGGCGGTAAAGGCCCGTGATGCCGAATCGTTTCATCTTCTGGACGACCAGTTTCACCGCGAAATCTGCGAACGCAGCGGGTTGGGATTTACCTGTGACGTGATCCGCGAAAGCAAAGCTCCCATGGACCGCGTGCGCTTCCTGTCGCTGTCTTTCGCGTCGCAAAAGGCCTATGCAGAACATGTGGCGTACCTTGCCGCGATCCGCGACCGCAACGCCCCGCTTGCCGCCGACAAGGTACGCCAACATCTCAACCGCAATCTGGATCAGATCGTGCGCATTCGGGCTGAAAACGCGTCCTGTTTCACCGACGAAAGCTGATGCTCACCGCGTCCCGCAGCGGCATACTGGCGATCGGCGATGGCATGGTCGAGCTGGCCCCTGCAGAGGAAGGCCTGCTGGCGATGTGGTTTGCCTGCGACTCGTTCAACACCGCCCGGTCTCTGCGCCGACGCCTGCCGTCAGCGGTGCCGGTGAGATATTTCTCGGCCATCGGCACCGAGGCCGCCTCTGACCGAATGGCCGCGTTCATGACCGGGCAAGTCATCGACATCGCCCATGTCGCCCGCCTGCGCGGCGCGTCGGTGGGGCTGTACAGGATCCACCTGACCGGGGGCGGAACGCAGCTTTTCCGACTGGCGCAGCGCTGCTGCCCCACGCCGCCACAGTGCAGCGCTACCTGACGCCGGCTGCCGGTATGGTCATGGTCAAGGATGGCCCCAACCCCCTGCTGGCGGCAACCGCCGGGCAAAGCTGGGATCATCACCCGACCCCGGCGGAAAAGCTGTTCGACACCACGGCGGCAGGGGACAGCTTCAACGCCGGATTTCTTGCGGCGTTGATGACCGGAGCAGACCCGGCAGATGCGCTGCGCCAAGGCGCAACCCTCGCCCGCCACGTCATCGACGCGCGCGGCGCGCTGGCCGCCCAGTATGCCGCGGCGCCCGCGCCATACCCGGTCACGTCCTGACAATCCTCTCGGCCAGCGGATCAAACAGCGCCGCTATTCCGGTGGAAAATCCTGGGGCGTGTTGCAGTCAGTCGGGTTCAGCGGTTTGAACACAACACGCCCTAACCCGGCCACTGGAACGCTTTTGCGGCCCGCAGCAGGGCCGCTGTCGCCGGGCTGTGGGGGCGGCCGGGGACGCTGAGCATCGAGATGGTGCGGCTGACCTCTGGTTCGATCAGCGGGCGTTGCAACAGATCCGGCAGCGTGACCGAGCATTCCGGCATGAAGGCAAAGCCGATCCGCGCCAGCACCATGGCCTGCACCCAGTCCTCGCGCTCTGATCGGAACCGTGCGTACAGCGTCACCTTGTTCGCCGCGCATACCGCCATCACCATTTCACGCATTTCGCAGGACAGACGATCAACATAGGGCTCGCCCGACAGGTCGCTCAGCTTGATCGCGTTCAGGGCAGCAAGCCGGTGGTCCGGCGGAAAGATCACCACATATCTTTCCCGGTAAAGGTCATGTACGGTGACGGTCTCGCGCTGATCATCCAGGACATTCAGCACGGCCAGATCAAGTTCGGCATTTTCAAGCCGGGACTTCAGATCCGGGGCGCTCGCCTCGATGACAGCGACTTCGACGCCGGGATGGTCGGCCTGAAATTTCGCCAGAAAGCGCGACAGACGAACCGGACCGATGGTGGACATCACACCCAGCCGGACCGGCACATTGTTGAGCAGCCGGAAATTGTCGGCCAGCGTGCGGGTGGCTTCGGTCTCGTTGAGGATCAGTTGCAGATGCGGCAACAAGGTCCGGCCAAAATCACTCAGCAGCATCTTCCGGCCCTCACGGTGGAACAACTGCGCCCCAAGCTCGGCTTCCAGCGTGCTGACCGCCTTGGTCAGCGCGGGTTGCGAGACATTGCACAGCGCAGCCGCTTTGGTGAAGTTCAACACCCGCGCCGCGGCCAGCACATATCGGACCTGAAACATTTCCATTGCCATCCCCTCCGCTGCAGGCCCGTTCCGGCGCAGTATAGCATCCTTTTCGATAACCGTGGGCTATGGAACCATCACCATTCGGTCGTTCCAAGGCCGGGATTCCGGGCGCATGATGGCGCATATGCGCAACCGAAAGGACCGGACAGATGACAGTCTACATGGTGGAACGTGATTTGAAGGGCATCAGCATGGACGCTTTGGGCGCTGCCCAGAAGGCGGCCATCGGCAAGGCGGCACAGATGGCGGCGGAGGGCACTGCGATCCGCTACATCCGCTCGACCTTCGCGCCCGAGGACGGGCGCTGCATGTGCCTGTTCGACGCGGCCTCCGACGCCGATGTCAGGCGGCTGAACGACGCGGCGGGGTTGCCTTATCACCGGGTGGTGCCCGCGCTTGACCTTACACCCTGAGCGCGCCGACAGGGCGCCGTTCTGCAAGTCAGCCAAGCCGGGAGTCGTCGGCCATGCACAGCCAGCAGCACATTCTCGACGCCATCGGCAACACACCGCTGGTGGAGCTGCGTCGGATCGTGCCGCTCGGCAGCGCCCGGATCGTGGCCAAGCTGGAATCGGCCAACCCGACCGGCAGCATGAAGGACCGGCTGGCGCGGATGATCGTCGAGCGGGCGGCGGCGTCAGGGCGCTTGCCGCCCGGCGGCACGGTGGTCGAATACACCGCCGGAACCACCGGCATTTCGCTGGCGCTGGTCGCCAGTGCCTTGGGCTACAAGACCCATTTCGCGTTTTCCGATGCCTTCAGCGAGGAAAAACGCTTTGCGATGCTGGCCTACGGCGCCACCAT
>JANPOY010000201.1:0-1904 GCA_031428215.1 Paracoccaceae bacterium
AAAACGGCATGGCAAAGCGCACATCCATCAGATGCGTGCCGCCAAGATAGGGGTCATTGACGATGTAGATGTCGCCCGGCGCGGGTGCTGCAGTGATGCCTGCCGCGATACGTTCCACGATGTGGCGGGTGGAAAACTGCATGGTGCCCACAAACACCGGCAGACCCTTGGCCCCCTGCGCGATCAGCGCGCCATCAACGGCGCTGTAGATGCCATCAGACCGGTCATCCGCTTCGGCGATCACTGGCGAAAAGGCCGCGCGCGAAAACGTCAGGTCCATCTCATCGCACACCTGTTGAAGCCCCGCCTGAATGACGGCAAGGGTGACGGGATCAAGCGGGCTATAGGGCATAGTTCACCACCACGATCAGGTTTCCATCGGCATCAGACGTCACCACATCACCCGGTTCAATCACGATCGTCGTATCCATCTGTTCAATGATCGCAGGCCCGGTGATCTGCACATCCAGCGGCAGATGATCGCGCCAATAGACCGGCGTTTGCACAAAGCCGCCAAACCACACGGCACGGGTATCGCGGGGCGTGGCCACCGGCATGCGACCTGCGGGATCGATCAACCGGCTCAGGTCCACTTCGGGGCGCACGCCGGTGATCGATGTATTCAGGTTCACCAGATTGGCGCGGATGGTGGGCAGATCAACGCGGAAGCGGGCATGATAAACAGTCTCGAACAAGGCCTGAAGCTGCGCGCGGCTGGGGGTGGCGTTCGGCAGTGGCACCCGTAGCAGGTGGGTTTGCCCGATGAACTGCATATCAGCCGAATATTCGGCCAGGATCCCGGTCAGCGCCAGCTTTTCCGCCCCGATCAGCGCGCGGCCATCCGCCTCTTGTGCCGCCAGCACGGCGTGTACGCCCGCGATATCAACGGTATCCAGCGGCTGGTTCACTGTGCGCACGAAATCATGCCGCAGGTCGGCCACCACACAGCCAAGCGCGTTGGTAATACCGGGCCGCGCGGGGATCAGCACGCGCGGAATGGCCAATTCGCGGGCCAGCGCCACCGCATGCAGCGGCCCGGCACCACCAAAGGCGAAAAGCGCAAAATCACGCGGATCCGCCCCCATAGAGATGGAAACCATCCGCACCGCCCCCGCCATATGCGTATTGGCGATGCGAATGACCGCCTCAGCCGCCTGTTCCACGCCAAGGCCAAGCGGCGTACCGATCTGTTTCGCCATCGCCATGCGCGCCGCATCGATGGCCGTGCCAAACCGGTCGGCGGGCAGGCGGCCCAGAATCAGATTGGCGTCCGAGATTGTGACTCGCGTGCCGCCGCGGCCATAGCACACCGGCCCCGGCGTGCTGCCTGCACTTTCCGGCCCCACCCGCAGCATGCCACCCGCATCCACCCGTGCAATCGACCCGCCACCCGCGCCCACGGTGCGCACATCCACCATCGGCACATGAATGGGCATGGCATATTCAACCGCAATCTCGTTCGATACCGGGGCGCGGCCATCACGGATCAGCGCCACATCGGTCGAGGTGCCGCCCATATCATAGGTCGCAAGGTTGGTGATCCCGGCCCTGCGCCCGGTGGCAATCGCCGCCATCACGCCGGATGCGGGGCCGGACATCACGGTTTTCACCGCCTCAACAGACACTAACCTTGCCGAAACCATCCCGCCGTTGCCGTTCATCACCAACAGATCGCGCGCATAGCCACGCGCCGCCAGATCATCGGCCAGCCGGGTCACATAGCGTTCCAGCAACGGCTGCACGGCGGCGTTGACCGCAGCCGTCACCCCGCGTTCATACTCGCGGCTTTCCGACAGCAGGGCGTGGCCCATGGTGATGTAGGGGTTCGGCCAAACCTCGGCCGCAATGGCCGCCGCCCGCCGTTCATGCGCCGGATTGGCATAGGCGTGCAGGAAATGGATGAC
>JANPOY010000202.1:0-95131 GCA_031428215.1 Paracoccaceae bacterium
TGAAGACCAAGTCGGCGGCGAAGAAGCGTTTCAGCTTCACGGCCTCCGGTCGGGTGAAAGCTGGCGTCGCCGGCAAACGCCACGGCATGATCAAACGTACGACGAAATTCATTCGTGACGCGTCCGGCACCATGTTGCTGAACCCGTCCGACGCGAAGATCGTCAAGAAATACATGCCCTACGACCGGTAAGGAGAGCAACCGATGTCCCGCGTTAAATCCGGCGTTGTTACGCACGCCCGTCACCGCAAGGTGATCAAGAAGGCGGCTGGCTATTACGCCGCCCGTTCGACGAACTTCCGCACAGCGACTCAGGCCGTCGACAAGGCCCAGCAGTACGCCACGCGCGACCGCAAGACCCGCAAGCGCAACTTCCGCGCCCTGTGGATTCAGCGGATCAACGCCGCCGTGCGTCTGTTCGATATCGAGTTCACCTACTCGCGCTTCATCAACGGCCTGAATCTGGCCGGGATCGAAGTGGACCGCAAGGTTCTGGCCGATCTGGCCGTGCATGAGCCCGAGGCGTTCAACGCCATCGCGGCACAGGCAAAGGCTGCTTTGGCGTAAGCCAGTTGCTGACTTTGGAAAGGCCCCGCTTTGGCGGGGCTTTTTCTTTTGGCGGGCCTGCTTGCAAATTCGCCCCCCGCCCGCTAGCACGAACCCGCACGAATAGGGGATTGCCATGGACGGGCTTGACGCATTGAAGGCCAAATATCTGACCGCCGTAGCCAATGTGGGCGACGAGGCCGGGTTGGAAGATCTGCGCGTGGCGGCCCTTGGCAAGAAGGGCGAGATTTCGGCGCTGATGTCCGGTCTTGGCAAGATGGAGCCGGATCAGCGAAAGGCCATGGGGGCCATGCTGAACGTGCTGAAGGATGAAATCGACGCCGCCCTGCGCGCCAAGAAGGCCGCTTTGGGCGACGCAGCCCTGAACGAACGCCTGCGTTCGGAATGGCTGGACGTGACGCTGCCGGGCCGCCCGCGTCGGCAGGGCACCATTCATCCGGTGTCTCAGGTGATGGAAGAGCTGACCGCTATTTTCGCCGACATGGGCTTTGCCGTGGCCGAGGGGCCGCAGGTCGAATCCGATTGGTACAATTTTGATGCGCTGAACATCCCGCCGGAACACCCGGCGCGGCAAGAGCACGACACCTTCTTCATGAACCGCGCCCCCGGCGACGACCGCCCGCCGCATGTGCTGCGCACCCACACCAGTCCGGTGCAAATCCGGGCCATGACAGAACAAGGCGCGCCGATTCGGGTGATCGCTCCGGGCCGGGTTTACCGTATGGACATGGACCAGACCCACACACCAATGTTCCATCAGGTCGAAGGTCTGGCGATTGACCGCAACATCTCGATGGCCAACTTGAAATGGGTGCTGGAGGAATTCTGCCGCGCGTTCTTTGAGGTGCCTTCGGTCGAGTTGCGCTTCCGTGCCAGCCACTTTCCGTTCACCGAACCCTCCGCTGAAGTGGACATCCGGTGTTCCTGGGAAGGTGGGCAGCTGAAAATCGGTCAGGGTGACAAGTGGATGGAGATTCTGGGCTCTGGCATGGTCCACCCCAAGGTGCTGCAAGCCGCTGGCGTGAACCCGGACGACTGGCAGGGCTTTGCCTTTGGCATGGGGATCGACCGGATTGCGATGTTGAAATACGGCATTCCGGATCTGCGGGCGTTCTTCGAATCTGATCTGCGCTGGTTGAAGCACTACGGCTTTGCTGCCCTCGACATGCCTGATCTGGCAGGTGGACTGTCATCCTGAACTGACGCGCTGGCGTCAGTGCCAAAGCACAGCGCGTCAGCCCTTGGCTTTGGGGATCAGCATGTGCGCGGCTTCACCGAACTGCTGCAAGATCATGATGTAAAGCAGCACCGTCATACCCAGCAACAAGCAAAGCTTGCCGACGTTCGGGCGCTTGCGATTTTTGGGAATGTCAAACATTGGATCTATCATGCCCATTTCAATACACTATTGGCGGCGACACATTGTGGCAAAACACCTGTCCATTTGGCGACAACCCGTTTCCGAATGCGAAACCACCTCCCTGCCGCTTTCCCTTTGCCACCCGATGCGCTAATCCCGCAAGCGACAATTCCCGAAGGGCCCTGCCATGAAATTCACCCTGTCCTGGTTGAAAGATCACCTCGATACCACTGCCCCGCTTGACGACATTCTCTACGCCCTCACCGATCTGGGGCTTGAGGTCGAAGAGGTGGTGAATCCGCTGGCAAAATTGGCACCTTTTACCCTTGCCCGCGTGCTGCAGGCCGAAAAACACCCCGACGCCGACAAGTTGCGGGTGTGCCGCGTGCTGACGGACGAGGGCGAAAAACAGATCGTTTGTGGTGCACCCAATGCCCGCGAAGGCATCATCGTGGTGTGGTGCAAGCCCGGCGATTATGTGCCCGGTATCGACGTCACCTTGGGGATTGGCAAGATCAGGGGCGTCGAGTCGCACGGCATGATGGCGTCGGAACGCGAGTTGGAACTGTCAGACGAACACAATGGCATCATCGAGTTGCCCTCTGGCGAGGTTGGTCAGAAGTTTGTCGATTGGCTGGCGCTCAACCGCCCCGGCTTTGTGGATCCGATGGTTCACATCAAGGTCACCCCGAACCGCCCCGACGCTTTGGGTGTGCGCGGCGTGGCCCGGGATCTGGCGGCGCGGGGGCTTGGGACATTGAAACCGCTGCCGGTTCCACCGATCCAAGCTGGCTTTGCCAGCCCGGTTCAGGTGGAAATTGCAGCCGAACTGCAAGCCAGGGGCTGCCCGCATTTCGCGGGTCGCACCATTCGCGGTGTGAAAAACGGCCCCTCGCCGGAGTGGCTGGCGAACCGGCTGAAAGCCATCGGGCTGCGCCCCATTTCGACATTGGTGGATATCACCAACTATTTCACCTATGGACTGAACCGCCCGCTGCATGTGTTTGATGCGGGTAAAGTGCAGGGAAAACTGCGGGTCCATGCCGCCTTGGGTGGGGAGGAATTCGCAGGTCTGGATGGCAAGACCCACACCCTGCGCGCAGGCCAGATGGTGATTTCTGATGACCGTGGCGTTGCGTCTCTGGCCGGGATCATGGGCGGTGAGGCAACCGGCTGCACAGACACCACCACCGATGTCTTCCTTGAGTCCGCCTGGTGGGACCCGATCACCATCGCCACGACAGGCCGCGCGCTGAAGATCAACTCGGATGCGCGCTATCGGTTTGAACGCGGTGTGGATCCGGCCTTTACCTTGCCGGGGCTGGATTTGGCCACAAGGTTGATCCTTGATCTCTGTGGCGGTGAGGCTTCGGAAATCGCATCGGATGGCGCCCCGATCAACACAGCCCGCGCCTACCGTCTGGACACCGCGCGCGTGGTCAGCCTTGTCGGTATGGATATTGCCGAAGCCGACCAACGCCGGACGCTGGACTCTTTGGGCTTTGTGATGAACGGCGACATGGCAACGCCGCCAAGCTGGCGCCCCGACGTGTTGGGCGAGGCGGATCTGGTCGAAGAAGTTGCCCGCATCGCCAGCCTGACCAAACTGCAAGGCAAGCCCTTGGCCCGCAGCCTTCCCGGTGTGCCGCGCCCGATTCTGACGCCCTTGCAAACCCGCGAACGCACAGCGCGTCGCAGTCTGGCGGCCTTGGGCTACAACGAATGTGTCACCTACAGTTTCATCGACCAAACCGCGGCGACCTTGTTCGGCGGCGGCACCGATGCGGTGCGGGTCGACAACCCGATCTCGTCCGAGATGACCCATCTGCGCCCCGATTTGCTGCCCGGTCTGCTGCGCGCAGCCGCCCGCAATCAGGCCCGAGGCTTCATGGATATGGCGCTCTTTGAAGTGGGCCCGGTGTTTCATGGCGGCGAACCCGGTGAGCAGCAGCTGCAAGCCACTGGCCTGCTGATCGGCTTCAACGCCCCGCGCGATCCGCATGGCAGCCGCCGCGCGGCAGATGTGTTCGACGCCAAGGCCGACGCCGAGACCATCCTGGCCGCCATCGGAGCCCCGTCGCGGGTGCAGATCAGCCGCAAATTGACCGCGTGGTGGCACCCGGGCCGGTCGGGCGTGATCGGCCTGGGCCCAAATGTGTTGGCCAGTTTTGGCGAGGTGCACCCACAGGTTCTGGCAACCTTGAATGTCAAAGGCCCAGCAGTGGCCTTCACCATTCTGGTCCAAAACCTGCCTCTGCCCAAGATAAAAACCCCGACAAAACCGGCACTTGCCTTGTCTGACCTGCAGGCGGTCGACCGTGATTTCGCCTTTGTCGTGGATAAATCGGTCGAGGCACTGACCGCAATCAACGCAGCCATCGGCGCAGATAAGACCCTGATCCAAACCGTGCAGTTGTTCGATCAGTTCACCGGTGACAAGGCAGAGGCACAGATGGGGGCAGGCAAAAAATCCATCGCCTTGACGGTGCGGTTGCAACCGCGGGAAAAAACCCTGACCGAAGCCGAAATCGAATTGGTTTGCGCCAAAATCATCGACAAGGTCAGCAAGGCCACCGGTGGCGCCTTGCGTAAGTGATCCACCATGGCCCGCAGCCGGGCCATGGTTTGATCTTCAAATCAGGGCTTTGGTTTGCCGCGCCACGTGGCGAACCAGGCCGCCATCCGGCCAAACACCCCTTTGGCAGACCCTGCGGCCGCGTCGGCACGCGCTTCAACCCCGTCCCAGGTTTCGCCCACTTCTGCGACAACGGGTTCGACGGACCGCTCCCAGAACTGCTGCCACATCTTGCGCAGCATGAACACGCCAAAGGCCAGCGCCAACAGCACCACGATATTCACATAGGGAATGATGCGCACATCCGGCCCGGCAACTTCCTTCATGGAAACCGCATTCGGATAAATTGACAGAAACGGGAACCGCCAACCGTAATGTGTCACCGAAACCCATTTGGGTGCGGCATCGCTGGATTTCAGATTTCCAGCCTCGGCCTGCAAGTTGGAGCTGTCATACTTAAAATAGGGCGGCCACACCCAACCGGTGTCTTCGTTCCGGTAAACGATGACCGATCCGTCTGAGAACGCCGCATCAATAAAGCGAATGTCCCGTGTCGTGGTGCTTTCGGCAGTGCCCGTATCAGGGGATGCATAGGCCCAAGCGTTCTCGGTGCCAACCGTTGTCAACCGGTTGTAGGTGTTGGTGATCCGCACAATATCATGCTGCGGCAGGGTGTAATGCAAGAACCCCCCGATCAATAGGATAAGAAGGACCCTTATGGTCCATTTCGTGTATTTCCACATTGCTGCTCTCCTACTGATAGTTCACGAAGTAAACAGTGATGGCCACAATGACCGCCGGAACGATATAGACCAGCCAGATCAGCTTGCGTCGCAAACCGTGCTGATACTCCATCATTCCGGTTTTGATATAATCATCCCGGTCACCTTCCACACCGCCTGCATCAAACTTCTTTTCAAGTTTCTCGCGTCTGACAGACTGCGAATACAGCGACACCAGAATGTATATCACACTCAGGCCCAGAAACCCGAAAACCACCAAACGAATGATCGCAATCATTTTCGCCCCCCCGTGACCGCGCCCCATGGCCCGACGGTCGCAATAACATCCCGCACTGGCTTTGGTTCGGGTCGGGCCCGTGTGTCCATGGATGGCTCTGGCCCGAACAACGCCTCTCGCGCCCCTTGCGCATCCACCTTATACTCTCTTTCCAGAAAATCGGCCACATACTGGCGTTTGCGTTCTGACCAAGTGGCATAAGACTTGTAAAACAACTCTTTGTGCACGATGAACATCTGTCGCACGTCCATCTGCGCCAGTTCAGACAGCAACATATTCACCAGATCACGATTGGGACCGGCCGAGGCCCGCAACGTGTAAAAATACGCCCGGTGTTCCGAAGATATCCGAGGCCAGTCACCAGCCCCTTCCACCCAACGCAACAATGCAGCCAGACCCTGGAATTCATCGGGCAGTCCATCCCCCAGGCGGTAGGCGATCTTGCGCAATTCGGTCCGGCGCGCGTCGCCCATGTCAAGGTTCAAGGAATCCGCCGCATCAACCAGAATAAAATCCATCTTCTGTCTTAAAACAGCGGCAGCATCCATGCCGCGCGCCTGCACGATCGGTTCAACAAGGCCGTTCCGTTCCAGCCAATCGGCGATCTGATTGCGTTGACTGATGTCCATGACAGGTGCAATGGGCATACCACCCAAACTGTCACGGGGCATTGTCGAAACCACACCAGGAAATTTCAGACCCCGGAAAACGTAAATTCCGCCAAAGTGAGACGTCCAATAACTGGGCTGCTCAAAAGTCATGACTGGCAAAGTTATGGGGACGCGCGTTACATCCCCGGTTTTCTTGGCCAATTCGATCATGCCTGCAATCAAGATGTCATCGCGCCATCCATCAGGTTCAGTGCGAAAACGTTCAATCAGATTTGCCAACTTGCCCGCATCAGCAACATGTCCGCCAATGGTATCGGCCTCAACAGTTATCTGTCTGATTTCCAACAGCTTAGCCGGACTGGACACCTCGTAAACAGAGTTTTGCAACTCTCCGGCGACAGCATCACGCGCTGTCAGGGCAAACAACTGGCTTTCGTTTGTTTCAATAAACTGCTGCAAAATACCACGAGAGGTGGAAAATTTCATGTTCAACAACGGAGCAGATTTTTGGCTTGTCGTCAGCAAAATGAACTGTCGGTTGCAGCCATTCGGGTTCAGATACAATTCGTCAGCGAACTCATCCCCAATTTCCGGGGAATACCCGGATATGTCGATATGAAAATCGAGAAGGGTCGTCACTTTGCCCGTCAAATGCTTCAAAGCCCGATTGTAACGCTCGATCAATTGGGGCGAAGACACTTCAACCAGATTGCCAAACATCAGGCCTTTTTCAATAAGGCGTCTCACTTTTTGGACTCCAGAAACCGCCGCTTTGCTTCTTCCTGTCTTTCAAAGTCGCGCACCATGCCGGAAATGGCAATCTCGTCTGATTTGTCGGCATACCGAAACTCACTATCAGCGTACCGATTGATTTCCTGGACAACCATATCAACCGAGATTGGTTTCATCAGTGACTTGATCATATCAAGTTTGTCATTATAGGCCTTGTACAGGAAAGTGTCCGGATGTTCCATCCAGTCATCTGGCAGATCGAAGTCCATCGCGCGCACTTTGACGGCATCTGTGATATTTTTCACTGCACGCCCGGTGAACCGACCATCCGCTTGCTGTATGGCCTTCAGATAAATACCAAGTTTTGCCACCGTGTCCAAAGCACCAAGCTCTGAACCAACCTGATCCCATACTTTTCGCAGGCCCGCCTCATGCGGGGTTGCATATCCCTCAAAACTGGCCGTGACGGCCTTCTTGATTTCCTGTGTTGCGAAAAGGTCATGCTCACCCAAGGGGATGGCGTGGTTTTTTCCCAAAAGCAAAGCCAGAATGTCGATATAGTCCTCGCGACTTTGCGGGCCATCAACCAAAAAGCGGGCACCCGCCCTTTGACGCAACGCATCATCAACATTTTCCGGAAAGTTCGAAAACATCCCGAATGTGCAGTTGCCCCGGACCACCGTGTTTGCCCCGGCAAAAGCACCCATGAAAACAGCCGTGACTTCTTGCTGGCCGGCTGAAGATTGCCTGTCCCCGCGCTTGCCCGCGACTTGATCAATATCGTCAATCGTGCCAAAACCAATCACATTTGGGTCAATGACAGTGTCGATGAACGCCTTGGCATTCTGACCGGATTTGCCTTGATAGCTGTCAATCTGATCAATTGAGAAATTCTGATACCGAAAAGGGTAGCCCGCCACTTTGCAATAGCCATCCAGCAGTCCGGCCATCATCTGGATCAGGGTGGTTTTGCCCGTACCTGGTTTGCCGTCGCCCATGAAAGTGAAAATAAACCCGCCCAATTCCGCAAAGGGATTCAGCTTTCTTTCGAAATCGTAGGCCATCAACATCTTGGCAAGGCGCATGCTTTGATATTTGGCGATGTGGTTGCCGACGACTTCGGTCGGTTTCTTGAATTGCATGGTCAACGCGCCGCCCTTGGACGCGCGCGCGGGTTTGAACCCGGCAATAGCAAGATTATCGGCTTCGACGCGCCAGGCACCGCCGGCAAAGGCCTCGACCCGACCCGCAGTCTGTGCGCGCAGGGCCACACGCGTCATCAAGGCCTCGCAAAAAGCCGCAATAACCGCAATCAGGCGTGGTTCGTCGGTTGCCAAACTGGCGATGTCCTGATCCAATTCCCAAAGCGCACCTTGCAGGGCCAAAGGGGCGTTGTCGGTCAGGATTTCTTCAACAGCGCCAACCTCGACCGTCAATGTGCCCATCTGAGGGGCCAGCAAGAACGCGGTCGCGTTGGCAAACACATGCAGAGACAGCAGCGCTTCGGCGGCCAGAAGTTCGGTAAATTCGGCCCGCTTCAGGTCGGCCAGACGCCCCTCAAGATTGGCTTTTTTCAACTCAGCCAGCCCAGATTGTGCGGCAAAGGTTTCGGCCATCGCCAAAGCAATCGCCAAGCCGCGCCGCATCGCGTGCAACGCGCTGGCCCGCATGGGTGACACCAGGCCGTCCCCCAGGCTTTCGACGCGTTCGATCAGACGCACCCCACCCGGCCGCGCTGTCGACCGCGTCACCATCCCCGGTACGGTCGAGCGAAACCGCGGCCGCGCGCCGATGCCTGCGGAGCGTTCAACCGGGGCGACCTCGACAGCTTTGCCGAGCCGTGGCGCGTGGTCAAATCCGGTCAGCAGCCCCAAAGCCGCCTCGTACTGCGCCTTGATTGTCTCTTCCCGCAGTTCCATCGTGTCGCGCGCGGCGGTCATATCGGTCCCCTTACAGCCGGTCGGCGATCAGACACTTGGCCAGATCACCGCCACAATTCAACGGCTTACCTGATCCCTTGGACGCCACACTGGCCGGGTGGATGCAATAGGGCACAGCCACACGGCGCGGCGCAAATTCCTTGGCGCCGGGGTAATGCGCGTTTGTACGCTCAACCTTCATTTCGCTACGGTAAAACTGACATTTGGTCATTGGATTGTCCTTCTGTTAGGCCGGAATGATCCGGCCGCCTGCCCCCACCACAAATTTCCGCAATTCGCGAAAGCCGGGCGGGTTCAGTTCTGCCAGAACCTGATAGGGCGTTTCGGGCAAAATCACCATGCGTTCCGTCTTGCTGGCCCCGGTATCGGCACCTTGGAAGGCATCCAGCCGGTAAATCTGCTGCGGACGGGTCGAAAACCAACCGTCCTTGATGACTTCTTCACGGTCGGAAATCAGGTCTTCCACCGTCCAGACCAGCGCCCAATCGCTGCCATCCGGGGCTTGGGCATTGGCCAAAACCTGCGAGATCGGCCCCGATTGCAGGGTGAAATCATGGCTGTACATCGGGCCCAGCGTGATCCGGCGCAGGCGTTTGGGGTGGGTTTCGGGGAAATCCTTGTCAAACCCTTGGGCAATCGTCAGCAATTTCAACCCGTTGAGCGACTGCGCCATCAGATGCGCCTGCACCATCGGCCAGCGCCGGTCATCATTCGGCAGCGCCTTCTTGCCGCTGTCCGCGACATCCAGCAGATAGACCACCGGCAGGTTGGCCTGCGCGTCATAAACCGCCCAATGCACCAGATAGTGCCGCCGGTCGGCGCCGTTGTGGGTCACATCCTCGATCCACTGGCAATCGGGATCGTTGCGCGCCCAGAACAGACCGCCCTGCGCCAAAGCCTCATAGTAAAGCCGCTGCGACAGGGCGAATTGCAATTGCACCGGCACCGTCAGATCGCGCACGATCTGGCGCACCATGCGGTCTTTCAACTCGGCCTCGGCAGCCATGCCGCCCAGATGTTTGGTGACTTGGGCGGCATCCAGCGCCATCACCATCAGCTCTTGCGCCACCGGAAAGCCGGATTCGTGACGGTCAAAGGTGAGCCGGGGCGAACCTTCCGCCCGCCCGGTCATCAGATACTTGTGGCTGAGCGCCTTGAACGTCGCGGTCAGTGCGGTCAGATAGCGCCCCAGGGTCCGCGCCTCGGTCCGCGTCAGCCGCCCCTCGGCCTCCACCTCACCGGCCACCCGCAACAAATGCCCGGTGATGCGTTCAAATTTGGCAAAATAGCGCCGGGCGACGAGGGTGTCGTACAGCTCCATATGGTCGTTGGTCAGTTGGTCCTTGACCTCGGCCACCGCTTATTCCCCATACGCATTCTTGTCGTGCTTCTCGACAATCTTGGCAAACCGCCGGGCAAAGCGCTCATCGGCCTTGGCTTTCTGCTCCAGCACGGCGCGGGCAAAGACCATGTGCTGCTCATGGCTTTCCAGCATGTCGGCCATCTTGTCATTGGTGGCAGCGCCAATCGCCGCCATCGCCGCCTGCGCCTCTTGGTCGGTTTTCACACCGATTTCGTTGATGCGGTGGGCCACATCCTGCTGCTGCGCCGTCTTCAAGGATGAGGTCAGCGCGTCGTAGAGAACCACCCGCTGCTTGGTATCCGTTTGCAATTTGTTGATCAGAACCAACTGGGTAGCGGCTTGGTTTGTCAAGCTGTCCACCCAGGTCTTGCCCTTTTCGATATAGCGCTCCAGCGTTTGTGATTTCGCCAGCTGCACCTGTTCGTCCTGCACCAGCGCATTGTAGCGCCCGTTCAGCCCGGCCAGTTCGGTTTCCAGCTTGGTCCGCGCCGCCGCGTCCTGCTCAACGGAAATCTTGTTCTCAAGCTCAATAATCTTCGGGTCCATCGCCGAAATCTCGGCCCGCACCTGCTCCAGCGCGCCCACCGTGACCTCACGTTCGGTCAGGGTGCTGCCAAGGTTCACCTCGACCTTGGTTTTCTGGGTATTCAGCAGGTCCAACTGCCCCTGCAGCAGCCGCACGATGATGTCCGATTTGGAAATCAGATCCTGCAACTTGCTGTCAATCGACGCCGTGCGCATCCGTTCCTGCCGCATCGATTCCGACTTTGCGTCCGAAAATATGCCGATGAATGTCTCCATCCCGGTCTTTGAGCGCATCTCGTCGAAGTCCTTCGAGAACCCCGCCGTCACATCATCCAAGCCCATGATCAACTCGGCAATGTTGGCGTTCATCAGATCGGTGTGCTGATGCACATCTTCCAACGTGGCGTTTTCGATGTCGATCGACACTTCGCCGGCGTCCAGTTTGGACCGCGCGGCCTCGATCTTGCCGGTGATCTCGGAAATCTTCGCCTGCGCCGCGGCCACCTGGGCCTGACTTTCCTTGATCTGCGTGTCGAAATCGGCCATTGGACCCTCCGTTAAAATGACGTGCCTTGATATAGGCATGTTAATTCATATTACATCTACATGGCCATCAAAAATAGTACCTCGATGAGCGACAGTGCCATCCTTGCCCAAGTCTGCAGCCACTCCAAGCGGATATTGCCCCGAGACAAGTTCGGGCCATTCATCTTGGCACAAATACTCCGGGGGACCGGGGGCTGGCCCCCGGCTGCCGCAGCTAAACCGGAATGTTGTCGATCAGCCGCACCCCGTCCAGCCAAGCGGCTGAGAGCATCCGGCGCGGGCGTTGCGGGTCATCCGAGGGCATCAATGTCTCGGCGTCACGCAGTTCTATGTACTCGACCCGTTCAAACCCCGCATGCCGCAGGGTTTCGGCGGCCTCGCGGATCGCCATGCGGTCCGACTGCCCGGCGCGGATGTCCACGGCGGCGGCGCTGATCGCGGCAAACAGCACGCCCGCAATCGCGCGGCCCTGCGGCGTCAGTCGGATGTTGCGCGACGACATCGCCAGGCCGTCCGACTCCCGAATGGTTTCGCAGCCGACCACGGTGATCGGCAGATTGAGATCGCGCACCAGCCGCAGCACCACCTGCAACTGCTGCCAGTCCTTTTGACCAAAATAGCCCCGGTCGGCCATGGTCATGCCAAAAAGCTTTGTCACCACGGTCGCCACACCGTCGAAATGGCCCGGCCGCATCCGGCCTTCCAAAGGTTCCGACACCCCGCCCACCGAAACGGTGGAATTGAACCCGTCGGGATAAACCTCTTCCGGCAAGGGCGCGAAGATCACATCCACGCCTATCGAGCGCAACAGCGTCGCATCGGCCTCTTCAGTACGGGGGTATTTCTTGAGGTCATCAGGGTTGTTGAACTGCTTGGGGTTGACGAAAATCGTCACGATCACCCGGTCACAGTCCTTTTTCGCCGCGCGCGCCAGCGACAAATGCCCCTCATGCAGCGCGCCCATCGTGGGCACCACACCGACACTCTGCCCCGTCGCTTTCCACGCCCGCACCTGCTCACGCAGTTCCGCCACCCGCCGGATGATCAGCGTCAAGACTTCGGCCCCTTCGCCAGAACATCGGCAAAGCCATGCTCTGCCGCCGGGAACGTCCGATTGCGGACTTCGGCGGCATAGTCGGCGATGGCCGCATCGGCAGCAGCCCCCAGTTCGGCATAGCGTTTGACGAATTTGGGCCGGAAATCGGTGAACAGGCCCAGCATGTCATCCACCACCAGCACCTGACCATCACACTGCGCGCCTGCGCCGATGCCAATCGTCGGGATTTCAAGACTTTGCGTGATCCGCGCCGCCAGCCCCACCGGCACCTTTTCCAGCACAACGGCAAAGGCCCCGGCGGCCTCAACCGCGCGGGCGTCGGCTATCACACTTTCGGCCTCGTCATCGCGACCCACAACTTTGTAACCACCCAACGTGTTCACCGATTGCGGCGTCAGGCCGATATGCGCCATCACCGGCACCCCGCGCTTGGTCATAAACGCAATGGTCTCCGCCATATGCGCGCCGCCTTCCAGCTTAACGCAAGGCGCACCGGTTTCCGACATCAGCCGGGCGGCATTCCTGTAGGCCTGCAGCGGGCTTTCCTCATAACTGCCAAAAGGCATGTCGATGATCGGCATGGCGCGGGTCAGACCCCGTACCACAGAACGCCCGTGCAGGATCATCATCTCCATCGTCACGCCCAAGGTGCTGGGCATGCCGTGCAGCACCATCCCCACCGAATCCCCGACCAGCGCCATATCGCAATGCGGGTCCACCAGCCGCGCCACCGGCGTGGTGTAGGCGGTCAGTACGACAAGCGGTGCCTGGCCTTTGCGCGCCCGGATGTCAGGGGGCAAAACCGCGCGAACGGGGGAGGTTGCGCTCATGATCGGCTCCGTGGATGATCGACTTGCACAGTATATGGGCACAGCTTTGCCGCGACAGCAAGATTCTTGCGCCGCATTGCAGCGTCAAGCCGCCCAGAGCCGAGGAGCCCGCCATGACCCGCCTTTTACGCATCGACAAAACCGCAGCCCCGGCCGAAGTCAGCCGACCCGATCCGGTCAAGCTGATCGCGGGCGACCCCGTGCACACAACCTGGAACATCGAGGACAGTGACGGACTTTATTGCGGCCTGTGGCAGTCGACCCCTGGCAAATGGCGGGTGTCTTACGCGGAATGGGAATATGTCTGCATCCACTCCGGTCATTCCATTCTGACCGACGACATGGGAACGGCCACCCAACTGCGCGCGGGTGACCGTTTTGCCATTCGTCCAGGGTTTGAGGGCACATGGGAGGTGCTGGAAACGACCCTGAAAGACTATGTGATCCGCAGCTGATCCGACCTAGCTGGCGTCAGCCACCAATTCCTCTGGAAAAGGCGGGCAATCAGCCGCGTCAATGCCGTTGCGCTTGCAGGCCGACAGCCGCTTTTTGTCGGCCTTGGCCGCTTCTTTTGCGGCCTTTTCGGCAGCCAAAGCATCCGCTTTGACCTTGGCCGCTTCGGCTTCGATGATCTCCAGCGCCTCTACTTCTTTTTTGGCGATGTTCTCGGGTGTCTCGGGCACGGCACGGCCATAGGCGTCGTCCATATAGGGGCCTTCGATTGCAAGGCTTTCCTCCAGAGAGCGCACCTTGACGCGCGTGCCCAGATCAACCCGCTCATAAAGTTCGATTGCATCCTGATTGAACAAACGGATGCAGCCCGCTGAAGTGGCGTGTCCGATCGAGTCATTCTGGATGGTGCCGTGAATGCGGAACATCGAATCCCGCCCGCCGCGATAAAGGTAAAGCGCCCGTGCGCCAAGCGGGTTGTCCAATCCGCCCGCACGACCGTCCGCATATTCCAAGTAAAGGTCCGGACGCGTGCGCACCATATTGGCCGTCGGCTGCCAGGACGGCCACTTTGCCTTGCGCCCGATCACGCCATTGCCGCGAAACGACAGACCTTCACGGCCCACAGCAATGCCATAGCGCATGGCGCGGCCATTTTCCAAAACATAGTACAGTTTGCGCGAGAAGGTATCGACCACGATGGTTCCGGGGGCTTCGTCGCCTTTGTATTCCACTTCGGTGCGGGCCCGATCTTCGGCCAGAAGATGTGCCGCGACGGGCTGGATGAAAAAGCCCTCATCCTCGACACCTTCATAACCCGGCACCACTTGCTGTGGTGCATCACTTTCTTGCGGAGCGCCACAGGCAGCCAGTGCGGACAAAGCCAGCACGCTAAGCAGACGTAGAACGGGATGGGTCACGGTTCAGACTCAAATTTGAGGGAAGTTAGCGGCACGTAGCGCCCGCCCCTACCACGCCGTCAACCCCCACCGAAAAGGCTGAAAAAGAAAAGGCGGGCGCGTGGTGCCGCCGCTGCAATTTGTGGCCAAATCGAGCGGCTGGGGCCTATAGATGGCCCAGTTTGCGCAAGCACCCGCGCAATCCATGGCTGTGGGCCAAGGTCGGATGCTCGCCTTCGAATCGGCGGTGCGACCCCGGCCCGCACCCAATCCCCGGCGGTACCGCAGCGCCGGGGGCCTTGCGGCCTAACGCACCACGTTGAATTCGGGGCCGTAAGGGTATTTCGTGATGTCTTCGTTGCCCTCTTCGGTGATGAACAAGATGTCATGTTCACGGTAACCGCCCGCGCCCGGTTGGCCATCCGGGACCGTCAACATCGGCTCCATCGAGATCACCATGCCGGGCTCCAGCACCGTGTCGATATCTTCGCGCAGCTCCAGCCCCGCCTCGCGCCCGTAGTAATGGCTGAGAACGCCAAAGGAATGGCCATAGCCGAAAGTGCGGTATTGCAAGACCTGATGCTCTTCAAAGAACGTGTTCAGCTTTTGCGTCACCTCGGCACAGGACGCGCCGGGCTGCAACAGAGTGATGCCATACTCATGCGCGGCCAGGTTGATGTCCCAGATCCGGCGGCTGGCGGCATCGACTTCGCCCACAAACAGCGTGCGTTCCAGCGCGGTGTAATAGCCGGAAATCATCGGAAAGGTGTTCAGGCTGAGAATATCGCCGCGCTTGAGCCTGCGACTGGTCACCGGATTGTGCGCGCCATCGGTGTTGATCCCCGATTGGAACCAAACCCAGGTGTCGCGATACTCGGCATCGGGAAAGCGCTTTGCAATCTCCAATTCCATGGCATTGCGGCCCGCCATGGCAATGTCAATTTCGCGCGCACCTTCCTGAACCGCGTCCCGAATGGCAAAGCCGCCCACATCCGCAACCGCAGCGCCCTGACGGATCAGGGCCAGTTCTGCCGCCGATTTCATCATCCGCTGCTCCATGGTGCCGCGCGAAATGTCGACGCCACGCCTGGGCTGCAGAAAATGATTGAGCTTTTCGGATTGGACCAGCGTCAGGTGATCCGCCTCACAACCGATCACACGGCCTTCACCGGTGACGGATAGGATGGCGCGCCAGAAATTGTCGCGCTGCCAGTCGGTGTAGGTGATGTTGTCGCCGTGGCACCGGCGCCAGGGTTGCCCCGCATCAATGCCGGCGCTGATGGTAACGCTTTGCATAGGGGTCACCACAAGCCCATAGGGCCGCCCGAAAGCGCAATACAGAAAGCCCGAATAATAGGCGATGTTGTGCATCGAGGTGAACACACATGCCTCGACCCCATGCACCTCCATCAGTTCACGCAAGCCAGTCAGGCGGGCGTCGTATTCCTCGGCCGCAAAGGGCAGCACCCGGTCACCCTGGTGAAAGCGATACTGCTGCGGACGTTCGCTGATTTTGATCGACATTTCAGACCTCATGGCTGGGGTCTGGCGATGTTGCGCGCAGAACCCCGAAAGGTCCCGGCGTACAGGACGAAAGCAGGTTGCCCTGCAAGCGGCGGGTTTCCCCTGTGACGACGCCATCGCCACGGCTTGGCATCCTGAATAGCCGTGCCGATGGCGTCTGTCCATGGGGGTTTGGTGACGGGCAGGCTGCGTGATTTTGCACGCAGCGGCCCGTTCCTACACCGCCTTGCCTGAAAAATCTGCCGCCGAATGCCGCTCTGGTACCTGCTCTGCCGCGTCTCCCCAGGTCTTGTTGACCATCCGGCCCCGCTTGACAGCCGGCCGCGCGTCAATTCTTTCCGCCCAGGCGACGACGTTTTTGTAGCTTTTTGCGTCCAGAAACTCTGCTGCATTGTAGGCGCGGCCCAGCACCATGCCGCCATACCACGGCCAGATTGCCATATCGGCAATGGAATAGTCAGAGCCCGCCACAAAAGGCACCTCTGCCAGCCGACGATCCAGCACGTCCAACTGACGCTTGGCTTCCATCGCATAACGATTGATCGGATACTCCAGTTTTTCCGGGGCATAAGCATAGAAATGCCCGAAACCGCCGCCCAGGAACGGCGCGGAGCCCATTTGCCAGAACAGCCAGTTCAACACTTCGGCCCGCTCGGCACCGGTTTTGGGCAAAAACGCCCCGAATTTTTCGGCCAGATGCACCATCATCGACCCCGATTCGAACAGCCGCAAAGGCGCGTCCCCGGTCAGGTCCACCAAGGCGGGGATTTTCGAATTCGGATTCACCCCCACAAATCCCGACCCGAATTGATCCCCCTTGCCGATGTTGATCAGCCAAGCGTCGTATTCGGCGTCATGACCCGCCTGCAGCAGCTCTTCGAACAGGATCGTCACTTTCTGGCCGTTTGGCGTCGCCAGCGAATAAAGTTGGAACTTGTGTTCGCCCTGCGGCAGCACGTTTTCATGGGTGGCACCGGCGATGGGGCGGTTGGTGCTGGCAAACTGGCCCCCATTGGCGGCGTCCCAGGTCCAGACCTTGGGCGGAACATACGGCGTCGTCGTCATCAGCTGATCCTTTTGGGGCGTTTTGCCCGACAGAACCGACAGCTAAGCACGAATTTGCCGCGCGGCAATGCTGCACCCTTGCACAGGCGGCGCTTGTGCCCATCTAAAAGCTGCACAAGTGAGGAGACCAACATGCGCTGCCCCGTCGACAACGAAACCCTGGTGATGGCCGATCGCAACGGCGTCGAGATTGATTATTGCCCGAAATGCCGCGGCGTCTGGCTGGACCGCGGCGAGTTGGACAAGATCATCGAACGCAACGCAGGGGATGCTGCCCCCGCGCGTGCTGCGGCCCCCCGGGAGATGGCCCCGCCACCGCCGACCCCGGTTTATCAGCCCGAACCTGGTCGCAACCCCGCGCCCTATCGCGAAGAACAGCGCCGCCGCGATGATGATGATGACCGTCGCTACCCCAAGAAACGCCGCGAAAGTTTCCTGAGCGATCTTTTTGATTTCTAAGCCATAAAACTGCACCGCCTAGCCCGCCAATTCCAGGGCTGGGCGGGTCTTGAACGACGAATAGGGCCAGTCGCCCGGCGCGTCGACCAAGCCATGTCGCACCGGATCCATCTGACAGGCGCGCATGTGAAATTGAAGATCTGCCGCATCGGCTATCTTGTGAACCCAGAGTTTTGGGTGCCACACCCCACCCAAAGCCGGGCCCTGCCGCTGGGGTGGCTTGGGCAGACTGGCCGAAAACCGCGCCTTGATGCGTCGCCAGCGCCCGGAGTGGTCGTCATCGGGGATGGTCCAGATCGTGTGCAGATGATCCGGCATCACCACCCAAGCGCCGATGTGAAACGGGCGTTCCGCCCGCGTCAACCGCACCGCCTGCCGCAGACGTTCGATTTCAAGGACCAACAGATCACTGCCCCGCTGTCGCAGCGGGACGGTAAAGAAAAGTACAGTCTGTGCCGGGTCAATCTGGATGTCATGTGCCATGCCAGCAAGCTGCCATGGCAGTGCTTAAGAATGCGTTACCAAAGCTTAGACAGAGCGGGTTATGCCGCCATCCACACGCAAGTTTTGCCCGGTGATATAGCCCGCCGCCTCGGATGCCAGAAAGCTGACGGTGCCTGCGATCTCTTCCACCCGGCCATAGCGGCCCATCGGAATGCGGGCGCGGAATTCTTCCTTCTCGGGCAAGCTGTTGATAAACCCCGGCAAAACATTGTTAAGCCGGATGCCTTGCGGGGCATATTTGTCGGCATAAAGCTTGGTGAACGCCGCCAGACCCGCCCGCGCCACGCCACTGGTGGGAAAGACCGGATCGGGTTCAAACGTTGCAAAGGTGGTGATGTTGATGATGGACCCACCGCTGCCTTGGGCTTCCATGATCGGGGTCACCAAGCGAATCGGGCGCACTGCCGACAGGAAATAGATATCAAAGCCCTGATGCCAACCCTCATCGGTGATATCCAACAATGCCGCGCGCGGCCCATGCCCGGCCGAGTTCACCAGCACATCAATCCGGCCAAACCGCGCCATTGTGGCATTGACCAGACGCGCCACATCGGCGGTGTTCTGGTTTGATCCTGTGACGCCCACGCCGCCCAGTTCCGCCGCCAAAGCCTCGCCTTTGCCGGACGACGACAGGATCGCCACCGCGAACCCATCCGCCGACAGCCGCCGCGCCGCTGCCGCCCCCATGCCAGAGCCGCCCGCCGTGATCACCGCTACTTTTTGCATTTGTCCGCTCCCAATGCTTTGCTGCACGCTGTCACGCCCCCTTTCGATTGGAAAGCCCATGCGCCCCGGCCCTCGCAACCTGATCACCGACATCGCGGGATTGCGCATCGGCCATGCCCATGACGCACATCTGCGGTCCGGCTGCACCGTGATGACCGCCGAGCGCCCCTTTACCGCCGCTGTTCACATCATGGGCGGCGCGCCCGGCACCCGCGAAACAGACCTGCTGGCCCCGGACAAACTGGTGCAAGAGGTTGACGCCCTTGTGCTTTCCGGTGGCTCCGCCTTTGGACTGGATGCCTGTTCCGGTGTGGCGGATGGGTTGCGCGAAATGGGGCGCGGCTTTGCGGTTGGCGATCAGCGCGTGCCGATTGTGCCGGGGGCGATCCTGTTTGATCTGCTGAATGGCGGAGAAAAGTCATGGACGCGCAATCCCTATTACGATCTGGGTCGAACAGCACTTCACCAAGCCGCGGCTGATTTCGGCCTTGGCACGGTGGGGGCGGGTTACGGGGCCATGACCGGTTACTGGAAGGGCGGTCTGGGGTCTGCCTCGATCATTCTGCCGTCTGGCATCGCTGTGGGTGGCCTGGTGGCGGTGAATGCATTGGGCAGTGTCACGGTGAATGATGGCGCGCAGTTCTGGGCCGCGCCTTGGGAGATGGACGCGGAATTCGGCGCACGCGGCATCAGCACAACCCCTGCCAGCACCGCCGCGCCAATCCCGCGCAAACGCTTGGGCGAGGCCACGACCATCGCCATTGTCGCCACCGACGCCGCCCTGACCCAAGCCCAGGCGCAACGCATGGCCACCACTGCCCATGACGGCATGGCGCGCGCGATGGTGCCGTCGCATACGCCGCTGGATGGGGATCTGGTGTTTGCAGCCGCCACCGGGGCCAAAGAGATGCAAGATCCGCTGACCGACAGCTTTCAGATCGGCCATGCCGCAGCGATCTGTCTGGCGCGGGCCATTGCGCGCGCGATTCATGCGGCCAGAGCCACGCCAGGCGATCTGCAGCCAACCTGGACAGCGCATCACGGTTGACGCGCTTTGCGCTTCACCTGGTTCAGCTGCAGGGTGACAACAGGCAGCAATCCTAGACCGGGATTGTCTTGGCTCGCCACAAACCGGATCGCATTGCAACACATCCGCGCCCAAGCCTACCAGCGCCGCAACGCGTCCTCATCTTCGTCGCACGCGGCAACCCATTCCGCGCCGTCCGGGCCCAGTTCCTTCTTCCAGAACGGCGCGCGCGATTTCAGGTAATCCATCAGATATTCCGCCGCCGCAAAAGCATCGGCCCGGTGCCGCGCGGCGGTGGCCACCATCATGATCGGCTCGCCCGCGGTCAACCGCCCATAGCGGTGGATCACCAAAGCATCCAGCAAGGTCCAGCGTTCCATCGCCTGCGCCACCATCGCGGCAAGCGCGGTTTCGGTCATCCCCGGATAATGTTCGATCTCCATCGCGGACAGGGTGCCAGCATTGTCGCGCACAAGGCCCGTGAAGGTCACCACCGCCCCCGCCCCGCCGACACCTGCCGCAAAGGCGTTCGACTCGGCCCCAAGATCAAATGGCGCGGCCTGCACGCTGACCCGCATGTCAGCCCCCTGTCATCGGCGGAAAAAACGCCACTTCCCGTACCCCGGCCAATGGCGCATCAAAAGACGCAAGCTCTTGATCCAGCGCCACGCGCAACGATGCCAGGTCTGAAAAAGCCATTGCATACCGCTCTTCGCGCACCACCAGTTCAGAAATCAGATCATTCACGGTGGCGGCCTGCGTTTCAATGCGTTCGCGCGGCACCCCGATGCGTTCACGGACCCAAGCGAAATACAGCACGTCGATCATGGATCATCCCGCAGAAACGGCCGCGATTTGTTGAAGTAATCCCAGCCGGTCATCGCCGTCAGCACCGCCGCGATCCACATCAGGATCAGGCCGGCATACCCGGCCACACTGGCGCAGGCGCTGCGGCCACAGGCGCGGATCGGATCAGCGACCCCTGCCGAAACCGCATCGGCGTATTGTTCAGGTGTCATGCCCTGCATGGCCACCCCGGTCTGATATTCCAGCCCGGTGCCCAGGAACATCACCGCAATCGCCACCATCTGCGCCGTGGTTTTCCATTTGGCCAACCTGGTCACCTTCAGCAACCCCGCCTTGGCCCCAAGGAATTCGCGCAGGCCAGACACAAAGACCTCACGGAACAGGATCACCGTGGAAGGCAGGATCAACCAGGGATTCATCGCCGAATATCCGGTCAGAACCATGATTGCGATCACCACCATCGCCTTGTCGGCAATCGGGTCCATCATGGTGCCGAACTTGCTTTCCTGCTTCCACAACCGGGCCAGATAACCATCGAACCAATCGGTGATGGCCGCACCCACAAACAAGGTCAGCGCAAACCAGTCGGCCCAGGGACGGTGGAAATAAAGGAACATGAGCGCTACACCGGGGGCAGCGATCAGTCGGATCACGGTAAGCGTGTTTGGGATCGACCATTTCATGATCCAAGTCGTACCCGTCCTTCGGGGCGGGGGGAAGTGCGATTTCACCCTTGCCGGACTTGGGTTCAGACCAAGGGCACAGGCGTCCAGATCACATCATCAATCCTTGGTGCCCCTGTGGCCAGCATCACCACCCTGTCAAAACCCATGGCAATCCCGCTGGCCGCAGGCATCAAGGCCAGTGCGGCCAGAAAATCTTCGTCCACCGGATAGCGTTCGCCGTAAACGCGGGCCTTTTCGTCCATTTCAAGATCAAAGCGGCGCCGCTGTTCTTGCGGGTTGGTCAACTCACCAAAGCCGTTGGCCAGTTCGACACCGCAGGCGTAAACCTCAAACCGTTCCGCAACCCGCGCATCGCCGGGATGCTTGCGCGCCAAAGCCGCTTCGGCAGCCGGGTATTCATCCAGGATGGTGATCCGACCGATGCCGAGATGCGGTTCGACCAACTCTCCCAAAACCCGCGACAACATATCCGACCAGGTGTCATCGACGGCCACACGCAGCCCCGCACGGCGCAACTCGCCCGCCAGAACCTTGGCGTCGGGTGTGCCATCAGCGGCAAGGCTCGCCAGCAGATCCACCCCGGCATAACGCAAAAACGCCTGCGCAACGGTCAAACGCTCCGGTTCGGCATAGGGATCGCAGATCTTGTCGCGAAACCGCAAACCTGCGCCACCGACATCCGCCGCCAACCGGCAAAACGCCACCACATCGGCCATCAGAACCGTGTAATCTTCAGCCACACGATACCATTCCAGCATGGTGAATTCCGGGCTGTGCAGCGCCCCCCGCTCACGGTTGCGCCAGACATGCGCAAAGGCCGCGATCCGCATTTCCCCTGCCACCAACAGCTTTTTCATCGCAAACTCCGGGCTGGTGTGCAGATACATCGCCCGCGCCACCCCATCATTGCCAACGGCCTGAGTGACAAAGCCGTGCAAATGCGCCTCGTTGCCCGGACTGACCGCCAACGCCGAAGGGTCAACCTCGACAAAGTCATGCGCCGCCAGCCAACCGCGCAAAGCCGCCTGAATGCGATTGCGCGCCAGCAATATCCCCCGCCGATCGGCGTGCCGCTGGGGGTGCCACCATGCCTGTTCCTTATTTTCGGCTTTCATCTGGAGATTCCCCGGCAAATGGGCTAAAGCGTCGCGATTACGTCGCGCCCCTTATCCTTGGGGCCAGCCAAGAACAAGGAACGACCCTGTGAAAGTCATCGCCTCCAGCCTTCGCAAAGGCAATGTCGTCGAGATGGACGGCAAACTCTACGCCGTTCTCAAGGCCGAAAACTTCCACCCCGGCAAAGGCACGCCCACCACGTCTGTGGACATGCGGCGCATTTCGGACGGGGTGAAGGTGGCCGAACGCTGGCGCACCACGGAAATGGTGGAAAAGGCCAATGTCGACGACCGTGAGTATGATTTTCTATATGAAGACAGTGAGGGCTTCCACTTTATGGAACCCGCAACCTATGAGCAATTTGCGGTTCACCCCGATGTTGTCGGTGATGACAAGGCCTTTCTGACCGATGGTCTGAAGGTCTATCTGAAAACCTATGAAGGCGTGGCAATTGCAATGGAACTGCCGCAACGCGTCAATGTCGAGGTCGCGGAGACCGAACCGGTGGTCAAAGGCCAGACCGCGTCTTCGTCCTACAAGCCCGCCATCTGCACAAATGGCATCCGGGTGATGGTGCCGCCGCATATCGGACCGGGCGCGCGCATCGTGATCAACACCGAAGACTACGGCTATTATGGCCGGGTGCAGGACTGACCGGTCACGTTTGCGCCGCCCAACCCACTGATCTGGACCAAGGCGGGCGAGCCGAGCGGAAATGAATCTTTCGCCGCCCCTCTTGATTATTGGCTGAAAATGGTTCATATGTGGTGGGCGAAAAACGATATCTATCGAAAAATCTGTCTCCTCTGGGCTTCAGTACTCGATTCTTACGTGACTGAGCCAAGCCATAGCACTCCGCGTATGGCACACCAAACTTAGGAGATCTCACGATGGCTAATGGCACCGTGAAGTGGTTTAACGCAACCAAGGGCTTCGGCTTCATCGCACCGGCAAACGGCAACAAGGACGTTTTCGTCCATGTGTCCGCTATGGAACGCGCTGGCATCCGTCAGCTGAACGACGGTCAGGCAGTGACCTTCGACATCGAAGCTGGCCGTGACGGCCGCGAGTCGGCGATCAACCTCGCACTGGCATAATGTCAGGGGCTGAATAAGCCCATCTCATCAAATTTGAAACGGGGGCCGCGCAAGCAGTCCCCGTTTTGCATTTGTGACCTTGTAAGCAAAAGGCCCCGGAGTGCTCCGGGGCCTTTGCATCAAATTTGACCGAAATCTGCAGTCATCGGTCTGAAAATATCCTACTGGGGATTGGCGCTCAAAAACCTTCCAGTGGAAGGTTTTCGCGAAGAACACCCGGCCTATGGCCGGGCTGGGGGGGGAGTGTCCCCCCCAGCCCGCCGCAAGACAAACCTCAGGCAGCCAGCGCGTCGACTTCGGCTTCACCCTTGGCAATTGCGGCTTCCGGTCCAAAGGCGATGGCATCGGCTGCGGCAAACTGCACATCGGTGATGCCAAAGAACCCAAGCATATGGCGGATGTAACCCGAAGCGAAGTCGATCTCCGACCCGAACTTGGTGCCATCAGAGGTGAACGCCACAATTGCGCGCTTGCCAGTCAGCAAACCAACCGGACCGGTTTCGGTGTAGTTGAAGGTTTCACCCTTGCGGGCCAACTGGTCAATCCACGACTTCAATTGCGCCGGTACGCCGAAATTGTAGACCGGCAGCGCAATGACCAGCACATCAGCGGCCTTCACTTCGGCCAGATAGGTGTCGGCGATCGCGGCAATCGCCTGTTGCGCATCATTGCGCGCTTCGGCCGGCGAAAACACCGCGCCCAACCAGTTGCCATCAATCTGCGGCACGCCGTCCGAGAGATCGCGGGTCACGACTTGCGCATCCGGGTGGGCGGCAAGCAGACGCGCCATGATCCGGTCGGTCAGTTTGCGGGAAATTGCGGCCGGGCCTTTGATCGACGCTTCAATTCGCAGAATATTGGTCATGGTCTTGATCCTGTGGTTGTCATGCTGTTGGACCTCATATGGTCTGTGCAACCCAGTCAGGCAATAGCCACTATTGCACCTAAATTGTGCGAAAATGCACGAATTGCGGTCGGGATTTTTGAAAAGGATTCGCCCTGAAACAGACTTTTTGCACGGACAAGCATTCCGGGGACTGCTGCGGCGGAAGTGACAAAAATTCTGACAACCCGCCCCGCAACGCCATAGCCGCGGTCATTCCCCGCAATAATCTTTCAGCCCCTGGCACTGAAAAAGTCGCTGATCGCTTTTGCCATCGCCTCGGATATCCCCGGCACCGCGGTCAGGTCCGACAATCCAGCCCGTGCCACCGCCTTGGCCGATCCGAAATGCGCCAAAAGTGCGCGCTTGCGTGTTGCGCCTATGCCGGGAATGTCGTCCAAAGGTGTGATCGACACCACTTTCGCCCGCTTGGCCCGGTGCGCGCCATTGGCCCAGCGGTGCGCCTCATCGCGCAATCTTTGAATGAAATACAGCACCGGATCGTTGCGCTGCAGGGCCATCACCGGCAGACCCATGCGATAGAACTCTTCCTTGCCTGCATCCCGGTCGATGCCCTTGGCCACGCCGACCATGGCAATATCATCGACACCCAGTTCTGCCAGAATGCCACCCACGGCGGACACCTGCCCTGCGCCGCCGTCGATCAACAACAGGTCCGGCCAAGACCCCGAGGTCCGTTCGGGATCTTCCTTGAGCAGCCGTTCAAACCGTCGCGTCATCACTTCGCGCATCATGCCTAAATCGTCACTGTTCTTGCCGGCGTCCGACTTGATGTTGAACTTGCGGTACTGCGACTTCAAGAACCCATCCGGCCCCGCCACGATCATGCCACCAACGGCATCCGATCCCTGAATATGCGCGTTGTCGTACACCTCAATCCGTGTTGGCGGGGCGTCCAGATCAAATGCCTCGGCCAGCCCCGCCAAAAGCTTGTTCTGGGTCGAGCTTTCCGACATCTTCCGCGCCAGACTTTCTCGGGCGTTGCGCGCAGCGTTTTCCACCAGTTCCGCCTTCTCGCCCCGTTGCGGCACCGCCAATTCAACGCGACGCCCGGCGCGGTCTGACAGCAAATCGACCAGCAAATCTGCATTCTCGACGGGATGCGACAGCAAGATCAGCCTGGGCGGTTCCTTGTCATCGTAAAACTGCGCCACAAAGGCCTCAAGAATTTCCGCTTCATCCGCCCCTGCCCCCGTGCGCGGATAAAAATCCCGGTTGCCCCAACTTTGATTCGCACGAATGAAAAACACCTGCACGCAGGCCTGCCCGCCCTCCAGATAAAGCGCAATCACATCCGCCTCTGGCACCGACGCCGGGTTGATGCCTTGGCTTTGCTGCACCTGCGTCAATGCCTTGATTCGGTCCCGCAGCGCCGCCGCGCGTTCAAACTCCATCGCCTCAGACGCCACAGCCATTTCCGTTGCCAGATTGGCCTGCACTGTCGTGGTTTTGCCCTGTAAAAACCGCTCGGCATCGGCCACCAGCGTTGCGTAGGCCGGACCGTCGATCCGCCCCGTGCAAGGCGCGGCACAGCGTTTGATCTGGTATTGCAAACAAGGCCGCGTGCGCGATTCAAACATCGCATCCGAACAGTTGCGCAGCAGGAACACCTTCTGCAACTGATTCAAAGTCCGGTTCACCGCGCCGGCCGACGCGAATGGTCCGAAATAGCTGCCCTTCTCGCTGCGCTTCCCCCTGTGTTTCTTCAACTGCGGAAAAGCATGTTCCCGCGAAATCAGGATATTCGGGAAAGATTTATCATCCCTTAACAACACATTGTAGCGCGGCTTCAACTGCTTGATCAGGTTCTGTTCAAGCAGCAGCGCTTCCATCTCGGTCCGCGTGGTCAGAAACATCATCGACACCGTTTCCGAGATCATCCGCGCAATGCGCCCCGAGTGCCCTGAAATCCGCGCATAATTCGACACCCGCGCCCGCAAATTGCGCGCTTTGCCGACGTAAAGCACCTCGGACGCTGCGTTCAACATGCGGTAAACGCCCGGGCTGCCATCCAGGGTTTTCAGGTAATCCTGAATCAGGTCATGTCCGGTCAGATTGATCTCGCTCATGCACCATCACCGCTTCAGGAGTCATCGATTCTTCGTATCGGCTGCAATGAACCCCTTGCCGGGGCAAGAGCAAAGCTATCCACGCTTTCTGTGGATAACATTGCGGAGAAGATTTCAGAACCGCCAATTTTCCCTTGTTTTTCGCACCATTCCCATGTTTGCCTGTTTTTTAGGCAATTATTTAACCCTCTGAATAATAACGAAAGATTTTCTTCCGTCGGGCAAATCCCTGATAAATCAGAACATTTTGTAACGGGCTTGTGAACACTGTGCCAAAAGTGGACAACTTTTGTCCAAGCCGGGTCAAAGCCTCATTCAACGCCGATGACATCCGGGGTTTGCCATGCCAAATGCTGACCGCCATCCACCGCGATCATTTGCCCGGTGACCCCTGGCGAATCGAGGAAAAACCCAAGCGCCGCCGTGATATCGCCCGGATTGGCACCGCGTTTCAGGATCGTTGCCGCCCGCTGACGGGCGAAATGGCCGTCGCTTTGCCGCCCCCCCTGCAGAGTTGGCCCCGGCCCGATGGCGTTCACCCGCACATTGGGCGCCAAAGCCTGCGCCGCAGTCTGTGTCAGCGCCCAAAGACCCATCTTTGCCAAGGTGTAGCTCATGAATTCAGGCGTCAGTTTGTGCACGCGCTGATCGACCATGTTGACCACCAGCCCCCGCGCCACTGGTTCCCCTGCACCGTCCTGCCCCGCCTCGGGCACTTGCGCCGCAAAGCCTTGCGTCAGCACGAACGGCGCGCGCAGATTGCTCTCGATGTGCCGGTCCCAGCTTTTCCGCGTCGCGGTCTGCAGGCTGTCATATTCAAAGATCGAGGCGTTGTTCACCAACACCGTCAAGGGCCCGCCCAGACCCTGCACCGCCATCCCGATCAGCTTTTCAACCTGACTTTCAATCAGCAGATCGGCCCGCAACGACACCGCCTTTCGGCCCAACGCAGAGATTTCGGCCACTGTCGCCTCGGCCTCTTTGCGCGACGACGCGAAATGCACGGCCACATCATAGCCCCGGCGCGCCAGATACAGCGCCATCTCCCGGCCCAGCCGTTTGCCCGCCCCCGTCACCAATGCCCGCATCTTCAGCCCTTCTTGCAGTCGCAGCCCTTAAGGCCCATCACATAGCGCCCGCAGCTTGGGCAAACAGCGGGTTTCGCCCGGCCAAAGCGTTTTTTCACCGACCGCCCCAGCGATCCGGGAAACAGGGCGTTGCCGATCATGCCAATCACCAGCATGACCACAAGAAAGACGATGACAGCTTTGACCATGTTACAATCCGTAGCGCGCCCAAAGCGCCCGATCCTCTACCGCCGACAGGGTGTCTTCGGCAATGGTCAACCCGAACCGCGACAGCAAACTGCGCTTTTGACCCAGCGGCACCAATCGCACCTTGTCGCCATGCAGGGCCTTCATCTTGGGCACCAGATGCGCCAAACCGTCCACCAATCCCAGATCAACCGCACCCTGCCCGACCCAGATATCGGCGTTGAACAGATCAGCATCGGCCAACCGCCCGCCCCGACGCGCCTTCACATGCGCGATAAACGCCTGATGAATGGGGTCCTGCAGCGCCCGCAGCCGGTCCACATCCTCGGGCTTTTGCGGCAAAAAGGGATCGGCAAAGCTTTTCGACCGCCCCGCCGTCACCACCCGCCGCTCAATCCCCTGCCGCGCCATCAGATCGGGGAATCCGAACGAGGCAAAAATCACCCCGATTGACCCGACAATAGAGGACGCATCGACCCAGACCTGATCCGCCGCGCAGGCCAGCCAATAGCCACCACTGGCCGCAACATCTTCGACGAACGCATGCACGGGCACGTTCTGCGCATCTGCCAACCGCCGGATACGGGCCGCGATCAGGCTGGATTGCACAGCCGATCCGCCCGGTGAGTTGATCACCAAAGCCACAGCAGCGGGCTTCATCTTGAATGCTTTTTCGATGACCGGGGCCAACCCCGCATCACTCAATGCGTTGCGACCGCTGCCGATAGACCCCGACAGCCGGATCACCGGCACCAGGGGCGGACGCTTCAATAAGGGGATAAATTTCATCATGGCGCAAAGGTAGGGCGTCCCACCAACCTGCGCAACCTGTGCCTTGCGCGTTGGTCCAAATATCGGGCCCGAACATGGTTCCGGCGCAGCGAAGGCTGCGGCCCTTGCACCGATTGCAATTCCCCGCCACCCTGCCCCCATGATCGACAAACTGGAAATGTTCATCGCCCTCGCCAACGAGCGTCACTTTGGCCGCGCGGCAGAGGTCTGCCGGGTGACGCAGCCCAGCCTGTCCTCGGCCATTCGCCAGCTTGAAGATCAGCTTGGCGTGCAGTTGGTTTTTCGCGGCTCACGTTTTCAAGGGCTTACCCCCGAAGGTCAACGTGTTCTGGATTGGGCGCGCCGCATCGTCGGCGACATGCGGGCGTTGAAGGATGAAATGCGCTCTGTTCACGCGGGCCTTTCGGGCAATCTGCGCATCGGGGTCATTCCGACCGCTTTGCCCATGGTGGCCGATCTGACCGCCCCGTTTACCGCCCGCCACCCCAACATGCGCGTCACCATCCTGTCGCGCACTTCGGCAGAGATTTTGGCCGGCATCGAAAGCCTCGAACTTGATGCCGGGCTGACCTATCTGAACAATGAGCCGTTGGGACGCGTCAACCAAACCCCGCTTTATACAGAGTTTTACCGCTACCTCTGCGCGCCGAACACGGCTCTGGCCGATCGGGCCCGCGTCAGTTGGGCCGAACTTGCGCAGGAACCGCTGTGTCTGCTCACCGCCGACATGCAAAACCGACGGATCGTCAACCAGCACTTGGCCGAGGTCGGCGCACGCGTGATGCCCACGGTCGAGTCGAACTCCACGATTGCCTTGGTGGCGCATGTGAAATCGGGGCTTTGGGCATCGGTCGTGCCGATGAAACTGGCCGAAATGTTCACCGGCCAAGGCCTTGTGGCCATTCCGATTGTTGACCCCGAGGCCGAACATCTGGTCGGCCTGATCACCGCCAAACGCGATCCGCAAACCCCGGTCCTTCAGGCCCTGATGGACGCCGCAGCACGACTGGCCGTCAAGCTGAGATGATAGGCTTCACCTATCAAGCAACGGTATATCAATATTGATTTATCTATCAAACCGCGTATCACTGCTGGCAGGTTGGCAAAGGGTCCCCAATATGCTCGATTCCGTTGACGTCACCACCAAAGTTGAGGAAATCCTGAACCATCACAAAGGGATGGAGGGTGCCTTGCTGCCAATCCTGCATGCCATTCAGGCCGAATTTGGCTACATTCCCCAGACATCTGTGCCAGTCATCGCCAAAGGACTGAATATCAGTCGGGCCGAAGTGCATGGCGTGATCAGCTTTTATCACGATTTCCGTGAAACCCCCGCCGGGGCGCATGTCTTGAAACTGTGCCGCGCTGAATCTTGCCAGGCGATGGGGGCCGATCGGGTGGCGGCCCATGCCAGGAAATCCTTGGGAATAGATTGGCACGAAACCACAAGGGGTGGCCAGATCACGCTGGAGCCGGTGTTTTGCCTCGGTCTGTGCGCATGTGGACCGGCGGCGATCTATGATGGCAAGCTGATCGGGCGCATCGACGAAGCCCGGATAGACGCCATCGTCGGAGATTTGAAATGAAGATTTACCTGCCCCTCGACAGCGCCGCAGTCGCACTGGGTGCCGACGAAATCGCAGCGGCTTTGATGGCTCAGGCTGCGGAAAAAGGCATAAACCTAACGCTCGTTCGCAATGGATCTCGCGGCATGGTCTGGCTTGAACCGCTTGCCGAGGTGGAAACCCCGACAGGCCGAATGGCCTTTGGCCCGATGACGCTGGCCGATGTGCCCACACTGTTTGACAATCTGTCCATGCACCCAAAGGCCTTGGGTTTGACAGAAAACCTGCCTTGGCTGCGCGCCCAAACCCGTCTGACATTTGCCCGCGTGGGCATCATCGACCCGCTTTCCCTGAACGATTACAAAGCACAAGGTGGCCTGTCCGGCTTGGCCCGCGCCTTGACAATGGACAAAGCAGCCATTGTGGCTGAAGTGACGAACTCCGGCCTGCGTGGCCGCGGTGGCGCGGGGTTCCCGACCGGTATCAAGTGGAAGACCGTCTCCGAGGCGCAGGCGGACCAGAAATACATCGTCTGCAATGCTGACGAAGGTGACAGCGCCACTTTCGCCGACCGTATGCTGATGGAAGGCGATCCCTTCACCCTGATCGAAGGCATGATCATTGCCGGACTGGCGACGGGTGCCACCAAGGGTTTTGTGTACATCCGTTCAGAATACCCCATCGCTATTGATGTGATGCAAAAGGCCGTCGCGATTGCGCGCATGGAAGGTCTGCTTGGCGCGGCTGTCTTGGGGGCCGATTTCGGTTTCGACATCGACATCCGTGTCGGCGCCGGGGCTTATGTCTGTGGCGAGGAAACCAGCCTGCTCAACAGCCTTGAAGGCAAACGCGGCGTCGTGCGCGCCAAACCGCCCCTGCCAGCACTCGAAGGTTTCATGGGCAAGCCGACCGTGGTGAACAACGTCATTTCCCTGGCGTCAATTCCGGTGATTTTTGAAAAAGGCGCCGCCCATTACAAGGACTTCGGTCTTGGCAGATCGCGTGGAACCATCCCCTTGCAAATCGCCGGAAATGTCAGATTTGGCGGCCTTTATGAGATTGCCTTTGGCCTGAGCCTGGGCGAGATCGTTGACACCATTGCCGGTGGCACAGCCTCTGGCCGCCCCGTCAAAGCGGTTCAGGTGGGCGGGCCACTGGGTGCATACTTTCCGCGCGCCTTGTTCGACACCCCCTTCGGATATGAAGAGTTTGCAGGAAAAGAAGGCTTGATTGGTCATGCCGGCCTGACCGTGTTTGACGACAGCGCCGACATGTTGAAGCAAGCCCGCTTTGCCATGGAATTTTGTGCGGTCGAGTCCTGTGGCAAATGCACACCCTGCCGCATCGGTGCTGTGCGCGGCGTTGAAACCGTCGACCGTATTGCCAAGGGGGACGCCGCGGCCATCCCACTGCTGACTGATCTTTGCAACACTATGAAGGCTGGTTCACTTTGCGCTTTGGGTGGCTTCACACCCTATCCGGTGATGTCAGCGCTGACCCATTTTCCTGATGACTTCAACGCCACAAAGGTAGCCGCAGAATGAAAGATTTCATCATTCCTGATCGTGATTTTGGCACCCCGGCGGCCAAATCAAAACAAATGGTCACATTGACCATCGACGGCTTTGACATCACGGTGCCAGAAGGCACGTCGATCATGCGCGCGGCGGCGGAAATCGGTATCTCGGTGCCGAGACTTTGCGCAACGGACAGTGTGGAAGCCTTCGGGTCTTGCCGCCTGTGCCTGGTGGAAATCGAAGGCCGCAATGGCACACCTTCCAGCTGCACAACGCCGGTCGCACCGGGCCTGAAAGTTCACACCCAAAACGCCAAACTGAAGCAATTGCGCCGCGGCGTGATGGAGCTTTACATCTCGGATCACCCGTTGGATTGCCTGACCTGCAGCGCCAACGGTGACTGTGAATTGCAGGATATGGCGGGCGCGGTGGGTTTGCGCGATGTGCGTTACGAAGCGGTCGAAACTCATTTCAAGGCCAAGGACACCTCTGGCATTGCCAACCCGCACTACATTCCGCGCGACGATTCCAATCCCTATTTCAGCTATGATCCACAGAAATGTATCGTGTGTTCCCGGTGTGTCAGGGCCTGCGAAGAGGTGCAGGGCACCTTCGCTCTGACCATTGAAGGTCGCGGATTTGACAGCCGTGTTTCGTTCGGGGCCAAGGACGACACTGCGCTGTCCTCGGATTGCGTGTCCTGCGGCGCTTGCGTGCAGGCCTGCCCCACGGCGACCCTGCAGGAAAAGTCGATCATCGAGATCGGCACCCCTGAACGGTCTGTCATCACGACCTGCGCCTATTGTGGCGTTGGCTGCAGCTTCAAGGCCGAAATGCGCGGCGACGAGTTGGTGCGCATGGTGCCTTACAAGCACGGCAAGGCGAACCGCGGTCACTCTTGCGTCAAGGGTCGCTTTGCCTACGGCTACGCCAGTCACAAGGATCGCATTCTCAACCCGTTGATCCGCGACAGCATCAACGACCCGTGGCAGGAAGTGTCCTGGGCCGAGGCGATGGCCTTCACCGCCAATCGCATGCAAGGCATTATCGAACGGCACGGCCGGCATTCTGTGGGTGTTATCACCTCTTCCCGCTGCACCAATGAAGAGGCCTATCTGGTTCAAAAACTGACGCGTGCCGTGTTTATGAACAACAATACGGATACCTGCGCCCGCGTCTGCCATTCTCCGACGGGCTATGGTCTGGGGCAGACTCTCGGCACCTCGGCCGGAACGCAAGACTTTGATTCGGTTGAACATACAGATGTTGTCATCATCATTGGTGCAAACCCCACTGATGGACACCCGGTGTTCGCAAGCCGCCTGAAGAAACGGCTGCGCAAAGGCGCAAAGCTGATCGTCATTGATCCGCGCCGCACTGACATCGTCGAAAGCCCGCATGTCAAGGCGGAACACCACCTTGCGCTGACACCTGGAACCAACGTGGCGATCGTCACAGCCTTGGCGCATGTGATTGTGACCGAAGGTTTGTATGACCAGAAGTTTATCCAGGAACGTTGCGATTGGGACGAGTTCGAGGACTATGCTGAATTTGTGAGCCAGCCCCAGCATGCCCCTGAAGCCGTTGAACTGTGGACCGGGGTCAAGGCGGATACCGTGCGTGCCGCAGCCCGGCTTTTTGCCTTGGGTGGCAATGGATCGATCTACTACGGTCTCGGCGTAACAGAACATTCTCAGGGTTCAACCACGGTGATCGGCATTGCAAACCTTGCCATGATGACCGGAAATATTGGCAGGCCGGGGGTGGGCGTGAATCCTTTGCGTGGCCAGAACAACGTGCAAGGTTCGTGTGACATGGGGTCTTTCCCGCATGAGTTGCCGGGGTATCGCCACGTCAAAGGCGCGGAAGTGCGTGAAATCTTCGAGACACTTTGGGGCGTCAAGATCGACAACGAACCCGGCCTGCGCATCCCCAACATGTTGGATGCCGCGGTCGAGGGCACCTTCAAGGGACTTTACTGTCAGGGCGAAGATATCTTGCAATCCGATCCCGATACCAAGCACGTGGCGGCGGGACTGGCGGCGATGGAATGCGTGATTGTTCATGATCTTTTTCTGAACGAGACTGCAAACTACGCGCATGTGTTCTTGCCAGGCTCGACGTTCCTTGAAAAGGACGGAACGTTCACAAATGCCGAACGTCGGATCAATCGCGTGCGCAAGGTCATGGCGCCGCGCAATGGCTATGCCGATTGGGAGGTGACGCAGTTGCTTGCCAACGCCATGGGGGCCGCTTGGACCTACACGCACCCGTCGCAAATCATGGATGAAATCGCCATGACGACACCGTCATTTGCGGGCGTAACCTATGATTTGCTTGAAGAAAAAGGTTCAGTGCAATGGCCCTGCAATGAACAGTCACCTGACGGCACTCCCCTGATGCATGTTGATGGCTTTGTGCGGGGCAAGGGCAAGTTCATCAACACCGAGTATATCGCCACAGATGAAAAGACCGGTCCGCGCTTTCCGTTGTTGCTGACAACGGGTCGGATATTGTCGCAATACAATGTCGGGGCGCAAACCCGAAGGACAGAGAATGTGGTCTGGCATGATCAGGATGTTCTTGAAATCCACCCGCACGATGCCGAAGTGCGCGGCGTCAAGGACGGTGATTTCGTTCGGCTTGCCAGCCGTTCAGGTGACACATCATTGCGGGCCATGATCACAGATCGTGTCAATCCGGGTGTGGTCTACACCACTTTCCATCACCCTGACACCCAGGCAAATGTGATTACGACCGACTATTCGGATTGGGCCACAAACTGTCCGGAGTATAAAGTAACAGCCGTTCAAGTATCGCCCAGCAACGGGCCGTCTGAATGGCAGTCTGAATACACCACCCAGGCCACCAGGTCGCGACGGATCGCGGCGGCAGAGTGATGCAGGCCTTTCGCGCACTTCCGCGCCTGTCTTTCGGAACAGGTGCGGGGCAAACGGGCAGCCGCGATTTGCCCGAAGAGGTGGCGATCGCGCTGACGTTCAACGGCACCACCCAAGCGGTCATGATGGCCACGCCGACCGAGTTGCATGACTTTGCCTACGGCTTTGCCTTGACCGAAGGCATTGCAAAACCACATGAAATTCTAAGCCTCGAGGTGGTTGAAACCCCGTTTGGGCTGGATGTGCAGATGTGGCTTGACGCCTCGGCTCTGTCGCGGTTGTCGGGGAGGCGACGCACGATGGCGGGCCCTGTTGGCTGCGGTCTTTGCGGGATCGACAGCCTTGAAGAAGCCGTGCGGCACCTTGCACCGGTTCCACCCAGCCCCTTGCGCATGACGCCCACGGAAATCATGGCCGCAGTGGCCACCTTGCCCGCATTTCAACCCTTGCACGACGTGACGCGGGCGGTGCACGCAGCCGGGTATCTATCGAATAACCTTCTGACAACACGGGAAGATGTTGGACGCCATAACGCGCTGGACAAGCTTGTGGGTCACCTGATCCGCACCCCCCACACGGCCGGCGCGATTGTGCTGACCAGCCGGGTTTCGATTGATATGGTGCAGAAAGTCGCGGCTTTTGGGGCACCTATCCTGATCGCCGTCTCTGCACCGACGTCCCATGCCGTTGCCATGGCCGACGCCGCCGGCATCACCCTGATCGCCCTTGCCCGGCCAGACCGTTTTGAGGCCTACACCCACACAGACCGCATTGTCGAGGAGAGCGCCCATGCCGCATGACGGACCACATGCCAAGCTGATCTATATGGCCAACCAGATTGCCAAGTTCATGGAATCGAAGCCACATGATGAAGGTGTTGCCCTTTTTGCGTCACATATCAATGACTTCTGGGAACCTCGTATGCGTCGCCACCTGTTCGAAGTCTTGGATGCAGGCGGTGACAGCTTGCGACCTTTGGTGCAAGAAGCCGCAAGCCTGATCACCCGGCCGACCTTGGCTGCCTGAAAAGGCGCACAGAACGCCACGGCAAATGTGGTTTTGCCGTCCATGATCCGGTTATGATCCGCGCCGCAAAACCGCAGGCTCGGCAACCTCAAATCGAGAAATCAGCCAGTTGTGCAAAGTCTATCCGCTTTGGTTTGCTGGACCGCTCTCTCGGGTTTGCGGGCAGTCTGAACAGCAACAGACGACCAAAGGAGGGCTTGAGCAGGTCTGCCGTTTGGCTTACGCTTTGAAGGATCGCTTTTCGACGGTGTTTTAAGGCGTGTTGCGTTCGGTCGGGTTCAGCCGGTTGAACGCAGCAGGCACCGGCCCATCTGGTCTTGGGTTGCTTTCAATCTGCATCAGATTGAAAGAAGCCCGCTTTAAGGCAATCAATTTTGACTGGAGGCGTTTGATGCGGAATGTAATTTTGCGCCCCGGCTCTTCAGGTCCATTTGTTCGCGATATGCAATTGGCTTTGAACAACCGTCTTAATCCCAGTCCAAATCTGATCGTCAACGGCATCATGACAGCGCAAACCCAACAGGCCGTGCGGGCATTTCAACGCGCGAACTGGCTGGAAGATGATGGGATCGCCGGTCCCTGCACTTTGGACGCCATCTATAACACCGAGACGTCCGCGCCGATTTTGCACAATGTGGCCTACACTCAGCAGCCGACAGCCACCACCTGTTGGGCGGCCGCGACGGCGATGCTGAAAAACTCGACCGTCGGCCTGATCCGGATGGGGACGCCTGCCCGCCTGTTGAATGCTCAAGGTGCACTGATCAATGAAAGTGAGCGTGGCCAACGACTTGGCATACACACCTCCTTTGCGCAAATTCATGGACTGACCTACCGTCCGCCGCAGTCCTGGCCCGTGGCCCCATTGATCGCCATGTTGCAGCGCGGACCGGTCATGATGGAATTGTTGTGGCGACTTGGCAGCTTTCAGCAGGGCAAGGGCTCTCCGGGTCATTATGTAGTGATTGTCGGCGCGCGCGGGTCGCATGCCCCGGATGGCAACAGCACCACTTTGCGGATCTACGACCCGCTGCCAGGCAATCAGGGCGGCGGCATTTATTCAGCCACCTATGCCGCCATGCTGCGGCGTGTGCCCTTGGCGACATACGGTATTTTCGCGATTTGAACCACTCTCGCCCGGGGGGCCAAATCTGAGGCAAGGCAGGGCTTCATTGCCTTCGATGCCCAAGGTTTTCGGCACCAGCTTCCGCCGCAGTCCACCTTGATATTGCAACGCGGCGGATGTCACTGGTGACCTTATCAGGCGTCAAGCCGGGTTGACCGCATGGCACGACGGCGCGCCATGGCATCGTTGCGCGCATCGGCCCGATCTGAAGGCGCTGTCGCAGCAGCGGGCACTCCTTTGGGCCGATCATCCAGATGCGCCGCCAAAGCCTGCAGAGTCGGAAAACGGAAAATGTCGGTGATCGACAGTTTTGACGTGCCAAGCGCCTCGCGCATTTCCCGGTGCGCCTGCACAGCCAGCAACGAATGACCGCCAAGCGCAAAGAAATTGTCCTTTGCGCCCACTTTCTGCACGCCCAGTATCCGGGCCCAGATGGCCGCAATCTGCGCTTCGATGTCTGAGGTCAGAGCCACAAAACTTTGCGTATCCAACGGCTTGCCAGTCGGCGGCGGCAGGGCCTTGCGATCCACTTTGCGATTGGGTGTCAGCGGAAACACATCCAGAGTTACGAAATGTGCCGGCACCATGTGCTCCGGCAGCAGGGTTGCCAAATCGGCCCGCAGGCCGGCCTCGTCTGCGGCACCGACCGTGTAGGCCACCAGTCGCACGTCGCCCGGAATGTCTTCACGGGCCATCACAACGGCCTGTTTCACTCCGGGACGTGCTTCCAACACGGCTTCAATTTCGCCCAATTCAATTCGATATCCGCGAAGTTTGACCTGGTGATCGGCACGGCCCAAAAAGTCGAGCTTCCCATCGCTGCGCCAACGCACCAAATCACCGGTTCGGTACATCCGCGCACCCCAAGGTGCCGCAGAGTCAGGCAAAACAAACTGATCATTCACAAATCGCTCGGCCGTCAAATCCGGGCGCTGCCAATAGCCACGCGTCACCCCATGGCCACCGATCCACAACTCGCCGGCAGTGCCGGGAGGGACGGGCTTCAGGTGATCGTCCAGCACGTACATCTGCTGATTTGCCAATGGCTTGCCAATACTCGTCACGCCAGCATCGGCTTGCACTTCTTCGGTCGAAGACCAGATGGTGGTTTCGGTCGGGCCGTACATGTTCAGTATCCGCGCCGACGTTGCCGCACGCAGGTCTGAGACCAATGCCGAAGGCAGCGCCTCACCCCCCAGCATCAGGGTTCTGACACCCGCCAAGGCAATTCGTGACTCATCATTCATCGTGACCATCCGCGCCATCGACGGCGTGCATTGCAAATGGGTCACCCCGTGCCGGATGATCTGAGCCGCGATCGAGTGGTCGCCGTCGTCAATCCTGCCCCCCACATTGGCGCGTTTGACCACTTCGGCCAGCGGATGCAGCCCTGCCAGCACCGTTTCGGGCGCGATGCCATAGTCAACCAGGCAGGCCACTTCGGTGACGCCGATGCGTTTCAGTTGCTCTACCCGAGCCAAGGCATCTTCAACCGTGCCGAACAGTCCCGAGTCCTCAAAATAGCGGTCGAACGCGAAATCGAGGATGGCTGCGGTGTCCTCTGGCGACAGGTCCCGGGTGTCAATGTCCATCGGATTGGTCACGCCCGGCGGCCTTTTGAACGCCGGAAAGGCCCAAGCGTATTGCTTGACCAGCGCTGTTGCGGCCCCAAGATAAGCCTTCATCGGCCCTTCGGCCGTGCGCCGCACTTGCGCGCGGTCTTGGCCCACGTATGTGTGCAACATCAAGGTTACCGTGAACCGCGCCGGATCATGTCCGGCGTCACGAAGTGCTTGATGATAAATCCTTATCTTGCCAGCCACCTCATCCACGGTCTGCCCCAACAGGTGCGTCAACACATGCGCGCCAATCGCGCCCGCCTCGCGCCAAGTCTCGGGATTGCCCGCTGTTGTCACCCAGATTGGCAATTCCTTCGACACCGGACGCGGTTGCGTCAGAACGCCAAGGCTGCCGCTGGCCGTCGGAAACTCCACCGTCTCGCCGCGCCACAGCCGACGGATTTGATCAGTTGCCGCAAGCATAGCGGTTTTGTTGTTTGGCGGCGTATTTTCCGGCCGCAGCACAAAATCATCGGGGTGCCAGCCGGAGGCCACGGCGATTCCGGCACGACCGTTCGTTAAATTGTCGATAACCGCCCAGTCTTCGGCAATCCGCGCCGGATGATGCAGCGGCACCACACAAGACCCGGCCCGCACACCGATGTTTTTCGTCACCGCAGCCACCGCAGCACCTGTCACCGAAGGGTTCGGGTAGGGACCACCAAAGGCATGAAAGTGCCGCTCTGGCGTCCAAACGGCGCAAAAGCCGTGGTTGTCTGCAAACTTCGCACCTTCGAGCAACAGCTCATATTTCTTGGGGCCGACACCATCGTCATTTCCCCAGTAATACAGCGAAAATTCCATTTTTTGGGCCGAGGCGACCCGCCCGCCCGACACCACGGCCCGGTTTTCATCACGGGTCAGCACCACTTTGAAGCCACGTGCCAGCGTCCAGAACAGTTCCAGCACCGAAATGTCAAACGAAAGGGAGGTGACGGCCAGCCAGACGCCCGCCTGCGTGCCGATCCGGTCATCCATCCCGGCAAAGAAGTTCACCACATTGCGGTGTTCGACCATGACGCCCTTTGGCCGACCAGTAGAGCCAGAAGTGTAAATCATATAGGCCAGATCGGCGGGCGTGACGGCGGTTTCAGGGTTGGCGTCACGGGCCAGGGCCGGACGCCCATCGGTGTCAAGGCACAGCACCTGAGCGCCGAGTGTGGGCAAGGTCGCGGCGATATCAGACTGCGTCACGATCACCGGGCAGGCCGAGTCTTCGATAAAAAGTGCAATTCGATCCACAGGATAGGCCGGATCCATCGGCACATAGGCCCCGCCCGCCTTTTGAATGCCCAAAGCACCGATCAGCAGATCAAGCCCGCGATGCACACACAGGCCGACCAGGGTGCCGGGCTTCACACCCATGTCGATCAGAACATGTGCAACTTTGTTGGCCTGCGCGTTCAGTTGCGCATAGGTTAACGACGCGTCTTCACATACCAATGCAATGTCATCAGGTGTGCGCGCGACCTGGGCCTCAAATGCCCAATGCACGCAACCGTTCACAAATGGCGCTGCGGTCTGGTTGAAGCCGTACAGCAACCGTTCACGTTCGGCATCCGTCAAGGTTGAAACGGCGGCCAGATCCGCTCCGACCGGCAACAGTGCGATCTGCGCTGCCACATGGGCCACGCGCGCGGCCAGCGTCCGCGCTTCATCGCGGGTCATCCGGGCTGCGTCATAATGCAATGCGGTCGGCGTCAGCGTCACCACGGTTTCCGGCACCGGACCCGACTGCGAAATCCCCAGTTGCGGCATGTGCAGCCCGGTCAACGCCACATCACGCGTCAAAAGATCAAGCGGGAATCCCGTCGCCACCCTGTCCAGCGCCAAAACAGTCCGCGCGACGCCGGCTACCCGCAGCGGCACCCATGAGCTGAGATACCCCTGCAACCCATCGCGGCCCAGAGCCAGATCAACCGGCCCCTGCCCCAAGGCCCGCGCGCCGGCCAACGCCAAGACATTCAAGTCACCGGTCAACGGCTCTGTGGCCCAGCCTGCTCCCTGATCCGCCGTGCCCGCCACCAGCGCCGGTTGCAGATTGAGCAGTGACCGGCGCAAGCCCGCCTCAAAGGGCAACACAGCTGACAAAGACTCGGTCAGACCGGCCTCAATCCCCGGCAACACCGCATCCGTTACGGACGACGGTTTCACAGCCAAGCCCTTGTCCTGACACGTCAAATTCATCAACCGCACGGCACCGTCTGCGCAGGCCACGACCAGTCCGGCATCGTCCGCGGCCAGCACTGTCCCCGGGGCGCCGCCCCCATCCGCCCGCTCTGCCGCGCCGACGTTCAACACCCGCGCCGCCGTGGCAATTTTCGCGGTACACAACGGGTTCCAGTAGCGCCCATGGTCCAGCGCGCGGACCAGGCGCAGCACAGCTTCGACCCCTGCTGCAAAATCAATCCGCCCCATTGCCGCCGGGCGATCGTGGCGCAAATACAGGCTGCGCTGCGTCAAATCCTGCGGTTTGCGCCGCAAGATACCGCTTTCCAGCTGCGCCAACATATCCGGAAAACTGTCCAGCGCCGCCTCAAAACAGCGCGTGTTCAAGGTCAGCGCGGTGTCATTCGGGGCAATGTCGAACAGGCGCTGTTCCAAAATGTCGCCCTCATCAATGCCACCTTCGATCAGATGCCAGCTGATTCCGTGCCGTGTTTCGCCGTTCATGATCGCCCAGACCGGCGCGTTCAAGCCGGCATAGCGCGGCAGCGGGCCGTCGTGAAAGTTCACAGCACCCTTGCCCGCAAGCGCCAGAATCGCATCAGGAATCATGGTCAGATTGGCAACCGACAGCAGCCAATCCACGGACAATCCGGCCAGATCCGCACCGGGTGCTGCCAGCCGCAGCCCCAGAGCCGCAGCCCATTTGCCCACTTCGGCGTTGCGCGTCACCACGCAAGCAAGGTGATGCCCGCGCGCCAGCAGCATCGCACCGCATTGCTGGGTCAAAGAGTCATTGCCGATCAAAATGGCGGAAAACTGGGTCATGACTGGTCCTTACCCCTTGACGCTGGGGTGAATTTGAGTGGGGCCATACGCCCCCGGAACACATGGCGCAACCCGGCACGCAAGCCGTGCCCGACCAGATCGCGCAGATATTGCGACGGATCGCCCCGATCCTTGCGCTGGATCAGCAGCCGGGCGCGCCACAAAAGCCCGCCCAAGACATGCGACAGTGTCGCTGCGCAAGCATAAGCCCGGCCATGGTTTTTCACGAAGTAATGCAACCGGCTGTCCAGCCAGAACTGCGGGATTCGTTGCCATGCCTTCATGCCCGTGCTGGCCGAACCGATATGCACGACCCGGCTTTCCAGCACATAATCGGTGGGCCACCCCGCCAATGCCGCCCGCCGACACAGGTCGGTTTCCTCAAAATACAGAAAAAAGGTTTCGTCGAACAAGCCGATCTCATCCAGCACCGATTGCCGCATCATCAGACTGGCCCCGGCCAGCCAGTCGACGCGGCCCGACGCCTGCGGAATCGGCTGTGCCACGATGGATTTGCGCAACATCCGGCTGACCGGGCCAAAGCGGATCTGCGCCTCGAACTCGGCCGCGATGGACGGGAAGCGAAAGGCGGTGCGGTGGGCCTTGCCATCCGGGCCGTGAATAGAGCTGCCAGCAAAACCCGTGGCAGGGTGCAGTTGCAGATGCACCAGCAGTGCCGCAATCGCCTGCGGTTCGGGGAAAGCGTCAGAATTCAGGATGTAAACGAAATCAGGTTTCGATCCGCCTGGCATTCCGGCGCGGATGCCGAAATTGTTGCCCGCGCCAAAGCCGCCATTGCGCCCCGATTGCAGCACCCGCACCGCCTGCGGGCCAGTGTCCCAGCCGCGCGCCTGCACTTGGGTGAACATCTGTTCATAAGACCCGTCACCCGAGTCATTGTCCACGATCACCAGCGCGCCTTCGATGCCGTCCAGCGCCCGCAATGCCGCCTCAGCCGATTGCAGCGTCATCTCGGGTGAACGCCAGTTCAGAATGACTGTCAAAAGCTGCATCATTCCGCCGCCGTCGCAAAGGCCATAACGCGGCCCGGAACCTGCCCCGCGCCGCCGGATTCGGCCAATGCGATCACCGCCCGCAAGCGCGCCGCAAGCACCCGCACGTTCGGTTCCAGCACCATGGAGTCGTGATCTCCGGGCACTTCGATCACTTCCAGGGCGGGCGCAAACTGCGTCAGGTCGTTGTCATCAAACACATATTCTTTGACACGACTGACCCATCGGCCACCCGTCACCGCCCAGGTCCGGTCCAGAGGCGGTCGGAACAACAGCGTGGTGCCCGTTCGGACGCTCATCTCATACCCCGGCAAGGCCGCGCGAAACGCTGCCTCAATCGCCGCGTTGTGAAACTGCGCGTCGCCTGCCTCAGAGGGTTTGGCTTGGCGTTTCTGCATCTCCCACGCCCAGCGCGCCCGCGCCCAATCGACCAGATAGCCCAGACCTTTGGAGCGCAATTCGGCCCATTTGATCAGGGCCTTGTCCGCGCGCGACAACTCGGGTCGCATCGGCAGTGGTGTGTCGAGCAGCACCAGCACTGACACCTCTTCCCCCACAGCCTCCAACTGCCGCGCCATTTCCCAGGCGGTCAGACCGCCGCCCGAAAAACCGCCCAGCATGTAGGGTCCATGCGGCTGCACTTGCCGCAACTCGGCGATGTAGTCCTGCGCCGCTTCGGGCAGTGATCCATGCGGGGCCGCATCGCCATAAAGTCCGCGCGCCTGCAGGCCGTAAAAGGGCCGATCCCCGCCCAAAAGCTGCGCCAGATGCCGCAGGTTCAACACATTGCCAAACATCCCCGCCACAAGGAAGAACGGCGCTTTCGCCCCTCCCTCGCCCTGATGCATCGGCACCAGATAGGTGAATCGTCGCGCCGGGGCCTTGGCGGGGGCATCCGCCACCGCGCCGATCTGATCCACGATGAGTGCCGCGCAACGCGCAATCGTCGGGGCCTCGAACAGCACCGAAATCGGAAAATCGACGCGGTAGGCTTTTTTCACCATCGCAAACAGCCGCACCGCAATCAGACTGTGGCCGCCCAGATCAAAGAAACTGTCCTCGACGCCCACCTGCGCCACGCCCAGCAAATCCTGCCAGAAGCCCACCAGACTGCGTTCAATATCATTGCGCGGTTCGACATAATCCGTGTCCAGATCGGGGCGCTGGAAACTTTGCCCTTCGGCGCGGGCCGCTTCGGCCGCGGCGGTCTGGCGGATCAGGGCGGGCAGATCGAGCGAAGACACGATGACCTGACTGCCCCCAACGGCCACCGCACGAGCAAAGGCCGCAGCGCCCTCGTCTGGCCGAATGCCCATGCTGAATGCGTGCAACAGCCGGTCTTCGGCAGGTGATGTCGGCTTTTGCGCCGCGCCGTCCTCAAACTCCAGATCGCGCGCTTCGGGCTTGGCAAAGGCCAAGGCCCCCTCCAGCCGCCGGATGGAAAAACCTTCGATTTCCACACAAACGTCGCCCTCCGGCGTGGCCAGTGTCACATCGAACCGCGCCGTCGGATCGCTGGCCTGATTCGGCCCGGCGTTACGAACCCAGGACACAACGCTGGCAGGCAGCGCCCGCAGAACCTTGATCTTGGCATAGGACACCGGAACCCACAGGTGATCGGGACGATAGCCCTCGATCAGCCCCATCGCCCAGCCCGTCGCCAGATCCATCAGCGCCGGGTGCAAAATCCACGGTCCCGCTTCGGCGGCAAAAGCGGCGGGCAGCGTCAAGAGCGCCAATCCCTCACCGCCGGCCATCGCCCGCTGACGGATCACGCGCCACCGCGGTCCGAAATTCAAATGGGCCTCTTGCGGGCTGGTCAAACCTTCGCCCCGTTCGGGCAAAGGCAAACGAGACGCAATCGCCGCCAGATCAATCCGCGCCACCCCTGCTGCGGGCAAAATTCGTGCCTGTGCGTGCAACTGCCAACCGACCCGCCCCGCCACTGTGACGGCAGAGCGCAACTCGAACCCGTAGCCTTCATCGCTGCGGATCAGTCGCGCGCGCACATCCCGCATTTCCGCATCCGCCACATCCAAGGGCCGGAAAAAGTACAAATCCTGCAACTCAAATGGCCCGGTTTCGCCTTGCGTCCGCATCGCCTCGGCGGCGATTTCGATGGTGCCGGTGCCGGGGATCAGCGCCTGCCCGGCCTTGGTGCGGTGCCCGTCCAGCACCCAACGGTTTATGCCATAGCGCGCCGCAAACACCCGGTTTCCGGCGGTGTCGAACGTCGCCTCATCCAGCATCGGCGCGTCAATCGGCACGCGCGGGGCAACGGGCCGTTCACCGGTGCGGTCCGCCAAAGCCTCCGCCGCCATGCCAACCCCGGTCCAGATCCCCCAGTTCAAGGCCAGAACCTTGGTTTTCCCACCCGCCCGCGATTTTGAGAAGGCGTTCAGAAATTCATTCGCGGCCACATAGTCGATCTGCCCCGCAGGCCCTGTCACCGTCGAGGTCGAGGCAAACAGCACCATCAAATCCACCGATCCATCCGGAAACAGCCGGTCCAGCACCAGCGTGCCATGCAATTTTGGCGCAAACACATCCTCTACCTGCGCCGGCGTCTTGAGCATAAGCGGGCCGTCATCGACCACCCCCGCCGCATGGATCACCGCCCGCACCGGCCCAAAGCGCTGCACGCCAATCGCCACCGCCGCCCGCATCTCCTCCATGTTGCAGACATCGGCGGGTGCGACATAGATCTGCCCGCCCAAAGCCTCCAACCGCTGCACCGCCAGGATGCGGCGTGACATCGCATCACCCGGATCATGCGCCGCCAGATACTTCGGCCATGTCCCCCGATCCGGCAAATTGCGCCGTGCAATCAAGGTGATCTGCGCCCCAAAGCGGCGGATCATGTCCTCGGCGATGGTCAGGCCGATTCCGCCAAAGCCACCGGTGATCAGCACATGTGCGCCCTGAGGCAGCAGAAATTCCGCTTGCGGCAGTGCCACCGGCTTCAGGCCCTGCGCATAACGCCGCGTGCCGCGCAGCGCCGTCACTGCGACCGCCGGTTCGGCCAGCAATTCTTCCAGCACCTGTTCGGTCAACGCCTCCAGTCCCTTGCGCGCCTGTGGCAGCACCACGTCCAGCGAGGCTGCGGTCACACCTGGCAATTCGCGCGGGATCACCCGCACCGGGCCCAAAATCGTGGCCTTTTCGGGATGGGTCAAGGGATCGGCCTTCACCTGCGCCGCGCCTGTCGTCACCACCGTCAGATGGATCGGGCGCGGCAGGTTTTCCTCGGCAATGGCTTGGGCGAGGAACATCAGGCTGTAAAACCCCTGCTCCAGATTGCGATGGAAAAAGCTGCTGCCCGGGCGGAAGATTTCCCGCCCCGTGGTCAGCCAGAAATGCGCGATGCGCGTCGGGGCCTGTCCCTGAGCCACCAAATCGCGGATCAGTTGATCATAGCCCTCACGCCCCCGATCGGGTGCCAGCACATAGCCGCCCGCGCCATCGCGGCCAAAGCCATCGCCCGCGCGCACGGTCGTCACCCTATGCCCCGCCGCCTGCAACCGCGCAGCACAAGCCGCGCCCAGCCCTTCGGCATCCGTGAAAATCAGCCAGCTTTGCGGCGTGGCATCGGCCAAATCGGCGTCAATATCCACCCCCGCAGAACTGGGCCGCCAATGCGGTTTCCAACCCCAGGCCGCCATGTCCTCAATGCGTGCGGGTAGCGCTGTCGCCTCAGCCGCCGCCTTGCCCGGTTCGATGAAATAGGGTTTGCGCTGAAACGCGTAACCCGGCAGCAGCACCCGGTTGCGCCGCGCGCCACCCCAGATCGGCTCCCAATCCACCGGCACACCGCAGGCCCACAGCCGCGCAATCGCGCCAGTGTGCCAGGCATCATCGGCCATCTTCTGTTCGGGATGCCGCAGCGCCGCGATGACCTGACCGCTTGCCACCCCATTCGCCTGCGCCAGCGACGACAACGCCCGCCCCGGCCCCATCTCAAGGAAAACCCGCCCCGGTTCGGCAGTCAAAGTCGCCATACAGGCCTGAAAATTCACCGTATTGCGCAGGTGCTGCACCCAATAGTCGGGACTTGTCGCCTGAACATCGGTCAGCGCCACGCCCGTGCTGTTCGAGATGATCGGCAGCTTTGGCGGATGCAATTCAATGCCGCGCAGAAAGGCGCCAAACCGTGCCAGAATCGGCTCCAGCATCCGGCTGTGCGCGGCGATATCAATGGCAATCCGTGTGGTTTCAATGTCTTGTGCCGCCAACTGCTGCGCCAATCCTTGTAAGGCAGCATCCGGCCCCGACACCACGCACAGCCCCGGCGCGTTGACCGAAGCCATGTCCAGATCGCCCGCCAACATCCCCCGCAAAGTCGCCGCGTCCAGCGGCACCGACAGCATCCCACCCGGCGCAATCGTGTCAAACAAGCTGCCGCGCAGATGCACCAACCCGATGCAATCCTCAAACGAGATCACGCCCGAAAGGCAAGCCGCCGTGTTCTCCCCCATCGAATGCCCGACCAAAACTGCGGGCATAACGCCCCAGCTTTGGAACAGCTGCGCCAGCGCGTATTCGGTGATCATGATCAGTGGCAGTTGCACCGAGGGCCGCTTCAACCGCTCATTCGCCGCTGCGTCTGCACCCGCCACCGGCAGCCAAAGCGCCCGGATGTCATAATCCAGCTTCGGCTGCAAAACCGCCAAACCGCGGTCCATCCAATCGGCAAACACCGGTTCGGTTTCGTACAAATCCCGCGCCATGCCAGCATATTGCGCGCCGCCACCGGGGAACATGAACACCACTTCGGGATTGTCGCCCAAGTGGTCATGCGAGAACACCCGGCGCGGATCGCCGCCCTCCAGCAGGCTGGCCGCTTCTTCATGCGACCCGGCCACCAAGACACGCCGCCGCTCAAACGCCCGGCGACCTTCCTTCAGCGTGTAGGCGACATCAGCCAGATCCTGTTCGGGATGGCTGCGCAAATGCACAGCCAACCGCTTTGCACCCTCATCCAGCGCGCCCCGCGATTTGGCCGACAGCACCAGCGGCTGGAACGGCCACAGACTGGCCTCGGAACCCGCCCGCTCCGGCGCCTCCTGCAGCACCACATGGGCATTCGTCCCGCCAACGCCCAGCGAGTTCACCCCGGCCAAACGTGGCGCGTCTGACGCCCACTCCGTCAAACGGTCATTCACCGCAAACGGGCCGCTGGCGAAATCAATCGCCGGATTCGGGGCCTCATAGCCCAGACTCGGCGGCAACTGCCGATGGTGCAGCGACAGCGCCACCTTGATCAGACTGGCCACCCCCGCCGCCGTGTCCAGATGCCCGATGTTGGTTTTCACTGAACCAATCCGGCACGATCCCACCGCATCGGTGGTTTCCCGAAATGCCTGCGTCAGCGCCGCCACCTCAATCGGATCGCCCAAATAGGTGCCGGTGCCATGGCATTCGACATAACTCACATCCGCCGCAGAAACCCCCGCAACCGCCTGCGCCTCGGCAATGCATTTGGCCTGCCCGTCCACCGAAGGCGCGAGATATCCAGCCTTCGCCGCGCCATCGTTGTTGACCGCCGAGCCCTTCAGGATCGCCCAGATATGATCGCCATCGCGCACCGCATCGCGGGCGCGCCGCAGCACCACCGCCCCCGCACCAGATCCGAACACCGTGCCCTGGGCGCGATGATCGAACGCATGGCACTGGCCATCGGGTGACAGGATCTCACCTTCCGTGAACAGATAGCCGCGTGCGTGCGGCAGCTCGATCGTCACACCGCCAGCCAAAGCCATGTCGCATTCGCCATTCAACAGCGCCTGCACCGCAAAATGCACCGCCACCAAAGACGTCGAACAGGCGGTCTGCAGGTTGATCGACGGGCCTTTCAGATCGAAGATATGGCTCACCCGTGTGGCCAGAAAATCCTTGTCGTTGCCAGTGTGGCGCAGCAGGAACATGCCGGTCTGATCGACCAGTTCGGGGTTCGAACACAGGTTGAAATAGAAATAGCTGCCCATGCCGCAGCCCGCATAGACGCCAATCGCGCCCTTGAAATTCTCGGGCGGGTGGCCTGCGTTTTCCAAAGCCTCCCATGCCACTTCCAGAAACTGGCGGTGCTGCGGGTCCATGATCGCGGCTTCTTTGGGCGAAAACCCGAAGAAATCCGCGTCGAACTGCTCAAATCCGTCCAGAACGGCCGCTGCGGGCACATAATTCGGCTTGCGCAGCTTGGTCGGGCTTTCACCCGCCGCCAGCAACTCGGCCTCGGTCAAAACGCGGATAGACGCGATGCCAGCACTCAGATTGGCCCAATAGGCGGCGATGTCCGCCGCCCCCGGCAAGTGCGCTGCCATACCAACAACCGCGATATCGCTATCGCTCACGCCCGTCAGATCAAAATCGTCACTCATATGCCCGTTCTTCCTTCCCTACCCCGTGGCACCGGGCCAAGGAATAAGCTCACACAATTTGGCGCCACCCTGTCTGCCCGACAGTCAGCGGCAATTTTCATACAACCTGCCAACCACCCCAAGCCGTCGTCGGCATACTGTCCCATTGCGGCCCAGTTGTGGCGGGGAAAATGGCAAGACTTCTGCCATTGCCGATACCACGCCACTGCCGCCATCTCTACCAATGCCCTGCGCCAGTGCCCTGCCACATCGCCGTCTGGGCCCGCACATAAACAATCGCATCAAAGCCAAAGCCCAGAATTGTGATGACCAACCGCTTGGGTCGCAGCAAATCGCGCGGGGCCTGCACCGCCCGGACCAAGCGTTTGGTCAGGAAATGCAGCGGAATATAGCCGCCCGGCCATTCCGGCAACCGCGCCTTCAACGCCCGCGCCACCCAGCCGTCATCCGCCGCCGCCCGCGCCAATTCGGCATGGCGCTGATCCAGGGGCAAGCGGTCCAGCGCGCCAAAGCAGGCAAAATTCACCGCCGACCCGATCACGATGCGCATCTGATGCCGGATCAGCGCACCGATTCTGCGTTCTGATTCATAAACGTGAAACATGCCCGCCAAGCCGTCAATTCGACTGAAATCCTCGGGGCCGGTGAACGCATCGCGCAGCACCATGGCGCGCAGAAAGCCATCCTCGACCGGCAGGCCAATCGGCAGATGAAACCGCCGCGCCACTGTCGCAGGCATGACGTACAATTGCCCGCACACTGCGGTTTTCCAATCGTCCAAGCCGCCCGCCGCCGCCGCGATGAACCTGTCCAGGCGCGAAAGCCCTTCGGGGCGCACCACGGTGTCTTTCAACGGCTGACTGTTCAACACCCACAAGCTGCCCAGATTGCGCGACATCTCGGCCAAAGCCCCATCATCGCGGAATTCGATATCGGCATCGACGAACACCAGAACATCGGCGTCCCGGCGCGACAGATCATGCACAAAACGGTTCCAAGTCCGCGACTTGCCGCCCAAGGGCAGGTCGATCACCCGCACCTCGGTGCCAATCGCCGCCGCCCGCGCCACCGCAACGGTGTCATCCTCGCAGCCATTGCACAGCACCCACATCCGCGGCGAAACGCCATCTGCCCGCCAGATGTCCTGCGCAGCCAGCCGCGCCACCATGGCGGCGATCCCCGCGGCCTCGTTATGGGCAAACACCCCGATATCCACTCGCACCATCAAATCACCGTCCGTTTTGGTCTTCCGCCGTGTTGAAACGCCCAATCTGCCGCACGCCGCAAATCGATTCGCAAGGCGGTCATCCGCTCTGCCTCACCCATCAGGGCTCCGGCAATCAACCATGTGAAGGGGATATGCGTGGCATTGGGCAACAAATCAACCAGATTGGCCGCCAGGATCAACGACAGCGCCGCCGTCGTCCGCGAAATCACCACGCCACCCCGCGCCAGAACCTCGCGCCCCAAGGCCAGCAAAGGCAAGGCCGTCAGCCCGAATTCCGCAAGATAGCCAAGCCAGCCGTTCATCCCCAACACGATGATCCAGGCCCCATCGGCGATGTTCGTCATCTCACCGGTGATCGGATCATGCTGAAAATTGCGGCCATAGCCCCCCCAGCCAAACCAGGGCCGCTCTTGCGCGCGGGCCAGCAACAACTCTTCATTCTCGATGCGGAATTGCAGCGAATAGGCGCGGTCCGCGCTGAAACTGGTCACGAAATCCAAAATCCGGTCCAGAGGCACCAGATGCGCGCCGCGCAAAATCGGATAGGCGATGACAAGCGCCGCCAAGCCCGCCGCCGCCAGAATCTGCACCCGCGTCGGTGCGAACATCACCAATGGCGACAGGCTGACCAAATACACCAAAGGCCCCGCGCTTTTGCACACGATCACCATGAAGAACATGTAGATCAGGATGATGAATGCCTTTGGCCGCTGCTCGGCCGGGCTGTCGCGCAGCAAGACCAGCGATGCCAGAAATGCCATCAAAGTGAAAAATGCCACCCACAGCCCATGCGGCAAGAACACCACCGGGCGATAACCGCCTTGCCGGATGGTCTGGAAAAAGTCGTGCTGAAAGAAGCCATAGACCCAGATGTTCATCTGTGGTGAAAACCGCGCCTCGATCAGCATCGGCACCGAATAGGCCAGCCCGCCTGCCACCAAAGCCACCAGAACAGCGCGCGTGCCTTCAGGAGTTCCCAAGTAACGGCGGCCCAGAAAGAACGGCAACAGCGCAATCGCCTGATTGGCCACCGCGGCAATCGAGTCATAAATCCGCATGCCCTGCACCGTCAGCAGCTTGAACTCCAACGGGTCGCCATTGGTCAAAACCGTCGCAAAGGGCCCCAGCACAAACAGCAGGATCAAACCTTTGCCCACGGGCCCTGTCGGCAGAAACGTGATCTTGTCTTTCAACAGCCAGACGGCACAGGCCAAAGCCATCAAGTTCGGGATCGCGATCTTGTCCAGATCAGGGATCAGCGGCAAGTTCAGTGCCGTCATCGGCGGCATGATCAGATAGCCGCCCAAAATCGTCCAGATCAACGCCCGCGCCGGATCAAGCCGCAGCCACAGCTGCCAGCACACCATCGGCCAGATGATCAGCATCAGGTAAGCGATGATGTTGGGCGAGGCCACGGGTTATTGCGCTTTCACTTGGGTTTGCAGACTTTTAACTTGGCAGCAACTTCAGGTCAGCCGCCCAAAAAACGGCAGCCGCCGCAGCAACAGGACGGCAGCCCAGGACATCACAAAGGTCAACACGGCGGACAACATCCAGTCCACCCCGGCCCCGAACAGCTTGTACACCACCAGCAAGAACAACGGATGCACCAGATATATCCCAAAGGCGGCTTGCCCCAAAAACGCCAGCCAGCGCCCCTGCATCGGCATCCGCCAGAATGCCTCAAACACCAGAACCGCGACGACCGTGGCCAAGGACCAGATTGCCCCTTCGGTCAAGGCAAAGGCGATCAGGCTCATCGCCGCAGCCGCGATCAACGGCCAACCCGGCCGCCCGATCTGATGCGCCAATCCCAATGTCAGGCCCAGCGCATAGACCGGCAGCGCAAACAACCATTGCGGGACAGGCACCGGCAGTCCCGGCATCTCATTGGCCGACAACAACAGCGCCGACACCGCGACCAGCGCCAACAGGGCCACTGCCAAGGCACCCGGCGTGCGGATCATGCGCACCGCAGGTTCCACCAGAACCATCGCCAGCATGACGAATGGCAAAAACCAAAGATGCACGGATGGCCCCACCAACAAGCTGTAAGGATCCGTCAACAGCTGCCACTTGCCCGGATCATCTGACACTTTCAGCAACACCAGCCGAAACACCGCCGACCAGAACAACCATGGCAGCAGCAGCTTTTTGACCCGCGCGACATAGGGATAACGCCCTGCGCGCTGCATCGACTGCACGGACAGAAACGCCGAAAGGATCAGGAACAACCCCAATGAAAGGTTGCCGATCCAGCTAAACTCCAACGCAAAGGCATGCGCGACCACAACCCCAAAAGACGCAAGGAAGCGGGCAAGGTCGATCGCCTGACGATGTGGCACTACAGCAACAAGAACACTGGTCATAGAAATGGCGTATTCCACCCGAACAAGTGTTGCAACGTTTTCCACTCTTCAATTACGAAACAAAGTGTTCGCATTGCACAGCAAACAGCCCCTCACGGAATGGCTCAACCTGTGTTAACAAGGTCTATCCTTCGGAAAGGGTGTGTAGTGCAGTTTCGTTTTGGTTCCCGAATGATCACCGTGAATGTCGCCAACAGTGCTGCTCTGGTTGCGGCCGTGTCGGCCCGATTGCGCGCCCGTCAGGGCTTTGCGCTGGCTACGATCAATCTCGATCATCTGGTGAAATTGCGCAGCTCGCTCTCCTTCCGTGCCGCCTATGCCGCCCAGGATCTGGTGGTGGCCGATGGCAACCCGATTGTCTGGCTGTCGCGGATTGCGCTGCGTCCGGTGTCTTTGGTGCCCGGGTCCGACATGGTGATGCCTCTGGCGCGGGCAGCGGCGGGAGCGGGCGTGTCTGTGGCCCTGGTGGGGAGTTCGGAGGCAACACTTGAAAAGGTCGCCGACCGGTTGATGACCGACATCCCCGGCCTGATCGTGGCTATGTGCCACGCCCCCGCGATGGGATTTGACCCCGAAGGCCCGGAAGCCACCCGAATCCTGAACAATCTGGCTGCGCGAGGCGTCGGGCTGTGCTTCATTGCCCTTGGTGCCCCAAAGCAAGAGGCTTTTGCCGCACGTGGCCGCACACTGGCCCCCGATGTCGGGTTTGCATCCATTGGCGCAGGTCTGGATTTCCTCTCGGGCCGTCAAAACCGCGCGCCCGCCTGGGTGCGCGCGCTGGCAATGGAATGGCTGTGGCGGGCCCTGTCCAACCCGCGCCGCCTGATCCCGCGCTATGCCGCCTGTGCTGCCATCCTGCCCGCTCAGATCGGCGCGGCTTTGCGCATGCGCAACACCTGATCACTTGTATTCGATCAGCCCGCGCCTGCGCCCGCGGGCGCGGTTGATCCAATACCCCAACACCCCCCGCGCCTCGGCAAATTTGCCGATCACGGAAAACCACGCCCAGGCCAGCCCACCGCGCCGCGCCAGCCGAAGGAGTTGTGCCGGATAGATCAGCGCCAGAGCCCAGCCCCAAGGATGCACCAGCGCCGCCAGCAAGATCACCAAGGGCAGCGCAAAACCCCAGATCACCGCCCGGCGCATCTCGGCGCCCCAATGGCCCGACCCATGCAGGGCAGCCCCTTCGGCAAAGGCGTGCCCCGCGCGCACGCTGCGCCGCCACCATTGCCCGAACCGCAGCAGGTTGGCGTCATGCCATGTCATCTCATCCGCGATGCGCCACACCTCCCCCCCGCCTGCCCGCAAGCGCAGACACAGGTCTGGCTCTTCGCCAGCAATCAGATCGGCGCGATAACCGCCCACCGCCTGCACAGCCGCAAACCGCATCAGCGCATCGCCACCACAGGCCAGCGCAAGGCCGACAGGCGTGCCCCACTCCAGATCCGCCAGACGGTTGTAGACCGACGCCTCCGGAAACCGCTCACGGCGGCGCCCGCAAACCACAACCGCCGCCGGATGGGTGCCAAAAGCGTCCAGCGCCGCCGCCAGCCACCCCGTCGCCACCACACAGTCGCCATCGACCATCTGCACAAAATCCGGCGCATCCAGCACCGCCAGCCCCGCATTGCGCGCCCGTGCCGCCGTGAAAGGCTGCGTCAAATCCAGCGCCACCACAACCGCGCCCATGCCTTGGGCTGCAGCCACCGACCCGTCAGTCGACCCTGAATCCACGTAGACCAGTCGCCGGACACGGCCTTGCAAAGAGCCAAGGCACGCCAGCAATCGCGCCCCTTCGTTGCGACCAATCACGACGGCATCAATCACAGGGTCTAACATGCAGCACCGTTCATTTGATCTTTACTTTTGCTACACTAGATATTGCCAATGCGATTGACCATGGCCCCATCTTCGCCGGATGACTTTCAACCCATGTTCTACCGTGCTATTATACCTTTACTAGGTGGGGGCCCGGTCGATTCCTGTGCGTTGTGGGCCACGTGGCCCGCCCCTACCATCGGGTCGACTGGTGTTGCGCTTGCCGCAAGGCAGGTCTTGTTTAATGAGTAACGCCGAACAGGCGCGTTGTTACAGGAGCCCGGGTTTCTTATGTCTGATCACAGGATTTTAGCATCGCGGCTTTGCGGCCCCGAAGATATGGGGTTTGCGACCATGGCAGTCGACAAGCCCGGCGGCAGGGCTGATGCGCGCAACGCCGGAATTTCGCTGTTCCGCGCCGGCCACAGCAACACCAGCCCGCCCGTCACCCTTGATCTGGCCACCGGGCGTGAGATTTTTTCGGCACCATTGCCGTCCTCTTATGTCAATCCGGCCAAGGTCTGGGATTCGCTCAGCCCCATTGCCTTGTCGCCCGCAATTCTCAAGACGAATGGCCTGTTTCTGGAGGTCAGCGATCACCCGGCGGCCACTGCCTTTGATATCTTGCGCACGCGGTTGCTGCACGGACTCGGTGAAAAGGGCTGGCGACGTATTGCGGTCACTTCCCCGACCCACGGATGTGGCAAATCGTTTGTCGCCACCAATCTGGCGCTGTCCTTGGCGCGCCGGCCGTCCAGCCGCACCGCGCTGATTGATCTTGACCTGCGCCGCCCCGAGTTGGCCCGCATCCTTGGCGCCCGCGAGGAACAGGCCCTGTCCGAATTCCTGTCAGGTGAACAACCGCTGGAATCGATCTTTCGCCGCCATGGCCGCACGCTGGCTTTGGGCCTGAATGGCACGCCGGTGGAAAAGGCTTCGGAAACCCTGCACGACCCTGACACCGTTGCCGCCCTGTCCGCCATGCTTGAACAGCTTGATCCCGAGGTGGTGATCTACGATCTGCCCCCTGCCTTGGTGAACGATGATGTGCTGGCCATCGCCCCGTCTGTGGATGCGGTCTTGCTGGTGACCGACGGCACCAAAACCGCGCCCGAAGAGATCCGCGCTTGCGAACGCATGCTGGAAGGCCGCATACCCCTGATGGGTGTCGTGCTGAACCGCGCGCAGGATTTCAACGCGGGCCGCTACCGTTATGCCAAGGGCTGAACCAGCATCATGGGACAAATTCAATCCGTCGAAGAGTTGATCAGTCTGCTGTTGCGCCGCCGTTGGCTGATCATCTGGATCACCGTTCTGGGCATGCTGATGTCGGCCATCTACGCCAAGTCGCGCCCTGATGTGTACGAAACCGCCGCCGTCATTCAGATTGAGGCCCCCTCGGTGACCGAAGCCAATGATGGCGCCCCCGAAGTGTCGGGCGGTGCGGCACAGGTGCTGCAAACCATCGAACAACGGCTGACCACCCGCGAAAACCTGACCGCCATGATCGAACGGCACGGGTTGTTCGCCGATCTGCCGGGGCTGCCGATGGACAAGAAAATCCTGCTGCTGCGCAACGCCGTCACCTTCACCTCTGTCGACAGCGCCGCGGGGCAATCCTTCGGCCAGTCGCGCAGCATCTCTGCCATCCTTATCTTTGCAAGGCTTGGCGACGCTGCCTTGGCCGCCCGCGTTGCCAATGATTTCGCGCAGGGCATTCTGGACCAAAGCGCGTCGGGCCAGCGCGATCGCGCTGAACAGAACGTGGCCTTCTTTGCCGAAGAAGAGGCCCGGCTCTGGCAGGCCATCACCTCGCTTGAGGCTGATATCGCAGATTACAAAAACACCAATGCCGCGGCCATGCCCACCTTGCGTGATGCCCGTCGCGACGAATTGGCCGGGCTGGACGCCGATCAGCGCCGGGTCGAGCAGGACCGCGCCATGTTGGCGGGCGAAAAAGCCGTGATCGACGCCAAGCAAACACTGCGCGAGACCGACCGGCGTCAGTTGCAAGAGATTGCAGCCAAGTTTGATGTGCTGGACGCGCAAGCAGCGTCGATCAGCGACCGTCGCACTTCGGTGCAAACTGCCCTCGCGGCCACGCCCGAAGTCGAGCGCGTGCTCAATGGCTATGACCGTCAGCTGCAACAATTGCAGGAGCAGTATGAGGTCGTCACCCAGCGCATGGCCGAGGCGGAAACCACACAGCGCTTGGCCGAACGGCAACAGGCCGAACGCTTTACCCTGCTCGAGCGCGCCATCACGCCCGAATATTCCATTGGCAGCGGTGGCCGAAAAATCGCCATCGCAGGGTCGATTGCCAGCTTTCTGGGCGCGCTGGTGCTGGCGTTCCTGTTGGATCTGGTCAAACCAATCGTGCGGACCGCTTCGCAGATGCAACGGCAGCTTGATCTGCAACCGGTTGTTTGTATTCCAGAAATTCGCAGTCCCAAAGGCCGGTTCGGCAATGCGTTGCTGCGACTGATTGACGATCCCAACAAGCCGATCTTCGGAATGCCACGTTATTTTGTTCTGGCGGGAATCACGGCATTGGCCTTGGTGATCACCGCGTCGATGATCGGCGGCTGACCGACAGGTTTCAGGCGACCATCTGGCTCAGGTGGGCGGCAAGCTGTGGGCCCCACCCGAGGCGACTTTGTGCAAAATGGCGCGCCGGATCACCCGGTGCGCCCCAAAGGCGTGCGCCGCACCGGGTGCCCATCTGATCTGACGACAAAGGCCCGGCCTGAAGCCGGGCCTTTGATCAGAACGGCCAAGCCGTTCAATACCCGGTGCCGTTGACCACAACGCCCACAGTCTGCACCAACAGCTGCAGATCCGTGGTCAGCGAAACCTTCGCCTCGTAAGCCGTGTCATACTCTGCCCGCGCCTCAAAACTGGTGCGGTTACGGCCTGCGGTTTGCCAATATCCGGTGATCCCCGGACGCAGCGCGTAATAGGCCGTGCCCGGATACATTTGCTGCTGACTGATCATCATCGGCCTTGGTCCAACCAGGCTCATCTCACCGACAAAGACGTTCCACAGCTGCGGCAACTCATCCAGCGACGACTTGCGCAAAATCTGTCCGAACCGGGTGATCCGCGGGTCCACCTTCAGCTTTTGCGTGCTGTCCCACTCCAGCCGCGCCTGAGGATTGGACTCCAGATAGTCTTCCAACCGGGCATCGGCGTCGCAGACCATGGACCGCAGTTTCCACATCTTGAAGCGCCGCCCGCCCCGACCCACACGCATTTGCGTGTAAAACGGCCGACCGCCATCGCGCGCGACGGCGCAGGCCAGCAGCATGACCAGCGGCAGAACCACTGGCGCCGCCATCGCGATCGCCGTCACGTCCAGGACGCGCTTGAAAAAGTTTCGATATGCCCCCCGCCGCATCGGCGGAGACGCCTGCGCCAGCAAGGCAACCGGTTCAGCGGGCACTGAATGCCCGGCTTTGAATTCTGGAAAGCTGATGGTCATTGTCGGTCACACATCGACAATGCCGCCTTTCGAAGCCATGCCAGCAGTGGCAAAAGCTTCGACGACGCCGTTCAGCCTCCGGATAATCAGGAGTCTCAGGTTCACTAAACTATACATCTGCCACTCTCAAAAAATTACGCCCCCAAAATCATTTTACGCGGTTTTGCATGGGCTTGGCGACAAAAATCGCCGTGATCGGGCCGCAATTTGGCCGCTTTTACCCAGAAAAAATGCCGCAGACTCGCCTCAGTCCTGCCGCATTTTACCGAATTGCAACCTATGGTTGAAAATCTGTCAAAGTTGGAAAATCTGTGACAGTCCTTCGAATCGCATCGGCTTCTTGCCAGACGCAACCGATCCGGTTTGACCGGGCAGAGCTTGCAACCGTCCGATCCCAAAGCACTGTTTCGAAGTCGAAGCCTAGTTGCCCCGCATATAGGCCTGATTGTGCGGGTCGGCCCGCAGGCTGGTCAACAGCACAAAAGCTGACACCGCCATCAATCCGCCCAGCGGATAAGACGCCAGCACCTGCACAAGATCATGGTCCCGCGCCAAGGACCAGGCGGTTCCCGCAAGACCGCCTATGATTGCGCTCAGAACAACACCGATCAACATTGCGGCCTTACCCATGAGATTTGTCTGTGCTTCAGATTTATTCCTGCCTCAAGCCTTCGCACAAATCTGAAACAATGCCAGAAAAAAATACAAAAAAGTTTCCTGATTTGCACCAAATTCAACCCTGGGCTGTTCCTTTCCGCCCTATTGTCGCCTATTCGGCAACAATGCTGGCCAAGTACCGGCCATAGTCGTTCTTCTTGAAAATCTCGGCGCGCGCCGTCAGCTGATCTTTGGTGATCCAGCGGCTTCGAAAGGCGATCTCATCGGGGCAGCCGACTTGCAAACCCTGACGCGCCTGCAAGGTCCGCACGAAGTTGCCTGCATCCAGCAAGCTGCCATGTGTCCCGGTGTCCAGCCAGGCAAATCCGCGCCCCATCCGCTCCACCGACAGGCTGCCCTCGGCGCGGTAGATCTCCAGCAGATCGGCAATCTCCAACTCGCCACGCGCCGACGGCCGGACCGCCGCCGCCAAGTCAGGCGCCCGGCCATCCAGATAATAAAGCCCGGTGACCGCAAAATTCGAAGGCGGCACTTCGGGCTTTTCAATGATCGCGCGCACATTGCCCTCGGCATCAAAATCCACCACGCCGTAACGCTCGGGGTCGGCCACGCGATAGCCGAACACCGTACCGCCCTGCACCCGCGCATCGGCCGAGGCCAGCATTTCCGGCAGGCCGTGGCCGAAGAAAATATTGTCCCCCAACACCAGAACCGAAGGCGCGCCAGCCAGAAAATCCCGCGCCAAAAGATAAGCCTGCGCCAACCCGTCCGGGCTGGGTTGCACGATATAGGTGAGGATAACGCCCCACTGGCTGCCATCGCCCAAAAGCCGCATGAATTGCGCCTGATCGTCGGGCGTGGTGATGATCGCAATTTCGCGCACGCCGCCCAGCAACAACACCGACAGCGGATAATAGATCATCGGCTTGTCGTAGATCGGCAACAGCTGCTTGGACACACCCATCGTGATCGGCCAAAGCCGGGTGCCGGACCCACCCGCCAGAATGATCCCTTTACGTTTCATCCGCGCAACTCCTGTAAAATCATATCCAAACCCACCCGCCAATCCGGGCGCACAACGCCAAACGCCGTCAAGCCTTTGCAGTCCAGCCGCGAATTCAGCGGGCGCTGCGCCGGTGTGGGATAGGCGCTTGACGGAATGTCGGTGATCTCGCAAGCCAAGCCCGCCCGCGCCATGATCGCGCGCGCGAAATCCGCCCAGGACACATCCGGCGCACCCGCAAAATGCAGCACCCCGCCCGGCATGCCCGACAAAAGCCCTTCCGCCATGGCGCAAACCGCATCGGCAATATCGGCTGCGGGTGTTGGTCCGCCAACCTGATCCGCGACCACGTTCAGGCTTTGGCGGTCCGCGCCCAGTCGCAACATGGTCTTGACGAAATTGTTGCCATGCGCCGACACCACCCATGAGGTGCGCAGGATCACAAACCGCCCGCCCGCCGCCTGCACGGCAAGCTCTCCGGTCAGTTTGGTGCGCCCATAAGCCCCCAAGGGTGCCACAGGATGATCCACGCCAAAGGGCTGATCCCCGGCGCCATCAAACACATAATCCGTCGAGATATGCACAAACGGCACGCCTTTGGCCGCCGCTGCCCGCGCCATCGCCCCCGGTGCCACGCCGTTCACGATCAGCGCCGCCGCCTCTTCTGTCTCGGCGCGGTCCACTGCCGTCCATGCCGCCGCATTGATCACCACATCGGCATCCGCGGCCATCACCGCCGCCGCACAGGCGTCAGGATCGGCAAGATCGGCCTGCCCGCGCCCCAAAAATGTGGCACGGATCCCTGCGGGCATCCGCCGCGCCAGCTCCCGCGCCACCTGGCCGCTTTGTCCAAAGACCAGCACCTTCATGCTGCGCCCAACCGCACACCCACGCCCGCGCGGGCTTGCAGCGGTTGCCACCATGCCGCGTTGTCCAGATACCACTGCACGGTTTTCTCAAGCCCTTCTTCCACCGTCACCGATGGACGCCAACCAAGTTCATCGCGGATGCGGGACGGATCAATCGCATAGCGGGCGTCATGGCCGGGGCGGTCGGTGACATAGGTGATCTGATCGGCATAGGGCGCGGCTTTGGGCCGCTTGGCGTCCAGAATGGCGCAGATCGCGCGCACCAGATCAATGTTGCGTCGCTCGTTCTCACCGCCAATGTTGTAGCTGCGGCCCAGCGCACCTTTTTCCAACACCAGCAACAACGCGTCGGCGTGATCCTCGACATAAAGCCAGTCGCGCACATTTTCACCCGCGCCGTAAACCGGAATCGGTTTGCCCGCCAAGGCGTTCAGAATCACCACCGGGATCAGCTTTTCCGGAAAATGATAGGGGCCGTAATTGTTGGAACAATTGGTCAGAACCACCGGCAGACCATAGGTTTCATGCCAGGCCCGCACCAGATGGTCACTGGCCGCCTTGGATGCCGAATAGGGGCTGCGCGGATCATAGGAAGTGTCCTCGGTGAACTGACCCGTCGCCCCCAGGGACCCAAACACCTCATCCGTGCTGATGTGGTGGAACCGGAACCCGGCAGGCCGGCCGGCCCCCAGCCAATAGGCGCGCGCCGCTTCCAGCATATTATAGGTGCCGTTGATGTTGGTCAGGATGAAATCCCCCGGCCCGTCGATACTGCGATCGACATGACTTTCGGCTGCCAGATGCATCACCGCATCCGGGCGGTGGGTGGCAAACACCCTGTCAAGCGCCGCGCGATCCCGGATATCGGCCTGTTCGAAACTGTACAGGTTCGACCCCGCCACCGAAGCCACATTTTCAAGACAGGCGGCATAGGTCAGCGCGTCCAGATTGACCACCTCGTGCCCGCGCGTCACCGCCAGCCGCACCACGGCAGACCCGATGAACCCCGCCCCACCCGTAACCAGGATCTTCATAGCGCACCCCATGCAAACGGTGAAACCACGTCACCCAACAACGGCGCCACCGCATCCTTGGCCGACAACACCGGCCCGTCGATGCCCCAGTCAATGCCGATCGCCGGATCGTCCCAGCGCACGCCGCCATCACAATCGGGCGCATAGACATCGCTGCATTTGTATTGCACTTCGGTATCGCGCGCGCGGGTCACAAAGCCATGCAGGAACCCCTTGGGCACCAGCAATTGCTTGCCATTCTCGGGCGAAAGCTCCACCCCGAACCACTGCCCGAACGACGGCGATCCGGCGCGGAAATCCACCGCCACATCGAAAATCAGACCGCGTGTGCAGCGCACCAGTTTGTCCTGCGCGTGCGGTGGACGCTGATAATGCAGCCCCCGCAAGGTACCAGCCGCTGCCGACATCGAGTGATTGTCCTGCACAAAGGCAATATCCACCCCCGCCGCTGCCATCCGCGGTGCATTCCACGTCTCGGAAAACCAACCCCGGTCGTCACCAAAGCGCGCAGGCGTCAGGATCAGCACGCCGTCCAACGCGGTTTTTTCAATCGTCATTATAACCCGTCCACTTCATCACTTGCGCACACACCGCATGAATACCCCAAATTTAAGGCCAGACCCAGACCGTATCATGGCAACAGCTCGCCCGCATGCATGCCCAGCGCCAAAGCCGCCAGAACAAACGCCACCGCAAAGAACACCGCGTCATGCAGGCCGTCCCAGACCCGGTGTTTGCGCGCCAGCATCACGATGGCCGGGTGCAACAGCAAAACTGCGCCGCCTTGCGCCAGCAATGCCCCCGCCAGCCCCGCCTGCTGCATGCCGATCAGGAATGCCACCGTCTGCACCGCAGCTTTCAGCGCCATCAGTGCAAAATAGCTGCGGCTGTCACCGGCAGCCAAAGCCGACTGGTCATAGGTCATCCCGATCACCCCCGGCATCTGCACGCAGGCAATCGCCACCACGATGATCCCCGCCGCCCCATAGCGCGCGTCATAAAGCACCCCCACCAACGGCACCCCCACCAGCGCCAGCACTGCCAGCAACAGCAGCGCTCCACCCGAAATTCCGAACCGCAGCCGCCGCATCCTGGCGAAATTCGCGTCCGACTCTGCCGGGTGATGATCCCGGTACAACGGGATCATGATCCGCCCCACCACCGCCCCGGCCAGCAGCACAGGGAAAGAGGCCAAAAAGTAGCCGATGTTGTAAATGCCCAGGTCCACAAGGCTCAGATACACCCCGAAAATCGCCTTGTCCCCCTGTGACAACAAAAAGCCACAGGCGGTGGACAGGAAGATCCACTTGCCGAAATGCACCAGATCGCGGCCCGCCGCCGCATCCCAATGAAAGCGGTTCGCCACCCCCGGCAACCAAAGCGTCATGATGATCAGTTTGGCCGCAGACCCCACTATTGCCCCCAGCACCAAGGCCCAGACCGACTGCATGGCAAAGGCCAGTGCGATGATCGCCAGATTGCCGATGATCTGCGCGCACAGATCCAGTGCGGTGACGCGGCCCAACAGCAAATGCCGGTTGGCCGTCTCAATCCGCGTCGGATTGAACCCTGAAATCAACAGGGTCACCCCCGCCGCAGGCAACAGCCACGCCAGTTCGGGTGCGCCGTAAAACAGTGCGACCGGATAAGACAGCGCGCAGGTCAGCGCCCACAAAAGCCCGCCACGCAGCACGTTGATGGTAAAGGCCGTGTCCAGAAACGCCGCCTCATCGCCGCGCGGATGCTGGCTGATGGCGGGGCCGACGCCGACATCAGAAAACATCGCCAGTCCGATCAGAACCACAGACACCAGGGCCATGACGCCAAAGGCTTCGGGAAACAACAGCCGCGTCAGCACCAGATTCGTCGCCAGCCGCACCACTTGCATGAAGGCATAGGAACCCGCCGTGAACGCCGACCCCCGCAACGCCCGCGCGAAAAGCCCCAACCTGGGCGGGAATTTGGTACTGGTCTGCGGCATACACGGCCCCTTTTGGCTGCGCGGACCCTAGGCGCATGGCCGCGGCGCCGTCAATCACCTGAAAGTTTGCCCAGCTTATGGCTTACTCTTGCCCCATCCACCGCGTAATAGGGTGCAGCTTTATCAGGTGATCGTGTGAAACTCGGCTATCTCGTCAACACCTACCCGCGCGCGTCGCACAGCTTTATCCGGCGCGAAATTCAGGCGCTGGAGCGGTCGGGCCTGCCGGTCCACCGCTTTGCCATGCGGTCCGATCGCGCCGCACTGGTCGATCCCGCCGATCTGGCCGAGGATGACCAGACCGAACATGTGCTGAACGCTGGCCTGAAACGCCTGTTGCCGTCCGCCCTGTCATGGCTGGCCCGCCACCCGGTGCAAAGCCTTGCCGCCCTGCGTTTGGCGCTTATTTGCGGCGCGCGCGGTGCGGGCGGCCCCCCCGGAACCGGGGGTTGGTTGCGCCACATGATTTACCTGATCGAGGCCGCCTATGTCGCTGCCCGCAGCCAGACCCTGGGCCTAACCCACATCCACGCCCATTTCGGCACCAATTCCACCACCGTGGCCATGCTGGCCCAGACGCTGGGCGGCCCGACCTACAGCTTTACCACCCATGGCCCCGAAGAATTCGACGCACCCCATGCGCTGGCGCTGGATCTGAAACTCGACCGCGCCGCCTTCGCGGTGGCGATCAGCAGCTTTGGCCGCAGCCAGTTGTCGCGCTGGTGCCCGCCCGCACAATGGCCGCGCATTCACGTTGTCCATTGCGGCATCGAACCCGACCTGTTCACAACGTCACCCTTGCCCGGCCATGGCCCCAATCTTGTCGCCATTGGCCGGCTTTCCGGCCAAAAGGGCTTTGCCCTGCTGATCGAATCCGCGGCACTTGCCGCCTCTTCTTGGCCCAACCTGCACCTGACCCTTGTGGGCGACGGCGCGTTGCGCCCCCAGATCGAAGCCGCCATCGCCCGATACGGGATTGCGCAACACATCACTTTGGCAGGCTGGCAATCCGAGGCAGGCGTCCGCGCCGCCTTGCACAACGCCACCGCGCTGATCCTGCCCTCTTTCGCCGAAGGCCTGCCCGTGGTGATCATGGAGGCCATGGCCGCCGCCCGCCCGATCATCGCCACCGCCATCGCAGGTATCCCTGAGCTGGTGACGCCCGATTGCGGCTGGCTGGTGCCGGCAGGTGATGCGCAAGCCCTGGCAACGGCGATAGAAACCCTCGCCGCCACACCACAAGACGTGCTCACCCAAATGGGACAGGCCGCCCGCACCCGCGTGCTGCAACGGCACAGCATCGACACCGAGGCCGCCAAACTGCGCGACCTCTTCGCCCAATTCCCGAGGACATGATGGATTTCACCGTCGCCTGTGCCAGCAACAACGATGCCATCCTGAGCGCCAATCTGGCGCGCTCAGCGATGTTTCAAACCGGCAGGCCGCTGCATCTCGAACGCAACGCCCCCAGTGCCGCCATCGCCTACAACCGCGCGCTGGATGCCACCACCGCGCCCGTCGTCGTCTTCGCCCATCACGACGTCTACCTGCCGCGCGGTTGGGAAACCGCGCTGGCAGCCCGGCTGGCCGAAGTTGAGGCGACGGACCCCAACTGGGCGCTGTTCGGGGCCTTTGGCGTCGGGCTGGATCACAGCCACATCGGCCCGGTCTGGTCATCGTCCATCGGGCAAATCGTCGGCCGCGTGCCGATGGAACCGACCCGCGTGCAGTCCTTTGACGAGTTGCTGATCGTGCTGCGCCGCGAGTCAGGGGTCCGCTTTGACGACGATGCCCCCGGCTGGCACTTGTACGGCACCGATGTCGTGCAAACCGCCCGCGCGCGCGGCCTGAACGCCTATGCCGGTGCGCTGCCCACCATCCATAATGACCGCTACCACGAGGCGCTGCAGGGCGATTTCATCGAATGTTACCAGTACATGCGCCGCAAATGGCGCGCCGATCTGCCGCTGCGCAGCCCGATCATCAAGATCAGCCGGTCCGGCCTGCACCTCTACCGCAACCGCTGGCGCGACATGACCTCTGCCGATTTCCGTGCCAATATGGCCGTGGGGGTGGACCACACGCCCGAACGCCTGTCCGCGTTGTGCGGCTGGTCCGACCTGACCGCCTGATCCCTGATCCAAACGCGGCTTGCACCCAAAGGCTGGAGCCTCCGGCGGGGATATTTGAGCAGAGAGGATGTCTCCAAAGCGGTTTCGGTCATCCTCTCTGCGCAAATATCCCCCGCGGAGCGTCCAGCCTTTGCGCAACACGGCGGGGCATGCAGGGGCAGAGCGTCACCGGGCTTCACTTTCTTCGCAGCATGATCGCCCGGTCTCAGATCATCGCGCGCACCGCATCCGCCACTGCGCCCGCCAGCGCCCGGTGCGCAGCCTCATCGAAATGCACCCCGTCCAGCGGACTGACGCCAATCACCCGGCCTGCATCCAGAAACCCGCAGCCCCGTGCCGCAGCCAATGCGGCATAAAGCGGCGGCAATGCTTTTGACCGCGCCGCACCTCCGTAGAATTCATCCTTGATCGGCCCCACCTCGACCACCGGCGGCGGGCAGATGACCAACAGTTGAAACCCGCCGTGCCGCGTCTGCATGTCCAACCCCTGTGCAATGTCCAAAAGCGAAGCAATCCCCCCCGTCACCCCCTCTGGCGTCGCGCAAAACCGCGCCTTCACATCATTGGTCCCCAACATGATCACCAGCAGATCTATCGGCCCATGGCTTTCCAGCGCCATCCGCAGCCCCGCCTGCCCGTTCATATGCGCGCCCATGACCGGATCGTTGAACTGCGCCGTGCGCCCCGGCAGACCGGCCTCGACCAGATCCCATCCCAACTGCTGCGCCATCCGGGGGGGCCAGCGCGTGGCCGCGTCAAATCGGGCATAAACAGTCCGGTCCACGATCGGCGGCGTGCCATGGGTGTTGCTGTCGCCAAAGGTCAGAACTGTGGGCATCGCCTGTCTCCTGAATTGCCTCCCCAAGCCTTGCCCGCCACACAGCGCTTGTAAACCCCACGAAACCCCTTCACCTTCGCCACGCCCGCGCCCATATACCACCAAAGCCACTGCCTGATGAGGTCACCATGTTCGGCATCACCGACAAAGCCGCCACGCCCGCCGCCACCGCCCTGCCGGACCTGATCAAGGAGGGCAGCGAGGCCAGCTTTATGGCTGACGTGATCGAACCGTCACAGACCACACCGATCATCGTCGATTTCTGGGCCCCGTGGTGCGGCCCTTGCAAAACACTTGGCCCAGCCCTTGAGGCTGCGGTGACAGCCGCCAAAGGCCGGGTGCGTATGGTCAAGATCAACGTCGATCAAAATCAGGCGCTGGCCGCGCAACTGCGCATCCAATCCATCCCCACCGTCTATGCCTTTTTCAAGGGCCAGCCGGTCGATGGCTTTCAGGGTGCCGTCGCCCCTTCGGAGATCAAACGCTTTGTCGATCACATGGCTGGCCTTGGCCCAGAGCCTGACAATGGCCTGGCCGACGCGATCGAGGCGGCCGAGACCATGCTGACCGACGGCGAATTCACCGATGCCGTTGAAACCTTCACCGCCATTCTGGAGGAAGAACCGGAAAACGCGCAGGCCTATGCCGGCCTGATCCGCGCGCATCTGGGCCTGGGCGATCTGGACCTTGCCGAAACGCTGATCACCACCGCACCGGGCGCTTTGGCCAAGGCCAAGGAAGTCGACAGTACCCGCGCGATGCTGGACCTTGCCCGCCAGGCGGCAAGTGCGGGACCAGAGGCGGACCTGACCGCCGCCGTTGCCAAAGACCCGAAGAACCCGCAACTGCTGTTCGATCTGGCCACTGCGCAATACGCCAATGGCAAGATCGAAGAGGCCGTCAACACCCTGCTCGACCTGTTCAAATTCGACCGTGAGTGGAACAACAACGCCGCCCGCACCCAGCTTTTCACCATCTTTGACGCGCTCAAACCGCAGGATCCCATCGTGTTGGCAGGCCGCCGCCGCTTGTCGTCGATGATCTTTGCCTAACGCCAAATGCGGCCTAGTTTGTGTGGCATGATGAACATTTCCGAACTGCCTGACATTCTTCCGGTCTTCCCGCTTCCGGGCGCGCTGTTGCTGCCGCGCGCCCGATTGCCGCTGCATATCTTCGAGCCGCGCTATCTCGCGATGCTGGAAGACTGCATGAAAACCCCGACCCGGCTGATCGGCATGATCCAGCCGCGCGAAAGTCCTTCGGGGGAAAAACGCCTGTCGGCCATCGGTTGCGCCGGCCGTCTGACCGGGTTCTCGGAAACCGAGGATGGCCGCTACATGATCACCCTGACCGGCATCGCCCGGTTCCGGCTGCGCGATGAAGTGCAGGGTTTCACCCCCTACCGCCGCGCCCATGTCGACTGGTCCAGCTTTGCCCGTGATCTGGGCAATGATGAATCCGACACCTTGTTCAATCGCCCTGCGTTCTTTGCTCTTTTGGCCCGTTATTTCATTGCCAAAAACATGGGGACCGAATGGTCGGGGTTGAAAGACGCCGATCCCGAACTGTTGATCAACTCGCTGTCGATGCTGCTGCCCTTCGCGCCCGAAGACAAACAGGCGCTGCTTGAGGCGCCGTCGCTGGTCACCCGGCGCGAAACGCTTGTCACCCTGATCGAATTCGCCCTACGCTCGGGCGATGGCCAAGAGGTGCTGCAATGACCACAACCGACTTCGACCGCCGCATGCTGGAGGCGCTGGTTTGCCCCGTCACCCAAGCCACCCTGACCTATGACAGCGATGCGATGGAGTTGGTCTCGAAACCCGCGCATCTGGCCTATCCCATCCGCGACGGCATCCCGATCATGCTGGTCAGCGAGGCGCGGCAGATCGACACCTGATCGCTAACCGATCAGCCACGGCCGCACGCCCACCCATTGCGTGATCAGCAGATACCCCACCAGAACCACATACCACAACCGCGCCCGCCTGGTTGACTCATCGGTCATCGCATAGCCCAGCAACCCGTTGACTGACAAAAACACATTCTCGGGCCGCGTCGCATAGACCAGCAGGACAAACCCGATCACCGCCACATGCAGCCAGATCCCGACCCGGGCGCGCAGCAGGATCAACACCTCAAGCACCGCCTGCGCCGCCAAAGAGGTCCATGTCATCGCCACCGCCAATCCCGTCACCAAAGCAGGCACCGCCACCCGAGCCATTCCGGCTTCGGGCCGGGCCATCAGGTTCTGCCCCGCAGCGCGATAACCTGCCAGCATATCGGCCCAGCCCGGCACCACCAGCCCCAGCGCATTGGCGAACATCTCGCCCTCGATCAGCAGATCTCCCAGCAACTCACCTTGCATGTAATAGGGTGATGTCAGCTTTTGCACCAAGGCCAGCCCCATCAGCAGGCCCAGCAACAGCGCCGCATTGCGCCGCAAGATCACCCCATCGCGGGGCGTGTCGCAGGCCACCGCCAGCACAAGGGCCATCCCGCTCCACATCAGCATAAAGCCATGATTGGCTATGACATAGTAGTTCACCCAGACAATCACCGCCAAGGTTGCAACCATCCCCAAAAGCGCACCAAACCGCAGATCGACCCGCTCGGTGGTGCAGGCCACCAGACCCAGCACCGGGATCAGCACCGCGATCCAAGCCGAGGTGTATTCTTTGCTGGTCACAAAAGTGCAGGCGATGGCCGTGAACAGGATCACCGCCGTTTCCATCTGGCGATTGCCGACAAATGAGACAACCGGCGCGAACATCAGTCGCCACCCAGCGTGAAAATCACCCGCTGCTCCAAGTGTCCCGCCACGGGTCTGCGCGCCAACTCGGTCACGATCAGCTGCAGTTGCGCGGGTTTGAACAGCCCGTCCACCCCCCCTGCACCCGCCAGATCTGTCAGACAATGCACCCGCGCCACCGATGCCATCAGCCGCCGGGCCGGCTCTGTTTGCGGGTAAAACCGCAGCGCCGTGGCCTGCTGGACCAGCCCTTTCAGAAAGGCCGCGCTGTCGCGGTCCAGCCCGTCAATCCAGTCTTCCAGCGCATCCTCGGGCGGTGCCAGCCGCAACGGCGTGTCGCCCAGCATCACGAACACCGCCCGTGCCGTGCCATGGGGTGCGGTGTACATGCCAAAGCCGCCACCTTTCCAAGGCGTCAGCCTGTCGAACTTGCTGGCGTAAATCTGCTGCAGGGTCGCGGCCACCACCAGCGCCGCCAAAGCCAGACAGCCCAGATTGACCTGTCGCGCAACCGCCAGCCGAACCCGATCCATTCCCACCCCCGCCGGTCGGTGTGCCCCGACGCTGACCGCACGCTGGCCCCGACATGCGCAGAGCCGCCGGGCAAACATACGCAAACGGTCTTCAAATCATACCCTGAAAAACGCGCGGCTGACGCCCGATTGCCATAAGCAGGACCGCCGCTAAATCGCCCGTCCCGCCAACAACCTTGGCACCTCGCCCGACAGGCCCGCCGCCTGCCGCATGAAGCCACGGCGCAATCCGGGCACTGCGTTGACCAGACCCAAGCCCAGATCACGCCCCAAACGCAGTATCGGATTATCGTTTGAAAACAAACGGTTCACCCCGTCCATGCCCAGCGCCAGCGCGGTTGAATCAAACCGCCGCCAGGTCTGATAGCGCTCCAGCACGTCCGCAGCGCCGATATCTTCACCCCGCCGCGTGGCCTCGACCAACACCTGCGCCAGCGCACCCACATCGCGCAGCCCAAGGTTCAACCCCTGTCCCGCGATCGGATGTACCCCGTGCGCCGCATCGCCCACCAACGCCACCCGCGGAGCCACGAAACTGTTGGCCAGCGTCAGGTTCAGCGGATAGGTGAACCGATGCCTTGCCAAGGCAATCTCACCCAGAAAATCCCCGAACCGGGGCCGAAGCGCCTCCAGATACTCGGCATCGTCCAGTGCCTGTATGGCCGCCGCTTGCGTCTCGGTTTCGCTCCAGACGATCGAGCTTTTGTGCCCCCCCGGCAGCGGCAAGATCGCCAATGGCCCGGACGGCATGAAGAACTGCTGTGCCACGCCCTGATGATCCGCCGCATGCGACACGGCGGTCACCAGGGCCGTCTGGCCATAGCCCCAGCCCGTCCGCCCAATCCCGGCCCGCTCTGCCACACCGGATGTGCGCCCATCACAGCCAACCAGAACCGACGCCGAAATCTGCCGCCCCGACGCCAGAGTGACCACCACGCCAGTGGAGCCAACCTGTTGCGCAACAACGGTTTCGCCGGAAATCAACAACACCCCCGCCTGTGCCATAGCGCCCAGAAATGCCGCGTAAAGGTGCCGGTCTTCGGCCATGAAGCCCATCGGACCCTCTTCCAGTTCGGCATGATCAAAGGTCAGGAAAAATGGTGCAGGGCCGCGGCCCACCACGCCATCGCTGGCCTTGATCTTCAGGATCGGCTGCACTTTCTCCGCCAACGCCTGCCAAACCCCGATCATCGACAACAAACGCTTGGACGCAATCGACAGCGCATAGGCGCGTCCGTCGAACCCGACTTCGGCCCGCGCCTGCGCTGCGCGCGCGTCCACCACCGCCACCCGCAGCCCGCCCTGCGCCAGCGCCAAGGCCAAGGCCGGGCCATTCAGCCCACCGCCCACGATCACAATGTCAGCATCTTTTTCCATGCAGGGAATATGGACCAAGCCACAGGATTGTCCATGCGCCCCAGTGCCGCTAGGGTACGGAAAACGGGGGACACCATGCGCAAAACCTGGTCCAACATGACCGCAGCCGATCTGGGCCGCGCCATCGGCAAGGGGGCGATCAACCCTGTGGAACTGACCGAGTATTTCCTCGAGAGAATCGCCGCTCACCCGCTGTCTGACCGCATCTACGCCCGCCTCAGCCCCACCCGGGCGCGCGGCGAGTCGATGGGGTCGGCGGCCCGCGCCAAATCCGGTTTGCGCCGGGGCCTGCTCGACGGGGTGCCGGTCAGCTGGAAGGATCTGTTTGACACGGCGGATCTTGCAACCGAGGCAGGGTCGGCGCTGCTGCGCGGTCGCACGCCTGTCAATGATGCGGCTGTCCTAGCAACGGCCACCCGCGAAGGCGTTGTTTGTCTTGGCAAAACCCATATGTCCGAACTCGCGTTTTCGGGGCTGGGGCTGAACCCGGTGACGGCCACTTCACCCTGTATCAATGATGAAGAGGCTGTCGCAGGCGGATCCTCTTCTGGCGCGGCCACTTCGGTTGCCTACGGTCTGGCCCCTGCCGCGATTGGCTCGGACACCGGTGGTTCCGTGCGCATACCGGCGGCTTGGAATGATCTGGTTGGGTTGAAAACCACCTGGGGCCGCCTGCCTTTGACCGGCATCGTGCCGCTGTGCGAAAAATTCGACACCGTCGGCCCCCTCGCCCATTCGGTCGAAGATTGCGCCCTGCTGTTGGCCGCTTTGGAGGGCCGCACCCCCGCCGATCTGGAGGGCACCTCCCTGCACGGCGCGCGCCTGCTGATCCTTGACACCGTGGCGCTGGATGATCTGCGCCCCCGTCCGGCTTTGGGCTTTGAAGACGCGCTGACCCGCCTGACCCGCGCCGGGGCCACCCTTTCCCATCTGAAAGCCCCCGAAGTCACCGAGGCCATGGCGCTGGCCGGCATTCTTTTCACCGCCGAAGCCTATGGCATCTGGGGCCCGACCATCGAGTCCGCACCCGAAAAGATGTTCCCGCGCATTCTGGAGCGGTTCCGCACCGGGGCTGCGATCAAGGCCTCTGATTACGTGGCCGGATGGCGCAGGCTGCACGTTCTGCGGCAGATTTGGGCGGACAAAACCGCCGGTTACGATGCGGTTCTGCTGCCCACCTCGCCCATCCTGCCGCCAGATGCCAACCGGCTGATGGTGGACAACGACTATTACGTTACCGAAAATCTGCTGGCCCTGCGCAACGCCCGCATCGGCAATCTGATGGATCAATGCGCGCTGACCCTGCCCACAAATCAGCCGTCCTGTGGCATTTCGCTGATGGCCGGGCCGGGGCAAGAGGAACGCCTTTTGCGCCTCGGTGCGGCCGCCGAACGCGCGCTGGCCTGACCGCCGGTCTTCAAGCCCTACGGGACTTTCATCAAGACAGCTTGCAGCACTCTCTGCGGGGTTTGCGCAAAGCTGGGGGCTTGCACAAAGGCAGGCGAAAAAGCCACAACTTCGCGCGCCAAGCCCTCTGCCCAAATGGGTTTTTCTGGACGCCACCTCTGGATCTGGCTAACGTCGATCCAAACGGGGCGCGATGATCCCGAGATGAGGCAGCAATGGCGTTTCCCATGCGGTTTTCGAACCTGCCGGATTATGCGTTTCCGCGTTTGCGGGCGCTTTTGGACAGTCACGCCCCCGGCGGCGACCCCATTGCGATGACCATAGGTGAGCCGCGCCACGCCATGCCCGATTTCGTCGGCCCGGTTTTGGCGGATAATATCAACGGCTTCGCGATCTATCCCCCGAATGACGGCACGCCCGAACTGCTGACGGCCATCACCGCTTGGATCAGCCGCCGCTTTGGCCCTGCTTTGACCGACGATCAGATCATGGTGCTGAACGGCACCCGCGAGGGCCTGTATAACGCCTGCATCGCCCTTTGCCCGGAACAGAAAAACGGTCAAACCCCTGTGGTCCTGATGCCGAACCCGTTCTATCAGGTCTATGCCGTGGCGGCCCTGACCGTGGGCGCAGAGCCGGTCTATGTGCCCGCCACCGCCGCCACCGGATTTCTGCCCGACTATGCCGCCCTGCCCGCCGAGGTGTTGGACCGTGTGACCATCGCCTACATCTGCTCGCCCGCCAATCCGCAAGGGGCCGTGGCCAGCCGCGCCTATTGGACCGCCCTGCTGGCGCTGGCCGAAAAGCACGATTTCATCATTTTCGCGGATGAATGTTATTCCGAGATCTGGCGCAGCACCCCCCCGGTGGGTGTCCTCGACGTCGCCGCCCAGACCGCAGCCAACCCCGAACGGGTGTTCGCCTTCCACTCGCTCTCCAAACGCTCCAACCTGCCGGGCCTGCGATCGGGCTTTGTCGCGGGCGGTCGCAACGGCATCGCGCAGATGCGCAAACTGCGCAGCTTTGCCGGCGCACCGCTGCCCCTGCCGATCCAACGCGTCAGCGAACGCGCTTGGGCGGATGAGGCGCATGTCGACGCCAGCCGCGCGCTTTATCAGGATAAATTCAGCGCTGCCGATCAGATTTTCGCGGGGTTGCAAGGGTTCCAAGTGCCGGAAGGCGGGTTCTTCCTGTGGCTTCCGGTCGAGGATGGCGAAACGGCCGCGCTGAAACTCTGGCGCGAAACCGGCGTGCGGGTATTGCCCGGCGCCTATCTGTCGCGCGAGGCCGCCGGGGGCAATCCCGGCAAAGCCTATATCAGGGTCGCACTTGTGGCCCCAATGCAAGAAATGCAGCACGGGCTGGTTCAGCTGCGTGACTGCCTCTACGGTTGAGGACAGGGTAAATGGCATCGTATCAGGCACGGCAACGCGATCCGCTTCTGGATCAGAACACGCAGGCGATGTTGGAAAAGCGCGGACGCGAGTTGTTCGGCATCGCGCTGATCGGTGTGGGGCTGGCCTTTGCGGCCATGCTTTGGACCTATTCCCCCGAAGATCCCGGCTGGATGGTGGCCTCTGACAAACCCGTCGCCAATGCCTTGGGCGGTTTCGGTGCGGCACTGGCTTCGACCCTGATCATCATCGGCGGCAAGGGCGTCTGGGGCATTCCGCTGGTTCTGATGGCTTGGGGCGCGCGGTTTGTCGCCCATCGCGGTGCCGAGCGGGCCTTGGGCCGCATGGTGTTTGCGGTCATCGCCATCGCGCTGGCCTCGGTCTACGCCTCTACCCTAGCACCGGGGGCCGAGTGGACCCACAGCTTCGGCTTGGGCGGGTTGTTCGGCGATACCGTGCTGGGGGCCCTGTTGGGCCTGCTCCCCGGCGGTGCGGCGTTTGGCCTGAAACTGGTGTCGCTGGCCTCTGGCATCGCATTGATCGTGATGATGCTGTTCGTGACCGGCTTTGATCTGGCCGAGATTCGCCAGTCGGCCCGGTTCTTGGTCACCAGCCTGATTTACACCTATTCCAGCATGATCGGTGCTGCGGGCAAAGGCGCGCAAAGCACCGCCCGTGCCGCCCTTGCCATGCAGGACCGCCGTCGCACCGCGGCCTCCGCGACACCGGCGGACACCCAAAACCACGCCCCCGGCCGGCATCAGCCAGAGATCAGATCCGGCATCGTCCACCGTCCGGCCGCCATGGCCGCCGAAGGGCCCACCACCTGGGGCCGCCCCGGAACCATGCGCAGCGCCACACTGCGCGCCGACAGCCGCTATCCCGAACCGATGGCAGAGGCCCCGCATTACGCCCCGCCGCGCGAAAAGGTGGGTCTGCTGGCCCGGATGCCCGCCCTGATGCGCCGCGTGGTCGAACCGGAACCCGAACTGATCGAACCGCATCTGTCTGATGCCGCCGATCACGCCGACATGCCATCGGATGATCGCATCAAGGCCCGGATTTCCGACGTGATCCGCGCCCGCACCCGCACGCCCGTCGCGCATCTGTCCCCGCTCGCCGCCGCCATCCAAAGGCGCGAGCCGCCCTTGGCGCGTCCGCGTGGCCCGCAACCCCTGATCGCCGACATCTCGCGCCCCGGTCTGCGTGCCGAACCGCCGCTGATCAACGCCTTTGCCGCGGCCTTGCCAGACATGCCAAAGACCCTGCCCTACACCCCCAAACCGGCAATGCCGAACGCTTTTGTGGAGGTGGACGACGGCACCGACTGGTCTGCAGACGACGACGTGGCCGAGACCGGCTCAGAGTTCGAGGATGACGACGAGCCCGATTATGATCCGACACCGCCCGTCTCCCGCTCTGCTCTGATCGCCGAACCCCGCCGCCCCGTGGTGCAGCAAGCGGCCAAAAAGCCGGCGGCGCCATCGCGCCAGGCCATCAGTGAAACCCAGCCCCGCCTGCGCTTTGACGATCCCGCCCCGGCCTATGAACTGCCGCCACTTGGCCTGCTCGCCTCGCCTTCGACCGTGCAGCGCCACCAACTTTCTGTGGAATCGCTCGAGGAAAACGCCCGCATGCTGGAATCCGTTCTGGATGATTACGGCGTCAAGGGTGAAATCGTTTCGGTCCGCCCCGGCCCCGTCGTCACCATGTACGAACTGGAGCCCGCCCCTGGCCTGAAAGCCAGCCGTGTGATCGGTCTGGCCGACGATATCGCGCGGTCTATGTCGGCCTTAAGCGCCCGCGTCTCCACCGTTCCGGGCCGCACCGTGATCGGGATCGAGTTGCCCAACGCCACCCGCGAAAAGGTGGTGCTGCGCGAAATCCTGTCCGCCCGCGACTTTGGCGACAGCAACCTGCGCCTGCCCTTGGCCTTGGGCAAGGACATCGGCGGCGACCCGATCGTCGCCAACCTTGCCAAAATGCCCCATCTTCTGATCGCGGGGACCACCGGTTCCGGCAAATCCGTCGCCATCAACACCATGATCCTGTCGTTGCTGTATAAACTCACGCCCGAGGAATGCCGCCTGATCATGATCGACCCCAAGATGCTGGAACTGTCGGTTTACGATGGCATCCCGCACCTGCTGTCCCCCGTTGTCACCGACCCGAAGAAGGCGGTTGTCGCTCTGAAATGGGTCGTGGGCGAGATGGAAGAGCGCTACAAGAAAATGTCCAAGCTGAACGTCCGCAACATCGACGGCTACAATGGCCGCGTGCGCGAATCTTTGGCCAAGGGTGAGATGTTCAAGCGCACCATCCAGACTGGGTTTGACGATGACACCGGTGAGCCGGTGTTTGAAACCGACGAATTCCAGCCCGTCACCCTGCCCTATATCGTGGTGGTGGTGGACGAGATGGCCGATCTGATGATGGTTGCGGGCAAGGAAATCGAAGCCTGCATTCAGCGCCTTGCCCAGATGGCCCGCGCAAGTGGCATCCACCTGATCATGGCCACGCAGCGGCCTTCGGTGGACGTCATCACCGGCACCATCAAGGCCAACTTCCCGACCCGGATATCGTTTCAGGTCACCTCAAAAATCGACAGCCGCACGATCTTGGGCGAACAGGGGGCCGAGCAGCTTCTGGGCATGGGCGATATGCTTTACATGGCCGGTGGCGGCAAGGTCAGCCGCATCCACGGGCCTTTCGTGTCCGACGAAGAAGTGGAAGAGGTCGTCAACCACCTGAAATCCTTCGGCCCGCCCAAATACATGTCCGGTGTGGTCGAAGGCCCCGAAGACGACGCTGCCTCTGACATCGACAGCCTTCTGGGCCTTGGCTCTGACGGTCTGGACGACAGCCTGTATGATCAAGCCGTGGCGATTGTGGCCAAAGACCGCAAATGCTCGACCTCTTATATTCAGCGCAAACTGGGCATCGGCTACAACAAGGCCGCCAAATTGGTGGAGCAGATGGAGGAACACTCCGTCGTCACCCCCGCCAACCACGTCGGCAAGCGCGAGATCCTGATTGAAGAACGGTAGGGCGGGGTTTCCCCCGCCTTTCAGGCCAGTCCCCCCGCCACCTGCCGCGCGTATTCCGCCCCATCGTACCAGCCGCGCGACGCCAGCACCTTACCCTTTGCGTCCAGATCCCATTGCTCGCACCCGACAACTTTCAGCGGGTTCCGGGTTCCAGAATGGTGGCCGCTGAAGGTCCACAGATAAATCATGTGGTCCCCCATCAGCCGGATGCCATCGCAGGTCAGCGCAAGATCGGGCACATCGGCAAAGAACCCCGAGGCCATCGCCACAATGCCCGCTCGCCCCTGCCAGGGCGTGCCACGATTGATCACGATCTGCCCTTCGGCCGCGTAAAAATCCGCCACCGCATCGGGTCGCCCTGTATTCCACGCGGCCGTATAAGCATCCGCCAAAGCCCGCGCCGCCTCTGCTGTCAGACCCATGATCGCTTTGCTCCCCGCGCCTCGACAGCCTGATGATGCCAGACCGCACCGCGCTTGGCTACGCCCGCGTCAGAGTTTGGCTTCTGCGGCCTCGACCCCCTCGAAGGCCTTGCTCAACTCTTGCTCCATCCAGGCAAGCTTTGGCCCCATCCGGTTCATTTCAAGCCGCAGCGCGGCCGGGTCGCCCACCCCAGCCTCCAGCCGCATGAACAGCTCTTTGTAGATCGCGGCCTCGGCCAGATACTCCTCCATCATCGTCGGCGCCGGCTTGTCACGCTCTGCGCCCTTCACCACCCCGGCCAAACGCGCCAGCATATAGGTGCGCAACACCTTGTTCATCCGGGTCAGATAACCCTGCCCGGTGGCGCGGAAAAACTGCAACACATCCTCATCAATCCGCAGCGTCAGCTTTTCCTTGATCGGGCAAAACGGTTCGATCGCAATGTCGGACCACGCGGCCGGGATGCGGTCACTGCCCTCCATCCCCCAGCGCAGTTCGAATTCCAGACCGCGCAGTTCGATGGCCATGTGGTTGTAATGGCTGCGCAACAGATCCACACGGCTTTGACTCGGGCGCATCGGGGGCAAACTGGGGCGTTTCATCGATTCTCCTTTGCGCCACTCTGCCGCCTTTGTGTTAACGCCCGCCCAATCCGCCGCGCGCCGCGTCGGGACGCAAAAAGGACGCCTGCGGGACGGGCGCAGGACAGGCAAGGGACGCTTGATTTCCTACACATTTCCCGCTCGGCACCTCTCCGCCAAGTGAACGCCATGGGGGATGCAGCGCACCCGCCGATCCCCTATATTGATCGGATGAAACCCATCCGCGCCCTGCTTGCCCCGCTCGCCCTGATCGTCCTCGCCCTGCCCGCGATGGCGGACAAGATCCCGCTTGCGGATCTGTCCAAATACCTGAACGCGCTCTCTACGGCCGAGACGGATTTCACCCAGATCAATGCCGACGGGTCCATCGCGACCGGCAAGCTCTACATCAAGCGTCCCGGCCGTGTGCGGTTCGAATATGCGCCGCCCGACAAGTCGCTGGTGCTGGCGTCCGGCGGCCAAGTGGCTATTTTTGATGCCAAATCCAACCAGCCGCCCGAGCAGTACCCGCTGAAACGGACGCCGTTGAACCTGATTTTGGCTGAGAAGGTTGACTTGGGCCGTGCCAAGATGGTGGTGGCCCACAAAGAAGAAAAGAACACCACCCGCGTGCGCGCCAATGACCCGGAAAATCCAGAATATGGCGCCATCGACCTGATCTTCACCGCCGATCCGGTGGCCTTGCGGCAATGGGTGATCACCGATGATCTGGGTCAGGAAACCACGGTGATTTTGGGTGAGCTGAAAAAGGGCGGCACCTATCCGCCCTCGCTGTTCAACATCTCGGTTGAGGCCGACAAGCGCAACTGAACGGCACACCCCTTGGGGTCTGCCAGCCAGAGAACGTTACATTCAGCGACAGCGCTGCAACTGTTCCGCATACATCTGCGACCGCGCGCCAATGGCCGCCGCCACCTCGACCAGCCAGGGTTTGCCCAGATAACTCTGGTTGGCAAAGCCAGTGCGGCCCTCATGGTAGGCGAGATACTGCGATTCAGCATCGCCCCTGGAAATCCCAAGCTTTTCAGTGCTTTCATTCATGTACCAGCCCATGAAATCGGTCGCATCCTGAATGCGGTCTCGCTTGGCCCCACCCCGGCGCTGGTCTTGCTGATACTCTTCCCAGGTGCCGTCCAGCGCCTGACTGTAGCCATAGGCCGACGACTGCCGCCCCATCGGAATGACCCCCAACGCATATTGATGCGGGGTGCGCGCGTTGCCGATGAACTTGGATTCCTGATAGATTGCAGCCATTTGCACGTAAACAGGAATGCCCCATTTCCGCTCTGTGGCCCGCATGGCTTTCCAATAAGTCGGGCGCTGCGCCAGAATGGCGCAAGCGTCGTCCAGATTGCGTGGCGCCGAAAAGTTTCCACCCCCGCAGGATGCCAGGGCCAACAACAATGTCGACGCACGGAGAAGTCTGCTCATCTGCCCCTCGTGCTTTTCTTTTGCGGTCACGATAAGGGAAAAACGCTGCAAGGGAAATGGCAATGCCACAAAATCCCCATCAGAATTCCGCGAGGTTGCCCGATTTCCCGCCCGCGACTGTGCGACTCAGGGGCACAGACTGTTTCTCCGCCGACTCGCCTGCGCAATAGACAGCGCCGGGCCAAGCGATTATTACTTGAGAATGGGGGACAGATCTTGATGCTGAGAACGGCCGCGAAATATCACATCGGACAGGTGCTGCGCCATCGCAAGCACCCGTTCCGGGGTGTCGTTTTTGACGTGGACGCCATGTTCGCCAACACCGAAGAATGGTATTACGCCATCCCCGAAGACAGCCGTCCTTCGCGCAACCAGCCGTTCTATCATCTGCTGGCAGAAAACGATCAAAGCCACTATGTGGCTTATGTGTCTGAACAAAATCTGGTTCCCGATGAAACCGGTGAGCCCGTCAGCCACCCCGATCTGCCCGACCTGTTCGGCGATTTCGCGGATGGCCGCTATCCGTTGCAATTCCAGATGAACTGATCCGCGATAAATCGCGTGGCGCTTACGGATCAGTAACACCTTGGCGTTAGTCTGACCTCATTGTTTCAAACAGGAGGGTTGGCTGATGGAACTTTTGGCCGAACAACGCGGAGAGATATTGGTGATCCGCGCCATGCAAGATCGCATCGACGCCGCAGGTGCCATCCAATTCAAAGATAAAATGCGCGAATTGACAAAAACCCCTGTGCCGCGCGTGGTTCTGGATTTGTCGCGGGTGGCGTTTTTGGACAGCAGCGGATTGGGGGCGGTGGTGGCGGTCCTCAAGGCCCTGGGGCCAGACCGCAAACTCGAATTGTCGGGCCTTACGGCCACGGTGCAGAAGGTCTTTCGGCTGACGCGGATGGACAGCGTTTTCACCATTCACGATCAAGTGCCCGACGGGTTGCGGCATGCGGGATAATGCCAGCATGTCACCTTCTGTTGTGCCAACCGTGTGCACCCATGTCACCATTCCGGGCGATCCTCTGGCGGTGCGCGAAGGATTGAAAGCGTTGTTTGACACCATCGTTCTGCGCAGCCTGCCCGAAGATGGCCGCGGCACCGCAGAAATTGTGCTGGCCGAGGCGCTGAACAACATCGTCGAACACGCCTATGCCCGCCACCCCGGCGACATTGAAATCACCCTGCAGCTTTGCCCGAATGAGTTGATCTGCCGGATCACTGACACCGGCCTGCCCATGCCCAACGCCCAACTGCCCGAAGGCAAGCTGGCACGGCTGGCGCCGTCTGATGATCTGCCCGAGGGCGGCTTTGGCTGGTTCTTGATTCGCACGCTGTCGCGCGATTTGCGGTATCACCGCGAAGATGGCCGTAACCAGCTCAGCTTCCGCCTCGATACGAGACAATCACAGCATTAGGTTCGGAATGGTTCGGATGTGCGACAAGTGACACCAAATTGCCATTTTTTCCCCAAAATACCGTCAGGCCTGCGGCCCATATTGGCACTGTAGCTACACAAGCTTCCCTCGGCGCTGCGGATAAACAGCCCCCACCCAGTTCGTGGCGCCGAGGCACCTGCGCTGCTTGGAAATCCCTGTGAACGCCCTTAGGCTGATCCAAAAGGGTGACCACATGCGCGATTTCCACCAGCCGGGCCGTTCTGCCGTTTACGCCACCAATGGCATTTGTGCGACATCCCACCCCCTGGCCGCGAAAGTGGCCATCGACATTCTTGAAGCAGGCGGCAACGCCGTTGATGCTGCAATTGCGGGCGCAGTTCTGCTGGGAATTTGTGAACCGCAAATGGCTGGGCTGGGCGGCGATTGTTTTGTGTTGCTCAAACCCGCAGGCGAAAACCGGGTGGTGGCGCTGAACGGATCGGGGCGCGCGCCCACAGGGTTGTCGGCCGATGCCCTGCGTGCGCAGGGTCACCAGGTGATGCCGCTGCGCGCGGTTGAATCGGTGACCCTGCCGGGTGCTGTGGATGCGTTTTGTCGGCTGTCACATGACTGGGGCAAATTGGGACTTGATCGCTGCCTTGCCCCCGCCATTCACTACGCCGAAGCCGGGGTTCCGGTTGCTCCGCGCGTGGCGCTTGACTGGCAAGATGACGCATCCGCCCTGCAAGGCGACGCCCGCCACCACTATCTGCCGGGTGGATCTGTGCCAAAGGTCGGGCAGCTTTTCCGCGCGCCCGGTCAGGCCGAGGTTCTGCGCCGCCTTGCCCGGGAAGGCCGCGACGGTTTTTACAAGGGGGCCGTGGCCGAAGACATGGTTCACTCGCTGCAGGCCTTGGGTGGCCGCCACAGCATTGAAGAATTCGCAACTGTTTCAAGTGATTACACGGATCCGATTTCCGGCCCCTATCAAGGGATCGACCTGATAGAGCATCCGCCAAACGGGCAGGGTGCCACCGCCATCTTGATGTTGAACATCCTGTCGCATTTTGATCTGGCGGCGATGGACCCGTTCGGCAGCCCGCGCGCCCATATCGAGGCCGAGGCGACGAAACTTGCCTATGACGCGCGCAACCGCTTTATCGCGGAAACGTCGCCGCGCTTGGATCACCTGCTGGCGCCTGCAACCGCCGCGCAACTGGCCGCGCTGATCGACCCGAAACGCGCCATGGCGGCGGCGCCCCCGGTGACCGAAGCCGTTCACAAAGACACGGTTTACATCACCGTGGTCGACCGCGACCGCATGGCTGTATCCTTGATCTATTCGGTGTTCTGGGGGTTTGGCGCGGGGCTCGCGTCGTCCAAATATGGGATTATTTTCCAAAACCGGGGTGCCGGTTTCAGCCTGATCCCGGGTCACCCCAATGAGGCTGGGGGCGGCAAGCGCCCGATGCACACGATCATTCCGGGGATGCTCGCCAAAAATGGCAAGGTCATCATGCCTTTCGGTGTGATGGGCGGGGCCTATCAACCCTGTGGTCATGCGCGTTTTGTCACCAACATGCTCGATTTCAGCATGGATGCACAAACCGCGATCGACGCGCCACGCTGCTTTTCAGGCGCCACAGGCATGGTGATGGAAACCGGATATGCGCCCCAGGTGCGGGCCGAGCTGGCGGCAATGGGGCATGATGTGACCCTGACCGAGGCCCCGATTGGCGGGGCACAGTCGATTTCCATCGAAGACAGCGGCATCCTGATCGGCGCATCAGATCCACGCAAAGACGGCTGCGCCTTGGGGTACTGACATGCAAGACATCACCAATGCCATCCGCGCGCTGACCGATGGTGAAACAGACACCGTCGCCTTGATGGCCACCGTTGCCTGTGAAATTCACCACGCCCATCCTTTCACCGATTGGACCGGGTTTTACCGGGTTGTCGCACCCAACCTGTTGAAAATAGGTCCCTATCAAGGTGGCCACGGCTGTCTTGTCATCCCGTTTTCCCGCGGGGTTTGCGGGGCCTGCGCGCGCAGCGGCCAAGTGCAGAACGTGCCGGATGTGGACGCGTTTCCAGATCACATTGCCTGCGCCTCCAGCACCCGCTCAGAGTTGGTTTTGCCGGTCTGGAATGGCGCGGGCACCCTGTTGGGCGTGCTGGATCTGGACAGCAACACCCCAGCGGCCTTTACCCAAGCCGATGAGGATTGGCTGGTGCCATTGTTGGCCGATGTGTTCCGGGACGCGGTCTGAACCGCCCTTGATCTTCACGCCCGGCCCAATCAATCTGCGCTGATGTGGGACATCATCGCCAACTACCCGATTGAACACTTTCTGGCCTTCGTGGCCGGTGGGCTGGTGGTGAATTTCACCCCGGGTCAGGACATCTTTTTTGCCACCGCCTGCGGCATTCAGGGTGGGCCGCGCGTCGGGGCGATTGCAGGGATTGGCGTCGGCGTCGGGGTGCTGTGGCACGTCGCATTGGCGGCGCTCGGCCTGTCGGCCCTGATCGCGGCGCATCCGGAAATGTTGACGGCGATCAAATACCTCGGCGCGCTCTATTTGCTGTATCTGGCCTGGAATGCGTGGCGCAGCACGGGGGGCATGCAGGCCGGACGCGGCGCGCGCACTTATTTGGGCGCGTTCCGGCGAGGCATCCTGTCCAATGTCTTGAATCCCAAACCGGTCCTGTTCATCCTTGCTTTCCTGCCGCAATTCGTTGATCCCGCATTGGGCCCGGTCTGGATGCAAATCATCCTTCTGGGCTTGGTGTTCAGTCTGACGGGGACGATTGTGACAGCCGGTTTTGGCTATCTGGCGGGCCATGCCGGTCAGGTGATCGGCGCGCGGATGGGCGTTGTGAACAAGGTGGCGGCGGTTTTATTTGCGGGTCTGGCGGCCCGCCTGATCTGGGTGGACTAGGCTATGGCACTGATTACATTGCTGGATGGCGGCATGGGGCAAGAACTTGTGGCACGGTCAGGGGATGTACCGACCCCACTTTGGGCGACCCGTGTGATGATGGATCATCCTGGCCTGGTGAAAGCCATTCATGACGATTATTTCGCAGCCGGGGCGTCGGTGGCCACCACCAACACCTATAACATCCTGCATGACCGTCTGTTGGGTGTCGGGCTGGACCCCTATTACCATGCCTTGCACCTGCGCGCCCTGACCGAGGCGCATGAGTCGCGGGCCGCTGCGGGCCGGGGCATCATTGCGGGCTCAATGGGTCCATTGGGCGAATCCTACCGTCCGGACCTGACCCCCGACGTGGCAATCTCTGCGCCGCTTTATGCCGAAAAGGCGCGGATCTTGGCACCGCATGTCGACGTGATCCTGCTGGAAACCATGTCGTCGCTCGGGCTGGCCCGAGGAGCGTTGCAAGGCGCACAGGCAGCGGGATTGCCGGTCTGGCTTTCGGTGTCGGTGGATGACCGCGATGGCAGCAAACTGCGCTCTGGCGAGCCGATTTCGGGCCTGCGTGAACTGATCGCAGATCACCCCACCGCCGCCGTTCTGGCCAACTGCTCGATGCCCGAGGCGATGCAGGCGGCGCTGCGCGAACTGTCCGGCATGGGCCTGCCCTTCGGCGCCTATGCCAATGGTTTTTCTGAGATTTCCAGCCTTCCTCTGCCCGATGACGTCTCTGCCCCCGACTACACCCACCGCCATGATCTGACACCTGAGAAATACACGGATTTCGCCATGCAATGGGTCGATCTGGGGGCCACGATCGTCGGCGGCTGCTGCGAGGTTGGCCCCGCCCATATCCGCCATCTGGCCCAAACCCTGCGCGCGGCGGGCCACACGATCCTATGATCCCTGATTTCGACTACCGCCCGCCGGATCTGCCTTTGGACATCCTGTTTCAGGATGATCAGATCATCGTGGCCAACAAACCGGCGGGCCTGTTGTCAGTGCCGGGGAAACTGGCCGGGCGCGAGGACTGTCTGGTCACCCGGCTGCAGGCCGCGCATTGGGACACGCTTTTGGTGCATCGGCTGGACTGCGACACTTCGGGCGTGATGATCTTTGCGCGCACCAAGCAGGCGCAGGGATTTCTGGGGCAGGAATTCGAAAAGCGCCGCGCGAAGAAAACTTATATCGCGCGGGTTTGGGGGCAATTGACACCGGATCAGGGCCACATTGACCTGCCGCTGTGTGTTGATTGGCCGAACCGCCCGCGCCAGATGGTCGATCATGCCAACGGCCGTCCGGCGCAAACCGATTGGAACGTGCTGTCGCGCGATGTCGGCACCACACGGGTCAGGCTGTTTCCCCTGACCGGGCGCAGCCATCAGTTGCGGGTGCATATGCTGGCGCAGGGCTGCCCGATTTTGGGCGACCCCATCTATGCCACGGGACAGGCCCGCGAATTTCCACGCCTGATGCTGCACGCTGAAACCCTGTCGTTGCACCATCCGGCCACTGGCGCATGGGTCACGTTCACCGCACCCTGCCCGTTCTGAACAGACAAGACTCTGTTGCATGCCTGCGTTAACCTTGCTGCAATCAAATAGGCGCAAGCTGTCGTCAGCACCGCCGCAGCCCAAGGATCGTAATGTTTGCCCTGCGTAACCTGTTCGAAACCCGCTATGCCCCGATTTTCATTGCTGTGCTTCTGGCGCTGGCCTTCCTTTGGCTGGGCGTGATCTGGCCTTTGTGGCGGGATGTGATGTGGTTTCTGGCGGCGGCCATGGCCGCGCTGTTTGCCCTTGGCATCCACGATTTGTTCCAGACCCGCCACGCAATTTTGCGCAACTACCCGATCGCGGCGCATCTTCGGTTCATGCTGGAAGGCTTCCGGCCCGAGATGCGCCAGTATTTCTTTGAAGGTGACAAGGACGGCGCACCGTTTCCGCGTGACAAGCGCGCCATCGTCTATCAGCGCGCCAAGAAAGAGCTGGACAAACGCCCCTTCGGCACGATGTTTGACGTGTACCAAGAGCAGTATGAGTGGCTGCACCACTCGCTTGCGCCCAAGCCTCCGGCAGAAATGGCGAACATGCGGGTGCTGATCGGCGGGCAGACAACGCAGCCCTATTCGGCGTCTCTGCTGAACATTTCCGCCATGAGCTATGGGGCACTTTCGGCCAATGCGGTGCGTTCCCTGAACAAGGGCGCGCAGATCGGCGGGTTTTTTCACGACACTGGCGAGGGCGGCGTCTCCCCCTATCACCGCGAATTCGGCGGCGATCTGGTGTGGGAAGTGGGCTCGGGCTATTTCGGTTGTCGCGCCGATGGTGGCGGTTTTGATGCCGGTCGGTTTGCTGCAACCGCAGCAGATCCTCAGATCAAGATGATCGAACTGAAACTGTCGCAAGGCGCAAAACCCGGTCATGGCGGCGTGTTGCCTGCAGCCAAAGTCACTGCTGAAATTGCGTCTATTCGCGGCGTGCCTATGGGCCAGGATTGCGTGTCTCCGGCCAGTCATTCTGCCTTTTCCAACCCGGTCGGACTTCTGGAATTCATCGCCCGCATGCGGGAGCTGTCCGGGGGCAAGCCCACCGGTTTCAAACTGTGCATCGGTCATCCGTGGGAGTTCATGGCACTGTGCAAGGCGATGCTGGACACCGGAATCACCCCTGATTTCATCGTTGTGGATGGAAAAGAGGGCGGCACCGGGGCGGCTCCGCTTGAATTCATGGACCATGTCGGCATGCCGCTGCGCGACGGGCTGAGCTTTGTGCACAATGCCTTGGTCGGCGTCGGCCTGCGCGACCGGATCCGCATCGGCGCGTCGGGCAAGATCACCTCGGCATTTGACATGGCAAAGGTCATGGCTTTGGGGGCAGACTGGTGCAATGCGGCGCGGGGGTTCATGTTTGCCGTTGGCTGCATTCAGGCGCAGGCCTGTCACACCGGGCATTGCCCCACCGGCGTCACCTCGCAAGATCCGATGCGCCAACGCGCAATTGTCGTGCCGGACAAGGCCGAACGCGTGGCGAACTTTCACCGCAACACCTTGCATGCGCTGACGGAACTGGTCGCGGCGGCGGGCCTGCCCCACCCATCGGCCCTGCGCCCCCATCACTTCTTGCGCCGTGCTTCATCGGACAAGGTGATCTCATTTGCCGAGCAATATGAATTGCTTATACCAGGCCAGCTGTTGGCAGATCCAAAGTCGTCGCCGCGCTTTTCCCAGGCATGGGCGGCCGCAACATCGGGCAGTTTTGACCGTGCCTAAAGAGACAGCGCCAATTTTCGCCCTTCATGAAAGGCGTAGGCGGCAAGTCGAGGGGCGGCACAATCGCCGATCCGGTGGGTCAACTTGCCCGCGAAAGCCTCGGGCCACGGATCAAAACTGCGATTGGTCGTGGCCATAACAAGACCCGAGGCCGGCACTGTTGTCTCAAGCCCGGTCAGCAGGCTGCGCAGGGTGACACCATTGCCATGCCACCGGGTCAGACAGTGTTCGGTCAAGAACGTCACCCCGAGGGTCGCCATGCGTTTGCGCGCGGCGCCATCGGCCGCAGTGCGCGCAATTTCTTTGCCCACGAAAGCATCGGGGGTGACGACGGTCACTTGCTTGCCCTGCTCTGCCAATGCCCAGGCAGTGCCCACACCACGCCAGTTTCCGCCTTCGTCATAGACCACCACCGAGTCGCCCAAACGTGCTTCGCGCCGCAAGACCGCCTCAGGTGACCAAACGCCCGCAAGTTCCACGCCCGGCAGGTTGGGCGCATGCGGCAACCATCTTTGAAAACCCGTTTCATCTGGCAAGGACCCGGTGGCAAGAATGATGACTTCAGCCGCATGTGCCGCAATGTCCTCGGTGTCCAGATAGCAATTGAGCCGCAGAGTGACCCCCAGCTTTTCAAACTGGCGCTCATACCAATCCAGCAAATCCAGTATCTGCGCGCGCCTCGGTTGCAGTCCGGCAAGACGAAACTGTCCTCCAATCATTTGCAAAGCCTCGACAATTTCAACTTGGTGGCCGCGCTCTGCCGCAACACGGGCGGCTTCAAGCCCGGCCGGACCTGCGCCCACGACCAGCACAGATTTGGGGGCATCGGTCCGGGAGAACCGATCCCCACCCCATTCCCACTCGCGACCGACCGAAGGATTGACCAGACAGGAAATCCAATAGTCGCGGCTGCGCCGCCCCCAACACATCTGATTGCAAGAGATACAGCCCCGGATATCTTCGGTCCGACCCTCCATCGTCTTGCGCGCCAAATGCGGATCCGCAATCTGACCGCGCACAATCGACACCAGATCGGCCTCTTCACTTGCCAGGATGGTTTCGGCATTTTCGGGCGTCCGAATGCCCGCCTCTGCCGTGACCACCGCATGAGTCACCAGGCATTTCAATTGCGCCGTCAACGGTGTCGAAAGTTTTTCAGCCAGTGTGAAGGCCGGGATGATGCCTTCAAATTCCAGATAGCTGCCATAGCCGCAGGTCACATAGTCGACATGCCCGGTCCTGTCATGCAAAGCTATGATTTCACACAGGTTTTCAGCTGAAAGTGTCACCGAGTAACCGGACGAATGACTGATCGCAAGGCCGATGATAAACTCTTCCCCACAGGCGCGACGGATGTTTTCAATCAGGGTTCGGGAAAATCGCGTCCGATTTTCAAGGCTGCCCCCCCATTTGTCGTCCCGGGTGTTTGACCACGGCGTCCAGAACTGGTCCAGCAAAGAGTGATAGGCCGCCCAAACCTCGACTCCTTGAAAACCCGATTTTTTCGCGCGAATGGCGGCCATCAGATGGGCCTGCAGCAGCTCTTCGATCTCCAACTCGGTCATCCGGTGCGACCCGTCCGAATCATGGTAGCTGGGACCACCCGAAGGTGACCAATGGGGGGCAAAGGACAAATCAGAGTCGCCATGCGCCCCAACATGGTAAATCTGCTGAATGATGACGGACCCCGCCTCTTGGACGCGGCTGGTAATCTTTTGAAAATGCGGAATAATCTCGTCGGACCCATGTAAAAGATTGCCGCGTGTCAACACGCCGGTCCGATGAACCGGCACCGGCTCTGCGACAATCATCGCGGCACCCCCGAGGGCCCGTTCCAGAAGGTAGCTTTCCATTCTCGGGCCGGGTATGCCCATATCCGACATGTTGTTGGTATGCGCGCCAAAAACGATGCGGTTGCGCAGGGTTTGACCGCGCAATTGCAGCGGGGCAAGCAAATGGCGGTGTCGCGTCATGACGGACCTCTTTTGGCCAAGCCTAAGGCGACAGACCGCCCCTGCGTGAGCGTTCAATCCGACATTTGAAGGCTCAAAGCCGCCAAATCACCATTGTCCGCCCGCAATCGTCGGCTTATCCCGGACGCAAAAGCCCCAGGATCAACGCCTCTATTCGGTGTCCCAGCCCGAGATCGCCTTGACCTCAAGGAATTCCTCAAGCCCCCAATGGCCACCCTCGCGCGCGCGTCCGGAGGACTTCACCCCGCCAAAGGGCGCTCCGGCACCCCGTGATTTGCCGTTCATCTCGACCATCCCCGAGCGCAGCTGTTGCGCCAGCCGATTGCGCCGCGCACCGTCCTGACTTTGTACATAATTTGTCAACCCATAGGGAGTATCGTTTGCGATGCGCACGGCCTCTTCTTCGGTATCGAAAGGAATGATCGACAGCACAGGACCAAAAATCTCTTCCTTTTCAATCGTCATGCCGGGACGCACATCGGCAAATACCGTTGGCTTGACGTAGTAGCCACGGTTGAAACCTTCTGGCAGACCGGGACCACCGGCGATCAGGCGCGCGCCCTCGTCGATGCCCTTTTGAATATAGCCTTGGATCTGATCCCACTGCCGCTTGTTCACCACCGGGCCGATGTGGCGGCCGGGCTCATGGGCCGAACCCACCTTGATGGCGCTGGCCACTTGCGCCGCAATCTCGACCGCACGATCATAGGCGGGGCGCTCTACCAGCATGCGCGACGGCGCGTTGCAGGATTGGCCCGAGTTGTTCATCATGTGCCGAACGCCGCGTTCCACCGCGCGATCATCGGCATCGGCAAAAATCAGGTTGGCGCCCTTGCCGCCCAACTCCAGCGTGACGCGTTTCAAGGTTTGCGCGGCCGCAACGGAAATCGCCCGCCCCGCACGGGTGGACCCTGTGAAGGAAATCATCTCGACATCCGGATGCGCCGACAGCACGGCGCCAACCCCGATGCCGTCACCGTTGACAAGGTTGAACACGCCGGGCGGCAACCCGGCATCGTGGCAAAATTCCGCAAACAGCATGGCGTCCAGCGGCGATTCTTCGGACGGTTTCAGCACACAGGTGCAGCCCGCCAGTATCGCCGGAATGGCTATCAGGGCGATCTGGTTCATCGGCCAGTTCCACGGCGTGATCAAACCGACAACCCCGATCGGCTCCAGGGCGATCCGGTCATTCGGCGCATGCGGACCCAAGGGACGGACCCATTCGATGGCGTCGAACGCCGTCAGGAAATTGGTGGCATGCCACGGCAGACACGGGGCCTGACTGTCGCGCGCCATATCGATCGGCGCGCCCATTTCCATCGCGATGGCGCGGGCCAACTCTTCCAGTCGCAGGTCGTACTGTTCGAGAATTTTCACCACCACATTGCGGCGCACGGCGGGCGGGGTTGCAGCCCAGGCCGGAAAGGCGGCTTTCGCGGCGGCGACAGCGGCGTTCGTATCCGCCTCGGACCCCAGCGAGATGATGGCACAGGGCTCTTCGGTGGACGGATCAATCACGGCGCAGTCGTTCGGAACACTCGGAGCCGTCCAGCGGCCGTTGATGTAGAAATCACGTTTGATCAGCATGCAAGCCTCCCCTGATTGTGCGAAAGGTGACACTGCGGAAGTTTTGTTGCAAGGGGGGGCGATAGAAATTTGATCAAATTCACCACGACAATTTTTTCGATGATCGGTCGGCGGAACTGGACCCATCCAGCCGACTGGTGCATGTAGGGCGCTGCCAACGGATGCGACACATTGGAGGTTTGCATGGATCGTGTTGTTCTGACGATGAAATGGGGCAAGGCCTATGCTGCGGATTATGTGAACGTGCTTTATGGTGGCGTGAAATCGCATTTGGCCGGGGATTTCCGGTTTGTCTGCCTGACCGACGATACGACAGGCATTCGTCCCGAAGTCGAATGCATCCCGATCCCCGATATGGGCTTGCCTGCGCGGGGATTTACGTCGGGGGCCTGGCCCAAGATTGCCGTGTTCAAACCAGATTTGTACGGGTTGCAAGGACGCGCGCTGTTCATTGATCTGGATTCAATGATTTGTGACAATCTTGAACCGATGTTTGATCATCCCGGGCGGTTGATCATGATTCAGGAATGGAAGCGCCCGATTGATCGGATCAAACCAAATCCGCCTTTGCGCGGTGCCTCTGGCGTCTTTGCCTTCACCTTGGGCGAATTGGCCGATGTGCATGACAAATTGGCCGCCGAGCCAGAGCGTTGGTTGTCAGAAATCCAGAATGATCAACGATTTATGGAGCATATCATCACTGATCGCGGCTTTTGGCCAGCCGCGTGGGTGCAAAGCTTCAAGCGTCACGTCCTGCCCGGCCCGGTGCTGAATCGGTTCATGAAGCCCGGCTTGCCACCTGCTGGCTGCAAAGTTCTGGCCTTCCATGGTCGCCCACGTCCAGCAGAACTGGTCCCAGACATGGGCCAACGTTGGGGCGATTTCTGGCGTACGGGCCGGGGCGCAGTGCCGTGGTTCCGCAAATACTGGCTGGAAAATGGCGGAAGAGATGGGGTGATCGAAGAAATTGGCCCCCGCTAGGGTCTGATTTGGGAAAATCATCCGGTTCGGCGTTTTGATAGAAAACCCGGTTGCTTTTTCGGCAAGTTGCCGGATGGTCGGATGAAAATCTTTCCGACTTTGTCTATATTGAAGACAACCAATCAGACTGGAGAGTCCCATGTCCATCCGCATCAACGACATCGCCCCTGATTTCACCGCCGACAGCACCGCTGGCATCATCCGGTTCCATGCGTGGCTGGGCGACAGCTATGCCATCATCTTTAGCCATCCGCGTGACTTTACCCCAGTTTGCACCACCGAATTCGGGGCCGTTGCCCAGTTGGCGGCTGAGTGGGCCAAGCGGAACACCAAGGTGATCGGCGTTTCGGTGGATTCAGTGGCCGATCATGGCAAATGGCAGCGCGATATCGAGGCATTCAGCGGCTCGCCCGTCGATTTCCCGATCATCGACGACACCGGCCTGACCGTGGCCAAGGCCTATGACATGCTGCCCGCCGACTATTACCTGCCGGCAGAGGGTCGCACCCCGGCCAACACCGCCACAGTGCGCACGGTTTATATCATCGGGCCGGACAAGAAGGTGCGGCTGACCATGACCTATCCGATGTCGGTGGGCCGCAACTTCGCGGAAATCCTGCGGGCGCTGGATGCCGTGCAGGCGACGGATGGCGTGCCCTTCGCCACCCCCGCCAACTGGGTTCCCGGTCAAGATGTGATCGTGGCGCTGTCGGTTTCGACCGAAGACGCGACGGCGCGGTTTGGGGCACTGGACATCAAACTGCCCTACCTGCGTTTCGCCAAGCGTCCGGTGTGATGGTAAGGGTGCGCGGATCACACGTCCGCGCCGCTTATCTTATAAAGGCATAAACATTTTTAACCTGCGCTACGCGCCTTAGTCCAGTCGCTTCGACCAATCCGATAAGACGCTCGGTGTCCGCCATACCCTTTGGATACCCTTTGGGATGGGTTTCCAGTATGAACAGCGAAACGCGCTGCAACTCCGCAGCTTCATGCTCGATCAACCCCAACTCGGCACCTTCAATATCGCAGACCAGCGCAAATTGGCCGTTGGGCAAATTCCGAGCCAAAGCGCCAAGGGTGATTGCGCTCACGCTGATGCCGCCTTTGGCTGCAACATGGCCGCCATGCGCCGTGCGGCCGGTGTCAAAGTTGACCGTCGGCATACCCGAATAATCTACCGCAGCGACCACGATGCGGGTTGCATCCGCCGCCGCACCAATGCGGGCGTCGGGCGCGCAAAAAGCGGCGAGTTCGTCATTCGCCTCGACCACGATATGCGGCGCGTCAGGGCCGATGTGCCGGCGGATCAAAGCCGAAATGATGCCCAGACAGCCGCCCAACTCGATCACCGCCGTGCCGGACTTCAGATGAGCGCGAATCATTGCGGCTTCGGCTTCCTCATAAGGACGCCCGCGCGCAAGATCATAGCGCAACTTCACATCGGCCTCACGCGGGACAGCGACGGGAATACCGTGGGGCGCATAGACCAACTGTTCGCGCCCCAACAGACGCAGAACGGCCAGGTGGGCTTTGCGGCGAAACGTCTGCATTCAAAGGCCTTTCATGTCGCGTCGCCATCCCGAAGCGTGCTAAGTACACCCTTGAAATAGGACCAGTTTTTCGCCCGCCTACGGCTTGAAATCAGCATATCAGGCGCAAGCAAAGCAGCGAAAGCAGAAAAGAGGGCCAAAAGAAACGGCAATGGCCGACGATGCTTGCGACACGTATAAACCCGTGACCGCGCCAGATGCCATGCCTTGAACGCCGCTGAACGGGCGTTGCGCACGTTGGATTGCCCCCCAAGATGCATAACTTCGGACGACCGGATGAACATCAACGGGCCGAAACTTTGGCGCAAGCGCAACGACAGATCATCATCCTCGTGGTACAGAAAAATCTGAGCGTCAAAGCCACCCAGAGCCTTGAAATGAGAACAACGCAAGAAGAGGGCCGATCCGCTAAGGACCGGCACCTCCGCATCCGCAAGCGGCCAGCCCCTTGGCAACCATTCGCTGCGTGGAACAAGTGCGCTGCGGCGGCGAAAATAGGGGCTGGCGTCGGCATTGGTGATGCGCGGATTGAAGCCCCCTGCTTTGGGAAATCGCAAGGTCGCGGCCACCAAGGCTTGTAGCCCGTCAGCCGCAATCTTGGCGTCCGGGTTGAGGAACAGTAGGAACTCGGTCTCTGCCAATTCCGCGCCTTGATTGCACGCCACACCAAACCAAACCCGACGTTCTTGGTGTTCAGGACAAGTTTGGCACCAAAGCGTTCCGCAAGTGTTTGTACGGCCGTCTGGTCATCCGAGGCGTTGTCAATAATCACAATGGGCGTGCCCAATGGCAACGACTCCAGCATCTTGGGCAGCACCGCCATGCTGTTGAAACTGATCGTCACTACGGTAACATTGCTGTGCGACATCGTTGCCTTTCGCGGCGTCAAAGCTCTGCACCCGACAATCGCGTGGCGCTTTACCACTGATAGCGGGCATAGCCCAGATCGGCCATATCAATCTCCGGCGCGCGGCCCGTGATCATATCGGCCAGAACCCGGCCCGACCCCGCTGCCATCGTCCAGCCCAAAGTGCCGTGGCCGGTGTTCAGATACAGGTTCGGCACCGTCGACCGCCCCACAATCGGCGTGCCGTCGGGGGTCATCGGGCGCAGGCCGCTCCAGAATGTCGCCTGCGATTGATCGCCCGCGCCGCCGAACAAATCCTCAACCGAATGCACCAAAGTGGCGCGGCGTTTGGGGTGCAGATCGTTGTTAAAGCCCGATATTTCAGCCATGCCACCGACGCGGATGCGGTCGCCCAGCCGGGTGATGGCGATCTTGTGCGACTCGTCCATCACGGTGGAGACCGGCGCGCGGTCTGCGTTCACAATCGGCACCGTGATCGAATAGCCCTTCACCGGATAGACCGGCAGGCGCATGCCAAAGGGGCGCGCGATGGCCGGTGAATAACTGCCCAGCGCCAGCACGAAGGCATCGGCGGCGATGCGGCCCGCCGAGGTTTGCACGGCTGCAATCCGGCCCCCGTCTTGCTCCAAGGCACCAATCTTCACGCCATAGCGAAAACTCACGCCAGCCGCGCGGGCCAGTTGGTCAAGACTGTTGGTGAACTTGAAGCAATCGCCGGTTTCATCGCCCGGCAGCCGCAAACCGCCCGCGATCTTGTCACGGTTCGGGGCCAGCCCCGGCTCGGCGGCGATGCAGCCATCGATGTCCAGCACCTCAAACGGCACGCCATCGGCCTGCAACACCTTGATATCCTTGTAAGCCGCATCGACCTGCTTTTGTGTGCGGAACAGTTGCAGTGTGCCTTGGGTGCGTTCGTCATAGCTGATGCCGGTTTCAGCCCGCAGTGCGATTAGGCAATCGCGCGAATACTCCGCCAGCCGCACCATGCGGCTTTTGTTGATGCCGTAGGCTTTGGAGGTGCAATTGGTCAACATCCGCGCCACCCATTCGATCTTGGCCAGATCGGGGCGGGGCTGAATGATCAGCGGCGCATAGCGCATGAAAAGCCATTTCATTGCCTTCATCGGAATGCCGGGCGCGGCCCAAGGGCTGGCATAACCGGGGCTGATTTCGCCCGCATTGGCAAAGCTGGTTTCCAAGGCCGGGCCGGGTTGGCGATCAATCACCGTCACTTCATGCCCGGCTTGGGCCAGATACCAAGCCGAGGTGACGCCAATGACACCCGCACCAAGGATGACGATACGCATGGGATTCTCCTGCAAAACTGTGCGCAGGATAGGGGATTTGCCTTGGCAGTTTTTAGAGAAATGCGCGGTGAATTTCAGGAATTTCGGAAGATACCGTTAGTGAACGCCTGATTGTCAGAAGAAACGTAAGCGTCCGGTCTGACCGCTATCCGTTCCAGCGCCACGGCAGCAAGTCGTCGACTTTGGTGATCTTATAGTCCGGGATGCGGGCGAGGGTGTCGGCGAGCCAGGCGTTGGGATCGACAGCGTTGAGTTTTGCCGTTTCG
>JANPOY010000203.1:0-2762 GCA_031428215.1 Paracoccaceae bacterium
TGTTGCCGGGCAACGGGTGTTGGGCTTTTGGTAGATCGGCATCAGTCGCATAAGGCGCATCAGCCGTCGGACGCGCTTTTCGTTCACGGCATGGCCCTCGTTCTGCAGGTGCCACGTCATCTGCCGCACACCGTAAAATGGGGTCTCCAGGAACTGCTTGTCGACCAACAGCATCAGCTCGAGGTTCATCGCCGTCTCACCCTGCGGCGCGTAATAGAATGACGACCGCGAGATCGACAGCAGCCGACACTGCGCCCCGACCGACAGGCTTGGATGGGTCCGTTCGATCATGGCCCGCCTCACTTCCCTATCCAGGGCTTGAGCTTTCTGGACAAAAAATCGTTGGCGACGGCCAGTTCTCCGATCTTGGCATGCAGATCGCGGACAGTATCTTCGGCCATCTCGGCGGTGGCTGCCGCCTTGCCCCCGCGCTCGAAAATACCGGCAGCCCCGTCCAGCAGGGACTTCTTCCATTGATGGATCATCGTCGGATGCACCTCGTAGGCCGTCGCCAACTCCGACACCGTGCGCTCCCCCTTCAGTGCTTCCAACGCCACGCGTGCCTTGAACGCCGCGTCATGATTCCTGCGTTTCGACATGTTCTGTTCTCCTCGTTCTTGGAGACCAGCAGACTTCAGATCGTAGCTTCCGTCACTGTCCGATTTTCGGGGGCTATGTATGAACTGGCTTCCCCTGCAAGTGATTTGTTGATCTGCCGCAAACCCTGCTTCTATGTATTCGGCCTTTCTCGGAGCCCTTTGATTTGCCCCTGACCAAGATGGGAAGTCGCGCGTCCTGTGTCTCGTTAGCTCATCGGCCTTCAATGGCCATGCCCCCCGTCAGACTTGCAAGACGCCGATCAGGTCGTTGGTCCATCTCCGTTTCACTCGCAGATTCCTTTGTCTATTCTTTACATGCCTTTGGTCAGGTGCTTGCCGCGGTGGCCGCACGGTATCGCTCGCCCGTTGTCAGCACAGCCCACGCGATGCGCGCCAACTTGTTTGCCATCGCAACAGCAGCGACGTTGACATGCATTCTGGTTTTCAAGCCGTCGACCCAGCTGGTGAGTGGTGACGACCTGTCCTTGACCAAGTGCAGCACGGTTCTGGCCCCGTGAATGAACAGCTTTCGCAAATACGTGTTGCCGTGTTTGGATATGCCGATCAGCTTGGCTTTGCCCCCAGTCGTGACTTGCCGGGGAACCAGGCCGAGCCAGGCCGCAAGATCCCGCCCTTTGCCGAAAGTCTTCCCGTTGCCCACAGCCGCCACAAGTGCGGTCGCGATGGTTGGCCCGACGCCAGGGATTTCCATCAGGCGCCGCATATCCTGATCCGCTCCCGCGACAGATTTGATCTCGCTATCCAGTGCGGCGACCTTTTCATTGATTGTGCCCAACTCGGCAGCCATGTCCGACAGCATCGCCAACATTCGCGGCGTCAATTCGCCAACATGATCTTCGGTGAGCCTTATTAGGAATTTCTGGAACACATGCCGCCCAGATGCAGGACGGATACCCCGCTCCATCAGAAAACCACGGGCCTGATTGATCAGCCGGGTCCGATCCTGCACAAGCCGCTCACGGGCCCGGTGGAGCGCTTGCAAGTCAAGTTGCTCTTCCGTCTTGATCGGCACGAAACTCATGGTCGGGCGAGTCGCGGCTTCTGCGATGCCCTCGGCGTCCCGGTCATCATTCTTGTGGACCTTCACGTAAGGCCGCACATAAAGTGGCGACATCAAGCGTGGCTCATGACCGCACTGCAAACAGAACCGGCCAACGTGATGGGCACCGCCACAGGCTTCCATGGCAACAACACAAGGTGGCAACTGAGCCAGAAACTCCAGCAGCCGGAAGCGCTGAATGCGCCGGCGCAAGACCACGGCACCAGTGCCGTCGACGCCCGCCAAGCTGCAGACCGTTTTGCCCAAGTCAATTCCAAGAACCGCGATATCCATCGGAATGCTCCTTCTTGTCCAACCGATATCCGCAACAATAGCTGCGGTTGGGTGGGAAGCCAGTTCATCCCATTAGTTCAGACATGCCGATCAAGACAGATCGCCGGGATGCAGAAGGTATCGCACGCCTACTTTACCTCGGCTGGTTCCGGCCAGTTCATGGCAAATCGGTATCGGCGCAGGAAGTTCGCGCTGTGCTTGGTGCCCGCAAGGCCGTGCAGCAGGGCTTTATCACCTTGGAAATGTCCTTGCGCGGACTGTTGCGGAACTTTGGTCTCAAGGTCGGCACCATCTCGCGCGGCCGGTTTGAACCGCGCATCCGCGAGCTGGCGGCAGGCAATTCCATGCTGGAAGCTGCAACTGAACCGATGCTTCGCGCCCGCGCGGCACTGCGGCGCGAGCTGGCAGGTTTGGAACGTCATGTCCGCCAGTTGGCCCATGATGACCCGGTCTGCCGTCGGCTGATGTCCATGCCTGGGATCGGCGCAGTTGTGGCGCTGACCTTCCGATCCGCTGTTGATGACCCCGCCCGCTTCACCTCCTCGATGAAGGTAGGGCCATGGGTCGGCCTCACCCCCTCACGAAATCAGTCTGGCGAACGCGATGTCTCGGGCGGCATCACCAAAGCTGGCGATGTCAATCTGCGCCGCGCGTTGTGCCAGGCTGCAACCGTCATGATGCACCGGGGGCGTTCGACATGGCTGAGAACATGGGCAGCACAGGTCGCCCGCCGCCGTGGCGCAAAGCGCGCCATGGTCGCCCTGGCACGACGCATCGGGGTGATCCTGCACCGCATGTGGATGGATGAC
>JANPOY010000204.1:0-9140 GCA_031428215.1 Paracoccaceae bacterium
CAGCGCCATGTGGAACGTATTGTGAATACGGTTTTTGAAGAAATCATCGACGCATTGGCGAAGGGTGACCGGGTCGAGTTGCGCGGCTTTGGGGCGTTTTCGGTCAAGTCGCGCGATGCCCGCGTCGGCCGCAATCCCCGCACCGGAGAGGCGGTGGCGGTCGATGACAAGAAAGTGCCGTTCTTCAAAACCGGCAAGCTTTTGCGTGATCGGCTGAACGCCAAGTAAGCACCGCTTGCACAGCGCCGCATCTGCCCCAATATAGGGGCAGACTCCTCGGGAAGGCGGCCCCATGATACGTTACCTGCGCTATCTGTTTCTTGGTCTGTTGGGCCTGTGTCTGCTGACCGTGGCCTTGGCCAACCGCCCTGCGGTGCTGGTCCGGGCCCTGCCCGAGGATCTGGCGGCCTTTCTGGGCATGAACTGGCAGCTGGAGCTGCCACTGTTCCTGATCATCTTTGCCAGCATTGTGGCGGGTTTGCTGATCGGTTTTCTGTGGGAATGGTTCCGAGAACACAAGCACCGCGCCACAGCCAGCACCAAAACCCGCGAAGTCTCGCGGCTGGAACGCGAACTGGCCACCATGAAAGACGCAACGTCGCTGCCGCGCGACGATATTCTGGCCCTGCTGGACAAGCCGAAGGCACGCTGAATGCCCGATATCCGCGTGAAAATCTGCGGCCTGCGCACGCTTGAAGATGTCGCTGCGGTGGCCGCAAGTGGCGCCGCCTATGCAGGCTTTGTGTTTTTTCCCAAATCGCCGCGCCATCTGACGCTGCCACAGGCCCGCGCACTGGCCCTGGCCGCGCCCGTCGGGCTGGCCAAGGTGGCGCTGGTGGTGGATGCTGATGATGCCGCGCTGGACGCGCTGACCGAGGCGATGCCGCTGGACATGCTGCAACTGCACGGCCACGAAACCCCCGACCGGGTGGCGGAAATCCGCACCCGCTATGGTCTGCCGGTGATGAAAGCGGTCGGCGTGGCGGATGAGGGCGATCTGGCAGCAGTGTTCGACTATTCCTTGGTGGCCGATCAAATTCTGGTCGATGCCAAACCGCCCAAAAACGCCGCCCTGCCCGGTGGCAACGGGTTGTCGTTCGATTGGCGTCTCGTCGCGCAACGCCGCTGGCTGCGCCCCTGGATGCTTGCAGGTGGTTTGACGCCCGCGAATGTCGCCGAAGCGATCCGGCTGACCAACGCGCGGCAGGTTGATGTGTCCTCGGGCGTCGAATCCGCACCGGGCGTGAAAGACGCGGCCAAAATCGCCGCCTTCGTCACCGCAGCCACACAAGACGGCCCGCCGATTCTGCGCTAATGTGGCTCAGCGAAGGGAGCACGCCATGCCCAAGAACACCGTCTGCCTCTGGTACAACCACGACGCCTTGTCCGCCGCCCAGTTCTACGCCAAAACCTTCCCCGACAGTCACGTCGGCGAAATATTCCATGCCCCGACCGACTTTCCCGGCGGTCAGGCAGGGCAAGTGCTGACGGTTCTCTTCACCGTGGCGGGCATCCCCTGCCTTGGCTTGAACGGCGGCCCGGCATTCCGCCAATCCGAAGCGTTTTCCTTCCAGATCGAAACCGAGGATCAGGCCGAGACGGATCGTCTGTGGAATGCCATTGTCGACAACGGTGGCCAGCCCAGTGCCTGCGGCTGGTGCAAGGACAAATGGGGCCTCTCATGGCAGATCACCCCACGCACCCTGACCGAAGCCCTGGCCGTCGGCGGAGACGAGGCCGGACGCGCCTTCGCGGCGATGATGGAGATGACCAAGATCGACGTCGCCACCATTGATGCGGCCCGGCGCGGCTAGGCTGCGGTCGCAGGGTCGGCGGGGGCGAAGCTCACCCCGCCACCCCGATCAGAACGCCTTGAACGTCATCGTCGTCAGCGTCCGCACAATTCCCGCAATGTCGAACAGGCGTTCCGACAGATAATGCCCCACATCCGCGTCCTCGGGGATGTAGATTTTCGCGATCAGGTCATACTCGCCGCTGGTGGAATACAGCTCGCTGACAACCTCGCGGTCATAGATCGCCGTGGCCACCTCATAGGTCTTGCCGGGGGTGCAACGGAACTGGACAAAAACGCAGATCATCTGGGGCCTCACTTTCGGTTGGATGCAGCCTAGTCAACAGGGCCGAAAAGGGAAAGCCTCAGCCCTCATCCTGCGGTGCGGTCAGGGTCAGCGGGGCTGCAGGCCCGCGCAGATCATCGACCGTCAGCGCAGCTTTCGGCAGCGCCAACCGATTGCGCACCACCCACATCAAGCGGTGTTGCGCCCGGGTGATGGCGACATAAGCCAGGCGCTTCCACAACGGCACCCCGGCCTCGGACCGTCCGGCCATCGCTGCTGCGTAAAGGTCCGGAGCAAAAACCTGCACCGTCTCCCATTGGCTGCCCTGCGCCTTGTGGATCGTCACCGCCGCACCGTGCAAAAACGCGGCCCCCATCGTGGCGGCTGTGGCGATCAGCGGCTCTTCCTCATCCGGGCGTTCGATCTTGATGATCGAGGCCGCCGACACCTGCGGGTCCTCGGCCCCCACCACATGCAGCTTGGCAAAGCCCTCGCGGCTGCCGCGCCCCAGATAGATCACCTGCGCGCCCTTGATCAGGCCCCGCGCCTCCAGATCAATGCGCTTTTTGCGGTGCTTCAGCGGCAACTCGATCCCGTCGCAAATCAGCGGCTCACCGGGCAGCAGCATATCCACGGGCGCCCCCTGCGCCGCCCGGAACGCCGTGATCAACCGGATACGGGTGGCATTGCGCCAGACCAGAACCGGACTGCGCGCCATGAGGTCCGCATCGACCCGTTCCGCCCAGACCACGCGGTCATCCTTTTTTGAGGCGGCTTCGACCATGCGCTCAAATTCCTCAAAGCCGATGTTCGGATCCCCCAAAGCATGCGCCAGATCGAGGATCGGATTGTCCTGCGCCTGGCGGTGAATGCGCGACAAGATCAGTCGCCGCCCCTCACCCAGACGGTCAAACACCATCTCACCCGACAGGCCGACAGGCGCCAACTGCGCCGGATCGCCAAACAGCACCAGCGTCGGAAAAATCTCACGCAGATCGTCGAACTGGCGTTCATCCAACATCGAGGATTCGTCGACAAACCCCACATCGAGCGGCTCTTCCCGCCGCTTCCAGCCCTTGATGAAATCACTGCCGCGCAAGCCAGCCGCCGCCAAAGCGCCGGGAATCGAGGCCACAAGTTGATAAAACGCATGCGCCCGGTCCAGTGCCAGCTCGGTCAAGCCTTCGACCGCCGGGCGCGGCCCCTGCCCGGTCAGCCATTCCGCGATCTTCTCATACTGCGGATCATAGACGGGGGTGTAAAGTATGCGGTGAATGGTGGTGGCCGGAACCCCGCGCATGCGCAGCACGGACGCGGCCTTGTTGGTCGGGGCCAATATCGCCAGCGTGCGGCGGTCCTTGCGCTTTTTCGGCTCATAATCGCCGGAAACCAGATCCACCCCGGCAGCCGCCATCGCCTTGTAAAGGCTGGCCAAAAGCATGGTCTTGCCCGATCCCGCCTTGCCGATCACCGCCAGAACCGATGATCTGTCCTCGACCCGCGGTCCCAGGCCACCGTGGTCCAGATCAATCCCCATGGTCAGCAATTCCGCCGAAACGCGGTCATAGGCCTCGGCCTGATCATCGGAAAAGGTCAGCTTGACGGGGGCAAGGTCGGTCATGGCGCGACCTTATGCGAAGGGCGGGCAAGCTGCAAACAGGTGCCGTTTTGCGGGGCATCGAGCCCCTTAAAACGGCGCTGACGCGTCCCGGCTTGCGGAGGTATGGTATTGATCAAAGAAGGGGGCTGTCTGCCCCCTCGCTGCGCTCACCCCCGAGAATATTTGGGCCAAGATGAAGCCCAAGGTTTCATCTGTCGAAAAATATCCCGGGGGAGCCGCAGGCGGGGGCAGCGCCCCCCATTCTTAGAAGGGTCTTGTGGCGCAGCCACGCCGTTGGATCAACGGTTCAAGCTGGCGTCCAGCGTGTCTTCGAAGGTGCGCAACCCGGTGCGCGGGGCCTGCACCAGCACCGCCATGTTGCCCGGCTTGTGCTTGTTGTTGCGCATCAGCATATGGGCCTGCGGGATTTCCGCCCATGGAAACACCTCGGACATCGACGGATCAATCCGGCGTTCGACCATCAGCTTGTTCGCCGCCGCCGCCTGCTTCAGATGGGCAAAGTGGCTGCCTTGCAGGCGCTTTTGGTGCATCCACATGTAGCGCACGTCGAAGGTGCAGTTGAACCCGCTTGTCCCGGCACAGATCACCACCATGCCGCCCTTTTTGCACACCAAACTTGACACCGGAAAGGTCGCCTCGCCCGGATGTTCGAACACCATATCGACGTTCACGCCCTTGCCGGTGATGTCCCAGATTGCCTTGCCGAACCTGCGCGCCTCGGCAAACCAGACCGCATATTCGGGGCTGCCGACCGTCGGCAACTGCCCCCAGCATTTGAAATCCTTGCGGTTGATCACGCCCTTGGCCCCCAGACCCATGACGAATGCGCGCTTGTCCTCCTCCGAGATCACGCCAATCGCGTTCGCCCCCGCCGTGTTGATGAGCTGAATCGCGAAGGACCCAAGGCCGCCGCTCGCCCCCCAGACCAGCACATTCTGGCCTGGCTGCAGATCATGCGGCGGATGGCCGAACAGCATGCGATAGGCGGTGGCCAACGTCAGGGTGTAGCAGGCGGATTCCTCCCATGTCAGATGGCGCGGACGCGGCATCAGCTGTTGCGCCTGCACCCTTGTGAACTGCGCGAAAGACCCGTCCGGCGTCTCATAACCCCAGATCCGTTGCGAGGGTGAAAACATCGGATCGCCGCCGTTGCATTCCTCATCATCGCCGTCGTCCTGATTGCAGTGGATCACTACCTCATCCCCGACTTTCCAGCGTTTGACCTTGTCCCCCACCGCCCAGACAATGCCCGACGCATCCGAGCCCGCGACGTGATAGGACTGCTTGTGCCCGTCAAAAGGCGAGATCGGCACACCCAGCGCCGCCCAGACGCCATTGTAGTTGACGCCCGCCGCCATCACCAGCACCAGCACGTCGTGGCTGTCGATTTTCCAGGTGTCCATCACCTCGACCTGCATCGCGGTGTCGGGCTCACCGTGCCGGTCGCGGCGGATCGCCCAGGCATACATCTGTGCCGGAACATGACCCAGGGGCGGCATTTCGCCGATCTCGTAAAGGTCCTTCACCGGGGCCTCATAGGGGGTGATCGCCAAAGCGGTGTCCAAAGCCATCAAAGCCTCCATCGTCATGCCGCGCCGCAGAATCAACACGGCCTTGGCGATTGATAAGAGAGGTTTGCGCAACTTTGCAATAGGTACGGCGCATATTTTGTAATTTTATGTCTGCTGCGTTGCGGCAATGCCCGTTGCACTCAACCCCAGCCTTTGCCGCACCGGGCCTGCGTAAAACGCCAGAACCGCTGCCCCCGTGTCGGTGGGCCGCAAATCCGCGCCCAGCAACCCGCGCGCCAGCAATGGCGCCAGCCCTTCGGCCAAAGTCGCGGGCAAGCCGTCCGGGGCCAGCTTCAACACCGCCCCCACCGCCGCCAATTCCGCCAGAAGCCGGTCCGCAATGCGTCCCAGCTCTGCCCGGTCCGCCGGACCTTCAGCCAGGGCCGCCGCCACCAAAGGCACCGGCAGCACCGGCACCACGCGTTCGATCTCGGCCATCAGATGCGCGCCCAGGGTTTCGGTGGGGCTGTCGGGATGCTCGGCCATAAAGGCGCGCAGGGACACCGGCGCGCCGAACCCCGCCGCCGCCGTGCCAAACCCCTTGAAGCTGCCACGCAGTTTGCGCCAGATCACCCGGCCCACAAACCCCACAATCGCCAGCGGCTTGCCGCGAAACCGTCGGCTGCCCGCCGCCTGCGCTTCGGTCAGAATGCGGTCCTCCAGCACCCGGTCATAGGCCAGACCCACCGGGACAAACACCACATCGCGACCGCCGGGCGCATAGCCCGCCACGATATAGCTGAACAGCCCCATCTTGGCCGCGCCCACGCGCCCATCCAGAGACAGCCCGCCTTCGGGGAAAATCGCCTGCGTGGTGCCCTCGGCGGTGGCCATCTGCACATAGCGGGCCAGCACCCGGCGGTACAGCGTGTTGCGGCTGCCGCGCCGGATGAAATAGGCCCCCATCGACCGGATCAGCCGCGACAAGGGCCAGATCCGCGCCCATTCGCCCACCGCGTAGGAAATGGATGCCCGGTTCGCCACCAGCCAGGTGATCAGCACATAATCCATGTTGGACCGGTGATTCATCACAAAAACCACGGTCGCGCGCGGGTCGATCTGCCCCAAAGCCGCGTCCACCTTGCCAATCCGCACCCGGTACAGCGCCCGGCTGAGACCCCGCGCCAAGCGGATTGCCACCCCGAAATACAGGGTCGCCGAAAACGCCGGCACGATTTCGCGCGCATAGCCCCGTGCTTCCTCAAAGGCCACCGATCCCGGCACCCCGGTTTCTGCCGCATGTTCGGCCACCGCCTCCAGCACCGCCGGATCATAGATCAGCCGCACGATCATGTCCTGCCGCCGCGCCAGTTTGAACAGCTCTATCGGGCGGTCCAGCCGCGCGTTCAGCTTGGCCAGCGCCCTTTCTGCCCGCCGCCGAAAGAACCACCGTACCGATGGAAACAGGAAATGCGTCGCAAAACTGATCGAGGCAAAGGCCAGAATCAGCAACAGCAGCCACAGGGGCAGTTCAACCGGATGCCTCAACGCGTGATCCTGCAACAAGGGCATTCAGCACTGTCAAAACCGCAACGGGGCCAAAGCTGCGCCAATCTTCACTTTTTTTTCGCAACACACAATCGCGCAGAATAACGGCCCTGCAGCGCGGCACTGCCGAGTTGAGACTTGTCTTGCGTTTGTGCGCCCATCCACCTGCGGCCGCGTCCATCGCCTTGCTGTTTTTTTTCACATGCTTCTTTAGGTTGGCGCTGCGTTACTGCGCGCGCGTCGCGGCGCGGCCTTGACGCGGGCCTTTTGGTTTGCCGCCTCTGCCGGACCGCAATCTCGCCGCAGCGCAGCGATTGACATCATCCGAAAATGTCGCCTATCTGCATCATTACGAAACAATATTGCGCACCCGAGTCGGAGACCGCCCATGAAAGACCAACCCTGGCTTTTCCGCACCTACGCCGGCCACTCCACCGCCGCCGCCTCCAACGCGCTTTATCGGGGCAACCTGGCGCGGGGGCAGACCGGCTTGTCGGTGGCCTTCGATCTGCCAACGCAGACGGGTTATGACAGCGATCATGAACTCAGCAAGGGCGAGGTCGGCAAGGTCGGCGTGCCGGTGAACCATCTGGGCGACATGCGCGCCCTTTTCCGCGATATTCCGCTCGATCAGATGAACACCTCGATGACGATCAACGCCACTGCCCCTTGGCTGTTGGCGCTGTATATCGCGGTGGCGGAAGAACAGGGCGCGGATGTGTCGGCGCTGCAAGGCACCGTGCAGAACGACATCATCAAAGAATACCTGTCGCGCGGCACCTATATCGCGCCACCCCAAGCCAGCCTGCGGATGCTCACCGATGTGGCGGCCTACACGCAAAAGCACCTGCCCAAATGGAACCCGATGAACGTCTGTTCCTATCATCTGCAAGAAGCGGGGGCGACGCCGGAACAGGAACTGGCCTTCGCGCTGGCCACCGCCTGCGCGGTGCTGGATGATCTGAAAGGGAAAGTTTCCGCCGCAGATTTCCCCAATATGGTCGGCAGAATATCGTTTTTTGTCAATGCAGGCATCCGCTTTGTGACCGAACTCTGCAAGATGCGCGCCTTCGTTGACCTCTGGGATGAGATTTGCGAACAGCGCTACGGCATCACCGAGGCCAAGTACCGCCGCTTTCGGTACGGGGTGCAGGTGAACTCGCTGGGTCTGACCGAACAGCAGCCCGAGAACAACGTCTACCGCATCCTGATCGAAATGCTGGCCGTCACGCTGTCGAAAAACGCCCGCGCCCGCGCTGTGCAATTGCCCGCCTGGAATGAGGCTTTGGGCCTGCCGCGCCCCTGGGATCAGCAATGGTCGCTGCGGATGCAGCAGATTCTGGCCTATGAAACCGACCTTCTGGAATATGACGACCTGTTTGACGGCAACCCGGCCATTGACCGCAAGGTCACCGCGCTGAAAGACGGCGCGCGGGCGGAACTGGCGCGGATTGACGCGATGGGCGGGGCGGTGGCCTGCATCGACTACATGAAGGGCCGCTTGGTGGAGGCGAATGCCGAGCGCATCGCAAAGATCGAGTCGAAAGAAACCACGGTGGTCGGCGTCAACCGCTGGACCGAGGCCGCGCCTTCGCCGCTGACCGCTGGCGATGGCTCGATCATGCTGGCCGACCCGGATGCCGAGCGGGACCAGATCGAACGGCTGACCGAGTGGCGCGCAGGCCGCGACGCCGCGGCGGTTGAGGCCGCGCTGACCACCCTGCGTCGCCACGCGCAGAACGGCACCAACATCATGGCGGCCTCGATTGCCTGCGCCCGCGCGGGAGTCACCACCGGCGAGTGGGGCCAGATGGTGCGCTCTGCCTTTGGCGAATACCGCGCCCCGACGGGCGTGTCGCGCAACCCATCGAACCGCACCGAAGGGCTGGAACCGATCCGCGAGGCTGTGCAGGCGCTGTCGGCCAAGCTGGGACGCCCGCTCAAATTCCTTGTGGGAAAACCGGGGCTTGATGGCCATTCCAACGGTGCCGAGCAAATCGCCGCCCGCGCCCGCGATTGCGGCATGGACATCCACTATGACGGCATCCGCCTGACCCCCGCCGAGATTGTCGCTGCCGCTGTCGAACAGAAGGCTCATGTCGTGGGCCTGTCGATCCTGTCGGGCAGCCATATCCCGCTGATCACAGAAACCCTGCACCGCATGCGCGCGGCGGGCCTGTCGGGCACGCCTTTGGTCGTCGGTGGCATCATCCCCGAAGACGACGCCACCGCCCTGCGCGCCATGGGCGTGGCTGCCGTCTACACGCCCAAGGATTTTGAGCTGAACCGCATCATGCTGGATATCGTCGGTCTGGTGGACAAAACCGCCTTTGAAAACGCCGCTTAGTCGCATCCCCGCGCCGCCCCGGACTTGATCCGGGG
>JANPOY010000205.1:0-8784 GCA_031428215.1 Paracoccaceae bacterium
CGCCATTTTCGAATACATCAACGGCTTCTACAATCCGCGACGCCGACATTCAGCCTTGGGTTGGAAAAGCCCCGTGGCCTTCGAACGCAAGGCCGCCTAACATGAGCACGTGACCGGAACAGAACCGCGACAGGTCCACAACCACCATAGGGCTTTTGGCGATGGGCGGGCTAAACGACATCACGTTTTCTTTGTTTTGGCACCATGTTGGCGATAACTTTGCGCCCCAAGCAGACCGTCGGGACCAGGTCACCTATCGTGTGATCAGTCACCGATTGGTGCTTGGATAGACAGGCGCAACGACATGCGCCTTTGCCAAAATGCTTTAACGCACCAACTTTTCTGGCTTCCCGAAACTCCGTTACCCTGCCCGCAGAACCGCATGTGCGGCCTTTTGCAACGTCTGGAAGGCAGCGTAGGACAGGTCGTGCCAATTGCGCAGATCACCAGTGACCGGCTCAAAATTGTCCTGAGCGCGCGACATTGCGGCCATCGCGGTGGGAATGTCGGGGCAATGTCCACCCGCCACGGCACCCAGGATGGCCGAACCCAAAAGGACAGGCTCTGCGGCTTGGGTCGAGGTGACCGGCAGGCCGGTCGCGTCGGCCAGAATCTGGCGCACAAGGTCGTGACTGCCCGCACCGCCACTGATCACGATGCGCTCGACAGACGCGCCATGCGCGGCTTGGGTGTCGATGATCTGGCGCAGGCCATAGCCAAGGCCACAAAGTCCTGCGACATACAGGGCCATCAGGCTTTCGATGTCGCGACCCATGCCGATACCCGCGATCAGCCCCCTTGCGTGCGGGTTGGCGAAGGGCGCGCGATTGCCAAGGAACTCGGGCACCACATGCAGGCCGGTCGCCCGTCGCACGGCATCGGACAGGTTCGGTGTCATGGCGCGATTGGCAAGCCAGACTGCCAAAGGCAGACCATCCGCACGTGCCAAGTCGGTCGCCTCGGAATGTGCGGGATGCAGTGTCAGAAGGTGATCAATGGCGGCACCGGCTGCAGATTGACCGCCCTCGTTCAACCACATGTCTGGCAGCATGGCCGACCGATAAGGACCCCAGACCCCAGGCACGAAAATCGGCTCCCGCGTGGTTGTCATGGTGCAGGATGAGGTGCCAAAGACATAGGCCATGTTCCGGGTCGCATCGGCGCCCACCGAACCAACTGTTCCCAATCCCCCGGCATGCGCATCAATCAGGCCCGCGGCTACCGGCGTGCCTATGGTCAGGCCAAGGTCGCTTGCCGCCTGCTCCGTCAGTCCCTGTGCAAGCCTTGTTCCGGGTGCAACGACTTCGGTGCCGATGCGGACAAAGCCTTCGTCTGCCACAGCGCCCAAACCTATGGCATTGAAATAGCTGGCATCCCAGCGGCTCTCATGGGCGAGGTAAGTCCATTTGCAAGTCAAGGTGCAAGTTGATCGGGCCAAAGACCCTGTCGCCTTCCATGTCAGGAAATCCGCCAGATCGAAAAAGGCCCAGGCCGCATCAAACACCTCGGGGCGGTTCTCGCGCAGCCACAGCAGTTTGGGCGTCTCCATCTCGGGCGAGATGACGCCGCCAACATAGGCCAAGACCGGGTGCGCAAGGTCATTGATCCTCTGGGCCTGCTCGACAGCGCGGTGGTCCATCCAGACGATGATGTTGCGTTGTGGGTCGTGCGAGGACACCGGCAAGGGCGTGCCCCCCTTGCCCAGCACAACCAGCGAGCAAGTGGCGTCAATGCCAATGCCCGACACAAGCACAGGATCAATGCCTGCCTCCTGCACAGCGCCGCGCACGGCATTGCAGACAGCGAACCAGATCTGGTCGCTGGACTGTTCGACAATTGCGCCCGCATCGTGCCAGATCGTGATGTCAGCCTTGGCGGACCCCAGCATCTCTCCGCCAAGGTCAAATACACCCGCGCGCGCGCTGCCGGTGCCCACGTCGATGCCGATCAGATACATGTCAAAGGTCCGTTGCGTTGGGCAGGATCACCAGATCGCGGATGGTCACATGGCGCGGGCGGGTCAGCATGAACAGCACCGCTTCGGCTACCTCAATTGGCTGCATCAGACTGCCGTTGGCAAGTGCTTCGTCCATCTTGGCCTTGGGCCAGTCATCCAGAAGAGCCGTCACCACCGGGCCGGGGCAGACCGCGCCCACGCGGACGCCATGCTTGGCGACTTGTCTGCGCACGGTATGCACAAACGCTTGCACGGCGAATTTCGACGCGGTGTAAATCGGCTCCCACACCACCGGAATCATCCCCGCGATCGAACTGGTCATGAGGATATCGCCGGTCTTGCGGCCCACCATATGCGGCAACACCGCCTGCACCGACCGGAACGCCGCGTTGATGTTCAGGTTCAGCATCCGGTCCCAGGCATCGGGGTCGCCGTCCACCACATCGCCGCCCACATAGGCCCCAGCATTGGCGTGAAAGATATCCAACTGCCCGGCCCGCGCCAGAATGGCGGGCAGCATCGCAGCGACGGATGCCTTGTCCGTCAGATCGACCACCAAAGGCACTGCCTTTGGCCCCAACTCGGCGCACAACGCGCGCAGTCGGTCTTCGGCGCGGTCCACCAGAAACACCGTGGCCCCGGCCCCCAGCATGGACCGCGCACATTCCAGACCGATCCCCGAGGCGGCCCCGGTTATTGCCGCCACTTTGCCGTTCAGTTTGTCCGACATTTTCAACTCCTCAGGCACGGCCATGCGAGACGCGGCTTTGCCGGGCCAGGCTGTCTACGATAACGGCAATCGCCAGGACGCCGCCGGTGATCATGTATCGCAACGACGACGACAGGTTCAAAAGCGTCAGACCGTTGGCTATGGACTGGATCACGATGATCCCCAAAAGCGCCGAAAACGCCGAGCCGCGCCCGCCGAAAAGGCTGGTGCCGCCAATGACCGCCGCCGCGATGGCGTTCAAGTTGACATCGCCGGTGCCTGCCTGCTGGCTGGCACTTGCCAGCCGTGCCGAGGTCAGCACTCCGCCCAAGGCCGCAAAAGTGGAACACAGCATGAAGGCGCTGATATAGATGCGGCGCACATTGATGCCCGCGCGCCGTGCCGCTTCGGCATTGCCGCCGACCGCCTTCATGGAGCGCCCCCATTGAGTCCGGGTCAGCGCGTAGTTCATGATCAGCACCAGCGCCACGAACAGCGCGAACATCCACGGCACCCCGCGCCCAAGGTTCAGATAGAAGATCACTGCCAGCAAGGCGGCGGTGGTCAACCCGGCCTTCAGCATCAGCCCGCTTTGCGATCCGACCGACAGATTGGCCGCCCGCCGCCGCGCGTTGGTTTGCAAGCCAACCACCAGCATCACCGCACCCGGCAGCACGCACAGCAGGTAGGAAAGCCACGCAGGCAGGATCAACAGTTGCCCGAAGTTCACCATGTTTGACGAGTAAGGCAGGTTGATCGACCCGGTGGCCCCCAAAAGATACAGTTGCAAGCCCAGCAAAGCCAGCAGGCCCGACAGGGTGGACACAAAACTTGGCATGCCCAACCGGTTGCGCAAAGTCGCGTAAAAAGTGCCGATCAGCGCACCGACGATCAGCGCCGCCGCTATCGCCAAGGGCAAGGGCACGCCCTGATTGACCCACAGCACGCCGATGATGGTGGACCCGACGCCGCTCATGGACCCGACGCTCAGGTCGATCTCGCCCAGCATCAGCACGCAGACGATACCCAGCGCGATGATGCCGACGGTGGAGCAATCGAACAGCAGGTTGACAAGGTTGTTGGGCGACAGAAAGATTGGGTTCAGCACGGTGAACACCGTCCAGATGATCGCAAGGCCCACGATCACCGGCAGGGACCCCAGATCGCCCGCCTTCACCCGATCAATGAACGCGGCCAAGCTGCCGCCAATGCCTTTGGCATGTGAAACGCGGGTATCTGCGCGGTCGAGGGTTGGTTTGGGATTTGTCATTTCATTTCCTCTGCCATGCGGCTTTCCCTGCGGGAAACGGCATTGTCGGTGGCGCCGGTGATGGCGCCGACCAGTTCCTGATTGCTGGCATCTGGCGTGAAGACGCCATTGTTGCGCCCCAGTCGCAGCACAACGATGCGGTCAGCCACGGCGCGCACGTCGGCCATGTTGTGGCTGATCATGATCACACCCAAGCCCTTGTCACGGACCCGCTCTACAAGGTTCAGCACCTCGGCGGTCTGCGCCACGCCAAGGGCTGCGGTGGGTTCGTCCAGCATGATGATCTTGGGGTCCAGCAGAAGCGAGCGCGCGATCGCAACGGTCTGCCGCTGTCCGCCAGAAAGCGATGCGATGGGTTCGCGCACCGAAGGAATACGGGCGGCCAACTCTTTCAGCAGGGTCCAGGCCCGCACTTCCATCGCCACCTCATCCAGACGCAGCGGATTCAGTTCCTGACCCAGATAGATATTGGCAACCACATCAAGGTTTTCGCATAAGGCAAGATCCTGAAAAACCGTCGCAATCCCGAGTTTCAGCGCGGCTGCGGGGCTGGACAGGGTCACCTGTTGACCACGATAGGAAATGCTGCCGGAACTTTGCGCATGCACCCCCGCCAGCACCTTAACCAAGGTGGATTTGCCCGCTCCATTGTCACCGACCAGCGCCACAACCTCGCCCGCATGCACATCAAGGTCGATATCGGTCAGCGCCGAAACTGCGCCGAAGTTCTTGGAAATGCCGCGCAGACGCAGCAGCAACTCGCCCTTGGGGCCGGGAATGGTGTCGGTCATGGTTTGTCCTTTAGGCTGGGTCGAAAAGTCGCCCGGCCCCCTCGGGAGGATGGGGGGGCCGGACGGTGTCATCGCAAGGTTACTCGATGCCCAGCTCGGCGCAGCCCGCTGCATAGCGGTCCACGCACAACTCCGCAGCCGTGTTGATGCCCTTGTCGATGATCTCGGCCTTCAGGTTCTCACGGGTGACAACCGCAGGCACGAACAACTGCGAGGGCGTGTCATAAAGTGACATTTCGGCCGTCGGAGTTTCGCCGTTCAGAAACTGCACCGCTATGTTGGCGGCAGCCGCTGCCACGATTTCCGAAGGTTTGGAAATCGTGTTGTATTGATCGCCCGCAATGATCAACTGCAACGCGGCGATGGTTGCATCGTTGCCGGTCACTGGCGGAACCGGATCAACGCCGGCTGCCTTGAACGCCGCAATCGCGCCGCCGCCGGTGCCATCGTTGGCCGCAACAACACCGATGATGTCGGCACCAAAACGCGTGACCTGACCCGCTGCCCACTCCTGTGCCTTGGGCGGCGCCCAATCAGGGGTGTCGAACTCGGCCAGCGTGGCGTAACCCGAAGCCGCAATACCTTCGTGGATGCCGTCCTTGATCAGCCCTGCCGCCGCATCGGTGGGTGAGCCGTTGATTTGCAGGATGCCGCCCTTGTCGGTGGGCACGCCCATATCCTTCAGATGCGCCATCAGCGATTCCGCAATCGCTTTGCCGATCCCTTTGTTGTCGAAGGACACGTAGTAGTCGGCGGTCTTGTCCGGGATCGGGCGGTCATAGGCGATAACCTTGATACCCTGACTTTGCGCAAGGCTGACCAATGCGGCGGCGGCCGAGTCGACGGGGTCCAGCACGATGACGGTGGCGCCTTGGGTGATGACGGCGTTGAACTGTTGCTGTTGCAAGGCCACGTCTGCGTTCGCGTTCTGGTAAATCACTGTGCAGGCGGGGCACAGCTTGGTCATCTCGGCCTGAAAGCCGGGGAAGTCATGCTGTTCATAACGGGTCGATGCCTGATCCGGCATTAGGAACGCCACGGTGCCGGTGGTTTCCGCAAAAGCCACGCTGCCCATCAGGACGCTGAGGGCCAACGCGCTGCCAAGTGTGGTTGCAGTTTTCATAAATCTTCCTCCAAATTGACCGCGTTACTTTGCTTTCAGTCCATCTGCGCGGGTCGCCGCAGGGGGCCGTCCTTGGGTTCCATCGGGCAAGCCGGTTTTGATCGCCGGGAAGACCCCGCCGCCATTTGGCCGTTGGAATGGGTGATCGCCTTGGCAAACCTTTCCCTGGTGCGGGTCCTCAACCCGCGGAATCGGTGTGCCCTGACTTTAGTCCTCCTTCGTCACGCTGCTTGCGCTGCGCGTTGGTTTTCCTCCAGCAGTTCCCGGAACCGCGACGGCGACATGCCCTTTTGTGCCATGAACTGACGGTTGAAATTCGATATGTTGTTGAAACCGGACGAAAAACAGACGTCCGTTATTCTAAGCTTTTGCGGACCCATCAACAATTGACAGGCCAGATTGATCCGAAGCCGGTTGACGTATTTGACCAGTGCCTGCCCGGTGTGGCGTCGAAAACTGCGGGAAAAGGTTGAAACGCTGAGGCCCGCGATATCAGCCAGATCCTGTTCATCGAAAAGTTCGGTCAGGTTGGCATTGATATAGGCCAGCGCGTTGTTGATCCCGGTGGACATAAAGCCGGACGGGTCGGGCAAATAGCTGGTCGAGGTCAGCGATTGCACATCCGCTGCCCGGCTGAGAACGCCCAGCAGCGCAATGAACACCTCCAGCCGCCGGATGCCTTGCGCCGTGACCAGTTCGGCTAGCAACGGTGCCGCCAGCTCTGTTGTGGCCGACCCGAACAAAGCGCCCCGGCGGCTGATTTCCAGCAGCTCGGTGCAGGCCGAAAGTTCGGGCAGGACATCCATGGCGGCGGGAACGAAATTCTCTGAGAACTGCACAACCCGACAGCGCAGCGGCACTACGGTGCCTTCGGGCACGTCACTGACCCAGTTGTGCGGCAGGTTGGGGCCAGTCAGCACCAGATTACCCGGATCGAAAGTGCCAATGAAATCGCCAACGAAATACCGACCCGAGGTAGCGACAACGTGGTGGATTTCGTATTCGGGGTGAAAATGCCAGCGCACCGTGTGAAACGGATAGCCGTGTTCCCACGCCTTGAATGACTGCGTGCGTCCAATCTGGACGACTTCCAGGTCCGGCTTCATACAGATCTCCTCCCTACGCGAACCCGTGCTCGTGGCTCAGTTGTCGCGGTCGTTCAGCCTGTGGGTTTTCCCTGCGGCATTTGATCAAGGTAAACCGCAATCGGGTCACGTGCTACTACGCCATCGGCAGGTCGCTGATACTTTTTTGCCGTTTTCAGGTGGCATTAGCCTGAGATTGACCGGCATGGGCCATTTCAGTGTAGTCGTGCGCGGCAGCTGTGCGCATTGCCTTGGCATCAGACAAAGCCCAGTCTTGGCCCCAAATCTCACTGAGCCAATCCGCAAAAAAGCGACAGGATCACTTTTGACATGGACCACGCAACGATTGTCGTTTTCAGGCCCGAGCCCCCGGTCTGTCGGACGCCAAGGATTTCCCCGACAGAATCCATTCCTGTGCATCAACCCGCCAGTCGGCTTTGACAACGGGTCATTCTGGGGCTTGGCGGCGTTTCTGAAAGTGGCGGCGGCGTTTGACAAAGCTGAGTGTTGTCGCCTCCCGAGCATTCGAAATTGCGATCACATTCTGCCTGAAACCAACAGCCTCAGACGTGAATGTCAGCCAAGAGCGCCCCCGAAGCAATTTTTCAGGTTGGCGCAAATGCAACATTTTGGCTTTGCAATTGACCGGTTCTGCCACATTGCGCTGTCAGGTGGCTGGCCGGTCATTGTTTCAATTCCTTGCAGATCGCCGCAATTTGACTGTTTCCAGGATCGAAAATATCTGTGCGCCGTTTCAGGGTGAATCCTGCTCTTTGTGAATTTATTCAGCGACTTACCCAGACCCGTCCGCTAACAATCAAGCAGAGAGGTTGCCACGCCCCGCACCCGCAACTTGAACGGGCATTGACAAAAATGTGGCGATAATCAGACATTTCTTGGACTTAAATTTATCTCAAGGAATTTTCACAATGGCATTGACGACGGGAACGAGTGGGAATGACACGCTGGTTGGCGGCTCCGGTGAAGACCTGTTGTCGGGCGGCGACGGCAATGACTTTCTGAACGGCGGGGCGGGCAGCGACTCGCTTTACGGTGGCACCGGCTCTGACCTCCTGCACGGCGGTTCGGGTTCCGACCTGCTCGACGGCGGCTCGGGTGCAGACACGCTGCAGGGTGGTTCCGGCGCAGACACCCTGATCTACTCGGCCTGGGAAAACCAGTTTGCGGCGACGGCGACCACCTTTTCCACCTATGATATTTACGACGGCGGCAACGGCAACGTCGCCAAAGGCACGGCCGAGATCGACAAGCTGATCATCAATCTCAGTGAGGCGCAGTGGAATACCCCCGCCTTCATGGATGCCTTCACCGCCGATCTGGCGCGCTTTCAAGCCTTCATTGCAGCGAACTCGAATGTGAACACCGGCCAGGCCGGCACTGCATTCTTCACCTTTTCGACCCTTAACCTGAAGGTGTCGGGCATCGAGAACGTTTCCTTTCGGCTCGACCCGCGCACCCCGGACGATATCCTTTTGTCGCCGACCGCTATCGCAGAAAACGCCGCCGGGATGGTGGTGGGAACGCTTTCGACTGTGGAAACCGACGGGGGCCTTGGTCCGTATAGCTACGTCGTCGATGACGCACGCTTTGAAGTCGTCGGCGGTGATCTGAAGCTGAAGTCCGGCGTTGCACTGGATTTTGAAGCCGTCCAAAGCATCACGATGAATGTGACGGTGACCGATCCCGAAGGACTGACCCATACGGAAAGCATCACCGTCAACGTCACCGACCTGAACGAGGCGCCTCTTGCCGGGGATGACCAGACCGTCGCGGTGGCTGAGAACCTCGGCGCCGGGGCGACGGTGGCCGATGTCGACGCCAGCGATCC
>JANPOY010000206.1:0-34783 GCA_031428215.1 Paracoccaceae bacterium
CGCCATTTTCGAATACATCAACGGCTTCTACAATCCGCGACGCCGACATTCAGCCTTGGGTTGGAAAAGCCCCGTGGCCTTCGAACGCAAGGCCGCCTAACATGAGCACGTGACCGGAACAGAACCGCGACAGGTCCACAAATGTGTCGTTCGTGCTTGGTGAACTGGATGCTCTTCCCCAGCGTGCTTGAGCCAGTCGCGCCTTTGATGGCTCGATCGGTCAGTAGACAATGGGTCCGGCAGGGCACGGCGGCGATCATCGCCTGCCTGTTCGCCGCGCGGCGCAATGGGGCGACCCTTTTGCACCCGCAACTGCCCGCGCTTGTGGGGGTCTGATGGTTCGCAAAACTGCGGATCGACGGGCGCTTGCCCCATCATCTGCCCGCCATGAAGCACGATCCTTTCGTGGCAAAGGCCGGCAGTCACCCCCAGATCGTCGGTGATCAGGATCGTCGCCATGCCGAAACCGCACTGCAAACCGGCCAACAGATGCCTGATCTGCGCCGGCACCGACACGCCCAGAGCGGTGGTCGGTTCCTCCGCAATCACAAGGTCGGGTTTGCACAGCAGGCTGATTGCGATCATCACCCGCCGACACATGCCAACGGAAAACTGCTGCGGATACAAAGGGATATACCCGCGCGCCGCAGAGATTTTCAACGCGTCCAGCGTGCGGATACACTCGGCCATCGCCTGCGACTCGCCCATTCCCAGATTGTGGATCAGCGATCCCGCCACCTGATCCGCCACCCCATACAGCAGTTTTGAACTTCGCCGGGATTGCCGCAGGCTCCGGCTCTTGGGCAGCACGGAACATCATGCGCAAGACCAAGCACAAGTTTCCCCAAAACTGCGGAAAAGCGTCGTGCGGCTGGCCCTCGGCAGAGAGGCGGCCCGCGCCATTGGTTCAAGCGGGTCGCTGCAGGGTCAGCATGGGCCGCACTGGCAAGGGATGATGTCAATCGCGGGGAGATGCGGCAGCGGCGGTTGATTTGTTGTCGCGGATGGACGGGCAGGGGGCGGCCTGCGTCTGGGTGCGCGACGCGGTCGCTGACCGGGTCGACCGATTGGTGGCCCTGTGGCTGATGTGGCTGCGGGCCGAGCTGTTGCACGCGCGCTTTGCTTTGGGGCCCCGCCAGCGGATCGAGGCTTCGGTGAGTGCTCGCTTCGGCGAGGAGGGGCAGCCTTGCGCGCGCAGGTTTGCCAAAGGAATGCTGCCGTCTGATGCGGCGATTGTCGATGGTCTGACGCCGATGGGCTGGCCGAAAATGCGGTATGACAATGTGGGTTTCGCCCTGAAGCTTGGCGTGGCGCAGGGGTATAACACGGGCAAGTTGGCCGAATTGTCGACCGCTGAAGGGTTGACGGAGATTCTGATCAACACCGCAGAGCTGCGCGCCCTGGGGCAGATGCCGGTTGCGCAGGGGCCGATGACATGATCGGGCATCTTCTGCATCGCTGGCCGATGCACTGTCCAATACCGCCGTCTTGAAGCTGGATCGGGCCACAGTTCAGGCAGCGTGGGCGCAGTTCGCGCAAACGCGGATCGGGCTGTTGGTCTGACCGCAACAGGTCTGTGGTCAGGCTTGCGGGTGGCGCGCCAGTCGCATTGCCTGCGCCAAAACCACATCCTCGCCAATGTGGTTCATCAGGATCAACACCAGCCGCGCGTTCAGGGCGTGACTGTCTGCATCGCTCAGACCATCATGGGTGGCGATCAGACGGGCATAGGCCTCATCCGGGTTTTTAAGGTTGGGCGTGGTGATCAGCATGCAGACTCCATGGCCAAAGCGTGGGCAAGGGCCGCGCGGGTTTTGGCGTCATCAAAGGTTGGCCAACGGGCGGCGACGTGTTGATCGGGACGAATCAGATAAACAGCGCTGGCGGCGTCACCCAGATAACGGGCACGCAGGGCCGGGTTTTCTTGCGCTGAAAGTTCCAGGCGCCGGATGGTCACGCCATGGGCGGCCAGGGTTTCGGGGGCATCCGCGTCCAGCGTCATCAGGGTAAAGCCGTGCCCCAGTTTCGGCAACAGCCAGCCACCCGCCAGCGCGGCATCAGGGCAGGGGCTGCCGGGGCGGGTGCGGGCGGGCATCGCTGCGCAATCGTCGCTGTTCAGGGGTGATCCGTCATAGGTGCAGGGCAGTGACAGACGACCTGAATTCACGATGGTTCGCGCGAAGGGCAGGGTTTCGGCCAGATCCAGCACGGCATTGCGGAACAGTTTCGACACCGGGGATTTTGGCGTGATGAAATCGGTGGCGCGGGTGGAATGCAGGATGTTTTCCTCCGCACCGTACACACGTTCGGCATCGTAGCTGCCCAGAAGCGCCTCTGGGGCCAGACCGGCAACCACCAACGCCAGTTTCCAACCCAGATTGTCCACATCCTGCACCCCGGAATTTGCGCCGCGCGCGCCGAACGGGCTGACCTGATGGGCGGAATCCCCGGCAAACAGCACGCGGCCATGGCGGAACCGGTCCATGCGGCGGCATTGGAAAGTGTAAATCGAACACCAGTCCAATTCGTACGCCACATCCGGCCCCAGCATGGCGTCAACGCGGGCGCGGATGCGGGCAGGTTCCAATTCGCGGGCACGGTCGATGTTCCAACCCAGTTGAAAGTCGAGGCGCCAGATGTCGTCGGGTTGTTTGTGCAGCAAAGCACTATCGCCGGACTTGAAATGCGGCTCGAACCAGAACCAGCGCTCGGTTGGGAAATCGGCCTTCATCTTCACATCGGCGATCAGGAAATTGTCCTCAAACACCCGGCCCTTGAAATCCAGCCCCAGCATGTTGCGCACAGGCGAACGCGCGCCGTCGCAGGCTATCAACCAATCGGCGTGGATCTGGTAGGGGCCATCGGGCGTGGCGATGTCGACCAAGACGTGATCACCCGTTTCTGTGACGCCATCGACGCGGTTGCGGCCCCGGATTTCGATGGCCGCACCTTCGGCTTGCGCCGCGACGATCGCTTCGTGCAGGAACTTTTCAAAATAGGGTTGCTGCAGGTTGATAAAGGCCGGATGGGCGTGGCCGTCCTCGGGCAAGAGGTTGAATTCATAAAGCAAACGGTCGTCGTGAAACACCTTGCCGACGTTCCAGCGCACGCCCTTCTGCAGCATGGGCCCCACCGCACCAAGCCGGTCGCAGATCTCCAGCGTGCGCTTGGCAAAGCACAGAGCCCGGCTGCCTTGGCCCGCGCCTTCGTGGTCGTCCAGCACAAGCACCTTCACGCCGCGACGGCCAAGATCAAGCGCCGCCGCCAGACCGACCGGACCACCGCCCACGATCACCACCGGGTGTCGCACCGGGTCAGTGGCGGTTTGATCGGGCGATTTGGCGTAGGGATACAGCCGAAACGCCACCGGATAGCGGCCGCCCACGTCGCTCATGTCGCCTGACCCTGCAACGCCGCCCACATGTCGAGATCGCGCTGGGCAGTCCAGATGCGGGGGTGGGCAATGCCGCGCGCCTCGTCATAGGCGCGGGCGACGTTGAAGGGCAGGCAGTGCTCATAGATGGCGTAGTCGCGGAATTTGGAGTCACACTCGCTGCGGCATGCGTCCCAGGCCTCGCGCAGGGTGCCGTTGCGCGCAGCCACGCGGGCGACGGGCCTGTAGGTGCTGTCGACGAAATCGCGGGTGCGGTCGAGAGCTGCATTCACCGCTGCCCGCCCGATCACCGCATCACCGCGACCGGGGGCGATGGCATCCAGATCATAGGCGCGGATGGCGTCCAGCGTGGCACCCCATTCGTTGAAATGACCGTCGCCGCAATAACAGGCCGAATGCGCCTCAACAATGTCACCGGTGAACATGACGTTCTGATCCGGCACATGAATCACCGCGTCGCCCGCGGTGTGGGCGCGGCCCAGTTGCAGAATATCGACGCGGCGGTTGCCCAGAAACACCGACATCTTGCCATTGAAAGTGGTGGTGGGCCAGGTCAGACCGGGGATCGACTCGTGTCCCTGAAACAGCCGGGGGAAGCGTTGAAATTCGCTGTCCCAATCCTCTTGCCCGCGCTCGGCCACCATGTTGCGCGCGGCTTCGGACATGATCACCTGACCCGCGCCAAAGGCCGATGCTCCCAGCACCCTGACGGCATGATAATGCGTCAGCACCAGGTGGGAAATCGGTTTGTCGGTGACGCTGCGCACGCACTCAATCACCTTTTGCGCAAGGCGCGGCGTGGCCTGCGCCTCGATGATCATCACGCTTTCATCCCCGATGATCACGCCTGAATTCGGGTCGCCTTCGGCAGTGAAAGCATACAATCCCGCGCCAATTTCCGCGAAGGTGATGATCTTGTCGGTCATGTCGCCTTGCGAGGCAAATGCCTTGGCCATGGGTCAGCTCCTGTTGTAGGGGTCGGCCAGTGCCGGGATTACACGACCCGTGCAGGTGCCAAATCCGATGCGGTATCCGTTGCCCTGCGCATGCCCGCGCAGGGTCAAGGTATCATGGTCTTCGATGAAACTGCGGCTGCCACCCAAGATGGCAAAGGGCTCCGCCCCGCCCCAGGACAGCTCCAGCAGGCTGCCGCGGCTGTCTTTGTTTGGCCCTGAAATCGTGCCTGATCCCAAAAGATCGCCCGCGTTCATCGGGCAGCCGCAGCTGGTGTGATGCGCCAGTTGCTGCGCGGCTGAATAGGACATTTCCGCGTAATTGGTGCGGCAAATCACGGTTTCCACGCCGTTTTGCGGCGTCAATCCAACTTCCAGCGCAATATCGAACAGCATCGGCCACGGTTCCGCCAGATGCGGCAGCAGCGGCACCTCGCGGGGCGGGGTGGCCACGCGGAACGGCTCCAGCGCCGCGCGCATCACGATCCATGGGCTGATCGAGGTCGCGGTGGCCTTGGACTGGAAGGGGCCAAGCGGTTGATACTCCCAGGCCTGAATGTCGCGGGCGGACCAGTCGTTCAGCAGCACATAGCCGAAGATCATCGCATCGGCCTCGGCCACCGTTACCGGCCCGTCAGAGGCCTCGCCGACCACGGCACCCAGTTCCAGCTCGATATCGAACCGGGCCGAAGGCGCAAAGCGCGGGGCAGGGTCGTCCGGTCCTTTCACCTGCCCCCAGGGGCGGCGCACATCGGTTCCCGACACCACCACCGACGATGCCCGCCCGTTGTAGCCGATCGGGATGTGCAGCCAGTTCGGCGGCAAGGCGTTTTCCGCGCCGCGAAACATGGTGCCGACGTTGGTGGCGTGATGGCGGCTGGCATAGAAATCGGTGTATTCCGACACCAGAAACGGCAAGTGCAATCGTACCGCGGTCAAGGGCCGCAAATAGTGCTGAACCACGTCGCGTTGCGGCGCGCTTTCGGCCAAAAGCGCCGTCAGTTGCGCCCGCAAATCGGCCCAGACCGCTGGCCCCGCCGCCATCACCTCGTTCCAGAATGGCACATCCAAAAGCGGGCCGCCGTCCAACACCAACAACCCCGCCGCCTCCAACGCCGCCACATCCAACACCTGATCGCCAATCGCCACACCACAGCGCGGGTCATCGCCCTGCGAAAACACCCCACAGGGAAGGTTGTTCAGCGGGAATTCCGCCTCGGGATGGTTGGCGCTTTGGACCCAACTCTGGACCAGACTCATATGCGCGCCTTTCATCTTGGCCAAAATATTCCGGGGGTGCGGGGGCTGGCCCCCGCTGTTGGACCCGGCGCTCATTTCACCCCCGGCGTGCCATCGAACTTTTTCCCTAGGCTTTCCCAGCAGTCGATGTAATCATCCTGCAACGGCGCTTCGCGTGCGGCAAAACCGGTCAGGTGCTGCGGAAACCGGGTCTCGATCATGAAGGACATGGTGTTGTCCAGCTTTTCCGGTGCAAGCGTCGCGTTGGAGGCAGATTCAAACGCTTGTTTGTCCGGGCCATGCGGCAGCATCATGTTGTGCAAACTCATGCCGCCGGGCACAAATCCCTTCGGTTTGGCGTCATAGATGCCGTGGATGTTGCCCATCAGTTCGGACATGATGTTCTTGTGATACCACGGCGGACGGAAGGTGTTTTCCGCCACCAGCCAACGCTCGCGGAACAGCACAAAGTCGATGTTTGCCGTGCCCTCCACCCCCGAAGGCGCGGTCAGAACGGTGAAAATCGACGGATCTGGGTGGTCAAACAGGATCGCACCCACCGGGCAATAGGCGCGCAGATCGTATTTCACCGGGCAATAATTGCCATGCCAGGCCACAACATCCAGCGGTGAGTGGTCAATCCGGGTTTCATGAAACTGTCCGCACCATTTCACCGTGACAGTAGAGGGCGCATCGCGGTCCTCGAACGCCGCGACGGGGGTCTTGAAATCGCGACGGTTGGCCATGCAATTGGCGCCAATTGGTCCGCGCCCCGGCAGTTGGAATTTCTGGCCGTAGTTTTCGCAGACAAAGCCGCGACAAGGCCCGTCCAGCACCTCCACCCGGTGGACCAACCCGCGCGGGATCACCGCGATTTCCTGCGGTTCCAGATCAATGATGCCGAGTTCGGTGCAAAACCGCAGGCGTCCTTCCTGCGGTATGATCAGCATCTCACTGTCGGCGCTGAAGAAATAGGCGTCCACCATGGATGCCGTGACCAGATAGACATGGCTCGCCATGCCGACCTGTGTGTGCACATCCCCCGCCGTCGTCATCGTGCGCATGCCGGTCAGCCAGGTCAGGCTTTCGCCACCATGCGCCACCGGATCCCAGCGGTATTGGCCCAAAGAAATCACATCAGGGTCGATATGCGGTGCGGATTTCCAATAGGGCAGGCCAATCTTGGCAAAGCGGTGGGTGTGCTTGACCGAAGGCCGAATGCGGTAGCACCAGGTCCGTTCATTCTGATGGCCTGGCGCGGTAAAGGCGGTGCCGGACAATTGTTCGCCGTAAAGGCCGTAATTGCATTTCTGCGGGGAATTCATCCCCTGCGGCAAGGCATCCGGCAGGGCCTCGGTTTCAAAATCATTGCCAAAACCGGGCATGTAGCCCTCATGCGCGCCGGGCAGGGATGGCGCGCGGGTCATGCCGGGGGGCAAGGCGTGGCTGATCATGCGGTCCTCCGTGGCTGTTGATATCATATTCGTTGCAATTGCAACGATGTCAACGATAACTTGCTTGTGCTGCATCTCTTGAGGCGCAATTGTGCTTAGAAAATCTCTTTCACCGCCTCCATCGCCACATAGGTCGAGGTCGAGGCGACATGCGGCAGCGCCGAAATCCGTTCGGCCAGCACCCGGCGGTAATCCTGAATATCGGCGGTGCGCACTTTCAGCAGATAGTCGAACCGGCTGGCGATCATGTGGCATTGCTCGACCTCTGGCACCGCCAGCGCGGCCTTGTTGAAGGCCTGCAGGGCGGCCTCTCGCGTATCTGAAAGCCGCACTTCGACAAAGGCCACATGCGCCAGACCCATGCGGATCGGGTCCAGATTGGCGCGGTAGCCGGTGATGACGCCCGCATCCTCCAGCCGTTTCATCCGGGCCTGGGTGGGCGATTTCGACAACCCGATGCGGCGGGCAAGTTCGGTGGCGGTGATGCGCCCCTCGACCGCCAGCACCCGCAGGATGGCTTGATCAAAGCGGTCAAGGTCAGTGCGGTCGGATGACATGGCGATACCCCGGATTTGCAAGCGTATTGGCTGCCATTTGGCATAACTTCAGGACAACAGCCTGTCAAATCCCCGCTATCATGGGTCAACCTTACAGGAGAGCCGCGATGCCCGTGATGACCGAAAGCTGGACCGTGATCGACCGGATGTCATTGCGCGACGAGGCGGCTTTGGTGGCCGATCTGATCACCCAAGCCGGGCTGGACATGGCCGCACGGGCGCGGATCACCGCCGCCGGGGCCGATCTGGTGCGGCGCATCCGGGCAAGCGTGAAGCCGGGGTTGATGGAGGTTTTTCTGGCCGAATACGGCCTGTCCACCGACGAAGGCATCGCGCTGATGTGTCTGGCCGAGGCTTTGTTGCGGGTGCCGGATGCCGAAACCATGGACGCATTGATCGAGGATAAGATCGCGCCTTCGGATTGGGGGCGGCATTTGGGGAAATCGGCGTCGTCCTTGGTGAATGCGTCCACCTGGGCCTTGATGCTGACCGGCAAGGTGCTGGACGAACGCGAACCCGGCGTGGTCGGACATCTGAAGGCGGCGGTCAAACGGCTGGGCGAGCCGGTGATCCGCACCGCCGTAACCCGCGCGATGAAAGAGATGGGGCGCAACTTCGTTTTGGGCGAAACCATTGATCTTGCAATGAAACGCGCGCGCGAGCTGGAAGGGCAGGGCTATACCTACAGCTATGACATGCTGGGTGAGGCCGCGCGCACCGAGGCTGACGCGCGGCGTTATCACCTGTCCTACTCCGCCGCGATCACCTCGATTGCCCGCGCGGCGACCACGGGCGACATCCGCAGCAATCCCGGCATTTCGGTGAAACTTTCGGCGCTGCATCCGCGTTATGAGGTGGCCAAACGCGCCCGCGTGATGGAAGAACTGGTGCCGCGCGTGCGGGCCTTGGCGGGTTTGGCCAAGGCGGCGGGCTTGGGTTTCAACATCGACGCCGAAGAGGCCGACCGTCTGGCGCTGTCGCTGGAGGTGATCGAGGCGGTTCTAAGTGACCCGGCCCTGCGTGGTTGGGATGGATTTGGCGTGGTGGTGCAGTCCTACGGGCGGCGGGCGGGGGCGGTGATCGACTGGCTTTATGCTCTGTCTGTCAAGCTGGACCGCAAGATCATGGTGCGGCTGGTCAAAGGCGCCTATTGGGACGCCGAGGTGAAGCGGGCGCAGGTTTTGGGGCTGGCGTCCTTCCCGGTCTTCACCCGCAAACAGTCCACCGATGTCAGCTATATCGCCAATGCCCGCAAATTGCTGGCCATGACCGACCGGATTTATCCGCAATTTGCGACGCACAACGCCCATACCGTCGCCGCGATCATGGAAATGGCCGATGATAAAAAGGCGTTTGAATTTCAGCGCTTGCATGGCATGGGCGAGAGGCTGCACGACATCGTTCTGACCGATCACGGCACCCGCTGCCGCATCTATGCCCCCGTGGGCGCGCACCGCGATCTGCTGGCTTATCTCGTGCGGCGGCTGTTGGAGAACGGCGCGAACTCCAGCTTCGTCAACCAGATCGTCAACGCCGAGGTCAGCCCGGAACGCGTTGCCGCCTGCCCGATCACGGCGAGCGAAGCCATGACCTCGGTGATCAGCCCCGCCATCACCACCGGACCCGCGCTGTTCGGTGCGCGCCGCAATTCCCAAGGTTGGGATCTGACCGACGCCGCCGATCTGCAGGCTATCGTGCAGGCCCGCGCCCCGCATGAGATGCGTCTGTTTGAGGCGGCACCGATGCTGGCGGGCCGGATGGCGGGCGGGCCGCGCTTGGTCGTGACCAACCCGGCGACGGGCGCGGTGGTGGGGCATGTGCTGACCGCATCGGTGGCCGATGTGGACACCGCGTTGCGGCTGGCCGAACCTTGGGCGGCCAGTGCCGAAATCCGCGCGCAGGTGCTGCGCCGGGCCGCCGATCTGTACGAGGCGGAGTATGGCGCGATCTTTGCCCTGCTGGCGCGCGAGGCCGGGAAATCCTTGGCCGACGCCGTGGCCGAACTGCGCGAGGCCGTTGATTTCCTGCGCTATTATGCCGACGGCGCCACCGCCCTGACCGCCCCGGCGCGGGGGGTGTTTGCCTGCATCAGCCCGTGGAATTTTCCTTTGGCGATTTTCTCGGGGCAGATCGGCGCCGCCCTGGCCGCTGGCAATGCGGTGCTGGCAAAGCCTGCCGAGCAAACTCCGCTGATCGCGGCTTTGGCGGTGGCATTGCTGCTGAAGGCGGGGGTTCCCGCGACGGCTTTGCAACTTTTGCCCGGTGACGGTCAGGTGGGGGCCGCCATCACCCGCGACCGCCGCGTGAACGGCGTGGCCTTCACCGGGTCCACCGACACCGCCCTGCTGATCCGCCGCACCATGGCCGAACATCTGGACCCGACCGCGCCACTGATTGCCGAAACCGGCGGTCTGAACGCGATGATGGTGGATTCCACGGCGCTGCCCGAGCAAGCCGTCCGCGATATTCTGGCCGCCAGCTTTCAATCGGCGGGTCAGCGCTGTTCGGCTTTGCGCTGCCTTTATGTGCAGGAAGATGTGGCCGAAACTGTGCAAGAGATGCTGTTCGGCGCGATGGATGAACTGGCGCTGGGCGATCCGATGGATCTGTTCACCGACGTCGGCCCGGTGATTGATGCGCAGGCGCAATCGGACATCCGCGACTACATCGCCGCCGCGCGGGCCGAGGGCCGGGTCATCAAGGAAATGACCGCGCCCCAAGACGGCACTTTCATCGCCCCCACGGTGATCAAGGTGGCAGGCATCGCCGCCATGCCGCGTGAGATTTTCGGCCCCGTCCTGCACATCGCCACCTTCAAATCGGGTGAGGTGATGGACGTGGTCAATGCCGTCAACGCGACCGGTTATGGCCTGACCTTTGGCCTGCACACCCGCATCGACGACCGGGTGCAAGCGGTGATCGAGGCGTTGCATGTCGGCAACTGCTATGTCAACCGCAACCAGATCGGCGCGGTGGTGGGCAGCCAACCCTTTGGCGGCGAAGGGCTTTCCGGTACGGGGCCAAAGGCGGGCGGGCCGGACTATCTGATCCGCTACACAGCGGCCCCGGCCCCTACGGCGGGCACGGATGACCGCGAAACGCCCGAGGCAGAGGTGGCCGTGCAGCTGCGGTTGGACCGCAAAGTGTTGCATCCCGCCCATGCCCGCGTTTTGCCCGGCCCCACCGGCGAATCAAATCGCCTGACGGCCACGCCGCGCCCACCCGTGCTGTGCCTTGGCCCTTCGGCGGCTACGGCCTTGCTCCAGGCCGAGGCCATCCGCGCGCTGGGAGGCCACGCGGTGGAGGCTCCGGGTCTGGCCCCCTTGGCCCTGACGCGGTTGGACGGGTTTTCGGGCGCGCTTTGGTGGGGGGATGAGGCGGGGGCACGGGTGCGGGCCAAGGCCTTGGCGGCGCGGCGCGGTCCGATCCTGCCGCTGATTGGTGGCATGCCGGATGCCGCCCATGCGCTGCTGGAACGTCACGTTTGCATCGACACCACCGCCTCGGGCGGCAACGCGCAGCTGTTGGCAGAGGTGGGCGACAGTTAAACCGGGCACCGCCGAAACTTTCGGCGAAAAATTTGTGACGGGCGAAAACCATGCCGCTATTCGGCGATCATGTCGTTTTCGTCCGCCATATGTCGGCAGGCCTTGCCCGCCCCGGTTTAGATCAGGCACATATGGGGCAAAACAGCCCTCGGAGTCGCCCTATGAAAACCCATGTCAAAGCCCTTGTCGTCGGTGGCGGTGCTGTTGGAAACGGTATCGCCTATCATCTGGCCAAGGCGGGCTGGGACACGATGCTGGTCGAACGCGATGAGTTGACCTCGGGGTCAACCTGGCACGCGGCGGGTCTGCTGCCCTTGTTCAACATGGGCTATGCCACGACCCATATCCACAAATACTCGGTCGATTTCTACAAATCGCTTGAGGCGGAAACCGGCCTTAACGCGGGCTTTGCCGTCGTGGGCAACCTGCGGATGGCGCAGCATCAGGCGCGGATGGATGAGTATATGCTCTACTCATCCGTGGCCGAAACTGCCGGGGTGTATCATGAATTCCTGACGCCCAAGGAAATGAAAGACCGCTGGCCGCTGCTGCGCACGGATGATCTGATCGGCGCGCTGTATCACCCGCAGGACGGCTATATCAACCCGGCGGACGTGACGCAGGCGATGGCCAAGGGCGCGCGTCAGCACGGCGCGACCATTGAGCGCAAGGTGCAGGTCGATGGCTATAAATGGACCGGGTCTGAATGGATCGTGTCCTGCACGCGGATGGTTGACAAGGGCGGCAACCTTGTGGCCTCTGAGGAAACCTTTGAAATCCGGGCCGAACATGTGGTGACGGCGACGGGCAACCACGCCCAACGCACAGCACGTCTGCTGGGCGTGAAAATCCCGGCGATCCCGGTGGAGCATCAGTTCATCGTCACCGAACCCGACCCGATGCTGCAGGAATACCGCAAGACCAACCCCGAACACCCGGTTCTGCGCGACGCCGATGCCAAATGGTATGTGCGCGAAGAACGTGGCGGCTGGATCCTTGGCCCCTATGAAAAGGGTGCCCCGGCGCGGTTTGAATATTCGGTGCCCGACAGTTTCCGAGCCGATCTGTTCCCGCTGAACCTGGAGCGGATCGAGGCCGAATATATGGCCTTCATCCACCGTCTGCCCTCATCCGAAACCGTGGGTCTGAAAGACGATTTCAACGGCCCGATCTGCTACACCCCCGACGGCAACCCGCTGGTCGGCCCCGTGCCGGGCCTGCGCAACATGTGGCTGGCCGAGGGCTTCAGCTTTGGCATCACGGCGGCGGGTGGCACCGGCTATTATCTGGCCCAAATGATGGTGAATGGCGAGGCCGAGATCGACATGGCCAGCCTTGACCCGCGTCGTTACGGTTCGTGGATGACCACCGAATACGCCGCGCGCAAGAATGAGGAATGTTACGATCACGTTTTCATCCTGCACCACCCGGATGAAGAGCGCGAAGCTGCCCGCCCCCTGCGCACCGCCCCGGTCTACGACCGGCAACCGGCGCTGGGCGCGCAATTTGGTCAAGTGAATGGCTGGGAACGTCCGATCTACTACGGACCGCTGAACGCGCCCGAGGATTTTGACCACAATTCCCGCAGCTTCCGTCGCGGTGGCTGGTGGCAATATGCGGTCGATGAGGCCAAGGCCATTCGCGAAACCGCAGGCTTGATCGACGCCACCGCCTTCACAAAACATGTGGTCAAAGGACCGGGGGCGACGGCTTTCCTCGATTGGTTCACCTGCAACGCGCTGCCCAAAGTGGGGCGGATCAACCTGACTTATGCACTGACACCCACGGGCACCACGCGCACCGAATACACCATTGTGCGCAATGGGCAGGACGATTATTATCTTGTTTCTGCCGGGGCCTGGACCGCCTATGATGCCGATTACCTGCGCAAATGCGCCGAGGATAAGGCGCCGGAATTCGGCTATATCGAAATCCATGATGTGACGACGCATTGGGGCGTTTTTGCCATCGCCGGGCCGAATTCACGCAAGATTCTGGCCGAGATCATCAAGGATGAATTCCCGCAAACCGCGCTGTCGAACAAACGTTTCCCGTGGCTGTCGGCGCGGCGGATTGAGTTGGGCATGTGCCCGGTGAACGCGATCCGGGTGGCCTATACCGGCGAATTGGGCTGGGAACTGCACCATCCGATCGAGATGCAGCGCTATCTTTGGGATTTGCTGCTGTCGGCGGGGAAAAAGCATGGGCTGAAACTGGTTGGCGCGCGGGCGCAGAACTGGCTGCGGCAGGAGAAGTCCTACCGGGCATTCGGCAATGAATTGGGCCGCGATGCGACGCCGTTGGAGGCCGCACTGGACCGCTTTGTCGATTTGTCCAAGGATTTCCAAGGCAAGCAGGCAATGCTGGATGTCGGCATCCGGTCGAAATGCTGCACTTTGCTGATCGACGGGCCGGACGACACTGATCCTTGGGGCAAAGAGGCCCTGCTGTTCGATGGCGTCAAAGTCGGTCGTCTGACCTCGGGCGGCTATTCGGTGGCGTTCGGCAAGCAGATCGGCATGGGCTATGTGCGGCCTGATCTGGCGGTGGTTGGCACAAAGATGAAGGTGCGGATGAACCGCGAGTTGTGGGATTGCGTGGTGGTCGAGGATAGCCCGTTTGATCCTAGCAATGCCCGCATCCGGATCGACGGCTGACAAAAATCTTCGAAGATTTTTGTAAATTCCTGCGAAGGAATTTGGCCGCCCTTGCGCCAAGGGCGGCCTTTTCATTGGGCGCGCCGCTTTAGCCAATCCTCCCAATCCCCGCGCGATCCGGCGAAGGCATTCAGATCCACCCGCCCCTTGATGCCCGGCACCAACCCGGTGGCGCTGTATTGCCAGAACCGCCACGCTTGCCCCGGATAGCGCTCAGACGGATGCGCCGCGACCGAGCGCAGCCAGAACTCCACCCCACCCAACTGCCCCAGCGCGTTGTCTTCGTAAAAATCGACGGTGGTATACAGGATTGGGGCCGTGCCGTAACGGTCGGTCAACAGCGCAATCAAACGGCGGGCATCGGCGCGGATCACCGATGGCTCGCGGCGGATGGTGCAGGTGGGCGAGGTTGGCGTCCACTCCATATCCAGCACCGGGGGCAGGGCGCCGGGGGTGCGGGGCACATGGCGAAAGAACCAGCGGGCCTGATCCTCGGGCGCGCGACAATGGTAGTAAAACAGATAGGCGCCCCGGCGAATGCCCGCGCGGCCCGCCGCCTGCCAATGATTCGCGAACATCGGGTCCAACCCGTCACCGCCTTCGGTGGCCTTGATGAAGGCGAAAGTCACGCCATTGGCGCGGGCCGTCTCCCATTCCACCGAAGTTTGAAACCGCGACACATCAATGCCGCGCACAGGGTAGGTGGCAGGAGATGGGTCGGCCCATGGATGCGGGTCTGCGTCGCCAAAATCAGATGTTATAACAGGGGCTTGTGGCGCCGCACCCTGTGCCGGATTGCGCCCGCCACATCCCGCTGAAACCAAGGTCAAACAGATCAATGCCATGCGCCACATGCCCAAACTGTGGCGCAAACGGCAGGTCTTGTCATCGGGTGGTTTGCGCCAGAACGGGCGATGGGCGGAAAGCCCCGCGCTTAGCCAAACCGGGCGGGCGACAGGGCGGCAATCAAGGCCGGGGACAGGTTTGTGTCGCGCCCGCAGAGCAGATCGGCGGCGAGTTGGCTGGCGGCGGGGGCAGATTGAAAGCCATAGCCGCCTTGGCCTGCGAGCCAGAAGAACGACGGTTCCACCGCATCGCGGCCAATCACCGGCACGCGGTCGGGGCTGAAGGTCCGCAGACCCGCCCAGTTGGACAACAGCCGGGTGACCGGTTCCGTCACCATTTCCTCATAGCGCGCCAGCCCTTCGGCCAGCACCATATCGTCTGCCCAGGCGTCATGCGGCTCTACTGGGTCTTCCTCGGCGGGCGACACGATCAAAGCACCCGCGTCGGGTTTGGCGTACCAGGTTTCGCCACAGCCGAAAATCATCGGCCAGCCGGACACATCTTGGCCACCGGGGGCCGGGATGCGCGCCATCGACCGGCGATTGGGCTGAAATCCCATGGGCTTGACGCCGGCCAGCGCCGCGATCTGATCCACCCAAGCACCACCCGCGTTGATCAGGGTGCTGCCGCTGTAGATGCCTTGCGCTGTCGTGACCGTCCAGCCATTCGCGGTTTTCGCAATCGCCGACACCCGGGCGCCGGTGATGATCTGGCCGCCATTGGCGCGCGCCTCACGCGCGAAACCTTGCAGCAAAAGGTCGGTGTCAATGTCCCAGGCGTGATGCGCCAAAGCCACGCGCGACACGGTCTCGGGGTTCAGGATCGGCACAATCGCGCGGGCCTGATCCAGCGAAATCTCGGGCAGATCCATGGTTTCGATGTCGTGGACAAACTCGGCATCCTGATCGGACTTCGCCAGAATCATCAAACCGCGCGGGGTCAACATATTGGCAATGCTGCGGAAATAGTCGCCAGACGCCAGCGACAATTCCACCACCGGGGCCAGCCCATACCGCGGTTCATAAAGTGCTGCCGACCGTCCCGAGGCATGATGCGCCAGATGCGCCTCGGCCTCCAGCACGATCACCGATCCCTGATGCGACAACCGCGCCGCAACCGAGACCCCGGCAATGCCGCCGCCAATGATCAGGAAATCCGCCTGCATACCCGCCCCCAAACCATGGGGACGCAGTACCCCGATCTTATGATCAAATATTCACGGATGGGGGCGGGTTGCAAGACGGGACAGCCATGACAAAGGCCCGCCGAAGCGGGCCTTTATGGGGGTATGGCATCCGAATTATTTCGGAATGTCGCCCACGATGCCTTCGACGTAAAAGTTCATCCCGGCCAAGGTGCCGTCATCGGCCTTTTCGCCCGCCGCCAACCAAGCCGAACCGTCCTGCTTGTTCAATGGCCCGGTGAAGGCGTGATACGAGCCATCGGCCAGTGATGCCGTCAAAGCCTCGGCTTCGGCTTTCACTTCGGCGGGAACGGCATCGGTGATTTCACCGATCTGCACTTCGCCGTCACCGATGCCAGCCCAAGTGTCGGTCTGCGTCCAGGTTCCGTCGAGCAAGGCCCCGACGCGCGCCACATAATAGGGCGCCCAGTTGTCGATGATGGACGACACCCGTGGTGCAGGTTTGTATTCGGCCATGTCCGACGCCTGACCAAAGCCGATCACGCCGGGTGTCTTGGCAGCCTCGGCCAAAGGTGCCGTCGAATCGGTGTGCTGCAGGATCACATCGACGCCCTGTTCGATCAGCGCCTTGGCGGCATCAGCCTCTTTCGCGGGATCAAACCAGGTGTAGGCCCAGACCACCGAGATGGTGACGTCCGGGTTTACCTTTTTGGCGTGAATGTAAGAGGCGTTGATGCCCTGAATAACCTCGGGGATCGGGAACGACCCGATGTAACCGATCTTGTTCGATTTGGTCATCCGGCCCGCAATCGTGCCCATAACCGCGCGGCCTTCGTAGAAACGCGCGTTGTAGGTGGACACGTTCGGCGTGTCGCGCTTGTACCCCGTTGCGTGTTCAAATTTCACGTCCGGGAACTTGGCGGCCACGGCATTTGTCGGGTCCATATAGCCAAACGAGGTGGTGAAGATGATCTTGCAGCCACCCAGCGCCATTTGCGTCAGCACACGTTCTGCATCGGCACCTTCGGGCACGTTTTCCTGAAAGGTGCTGGCGTCAACCTTGTCGCCATAAGCCTCTATCACCGCCAGACGGCCTTGGTCGTGCTGGTAGGTCCAGCCACCGTCACCGACCGGGCCGACATAGACCCAGCAGGCCTTCAGTTTGTCCTGTGCCGATGCGGCGCCGCTGAAGGCCAGGCCAAGGCCTAGAACGGCACTCGCCAAAAGGGGTCTTCTTTGCATTGGTCGTCTCCCGTTGGATGGGGCTGTTGCCGCCCCGGTTGATGTTGGCCTCCTGGTGATCTTGCGTCACCGTGAGGCGTGGAAATTCTGGCCCAAAGCCGCCGGGGCATTCAGCGCCCGGCCTTTGCCAGCAGACATGATAACCAACACGATGATGGTTATCAGATACGGCGACATCGACAAGTATTCGACCGGGATTGACGACCCAGCTGCCTGCAAATTCAGCTGCAAAACCGTTATGCCGCCAAAAAGATAAGCACCGATTAACACGCGCCAAGGTTTCCAGCTGGCAAAGACCACAATCGCCAGCGCGATCCAGCCCGCGCCTGCCGTGATGCCCTCGGTCCACTGCGGCACCCGGATCAGGCTGATATAGGCCCCCCCCATGCCCGCCATCGCGCCGCCGAACAGAATGCAGACCAGACGGATGCGGTTGACCTTGTAGCCCAAGGCGTGCGCGGCTTCGTGATTCTCGCCCACGGCGCGGATGATCAGCCCCGCGCGGGTGTATTTCAGCACATACCAGGTGGCGGCGATGATGCCGATGGAAAAGTAAACCACCCAATCATGGCTGAACAAGACCCGCCCCAGCCCCGGAATATCGCGTAGCGGGCCAAAGGGGACGGCCTCGGTCAAGGGTGGTTTGATCCCGTTGTAGCCTTGGCCCATCAGCGACGACAGGCCGAGCCCGAACAAGGTTAACGCCAGTCCGGTTGCGACCTGGTTGGCCAGCAGTTTCTGTGTCAGGATCGCGAAAATCAGGCTTAACGCAGCCCCACCCGCGGCCCCACCGACAAAACCCAGAAACGGGCTGCCGGTGGTGACGGCGGTGATAAAGCCGCAGATCGCGCCCATGATCATCATGCCCTCGACGCCCAGGTTCAGGACACCGGATTTCTCGACCACCAACTCGCCCAAAGCCGCCAGCATGATTGGCACCGACGCCACCATCAGGGACGCGATCAGAACCGCCGGATTGATTGCTCCAAACATTATGCAGCCCTTTTTGTGAACAGACGGACGCGGAAGTTCGACAGGACATCGACCGCCAGCAGGAAGAACAGCAGCATGCCCTGGAAGGCCTGGATCGCCGCCGAGGGCAGTCCCAGATTGGTCGAAGCCATCTCGCCGCCGATGTAGGTCAGCGCCATCAGCAGGCCCGCCAACAGAATGCCGACCGGGTTCAGACGGCCAAGGAAGGCCACGATGATCGCGGTAAACCCATAGCCCGACCCAAAGTCGATGCTGATCTGACCGGCAGGCCCGGTGACCTCGAACATCCCCGCCAGACCGGCCAGCGCCCCCGAAATCCCCATGCACAGCACGACCAAAGACGTCGGATTCACGCCATGAAAACGGGCGGCGCGCGGGGCTTGGCCCGACAGCTTGATCTGAAAGCCAAGTATATGTTTTTGCAGCAGGATATAGGCAAAGATCACCGCGATAAACGCCGCCACCACACCCCAATGCATGCCCGTGCCCGCAATCAGTTCTGGGTTGCTGGCCGCCGGATAGCCGCTGAAGTTGCGGCTGCCGGGAAAGCCCGCGCCTTCCGGGTTGCGCAGAAACCCCAGCGCCGCCATCGCCAATATCGACTGCGCCACATAGACCAGCATCAGCGACACCAGGATTTCATTGGTGTTGAAACGGGTTTTCAGAATGGCTGGGATCATCGCCCAGACCCAGCCACCAAATGCCCCCGCGATCACCATCACCGGATAGATCAGCCGGTTCTCTGTGGGGAAAACCGCCAACCCCACCGCTGCCCCAAACACCGCGCCGATGATGTACTGGCCCTCGGCCCCAATGTTCCAGATGCCCGCGCGGAACCCCAGCGACAGGCCCACCGCGATCAGGATCAGCGGCCCCGCCTTGACCAGCAATTGCCCGCGCAGATACCAGGCAAACTCGCCAAACAGCGGGTCCCAAAAGATGGTGCGGATCACCTCGATCGGATCTTTGCCCAGGATTGCGAACATCAACCCACCCGCCAGCATGGTCAGAGCGACCGCTGCGACCGGCGTTCCCACCTGCCAGAACCGGCTGGGAGTGGGGCGTTTTTCAAGCCTCAACATGGTGAACGGCCTCCATTCCATGCGCGCCGCCCATCATCAGGCCGATCTCATCCATGGTTAACCCCTTCACCGGACGCGGGGCGGTCAAGCGGCCCTCATTCAGCACGGCAAAACGGTCGGAAATCTCCAGCAACTCATCCAGATCCTGGCTGATCACCACCACCGCAGCACCTTCGGTGGCGCGGTCCAAAATCGCCTGCCGGATTGCCGCCGCCGCCGCCGCATCCACGCCCCAGGTCGGCTGGTTGATCACGATCACATCGGGCGATTGGCTAAGCTCTCGCCCGATGACGAATTTTTGCAGGTTGCCCCCCGACAAGGCCCGCGCCGCAACATGCGAACCCGGTGTGCGCACGTCATAGGCCTTGATCACCCGATCTGCGAAATCGCGCGTGGCGGCCCAGTCGATAAACCCGCGCTTTGTCAGACCCTTGCGGATGGCACCTGTCAAAAAGGCATTCTCGACCAGTGACATATCCGGGGCCGCCGCATGGCCCAGACGATCTTCAGGGGCCGACACAAAGCCGATGCGACGCCGCTCATTCGGCCCCAGTCGCCCCACGCCAATGCCCGTGGCCTTGACCATACCGTCATCTGATTTGATCTCACCCGACAGCGCCAGCAGCAATTCGTCCTGCCCGTTGCCAGCGACACCCGCTATGCCCAGAACCTCGCCGCGGCCCACCGAAAAACTGATGCTTTTCAATGAGGTGCCAAAGGGTATGGGCGAAGTTACCGACAGGCCCACTACGTCCAAAGCCGGATGCGTCTGCGGCCATTCGGTTTTCGCACCGCGTTCGGGCGGGGTCAGCACCGCGCCCACCATCAGTTCTGCCATCTCACGCGCGGTGCGGTCGCGCGGGGTGCAACTGCCCACCACGCGGCCGCGCCGCAGGATCGTGGCCGCGTCACAAAGTGTGCGGATTTCCTCTAGCTTGTGGCTGATGTAGAGGATCGCCGTGCCCTCTGCCGCCAGCTGCCGCAGGGTTTTGAAAAGGATTTCCACTTCCTGCGGTGTCAGCACCGAAGTCGGTTCGTCCATGATCAAAAGCTTGGGGTCTTGCAGCAAACAGCGGATGATTTCCACGCGCTGCCGCTCTCCCGCCGACAAGTCACCGACCATCCGCGCGGGGTCCAAGGGCAGGCCATAGGCCGCTGAAACCGCTTTGATTTTGGCCGCCAATTCCCCCATCGGCGGCGGGTTTTCCATGCCAAGCGCCACGTTTTCCGCGACATTCAGCGCCTCGAACAGACTGAAATGCTGGAACACCATGGCGACGCCACTTGCCCGCGCCGCGCGGGGTTCGGTTGGGGCAAAACTGGCCCCGCGCCATGTCATGGCGCCACTGTCTGGCTTGACCAAGCCATAGATCATCTTGACCAAAGTGGATTTGCCCGCCCCATTTTCGCCAAGCAAAGCATGCACTTCGCCTTCGGAAATCTGGAAGGACACGTCCGAGTTCGCCACCACCCCCGGATAGGCTTTGGTGATGCCATCCACCGAAAGTAGGATCGGTCTTGCGCTGCTCATCCCGTGTTCTCCTGCAAATTGGCCTCGGGTTTGGGGGTCAGAAAGGCGGTTGCCACGCCGATGGCGATGGCCTGCGGATGTTTGCCCAAGGCAGGTGCCCCGATCGGACACTCTATCTGCGCGATGGCGTGGGGGCTGTGGCCCAATGCCAGCAAACGATTGCGAAACCGGGCCCATTTGGTCGCTGATCCGATCAGCCCCGCATGTATGAAACCATTTTTCAGAATACGGTGACACAGCTCTAGGTCCAGTGCGTGCGAATAGGTCAGGATGATGTGTTCGGCATCCGCAGGGGCCAGAGGCACGGCGCAAACGGGGTCAGCCACGGGCAAAACCCGGACATTCGGCGGGGTGATTTCCGGAAACCGGTCCAGCCCGACATCAACCCAAGTGATCGCCACACCGGGCAGGGGGGCCAGCACCGAAACCAGCGCGCGCCCGACATGACCCGCGCCCCAAATCCACAGGTTGCGCTGCGGCCGTGCCACAGGTTCCACCATCCAACCCTGCAGAAACTGCGGGGCAGGTGTCACCCCTTGCCCGCGCGCTGCAGCCAGAACCCGCTTCACCGCCAATGGCATGGCCGTCCCGTTGGCACTGCGGGCAATCACCCGGCTGTCCAGGCCCGCCAGGTCCGACGCGCTGTAAACCTCGGTCAAAAGCGTCACGACTCCGCCGCAGCATTGGCCCAGACTTGGACCCAAGGCCTGATGATCGAGCCGCGATCCGCCCGCCACCAGCAGTGCGCGCGCCCGCTGCACCGCCTGCCATTCCAGCGCCCCCCCGCCGACCGTGCCCGACTGCCCGTTTTCCCAGACCAGCATCGCGGCCCCGACTTCGCGCGGTGAGGAACCGGCATGGCTGGCGATCACCACACGGGCCACACGGGCGTGGGCGGCCACGGCGGCCTGAAGTGCCAAAAGGTCAAACATCGCGCACCCGCTGCACGGCGGCCAGCACCCGTTCGGCGGTCGCGGGCCCATCCAGTGCCGGGTAAACCGAGCCATCGCCACAGGCCGCAATCGCGTCCGACAGCGCATAAAACGCCGAGATGCCCAACATGAATGGCGGCTCGCCGACCGCCTTGGATTTGCCCACTGTGTCCTCGCGGTTGGGTTTGCCCCAAAGTGCCACGTTGAACACCGGCGGGCGATCCGAACAGGCGGGGATCTTGTAGGTCGATGGCGCATGGGTGGTCAGCATGCCTTTGCTATTCCACACCAATTCCTCGGTTGTCAGCCAACCCGCGCCTTGCACATAGGCGCCCTCAATCTGGCCAATGTCCAGCGCGGGGTTCAGCGACGTGCCGGTATCATGCAACAGATCGGCGCGCAGAATGCGGTTTTCGCCGGTCAGGGTGTCGATCACAACTTCGGTAACAGCGGCCCCATAGGCGAAATAGAGGAAGGGTCGACCCGAACCTTTCACGCGGTCCCAGACGATCTTGGGGGTGGCATAAAACCCGGTCGAAGACAGCGAAATCCGCGCCTGATAGGCCCAGGCCGCGACCTGATCAAAGCTGAACACCTCGCCCGCGAGGCGCACCGTGCCGCCTTCAAACCGCACCGTGTCGGGTTTGACGCCATGTTTGTCGGCGATAAAGGCCGCCATCCGGTCCCGGATCGTCTCACAAGCCGCCTTCGCCGCCATGCCGTTCAGATCGGCCCCGGAACTGGCGGCGGTGGCCGAGGTGTTGGGCACTTTGGCGGTGTCGGTGGCGGTGATCTTCACCTTTTCGGCAGGCACACCAAACACCCCCGCCGCCACTTGCGCCACTTTCTGGAACAAGCCTTGCCCCATCTCGGTGCCGCCGTGGTTCAGGTGGATCGAGCCGTCCTGATAGACATGCACCAAGGCCCCGGCTTGGTTAAGCCACGTCAAGGTAAAGGAAATCCCGAATTTCACCGGGGTCAGGGCGATGCCCTTCTTCAGGATCGGGCTGCTGGCGTTCCACGCGGCAATCGCCCTGCGACGGGATTGGTAATCCGAGGTCCGCTCCAGCTCCGCCACCAACTCATGCCCGATGAAATCCTCGACCGGCATGTGGTAGGGCGTGGTTTGGGGGGCGGCATTCACCGGTGAGTGCGGCCCGCCAAAGCGATGCCCAGTGCCCGGACCGCTGGCCCCGTTGGCGCGGTAGAAATTGGCGCGGCGGACCTGCAGCGGATCAACACCCACCGTATGCGCAATATGGTCCATCACCCGTTCAATCCCCACCATACCCTGCGGGCCACCGAAACCGCGATAGGCGGTGGCGCTTTGGGTGTTGGTCTTCAGGCGGTGGCTTTCGATGCGGATGGCGGGCAGGTGATAGCAGTTGTCGGCATGCAGCATGGCGCGGTCGGCCACGGGCAACGACAGATCCTGCGCCCAGCCGCAGCGGATCAGGTGGGTGAACTCAAGACCCAGGATGCGCCCCAGATCATCGACCCCGGCGCGGTATTTGATCTTCAGATCGTGGCGCTTGCCGGTGATCATCATGTCGTCGTCGCGGTCATAGCGCATTTTGCAAGGCCGCCCTGTCGCGCGTGCCGCGATGGCACAGGCCACGGCCAGCGCGTTGCCCTGACTTTCCTTGCCGCCAAATCCGCCGCCCATCCGCCGCACCTCGACCCGCACCGCATGCATGGGCAGATGCAGGGCATGGGCAACCTTGTGTTGGATTTCAGAGGGATGCTGGGTGGAGGAATAGACCAGCATATCGCCGCCCTCTTGCGGCAGGCAGGCGGCGATCTGACCTTCCAGATAGAAATGCTCTTGACCGCCGACCTCAAACTGCCCCTCGATCACATGGCGGGCCTTGGTGATTTCAGCGCTCGCATCGCCTTTGGCCCAGACAATCGGGCCGTTCTCAAACCGGGAATTGGCGGCCAAAGCGTCGTCAACGGTCAGCAGGGCAGGGCGCTCGGTGCAGGTGATTTGGCCCAGGCGCGCGGCCTTGCGCGCGGCCAGATGGCTGTCGGCCACCACCAGAAACACCGGCTGGCCGATGTAATGCACCGTGCCCACCGCCAGCAAAGGCTCATCATGGGTCGAGGGACTGCAATCGGGCATATCGGGCAAAGCGGCGGCATCCAGCACGGCCACCACGCCGGGGGCCGCGCGCACCGCCGCAAGATCCATCGCGGTGATGGCGCCATGGGCGCAGGCGCTTAGGCCAAAGGCCAGATGCAGGGTATTGACGGGCAGCGGGATGTCGTCGACATAGCGGGCCTGACCGGTGACATGCAGCGGTGCGGCGTCGTGGGGAAGCGGTTTGCCCATGCTCATGATTGCACCTGCAAGACGTCGGTGGCTGTTCCGGCAAGGTCATGGAAATAGCGGATCAGCAGGTTCTGCGCCGTGGTCAGTCGGTAGGCGGCAGAGGCGCGCATATCGGTCATCGGTTGGAAATCTTTGGCAAACTCGGGCAGGGCGGCGGTGAGGGTGGCCATGCTCCACGGCTGGCCGAGCAACGCCGCCTCAACCGTCCTTGCGCGTTTCGGGATGCCCGCCATGCCGCCAAAGGCGATGCGCGCGGCCTGTACCTGGCCGTTCTCCACCGTGATATTGAAGCAGCCCAGCACCGCAGAGATGTCCTGATCAAACCGCTTGCTGATCTTGTAGCAGCGCAAGGCGGGGGCTTGGGCGGGGATTGTGACGCCTGCCACGAATTCACCGGGATGGCGGTCTTGCTTGCGGTAGTCGAGGAAGAAATCCTCCAGCGGCAGCGTCCGCATCTCGTCGCCGCGCCGCAAATGCAGGGTGGCCCCCAGCGCGATCAAGGCGGGCGGACCGTCGCCGATGGGCGAGCCATTGGCGATGTTGCCGCCGATGGTGGCAGCGTTGCGGACCTGCTCGGACGAGTAGCGCCGCAGCAGTTCGGCAAAGCTGGGCAACGTCGGGGCCACCGCATTGCGCAGGGCCGTGATGGTGACACCCGCGCCGATGTGCAGCAGACTGCCCTGTTGTTCGATGTGTTGCAGATCGGTGATGCCAGACAGAAACGCCGGTTTGGGCAGGTCGCGCAACTGTTTGGTCACCCAAAGACCCACATCTGTGGCCCCGGCGATCAGGGTGGCGTCGGGGTTGGCCAGATACCAGTCGGCAAAATCATCGCTGTTGGTCGGCTGGACATAGCCGGAGGGGCTGTCTGCCCCTCCGGACCTCCCCGAGGATATTTGGTCAGAGAGGATGACCGCATCGGTTTCCATCCAATCCGGGATCGGGGCCGCCCGGGCGGCCTGTGCGGCGCGGATGATCGGCGCGTAACCGGTGCAGCGGCAAAGGTTCCCGGCCAGAACCGTATCGTGGTCGGCGCGGCCCTGCGCGTGGCCCACAGCCATGGACACCACGAAACCCGGCGTGCAAAAGCCGCATTGGCTGCCGTGATGGGCGATCATTTCGGCTTGCACCGGGTGCATCTGACCCGCCGGGCCAGAAATACCCTCTACCGTGCGAACCGCTTTGCCATTCAGTTGCGGCAGAAACAGAATGCAGGCGTTCAGCGCCCGCACACCAGCTGCGTCCGTCACCATCACCGTGCAAGCGCCGCAGTCGCCTTCGTTGCAGCCCTCCTTGGTGCCACAAAGCCCCTGATGTTCCCGCAGCCAGTCCAAAAGTGTCCGCGTCGGGGCATCAGCCGCAATGCGAACCGGCGTTCCGTTCAACAGAAACGCAACTTCGGTCATCTTTTATCCTGCCGCGGTCTCCCCGTTGATGGCCACATGCGTGCCCGCCCGATGCGGCGTAAAGCGGTCCACGCGACCTTATGGGCTTTGTGCCCTTATTCTGCTCTTGATTGAAGCCTGCGCGACAGGATTCTGTCCAGCATTACCTTTCGGATATTTTTGGAAGCAGTTTCTTTGATTGCCTGCGAATAGGGCGGGCTTCCACTCCCGGTGCTGCTTGGATAGGCTGTGCGCATGGCAGCCCCCCGATTCATCCATCTGCGCGTTCACACCGAACACTCGCTTCTTGAAGGCGCCGTGCCGGTCAAATCACTGGTCAAGCTTTGTGCCAAGCTGGACATGCCAGCGGTGGCGGTGACCGACACCAACAACATGTTTGCGGCGCTGGAGTTTTCGGTGACGGCCAAGGATGCCGGGGTGCAGCCGATTGTCGGCTGTCAGGTCGCCCTTGCCTTTGACCCCGCAGCGACGGGCGAAAAGCTGCGCAATCCGGCGCCCTTGGTGCTGCTGGCGCAGTCCGAGGCCGGGTATATGAACCTGATGAAGCTGAACTCTTGTCTCTATATCGACAAGGGCGGTGCGATTCCGCAGGTGACTTTGGCGGAGTTGGAGCGTCATTCGGGTGGTCTGATCTGCCTTTCGGGCGGGGCCGAGGGGCCGGTGGGTCGGTTCCTGCAAACCGGGCAGGCGCCCAAGGCGCGGGCCTTGATGGAACGACTGGCCGCGGCCTTTCCGCAGCGGCTCTATGTCGAGTTGCAGCGCCATCCGGGCGAGGGCGGCCGCCTGCCCGACGCCGAGGCGGGGACCGAACGCGGCTTGATCGAGATGGCCTATGACTTGGGCCTGCCCTTGGTCGCCACCAACGATGTCTATTTCCCGAAATCCGATATGTTTGAGGCGCATGACGCCCTGATCTGCATCGCGGAAGGGGCCTATGTCGATCAGCAGCAACCGCGCCGCCGCCTGACCCCGCAGCATTACTTCAAGACCGAGGCCGAAATGGCGACCCTGTTCGCCGATCTGCCCGAGGCTTTGGAAAACACCGTCGAAATCGCCCGCCGCTGCGCCTTCGCCACGTACAAGCGCGCACCGATCCTGCCGAAATTCGCGGATGACGAGGTGAACGAGCTGCGCCGTCAGGCCAATGCGGGCCTGCAAACACGGTTGGCAATCATCCCGCATGCCGTCACCCAAGCCGAATATCAGGCCCGGCTGGACTTTGAGCTGGGCATCATCGAGCGGATGGGCTTTCCCGGCTATTTCCTGATCGTGGCCGATTTCATCAAATGGGCCAAGGATCAGGGCATTCCGGTGGGGCCGGGGCGCGGTTCGGGGGCGGGGTCTTTGGTCGCCTATGCGCTGACCATCACCGATCTGGACCCGCTGCGCTATGCCCTGCTGTTTGAACGTTTCCTGAACCCCGAACGGGTGTCGATGCCCGACTTTGACATCGACTTTTGCATGGACCGCCGCGAAGAGGTGATCCGTTATGTCCAAGGCAAATATGGCCGCGACAAGGTGGGGCAGATCATCACCTTCGGCGCGCTGTTGTCGAAGGCGGCGGTGCGCGACGTGGGGCGCGTGCTGCAAATGTCTTATGGGCAGGTCGACCGGCTGTCCAAGATGATCCCGCTCGATGGGGTGAAACCGGTGTCGATCACCAAGGCGCTGGCGGATGAACCGCGCCTGCGTGAGGCGGCGAAGGAAGAGGTCGTCGCGCGGCTGTTGAATTACGGCGCGCAGATCGAGGGCTTATATCGCAACGCCTCCACCCATGCCGCAGGCGTGGTGATCGGCGACCGACCCTTGGATGAGTTGGTGCCTTTGTACCAAGACCCGCGGTCGGACATGCCCGCCACCCAGTTCAACATGAAATGGGTGGAACAGGCCGGGCTGGTGAAGTTCGACTTCCTCGGCCTGAAGACGCTGACCGTGATCCAGAACGCGCTGGACCTGTTGCGGTTGCGCGGGGTGGATATTGATATCTCGCTGATCCCGCTGGACGACAAACTGTCCTATGACCTTTATGCGGCGGCCAAGACGGTCGCGGTGTTTCAGGTGGAATCCAGCGGTATGATGGACGCGCTGCGGCGCATGAAACCCACCTGCATCGAGGACATCGTGGCGCTGGTGGCCCTGTATCGCCCCGGCCCGATGGAGAACATCCCGACCTATTGCGAGGTGAAGAACGGGCTGCGCGACCTTGAGTCGATCCATCCGACGATTGATCATATCCTGGCGGAAACCCAGGGCATTATCGTTTATCAGGAACAGGTGATGCAGATAGCTCAGGTGATGGCGGGCTATTCCTTGGGCGGGGCGGATTTGCTGCGCCGTGCCATGGGCAAGAAAAACCCCGAGGAAATGGCGAAAGAACGCCCGAAATTCATCGAAGGTGCGGCCAAGACCCATAATGTGGCGAAGGACAAGGCAGGCGAAGTCTTTGACCTGCTGGAGAAATTCGCCAACTACGGTTTCAATAAATCCCACGCGGCGGCCTATGCGGTGGTCAGCTATCAAACCGCCTATCTGAAGGCGAACCACCCGGTCGAATTCATGGCCGCCGTGATGAACTGCGATATGCACCTGACCGACAAACTGGCGGTGTACAAGCGCGAGGTCGACAAGCTGGGCATCAAGACCATCGCGCCTTGTGTGAACTCCAGCCTTGCGATGTTTTCGGTGCGTGACGGCGCGGTGGTCTATGCGTTGGGCGCGCTGAAGGGGGTGGGTGCCGATGCGATGGGGCTGATCGTTTCGGCGCGCGGGGACAAACCCTTCGCCACCCTGTTCGATCTCGCCGGCCGGGTGGATCTGAAACGCGTCGGCAAGCGCCCCTTGGAAATGCTGGCCCGCGCCGGGGCCTTTGACGTGCTGGACCCGAACCGCGCCCGGGTGTTCGAGGCACTCGACCCGCTGGTCGCCTATTCCGCCGCGATTCACGAGGCGAAAGCGTCCAATCAAGTCAGCCTGTTTGGAGAGGCGGGCGCAGATATTCCCGAACCCCGCGTGCCGTTCCGCGATGATTGGCAACCGGTGGAACGCCTGACGCAGGAACATCTGGCGATTGGCTTCTATCTGTCCGGCCATCCGCTCGACGACTACATGTCGGCCTTGAAACGCCGCGATGTGAAGACGCTGACCGAGGTGACCGCGCTGGCCGAACGCGGGCCGCTGATTGCCAAAATCGCAGGCGCGGTGTCGTCGAAACAGGAACGCAAATCCGCCAAGGGCAACCGCTTTGCCTTCGTGCAACTGTCCGATCCGACCGGGCTATACGAGGTGACGCTGTTCTCCGACGCGCTGGAGGCGTCGCGCGATCATCTGGAACCCGGCAAGAATGTGGTGTTGACGGTCAAGGCGGAACTGGAAGGCGACACGTTGAAATTGCTGGCCAATTCCGTTCAACCGATTGATGCGGTGGCCGATCAGGCCGGGGCGCAGGCCCTGCGCATCCACCTGAACCAAGCCTCTGCCGCCACATCCATCGCCCTGCTGCTGGCCAGGGTTGAGGGCCGCAACCGCGCCCAGATCACCCTTTGTGTCACCGACGATCAGGGGCGTGAGATTGACCTGACCCTGCCGCAGCCCTACCCGATCACCCCGCAAATCAAGGGCGCGATCAAAGCGATGCCGGGTGTGCTGCTGGTGGAAGAGGTCTGACGCGGCGCGCTGGTGGCAAGACAGACCCTCCGGGGGGGATATTTGAGCAGAGAGGATGACCAGGACACTCCGGCTCATCCTCTCTGCCCAAATATCCTCGGGGGTGAGCGCAGCGAGGGGGCAGACAGCCCCCTTTCTTTATCCCAGATACCGCGCGCCCAGTTTGGCAAAACTGACCGCCAGCACGATCCGCAGCACATGATGCGCCGTCACATAAATCGCGCTCATCTTCAAACTCAACGCGATCAGGCTCATCTCCGCCAATCCCCCCGGCGCGAAGGCCAGAAACACCGCCGCCACCGGCTCACCCACCAGCGCATGCAGAGTCAGTGCGAACCCCAGCGCCAGCAGCAAAGCCGCGACGCCGTTGATCAGTGCCAAGGCCGCCGCCTGCCGCAATATCCGCGCCTCAATCCCCACGAAGCGCGCGCCCAACCCCGTGCCCAGCACCACCTGCGTCGCCGCAATCAGCCAGCCCGGCGGCACCCCCTGCACCCATCCGAACCCGTGCAGCAAGGCCGAGGCTGTCAGCGGCCCGGTGATGATCCAGCCCGGAAACCGCAAGGCCCGCGCCAAGGCCACGCCCGCCAGCCCGGCCAGAACCAGCAGCCCGGCATCGCGCAAGGTCAGTCCGCCCGCCGCCATTGTCGCCCCCGCAGCCGAGCCAACCGGCGCACCCGTCAGCGCCCAGAACAGCATCGGCACCGCCACAATCGTGCCGATCAGTCGCAGGAATTGCAGCACGGTCAGCAGCCGCACATCCGCGCCCGCCTCTTCGCCCAGTTGCACAGACTCGATCAACCCGCCCGGCACCGCGCCAAAGAACGCCTCGCGCCGCGCCAACCCGCCGCGCCGGTAAATGCCGTAGCCCACCGCATGCGCCAGTGGCACGAACAGGCACAGCGCGAGCAGGCTTGGCCCCCAGCCCAGGGCTTGTCCCGCCACCTGCGGCGTGAACGCCCCCCCAATCGACACCCCGATCACCGGCACAAAGGAAAACCGCAGCCGCGCGGGCAGGGTGATTGCATGGCCCAAGGGACGCCAGCCCGCCGCCGCAATCACGCCCACAGAAACCAAGGACCCCAGCAGAAAGCCCAACGGCAAATGCGCCGCTGCGGCCAAGGCCCCACCCACGGCACCAATCACCAGTGTCAGCGCCAAGGCCCGCAGATCAACGCCCCAGATCACCAATGCGGCGGCTTCTGATCGGCCAAGGGTATCCCGCCCGCGCCATCGCTCTCACGCCCCGCCTCACGTTCCGCCAGCATCTGCGTCAGCCGCAGCAACCGCTCCAGATCGCGCGACTGCCGCGCCACCACGTCGGACAAATCTTCCAGCCCCCGCATCAGATGCGCCACGCGCTCTTCCAACCCGTCCATCCGGTCCATCGCCGCCCCCTACACGCTTGCCGCCCCGCCCCCCATCCGTTACACGGGCGGCGACCAAAAGCGAAGGGCCAAGCCATGGCACAAGACAAACAACCCAAGCGCCCGCGCGCCGAAACCCCGAAAGGTTTTCGCGATTATTTCGGCGCCGAGGTGACCGACCGCAAGGCGATGCTGGACAAGATCGCCGAGGTCTACCACCGCTATGGCTTTGATCCTTTGGAGACTTCGGCTGTGGAAACGGTTGAGGCTTTGGGCAAATTCCTGCCCGACGTGGACCGCCCGAATGAGGGCGTCTTCGGCTGGCAGGATGAAGACGCCGACTGGCTCGCGCTGCGCTATGACCTGACAGCGCCGCTTGCCCGCGTCGCCGCGCAGTACCGCAACGACCTGCCCGCGCCCTATCGGCGCTATGCGATGGGTCCGGTCTGGCGCAATGAAAAGCCCGGACCGGGCCGGTTCCGGCAGTTCTATCAATGCGATGCGGATACGGTGGGGTCGGCGTCGGTGGCCGCCGATGCCGAGATTTGCGCGATGCTGTCGGACGCACTGGAGGCTGCGGGGATTGAGCGCGGCGACTATGTGATCAAGGTGAACAACCGCAAGGTTTTGAACGGGGTGATGGAGGTCGCGGGCCTCGCCGGCGACGATAAAGAGGCCGAGCGGGGGATCGTGCTACGGGCGATTGATAAGATTGATCGGCTTGGCGAGGCGGGTGTTCGCGCATTGTTGGGCGAGGGCCGCAAGGATGAGAGCGGCGACTTTACCAAGGGCGCGGGGTTAAGTGTACAACAAGCTGATTTGGTTATGAAGTTTGTTTACGCATTTGCATATGTCCAAGATTCATTGGCCTACGAAGCATCGAATGCTTATGATGAAGGCGACAAGGCGCGCGGTGAGCAACTTGACCGTGCCCGCTACTCGGTTTCTCCAGAGTTTCAAAGTGATGCTGTTTCTCTGGACATCGAAGCGTTGACGATCTGGACAACCCGCGTTTTTCAGCACTTGGAACAGATCACAGGCACATCGTCCATTGGGTTTGAGGGCGTGCAGGAATTGCGTGCAATCTCCGATTTGTTGATTTCACAAGGCTACGGCCCTGACCGCATCTTGATCGACCCTGGCGTCGTCCGTGGCCTCGGCTACTACACAGGCCCGGTCTATGAGGCCGAACTCACCTTCGAAATCCTCGACGAAAAGGGGCGCAAGCGGCAGTTTGGATCTGTCGCGGGCGGCGGCCGATATGACGATCTGGTCAAGCGCTTCACCGGGCAGGCCGTTCCTGCCACCGGCGTTTCCATTGGTGTGGATCGGCTTCTGGCGGCGCTGAAAGCCAAAGGGCGGCTCAGTGCCGATGCCGCTGGCCCGGTCGTTGTCACCGTGATGGACCGCGACCGCATGGCCGATTACATGTCCATGGTGGCCGAGCTGCGCAACGCTTGCATCCGCGCCGAGGTTTATCTTGGCAACCCCAAGAACTTTGGCAACCAATTGAAATACGCCGACAAACGCAGGAGCCCGATTGCCATCATCCAAGGTGGGAATGAGGCGGCAGAGGGCAAGGTCATCCTCAAAGACCTGATCCTTGGCGCGCAGATTGCCCAGAACGCCACGCTGGAGGAATGGAAAGACCAACCCGCGCAGCGTGACATTCCACGCGATGATCTGGTCAACCAAGTGCAGGCGATGCTGGCCGATCAGGCCGCAAGAGCCGCAAAATGACCCAGAAACCGGCCACCCGCGCCGAGGCTGACCGGCTGTTCGCGGCCTTCCAAGCCGCCGGAGCCGTCCCGGTGGACGCCGACCTGCTGCAACCCGCCGAGATCCTGCTCGACCTTTACGGCGAGGATATACGCGCCCGCGCCTACACCACCACTGACCCGCTCAAGGGCGAAATGATGCTGCGCCCGGACTTCACCGTGCCGGTCGTGCAGACCCATATGGCCCACGGCGCCGACCCCGCGCGCTATTGTTATAGGGGCGAGGTGTTCCGCAAACAGGACCACCTCGGCCCCCGCGCCAGCGAATATCTGCAAGTGGGGTTTGAGGTCTTTGACCGCACCGCCCCCGAGGCCGCCGATGCCGAGGTTTTCGCGCTGTTCGCGCAATTGCTGGCGGGCCTTGGCCTGCGTGCTGTCACCGGCGACATCGGCATTCTGATGGCCGCCGTGCGCGGACTGGACACCACGCCGCGCCGCAAAGCCGCCCTGCTGCGCCACATTTGGCGGCCCAAACGCTTTCGCGCGCTGCTGGACCGTTTCGCAGGTCGCGCCCCAACGCCCGCCGCACGCGCACAATTGCTGGAACGACTGGCGACAGGCACCCCGGAAGCCCTGATCGCGGCGGCGGGCAATTTCATCGGCCTGCGCGCGCCCGAAGACATCGCCACACGCGCAAGCGCCCTGATCGAAGACGCCAACGCCGCCCCGATCAAAGCCCCCGAGGCCGCACTGCTCTATGACCTGTTGTCGCTGCAAGCCCCAGCGCAAGCGGCGCTCGCCCATCTGCGCGGCATCACGCCCCTGCTGCCCGCCATCGCCCCGGCTGTGGATCGGTTTGCCGCCCGGCTGGATGCGCTGACGGCGCGCGGCATTTCGGTCGATACGCTGCCGTTTGAGGCGAGCCTTGGCCGCACCTCGATGGAATATTACGACGGGTTTGTGTTCTCTTTCCACGGCCAACGCGACATGCCTCCGGTGGCCAGCGGGGGCCGCTATGACGCGCTGACCGCCGTGCTGGGGCAGGGGCGGTCGATCCCGGCGGTGGGCGGGGTGATCCGTCCGCATCTGGTGGCGGCGATCCGGGAGGCGAAATCATGCTGAAAATCGGGGTGCCGTCCAAGGGCCGCTTGATGGAAAAGACCTTCGAATGGTTCGGGACGCGCGGCGTGACCATGCGTCAGACCGGGGCGGAACGCGAGTATTCCGGCGCGGTGGATGGTATCGCAGGCGTGGAACTGGTGATGCTGTCGGCAGGCGAAGTGCCGCGCGAACTGGCCGCCGGGCGCATCCATCTGGGCGTCACCGGCTCTGACCTCGTGCGTGACAAGCTGGCCGATTGGGAAACCCAGGTGGCGGAACTGGCGCGTTTGGGCTTTGGCCATGCCGATCTGATCATCGCGGTGCCGACGGTCTGGATCGACGTCGATACGCTGGACGATCTCGATGCAGCGGCGGCAGCGTTTCGCGCCACGCATGGCTTCCGGCTGCGGATTGCCACCAAATATCACCGGCTTGTGCGCGATTTCCTGACGGTCAACGGCGTTGCAGATTATCAACTGGTCGACAGTCAGGGTGCCACCGAAGGCACGGTCAAGAACCTGACCGCCGAAGCGATTGCCGATATCACCTCAACCGGGGAAACCCTGCGCGCGAACCATCTGAAGATCCTCTCTGATTCCGTGATGCATCAAAGTCAGGCCACCCTGTTCGCCAGCCGCAGCGCCGACTGGCGACAGACGCGCGCCACGTTGGCGACATTGGCCGCGCGTCTGGGCCTTTCGGTGCCCGCCGATCTGTGACGTCTTGACCCTGCCCGACGATAGGATCACCCTGCGCCGGACCCCAGGAGGTGCGCGATGACCCGGCGTTTCATGCTGTGCCTGTTGGTGCTGGCAAGCCCTTCGGCGGCGCAATCGCAGGTCAGCGGTGATGCCATCCGCGCCGCGCTGATCGGCAATACGGTGACCGGAAACATGCTCGCCTCGGGCGGTTATGCCGAGTATTACGCCCCCGATGGCAGCATTCGTGCGGCGGATTACACCGGAAAATGGGCGATCAAGGGCGACCGCATGTGCTTTGATTATGGTGATGCGGCGGAAACCTGCTTTGCAGTGGCTCTGTCGGGCAACCGGGTGATCTGGCTGGGCGACGGCACTGAAGAGGGCGCAGGCGTGATCCGATCGGGCAACGCCGGCGGCTGGTGATCATCGCCTGCGGCTGACCATGGCCACTCCCAAACCTGCCAAAGCCATGCCTGCCCAAGGCAGCGGCGGCACCGCCGCGCCCGCCAGCCCCAGCGCAAGTCAGCTCCAACCCTTGCGGCTGAAGATTTCGTTCGCGACATAGGTGGCGGCCCAGGCGCGCGGGGTTCTGGGCAAGGGCGGGTTGAAGATCAGGGCGAGGGGCAGCAGCAGGATCAGCGTGCAGGCATAGCGCGGGGCCAGCGGTTCGGCATGTTGCTGGCCCCGTTTGGCGATGCCAAAGCCTGCCGACCACAAAAGCAGGAAAATCACGGGGGCGGTCACGTGCCAAAGCGGGCGTTGGGACTTGCGGGTTTGTTGCCCGGTTCCGCGGGGAAGGGAAGGGTGGAACTGTTCGAAGCGGGGGGGTGGCACCCCCCCCCCCCCCCGGGGGTATTTCGGAGGGGGGCTGGGAAATTTATATAATTTGTATGGGGGAGAGCCGGCCGCGTTAAGGCAAGGCC
>JANPOY010000207.1:0-4082 GCA_031428215.1 Paracoccaceae bacterium
CGCCATTTTCGAATACATCAACGGCTTCTACAATCCGCGACGCCGACATTCAGCCTTGGGTTGGAAAAGCCCCGTGGCCTTCGAACGCAAGGCCGCCTAACATGAGCACGTGACCGGAACAGAACCGCGACAGGTCCAATCCATGAGACGGGCGAAACGCGGTATTTCAAAAGCCTGCCGGACTCCCATACGCCGGATGCCGAGTTCCGCGCCGGGTTCCTGAATGCGATGGAGGCCTCGCTGACGGAGCGATTGGGCAAGGTCGAGTGGGGCAAAGATGGCCCCGCTGTGACCGAGCGGCTTGATACAGGCCTGAGAGATGATCTCGAGGCCTTTGCGCACCGCGCGCCGGAAAAGGCAGCGGCGATTTGGGCGGACCACAGCGACGCGGCCCCGCCCGGGCCGACATTGCGCGCGGCAGTGCAAGCCCGCGAAGCAACCGCGGATCGAGACATCGCGACCTACGGAGATGCCTCGGCTGGAAAGCCGCCCATCATCGCCACGGGAGACTGTGTCACAACCGATGCAAATGTTGAACTGCGGCCCGTGGCGGTGGCAACTGATCGGGGCATTCACACGGGCTACGAGGCAAACCTACCGGGAGGGGCGAGTGAGGTCACCGTCTCGGAGCGCACCTTCCCAAATTCCCGCGAGGCTCTGCGTCACGCCTATGACTTCTATGAAGGTGGCGAAGAAGGGCTTGAGCTGGCGGTAAAGCGCGCGGCGCAGATGGACCGCGACTTGGTGGAAGAACCCGACCGGTCGCCGGAAGGGCTTGTCCTTGAGCATCGGCCACAGCCCGAGTTCGCCCGCCCCGAGACTGCGATCTATGCGGGCGATGACGCGCAGCTTGTATTGACCCTCGGCCGGGACACTGAAAACACCCGCGATCTGGCCGAACGGCTCGTCGCGGACCCGGAATTTGGCAAGGTGGTGGCCGACCATATTCCCGATGCTGAGGCCACGCTTGGCACCGGTCGCTTTGTCGACGGCGAAGGCTCAATTGGGTTTCTGCCCGATGAGCTTTTGGCTGTCACCTCCTATGGTCGCGATGGCGGCGCCGAGATTCTGGCCAAGTTTCCCGATGAAGGGCCGCTCAGCAAAGCCCTGGCCAAGCATCTCGCGCAAAGCCCGGTGATGGCAGCCTTTGTCGAAGAAGACCAGCAGCGCAGCGATTTTGCTTCCGACCCGGAGCGGGCAATCTCGGCCTGGGTGGCGCAATCAACCGCGCAGATCGACCGATTGCCGTCGGACCGAAAGGACGACCTGCGATCTGAAATGCAGGGCATCGCCAAGGAAGCAGCGGCGGCCTTTGGGCTGGATCGGGAGCCGGCCGAAATAGCAGCCCCGCCGCGCTCAACCCTGTACGGCACCGCCATCGGAGCGACAACTTTGGTGGTTGGTGGCGCAGAGACCGAGTTCCAAAACGGCAGCGCCGAAAGCCTTAGGGCAGATCTGAGCCTCAACGCCCGACTGGCAGGCATCGATGCCGAAAAGCTGCAGAGCCGCTTGGAAACCGGGGCCGCAAATGCCCGCGAAGAAGAGACTTGGGTGAAATCCGATATCGCCGATGTCGCCAAACGGCATGGCTTTGACCTCGGCAGCGCCCAAGGTCGCAATTCTGCGGCCGAGCGGGTGGATCGCTTTTATGAACGGGCTGCAGAACTGATCCAGTCCGCCCGCAGCATCGAAGTGACCCGCGGGCCAGATCCTCTGGTCGAGGCCTTGGGCTCGCTAGCACGCGTTCATGCCAGCCAAGGATCCGTCGCCTTCCGCAATGAAAATCAGGCGCGGGACTTTGCGGAAGAAATGAAGGAGCGTTATGGGGCGACGGTATTGAAGGATATCGCTGCTGGCCGAACTGAGGCACTGGCCAAAGACGTACCCAACCCGGCCGCTCGGGCTGCGATGGCAGTGGCGGTTGTCTCCGCTGCCAAAGAGCATCCCTCACTTGGTCTCAGCGCGCATGAAGCCGAGGCTGCGGAACGCAGAATGGTGGCGCAAGCGGCGGCGCGACCGCCGGAACACGCGCGGGCACATGCTCATGATCGAAATCAAGATCGGGAGTTTTGATCATGCAACGCATTGCTTTGCTGCTGCCCCTTGGTCTCACGTCCGGCCTGCTGGTTGGTCTTATCGTCGGGGGCCTTGTCCTCAACCTCATCCTGGGGCGCGATCCGAACGCAACCGGCATCTTTGTCCTTATTGCCGAGTTCCCCGGTTTCTCCCGGTTGACCTCAGTGCCCTGGGTCCTGCCTTGGCAGATCGTCGGCGCGTCGACCGTGCTCTTCACGGTTGCGGCCGTCGCCCTAACCTTCCGCCAACAGCTCACCGAATACGGTCAGGCTAAGTTCCAGGCGCGCACGGAGATGAAGGCAAATGGCCTGCTCCAGCTCTTGGGCGCAGGCATGGTCTTCGGCAAGCTCGGGGCGCCTTCAAAGACCGCGCCATATGTCAGCGCCACTTTCCAGAAATTCCCGCACTGTCTTGTCGTAGCGCCTACCCGAGCCGGCAAGGGCGTGGGCTATGTCATTCCGAACACCCTCCTCTTCAACGGCAGTATCGTTGTCCTCGACGTGAAGGGCGAGATATTCGAGGCCACCTCCCGGCACCGACAGGCCGAGGGCGATGCGGTCTATCGCTTCTCTCCCTTCGATTTTGAGCATCCGACCCATCGCTACAACCCGCTCGAGCGCGTCGCCCGCATAGAAAATCTCGAACAACGCTATACCGAACTGGCCAAGATTTCGGACTACTTCCTGACAGTTTCCGACAAAGGCACGGCTGGCGATTTCTTGACCGAGGGGCGCGAACTCTTCGTCGCCGCTGGTCTTCTGGCCATTGAGCGGGGCAAGCCCACCATAGGTGAGATCAGCCGCATCCTCTTTGGCCGGGGTGCCACGCAAGAGGTTTACGGCGAGCATGCCGAGGAGGTGAAACACCCCAACGCGGCTCAGACATTCCGCAAGTTTGCAGGCTATTCCGACCGGACCTTGTCCTCGCACGCCTCGGTTCTGGGTGGTGCGGGCATGACGCTTTGGAACAACCCGGCCGTCGACCGCGCGACCTCTGGCAACGACTTTTCTTTTGCGGATCTGCGCAAGCGCCCGATGTCGATCTATGTCGTCGTCAACGCCGATGACATTCGCACGCTTTCGCCCTTAGTCAGGTTGTTCTTCGGTGAGCTGATCGCCACCATGCGCGCTACCCTTCCCGACCCGAAATCAGAGCCCTGGCCGGTGATGGTCATGCTCGACGAATTCGACCAGCTCGGGCCGATGCCCATCGTCGAGCAGGCCCTGAAGCAGCTCGCCGGCCATGGCGCGCGGGTTTCGATCATCACACAGTCGATCCCCGGTCTCGATAACATCTATGGCGAGAATGTCCGCCTGTCGCTCGAGTCCGCCGCCGGCATGAAGCTTTACCTCGCGGCCAACGACAAGAAAACGGCTGGAGAGATTTCTGATGCCTTGGGAAAGACGACGAAGCTTTCCGTGTCGGATAGCGTTTCTCGGGATCGGGATTTCATGCAGCGCCGATCAGTTAGCCGACGGATGGAGGAGCGGCCACTTTTGACCCCCGACGAGGTGCGGCGGTTGAACCCGGATCAAGCCATCCTCATCCCGGAGCGGCAGAACCCGCTGTTGGTCCATCGGATCGTCTATTTCCAGGACCAGACGTTCAATAAGTTGTTTGATGCCCAGAAGGGACCCCTGCCCTATCCGCCCAAGGAAGTGGCGGATGTGCAGGTCCTGACCCAACGGATGGAGGCGCTGGAACGACGGATGGCCGAAAGGATGCTGGTGGATTTTATGCGGCCGGAGAAGGCAAAGGCTGAAGCCCCGGTTGAACCTGAGCCGAAACTGGCGGCCGAGATAATAGCGCGGGAGGAGACTGTGCGGCCGGCTGAATCGTCAGCAGTAAATGCCCAAGCGCCTGTGATCGTGGCGCAAGCTGTGCCCGTCTTTGAACCCCAAGTTTATCTCGATGTCCTGAAGCCGACGAAGACAATCTCGGTAGCCCGGATGAACAAATTCACCCTCAAGCTTCAGGCACAAGAGGCATAGGTGCCATTGTGCCCA
>JANPOY010000208.1:0-1712 GCA_031428215.1 Paracoccaceae bacterium
AAATATGCAAGGACCGCGCCAACACAATAAAGCGCAGCGCCAGCCAGGATCACCGGCTTTCGCCCGAAACTGTCTGACAAGGGGCCCGCCAGGAACGTGCCCACCCCCATGCCCAGCACGAAAGACGTGATGATCAGTTGCGCCCGATTGACCGCGTCGGGCGTCAGCTCTGCCGCGATCCGGGGCAGGGCGGGCAGCATCGCGTCGATGGAAAAGGCAATTGTCGCGAACATCATCGCGATCAGGGCGATAAACTCGGTGGGGTGCAGGCGGGCGGGGCTGGATGCAGGGATTGAGGTCATGCAGGCGGGGTATCACACGCGCCCGCCAAGGGCAGCCTCTAAACCGTCATGGCTGGGTCGCGTTTTGTGCAATCATCTCGTCCATCGCCTGTTGCCACAACGCCACTGGCTGTGCGCCCGACAGCACATACTGATCCGCCACCACAAAGCACGGCACCCCCGTCACCCCACGGTCGCGGGCATGGGCGTCACGAGCCATGATCGTATCGCGGTCGGCGTCGCCGTCCAGCAGACGAACGATGGTTGCACGGTCAAGACCCGCACTTGCGGCGATATCGGCCAGCACACCGACATTGCCGATATCGCGCCCCTCGCGCCAATAGGCGCGGAACAGGGCGGCCACGACCGGAGTTTGACGGCTTTCCAGCCCGGCCCAATGAATCAAGCGGTGCGCGTTCAGGGTGTTGGGAATACGTTTGGGGGTATCGGGGTCCATGTCTACCCCGGCTTGCCGGCCTCGCGCAGGCGGGCATGGATGGCGGCCAGCTTTTCCGGCCCACCGAACCGATCGCTGAGATAGCTGCGTTTGTCCACGCCTTCAGCGACCATGTCGGGGTTCAACTGAAAAGGGTGCCATTCGATGTGAAACGGATGATTGGCACGGCTTTCCAGCGCCCGGTCAAGATTGGCCTTGCCGATATAGCACCAAGGGCAAACCGGGTCGGAAAAGATATCGAGGCGGATCATGCAGATACCCTTGGACTATGACGCCCCCGAGATAAGGCCGCGCCAATCCCGTTGCAAGGCGGCATAGGCTCGCTTATGGCAAAGCCATGACGCGCCTTGATCGCCAGTCCCTGATCCGCATCGCCCGTGAAGCCGGCGATGACACCGTGCCTGAACCCCTGGATCTGGGGCTGCGGGTGCGGTCCTTGCGCAAATCGAAGGGCTGGACGCTGGAACAGGCAGCAGTTCAGGCCGGGCTGGCCAGGTCCACCTTGTCAAAGATCGAGAACGGGCAGATGAGCCCGACCTACGAGGCTTTGAAGAAACTGGCCGAGGGCCTCGCTATTTCGGTACCGCAGTTGTTTACGCCGCCGTCCAAGGCACAGGTCAACGGCCGCATGGCCGTGACAAAGGGGGGCGAAGGCCAGCGTCAGGCCACGGTCACGTATGAACATGAACTGATGGCAGGCAGTCTGAAGAAAAAGCAGATGCTGCCCTACCGCGCCACCATCCGCGCGCGCGATCTGGCCGAGTTTGACGGCTGGGTGCGCCATGACGGCGAAGAGTTTCTGTATGTCCTGACCGGCGTGATCCGCCTTTACACGGAATTCTACGAACCGGTGGACCTGCGTCGCGGCGACTGCGCCTATTACGACGCGGCGATGGGGCACAACGTGATCAGCCTGTCGGACGAGGACGCCACGATCCTTTGGGTCACCTCTGTGGTGTGACCCAAAGCCAGTG
>JANPOY010000209.1:0-1567 GCA_031428215.1 Paracoccaceae bacterium
TGACCGCGTCGGCATAGGGGGCACCGTCAGCGCGCATCTGGGCGCGGGTGTCCATCAGGCGGTAGCAGGGCAGCTTGTTGCGCTTGGCGACCTGGTAGTCGTTGAAATCATGCGCGCCGGTGATTTTCACTGCACCTGACCCGAAGGTCGGGTCTGGGTATTCATCGGCGATGATCGGGATCAGACGGTCGCAGAGTGGTAGGTGAACCATCTTGCCGATGATCGACGCATAGCGCGCGTCCGACGGATGCACGGCCACCGCGCCATCGCCGAGCATGGTTTCTGGCCTCGTGGTGGCGATGGAGATGTAATCCCGCACCTCACGCAGGATCACAGCGCCGTCTTCGTCTTTCTCAATGTATTCATAAGTCTCACCCCCGGCCAGACGGTATTTGAAATGCCACATGTGGCCCGCGACTTCGATGTTCTCGACTTCGAGATCAGAGATGGCGGTTTCAAAGTGGGGGTCCCAGTTGACCAGACGCTTGCCGCGATAGATCAGGCCCTTGTTGTACATATCTACGAACACCTTGATCACGGCGTCGTGGAAATTGCCGTCCTCGCCTGCGGGCGCACCGGGCGCGCCGGACATGGTAAATGCCTCACGGTCCCAATCGCATGACGCGCCAAGGCGCTGCAGCTGGCCGATGATAGTGCCGCGCGATTTTACCTTTTGCTGCCAGACGCGGGACACGAACGCCTCGCGCCCCATCTCGCGCCGTGTCGGTTCCTGATGCCGGGCCATATCGCGTTCCGTCACCATTTGCGTGGCGATGCCCGCGTGGTCGGTGCCCATCTGCCAAAGGGTGTCAAACCCGCGCATCCGATGCCAGCGGACCAGAATATCTTGCAGCGTGTTGTTGAACGCATGCCCGATGTGCAGGCTGCCAGTGACGTTTGGCGGCGGGATCATCACGGAAAACGCAGGCGCACCCGCACGTGCATTGGCCCCGGCGGCAAAGGCCTTTTCAGCAATCCAATGCGCGGAAATCCGGGCCTCGGCCTCGGTTGCGTTGAACGATTTTTCCATCGGCATTGGGGCACCCCTGTCTGAACAGGGTGTGTTTACCGTGCCGCGCGCCCAAGGAAAAGCGGATTGCGGCGGTCAGAGTACCTTGCTGACGCCAAAGATGGTGCCGTCCGACCCGCCCATGCCTGTCACATGCACATCCACCTTGGTCAGCGCCACGGACCTTGGGTTACTAAGGTCAAGAAAGATGTAGCTGGCCGAATAGCGCGCTTGATCAGGCATCGAGACTTTCCATTCGTTCAGCACCGTCACGCCGCCGCCCTTGGTAAACGCGGCCCAGGCGACGCCAGAGGCACTGGTGTTGGATTCCTTGGCGATATGCGCCATGCCAAGCCGCCCGTCCTTGGTGAACAGCGAGATGTGGCAACCGCTGAACGGCCCGGTACCCATCCATGTGGAGCCTGCGATGGCGAACCCGTACAGCGCGCGGGACGGGACGTAAGGCACCCAGACGCCCGACCCACCCTCTGACACCGCAACCCCGGCCCCGATGGTCACATCTGCGGCGCGGGATTGTTCCTGACAATCCGCCGATCC
>JANPOY010000210.1:0-12756 GCA_031428215.1 Paracoccaceae bacterium
TGTAAAGGAGGAGGAGGATGCGCAAGCGCGAGATTCCGATTTTGATCGGTTTTTCGCAGAGCTGCTGAATGCGCTGGGCTTTGCCGCCAACGCCGTCCTCCCCGCCTGGTGGCAGGGTTGGCCAGCCCGTCTGCATGTGCAGCGCTGGCGGGATGACCACGGGCTGTCCGAAGATCGTATCCTCGAGACCGCCACCGAAAGCCGGGACGATCATCCCAATCCGCCCGACGGGCCGAAAGCCCTCGACCGGTTCATGGAACGCGCAGCCCAGCGCGATGCGCTTGCTGCAGCTGACGCTGCGAAAACGCCAAAGCTCAAGCAGGCACACAAGCGCGATATAACACCTCGTCCAAGCACGGATGATTTGGCCAGGTTCTACGCCGATCTGGTGAACTCCGACCGCTATCTGCCGGTCAGCGCGATCAGCAACATAACGCGCGATGCGATGCTTTCGCGAGGCCTCGTCACGGCCGAACGCCTTCGGATGCGGGGTGTGCGATGACCATCCACCGATCGATCAATAGCGGCGGACGACAAAAGCGAGTGTTGGGCGTTCAGGCTATCCTCGAATGGGCCTTCCGGGTGGAAAAAGCGCAGCTGGAGCTGCCCTTGCCAAAGGATGAGTCCGAAGAAGGCTTCAGCTTTGGCCTGGAATATGTCCTGCTTCAGCGTGCGGCGCTGGGCTGCAAGGTCGACGGCGGGCAGCACAAGATGGGCAGCTATACACATGCGGACGCCGAAGTGGTAGCCGCGACCTTGGTCGGGATGCCCGACAGCTTGGGCGGCAAGCGCATGGCGATCTCCGTGGCCGAACTGGCCCGCGCCGGGATGACGCCCGACTGGCTACCGGGTGTCGTGCCCCGCTGTGTGCCGGTGGAAACCAAGAGTAACCAGCATGGAAAGCGATCCACCACTGTCGTAGTGGGTGTCGAACGCGAGCTGCACCGCGGGCGCTGGCGCAGCATAGAGGTGCTGGCGTGTCCGGTCACTTGGCGGCCGCATCCCGAACAGATCGTCTCTGCCCGGCGCGGCTATGAGGATTGGTGGCAAGCACTGGATTGGGTGCGAGATGTTTTGTTGGCTAGCAGGATGCTGCGGGAGGTCGAGGTCACGTGGGCGATGCCGAAGGTCCGGCCTTGGCGCTGAATGGACCTCGCGTCCGCCGCAGAAACCAAATCTTGCCAAATGGCATATTATCTCTATATTCGTGTCATAGGGGAAACGCCATGCAATTTGCCACCATCCAGCCGACTGTCTCTCGGCCCGACCTTCCCGCCATCACGGACGCGGAGGCCACTGCCCTTGCGCGGACCACGGTCAACCTGTTCCGCGCCTGGCAGCTCAGTGACATCGAGGCCAGGACCCTATTGGGCGACATGGCTCAGCGGACATGGGCGCGCTGGAAGGAAGGCGGGATTGGTCGTGTCGACCGCGATCTGCGCGCCCGCATGGCCATCCTTATGGGGATTCACAAAGGCTTGCGCTACCTCTTCACCGAACCGGCGCGCGGCTATGCGTGGGTCAGAAAGCCAAACGGTGCCTTTGACGGTCAAAGCGCACTCGATGTCATGATGCGCGGCGAGATCACCGACCTGATCGACCTACGCGCCTATCTGGACGCTGAGCGCAGTGCATGACGACAGCGCCGGTGCGCCGCGTGATCTGGTCGCGCAGCGTCAGGATCATCCGATCGATCTATCCGCCGATCGACCTCTTTGAGGATATTGCCGACCCGGCAGACTGGGAGGCGTTGGCCTCGGCCGAGTCCAAGTTTAACCCGCGCATCCGCGAAAGCATCGGTGATCTCGCAAAGGTTCCGCTGGCCCGACGTGTCACCGGGCCCGGTGCCAGTTGGGTCATGGCACCCTTCGTACACTGCTCGCCGCTGCGACCCGGACGGTTCACAGATGGGACGTTCGGCCTTTACTATGCGGGTGACAGTACAGAGGCGGCCATCGCTGAAACCATCCACCATCACACCAAGACCATGTTGGCCACCGCGGAAGCGCCAGGCTGGACATCGCAGTTCCGCGAGTTGATCGGCTCGGTCGACGCAGATTTCGATGACGTGACCGACCGAGACGATCTACTGCACCCCGACGACTATATCGCCTCGCAGGTCTTTGGCAGCGAACGGCGCGCAGCCGGTTCGAACGGCATCTTCTGGCCCAGCGTCCGCTTTGCTGGCGGCAACTGCATCGCGACTTTCTGGCCGGATGTGGTACCGATCCCAACGCAAGGGGCGCATTTCGCGTATCACTGGAACGGAATGGCTGTCGATTATGTGAAGAAACTGGATACTGGGGAGATCATGAGCGTTTTCTGACGGCGTTACCATGACTCGGCGCAACGAGCGCGCTAAGATCGGAAAAATTGTCTTGTCCTCAATGAACTAGAGCTTCTGCATCCATAACCCGAAAAGGTCAGCCTAACCACAATGACGTTCACTCCAGAATTCCAGCGACGCCATTGCCCGACGCGTGCGGCCTGCCATACATCTACCGTGGCCATTCAATCTGCCATGGATTGTGCATGAGCCTGATAAGATCAAAACAACGCGTTGCCGATCATGGTGAGGTCTTCACGCCCCCTTGGCTGGTGGATGCAATGCTTGACTTCGTCAAAGATGAGGCCAACCGGATTGACTCGCGGTTCCTCGAGCCCGCCTGCGGCAGTGGCAACTTCCTGATCCGCGTTCTTCAACGAAAGCTTGCTGCAGTTGAGACCAAGTTCGGCAAGTCCGATTTCGAGAAGCGGCACTATGCCCTTCTCGCACTGATGTGCACCTATGGCATCGAACTACTAGCCGACAACATTGCAGAATGCCGGGCAAACATGCTCGAGGTATTGGCCGATTACCTTGACGTCGATGAAACGGATGACCTCTTTCGCGCCGCCTTCTTCGTTCTTTCACAGAACCTGGTGCACGGCGACGCACTGACAATGCGGGCGCAAGATGGTCTGCCGATCACCTTTGCCGAATGGGGTTATCTCGGCAAAGGCAGGTTCCAGCGCCGAGATTTTCGTTTGGATGTCCTGACGGGATCATCGTCCTTCAGTGCTAAGGGCTCGCTTTTCGCGCACCTTGGCAAGCACGAGATCTTCACGCCGATCAAGACCTGGCCAACGATGACAGCGCGTGACCTGGCCGCCGCCTCTGACGGCACACCCGAGGAGGCCTCATGAACAGTCAGTCACGCTTCACCCTGCGCGGCCGTAATCCTGATGTGCTGACCTGCATAGCGAACCTGTCGAACGACGAGGTCTTCACCCCACCTGAACTCGCCAACCGTATGCTGGACACCTTGGCGGACGCCTGGGCCGCAGATCACAGTGGCGCCAATCTCTGGGCAGATGGCACCATTCGGTTCCTTGATCCTTGTACCAAGTCCGGCGTGTTCCTGCGCGAGATCACCAGCCGCCTCATCGCAGGCTTGGCAGGCGAAATTCCCGATCTCCAGACCCGTGTGAACCATATCCTGACCAAGCAGGTGTTCGGCATCGGTATTACCCAGTTGACCAGTCTTCTTGCGCGACGGAGTCTCTATTGCTCTAAACATGCCAACGGCGAACATTCCGTTGCCAGCAGTTTCAACAGTGAATCAGGGAATGTGTGGTTCGAACGAACTGAACACCAGTGGGTGCATGGGAATTGTGCCTATTGTGGCGTAAGCGAAACTGCCTATGACCGAGGCGAAGGACGGGAAACGCACGCGTATGCGTTTATCCATACCAAAGATATCAAGTCTCGGATTGCCGAGCTATTTGGGGGCGAAATGCAATTCGACGTAATTATCGGGAATCCACCCTATCAACTTGGCTCAGATGGTGGAACGCGCGACAAACCGATCTACCAGCACTTTGTCGAGCAGGCAAAAGGGCTGGAACCACGCTACCTGACGATGGTCGTTCCTTCTCGATGGATGGCAGGCGGATTGGGTCTGACAGAATTCCGGCACACCATGCTTAGCGACAGACGCATAAAGACTCTCGTGGATTACCCGAACGCTGCAGAAGTTTTCCCATCGGTTGGCCTTAACGGCGGCGCTTGCTACTTTCTATGGGATTCCGCTCATGATGGCGACTGCGAGGTTTCAACTGTCAGATCTGGCGAGGTCTTTGGGCCGTTTAGTCGCCCACTTGGAGAGTTTGACGTACTCGTCCGCGATAATCGTGCCCTGAGCATCTTGCGGAAGGTGCTCCAGCGCAAAGAGCCTTCCATCAACACAATCTTGGCGCGAGACAAGGAGTTCGGTTGGACCTCCAATTTTGATGGCTTTCATACTAAAGAGCTATCAGGTGACGTGCCGCTGTATTACATCCGTTCGATCAAAAGAAGTATTGGCTATATAGCGCGTAGCGACGTCACCAAGAGTGCGAATCTTATCGACAAGTGGAAGCTTCTTGTGCCTGCCGTTGGCTCAGGCCGTGAGCGGGAGCGTAGTGGCGTCGACCTTGTTCTTGGTCGGCCATTGATAGCGCCAGCGCCATCGGTATGCACTCAGTCTTTCCTATTCTTTTATGTGTCAACGCGCGATGAAGCTGAAAGCCTTCAATCATACTATAAGACGCATTTCTTCCGGTTTCTTGTCTCTTTGCGAAAGATCACGCAACACGCCACCCATTCAACGTATCTCTGGGTGCCCATTCAAGAATGGGATCAGACCTGGTCTGACGCAGCTCTATATACGAAATACGAAATCACAGAGGCCGAGCAGGCATTCATCGAGTCGATGATACGTCCGATGGACGGAACCGTCGGTGATGAATAGGCAGACCATTGACGACATCCTCGCGCCGAAGCCGGAGGCGCGACCACGTATTTACGCCTATTCGATTGCCGATGAAGCGCATGCTGGGCTGCTCAAGGTCGGACAGACAACGCGCGAAGTGAAAAGCCGGGTGGGGGAACAGCTCCGCACCGCTGCGATCAAGAACTACCGCATTGAACTGGACGCACTTGCCGAACGCGAAGATGGCTCGATCTTTTCCGACCATGACGTTCGCACGGCGCTTGTCCGCAAGGGTCTTGCCAAAAGTGAATTGGAATGGATGCGCTGCACGGTCGCGGAAGTGGCGACCGTGATTACTGAGCTGCGAACAGGGAAGAAGGTTAGCGGCAACCGCCACCAAACCTTCGGAATGCGCCGCGAACAGGCCGAAGCGGTGCGGGTAACGCATGCCTATTTCCATTCGCGCTGGGCAGAAGATATGCACGCCGTTCCGCGCTTTCTTTGGAACGCGAAGATGCGGTTTGGCAAGACCTTTACTTCCTATCAACTGGCGAGAAAGTTGGGTGCCAAGAGGGTGTTGGTCTTGACCTTCAAACCAGCGGTCGAGGATGCTTGGCAGACCGATCTCGACAGCCACTTGGACTTCGAGGGCTGGCAGTACCGTTCGGTCAAGGCAAATGACTACCCGGCGCAAATCGACAAGAAAAGGCCGGTGGTCTATTTCGGGTCGTTCCAGGATCTTCTTGGGCGCGACAACCGGGGGAACATCAAGGCCAAGAACGAATGGCTTCATTCGGAGAACTGGGACCTGGTGATCTTTGACGAGTACCATTTCGGGGCCTGGCGCGAGTCGGCAAAGGAACTGTTCGCCGGGGACGAAGAAGAGATCTCACGCGAAGAGGAACGGCTTGAGGATGCGAAGAAGCTGAGGGATCGAGTTGCCGACCTGCAGCAGCCGCTAGAGGCTGAGACAGATTTTCTCCCCATCACCACCAAGGCATATCTCTATCTTTCAGGAACACCCTTTAAGGCGCTGGCGACGGGCGAGTTCATCGAAGAGCAGATTTTCAACTGGACTTACACCGACGAGCAGCGCGCAAAGGCCGAATTCGCCGCAAGAAACCCCGAGAAGTGGAATCCCTACGGTGCACTGCCGCAGATGCGATTGCTGACATACCAGATGCCCGACGAGTTGGTGGCGATTGCGAGTTCCGGTGAATTCGACGAGTTCGATCTGAACGAGTTCTTCTCTGCGACCGGCACGGGCGCTGGCGCGCAGTTTAAGCATAAGAGTGACGTCCAGAAATGGTTGGACATCATCCGGGGCCAGTACGCGCCAGGGGCTGTCGAGAGCCTCAAGACTGGCAGTCGGCCGCCGTTCCCATATTCTGACGTGCGACTGCTGCCGTACCTTCAACACTCATTCTGGTTTATGCCCAATGTGGCGGCCTGCTATGCGATGGACGGCCTGCTGAAGGAGAAACACAACACCTTCTGGCATGAGTATGGGATCATCGTCGCGGCAGGTGCAGCGGCAGGAATCGGCCTTGAAGCATTGCGTCCAGTGCGCAAGGCCATCGGCAGCGGCTTCGAGACCAAGACTATCACGCTGTCCTGCGGGAAACTGACTACCGGCGTCACGGTGGCGCAGTGGTCGTCTATCCTTATGCTTCGGAACCTCAAGTCGCCGGAAACCTATTTTCAAGCAGCGTTTCGAGTGCAATCGCCATGGTCGATCAAGAACCCGAATGGTGACGATCCGAACGAAGAGGAAATCCTGAAGCCTGCATGTTTCGTCTTCGACTTCGCTCCGACACGGGCGCTGCGGCAGCTTTCCGAATATGGCATCGGCCTGTCACCGAACGAGGCGAATCCGGAAACCGCGGTGAAGGATCTGGTCTCGTTTCTGCCCGTCCTGGCTTACGATGGCGCCGACATGCACCAGATCGACACCGGCCAAATCCTTGACTGGGCGATGGCGGGCACCTCAGCCACGCTGCTGGCGCGCAAGTGGGAGAGCCCACTGCTGGTCAATGTGGACAACGACACTCTGGCCAAGATCATGGGCAACCCAGATGCGATGGCTGCGGTGGAGCGCATCGAAGGTTGGCGTGCACTTGGCGACAACATCATCGAGACCATCATCAACAAGAGCGAAAAGATCAAAGAACTCAGGCAGAAAGCCAAATCCGGGAATTTCACGGAGAAGGAAAAGAAGGAACTCTCCGAAGAGGAAAAAGAATACAAATCCAAACGAAAGCAAGTGCAGGAAAAATTGATCAAATTCGCGACCCGGATCCCCGCATTCATGTACCTTACGGATTTCCGCGAGAATACCCTGCAGGATGTCATCACCAAGCTGGAGCCAGATCTGTTTCGAACCGTCACGGGGCTGACCGTGCAGGATTTCCACCAGCTAGTGAGCCTGAAGGTGTTCAACACTGAGAAGATGAACCATGCGGTGTTTGCGTTCCGCCGTTACGAGGATGCCTCGCTACGGTACACGGGAATCGAGAGCCACGAAGGACTAACGCAATACGGCCTCTACGACACGGTTGTGGCGAGAGAATGAGAGCGGATAATACCCACGCGATCTGGAAGACGCCACAGTTCCAGACGTGTTGGTGCCAGCAGAAGCGATGCTTTCCGACATTTCCAGAATTTGAATAGGCCATCGGGGAAATATATGAATGAGCGTTAAATTACTGAACGCGAAGTCCGTCGCAAAACGACTTGAGCAACTTATTGCGGACCATGCCGAAATCCATGTTGCGGTGGCGTGGGGCTACAATGGCCATCTCGCTGATTGCCTACTCCGCAATAAGGAAAAGTTTTCCTCCGTCACGTTCGGTCTGGCCTTTTGCCAAACAGACCCTGACCTCATTGATCGTTTAATTGGGATCAAGAATGCCTTCGTGGCTGACGGTGGCAAAGGAACTTTTCACCCGAAACTTTACTATTTTCGGACAGGAGACGTTGCCGAAGCAATCGTTGGAAGCTCCAACTTTACAACTGGAGGAATGGATAGGAACTGGGAGGCCAGCGTCCACATAAAGGGCCCATGGGATGCCCCGTTCTTCAAGCAGGCCCGCAATTGCCTGGGAGGCTACGCAGAACTCCGCAAAGCCGTCACCAAGCAACTAGCCGAGAGCTATCGCCTGCAATTCGACGCCGCTAAAACCCTCAAGAAGCCGAAGAACCCGGTACTACCTGGCCCTGGAATTCCGGCTGCTCAGTTGAACTCGCCCTTGGTCAAAATGCGCTGGGATGATTACGTCATCGCGGTAAAGGCCAGCCCTCATCATAACTTTGATGCGCGACTGAATCTTCTTCGCGAATGCCAAATTATGTTTGCTAGTGCGAAGTCGTTCGCAGATCTTTCAAACAATCAATGGAAGGCAATCGCCGGAGTGATCGGCACAAAGCAGCAGGTTGACGCAGGGCTTGATGGCTATGACTGGGGTTGGTTTGGTTCAATGAAGGGAATGGGGGATTTCGCCAATCGCATCGCTGAACAGGACTCGTTCTTAGCACGGGCAGTTGATTGCATCCCTCGGCATGGCGATATCACCAAAGGTCAATATGAGGATTTCTGCGACAGCTTCTTGCGGGCATTCAAAAACTCTAGCCGGATTGGAGGCGTGCCAACTGCGACGAGGCTGCTTGCGATGAAACGCCCGGATACCTTCGTTTGTGTTAGCAAGCCGAACTTGGCGGGGCTTTCTGACGCGCTTGCGTTCCCAAAGACCACTCTTGACCTGGAGAACTACTGGGACCGTGTCGTTGAGCCGATGAGAATTGCGCCGTGGTACAATGCCCCACGCCCGACCGGCAATTACGCAGAGCTTTGGGATGGCCGCGCAGCAATGCTCGACGCCATCTACTATGATGCATAGTTTTGACCTTAGGCAACTACTCCGACCGACGAAATCCCTTCACGCGCCGCCCTTTCTGTCCCACCCCCTGGCATGGTTCCTCCCCACCCCGGTTTGTATGCGGGGGGGCGCAGCGCGGCAGTTCGCTAGCGACAGGCACTTTCACCGGGGAATCCAGGCGGAAGCCACCTGCCAGGTGATCTTGGAAAAAGCGACTCGTTATCAAAGGCTTGCGGAATCACGATCTTGGCGCGCTGGATTCTTTTGCGAAAGCTAGGGAATCCAGTTTGCGGAAGCCACCTTGCCGGAAGCCAGCCAGCGGAAGCCACCTGCTGGGAAGCCATTGAATCTGCGTGCATTTTCTATTTGACAAAGCTGCCCCCCTTGACCTACCCCTTGATCATCGAAGAATTGCGCCCGGAGGATAACCCTCGCGGGCGCTTTCGTTTTCCCCACATCGCGGATCCCGTTTCAGCCGTTGGCATCGCCCAGCGCGCTTCGTCACGTCCGCCTGCCCGAATGAGAATCGCCCATGGACCTCGTCTTTGCGCCAAGCCAAATCGAGACCTGGCCGATTGACCGACTGCGGCCCTACGCCCGCAATGCCAAGATCCACGGCACCAATCAGGTCGCCAAGATCGCGGCCAGCATGGCGAAGTTTGGCTGGACCGTCCCCTGCATGGTGGCCGACGATGGCGAATTGATCGCCGGGCATGGCCGGGTCCTGGCCGCCGCCATGCTCGGTCTGAAGGACGTGCCGGTGATCCGGCTAAGTCACCTCGACGAAGCCGAGCGGCGGGCCTACCGAATTGCCGACAACAAGCTGACCGAGCTGGGCGAATGGGACGAGGCCATGCTACGCGACGAGATCGCGGGCCTGCTGGCCGAGGATTTTGATCTTTCGCTTCTCGGGATCACCGACGAGGATCTGGACTCGCTGCTGCGCGATCCGGACCAGGTCGAAGGCGGTGCGGTCGAGGGCGAGGACGACATTCCCGAACCACCCGTCACGCCGGTGTCGGTGGCAGGCGATCTCTGGCAGCTCGGGTCGCACCGGCTGATCTGTGGCGACAGCACTACCGCCGACCTCGTTGGTCGGCTGCTGGGCGATGTGAAGCCGCTGCTGATGGTCACCGATCCGCCCTACGGCGTGGAGTATGATCCCTCCTGGCGCAACCAGGCGGGTGCGGCCAAGACCAAACGCACCGGCAAGGTGCTGAACGATGATCGCGCCGACTGGCGCGAGGCTTGGGCGCTGTTCCCTGGTGATGTGGCCTATGTCTGGCATGGCGCCTTGCATGCCACGACGGTGGCGGAGAGCCTGGTGGCGGCAGGTTTCGCGGTCAGGTCGCAGATCATCTGGGCCAAGGATCGGCTGGTGCTGAGCCGCGGCGACTACCATTGGCAGCACGAACCCTGCTGGTATGCGGTCAAGAAAACCGGCAAAGGCCATTGGGCAGGCGACCGCAAGCAGACCACCCTCTGGCATATTTCCGGCAAGGACCAAGATGCCGCCACCGTGCACGGAACGCAAAAGCCGGTCGAGTGCATGCGCCGTCCGATGCTCAACAACTCCAGCCCGGGTCAGGCGGTTTTTGAACCCTTCATGGGATCCGGCACTACGCTGATCGCGGCGGAAACCACCGGGCGGGTTTGCTTCGGGATCGAATTGAACCCGGCCTATGTCGACGTGGCCATCGAGCGCTGGCAGCAGTTCACCGGTGCCAATGCGGTGCTGGCCGAAACTGGCGAGAAATTCGCCGACCTTAAGGCCAAGAGGCAAGCGGCATGAACGCGCCCGTCATCCTAAAGCAGATCGAATACTGGCCACTAGCCCAGTTGAAACCCTATGCGCGCAACGCCAAGACCCACGATCCGGATCAGGTTGCGAAGATCGCCGCCAGCATGGCCGAGTTCGGCTGGACGGTGCCGGTGCTGGTGGCATCGGACGGCGAGTTGATCGCTGGCCACGGTCGCATCCTGGCGGCGGCGCATCTTGGGCTGGGACAAGTTCCTGTCATTGTCCTCGGGCATTTGACCGAAGCCCAGCGTCGGGCCTATCGCATCGCCGACAACAAGTTGACCGAGTTGGGCGGCTGGGACGATGCCTTGTTGCTGCAGGAATTGCAGGCGCTGTTGGCCGAGGATTTCGACCTGGCACTGATCGGGATCCCCGAAGATGAACTGGACGCCCTCCTCGCCGATGCCGACGACAGCCCGACGATTTCTGACGACGCGGCCGATGCCATCCCTGACCCGCCCGCCGATCCCATCACCCGGCTCGGCGATATCTGGGCGCTGGGCAAGCATCGGCTGTGCTGTGGCGATGCCACTGACGCGGCGGTCGTGGCCAGTCTGATGCAAGGCGAACAGGCCACGCTGATGTTCACCTCGCCACCCTACGCCCAGCAGCGTGATTACGGGGCGGCGAAGGAAAAGGTCGGGGATTGGGATGCGCTGATGCAGGGCGTTTTCGCCGCAGCCCCGGTCACAGCGGACGCTCAACTGCTGGTCAACCTCGGCCTCGTGCATCGCGACAGCGAATGGCAGCCCTATTGGGAAGGATGGGTCGAATGGATGCGCAAATCTGGCTGGCGGCGCTTTGGTTGGTATGTCTGGGACCAAGGGCCGGGCTTGCCGGGCGACTGGAACGGCCGCCTGGCCCCATCGCACGAGTTCATTTTCCACTTCAACCGCAGCCCGCGCAAACCGCACAAGACCGTCCCCTCCAAGCACGCGGGCGAAACTTTGGGCGGCGGTGGCTTGCGCGGGGCCGACGGCACCGTCCACGCCAAGACCGGCACCGGCAATGCGATCCAAAGCCACCGGATCCCGGACAGCGTCTTCCGCATCATGCGCCACAAGGGCGGGCTAGGTGCAGCAGGATCGCATCCAGCGGTGTTCCCGGTCGCACTGGTCGAAGCTGTACTGACCGCGTTCTCGGATCCCGGCGATATAATTTATGAACCGTTCTGCGGTTCCGGCACCCAGTTGGTCGCCGCCGAACGCGCTGGGCGGCGCTGTTTTGCGATGGAACTGGACCCGGTCTATTGCGATGTGGCCGTGCGGCGCTGGGAAATAGCGACGGGGAGGAAGGCCAGTTTGGCTACGGGATGACGATTGCTGACCCAGCCTTGGGGTCTGGAAACAACTGCAAGTCAAAGTTACTCTGGCTTCGTTGGACACAGAACAATAAGGCAAAGCACTTGGGCATCGAACACTGGGACGAAAGCAGGCAGCGCTGGATCCTGTATCGCAGTGAAGCCGATCACAGTACGGACTGCAGGGCCTACCCCTACGAGGCGGTACCCGGACGAATTTTTCTCGACACGAATGTCGTGAACCTGCTGGTGAACTATCCGGACCAGATTTTCGACCAGCAGCCGCTTCCGGAAATGGACGATTTGACTCTTGCCGAAGATCTGGAAGCGCTGATGCACATCTTCTACGTCGGCAGGCGAGCGAATTGGACGGTCATGGCCTCGCGCAAGACCCTAGACGAAATCGAGAACACACCTGATCCTGAGCATCGCGAGCGGCTTCGGGATTTCGCGGTTGAACTGATCTCTCCCGAGGATGAAGCGAATGCGTACTCTTCGGTCGTCGGCCGACGGATGATTGATGCGCCCTTTGCTAATGACCTACCTGACAAGGCGGATCGAGAACTGATTGGCAATGCTATCGGCCTTGAATGCGATGTGTTCTGTACCAGAGACCGGCGAACGATAATCAAAAAACGTGAGCGGTTGCGACAACTGCCGATTAGGGTACTGACGCCTTTGGAGTGGTGGCGTCATGTACGGCCTTGGGCAGGACTCTGCACCTAGTGCGGTCGCGACGCAGCGCTGCCTTCCTCGCAGCATCTACTCTATTCACGGATGTGCCTGTAGACCGTCCCCCTTCCCTCGACCTTTTCTGCTATTATTTGGAGGCCGAGTTTCTTCTTCAATACCCCTGAAATCGCACCCCTTGCTGTGTGGGCTTTATGCCGAAGTCGGCATAAGGCACATTATGCCGATCCCCGGATTATGCCGATGTAGGCTCGTAAGCTGTTGTTTCTGGAGGGGACCGCTGCGAAGGGGTCGGCATAATCAGAGGGCTTCGAGGAAGGCGAGGAGTTTGTCGGTCGGTCGGAAGCGGCCGGGTTT
>JANPOY010000211.1:0-1882 GCA_031428215.1 Paracoccaceae bacterium
CTGGGCACCGTCAACGTGCCGGAACCGCGCATGGTGGTGATCAACGTCTGGGATAAGGCGATGATTTCCAAGGTCGAAAAAGCCATCCGCGAAAGTGGCATCGGCATCAACCCGGTGACCGATGGCCCGTTGATCCGGCTACCGATCCCGGAGCTGAACGAAGAACGCCGCAAGCAGTTGACCAAGGTTGCCGCAGGCTACGCCGAGAACACCAAAGTCGCCATTCGCAACGTGCGCCGCGATGGCATGGACCAGATCAAGAAGGACAAGGCCGCCGGCATCGGCGAAGATGACCAGAAGATGTGGTCGGACGAAGTGCAGGATCTGACCGACAAGTTCATCCTCGCGGTGGACCGGGCGCTGGAACACAAGCAAGCCGAGATCATGCAGGTCTAAGCCGTTCATGTGCAACGGCAGTGTGTAAACAGCCCCGGTTGGGCAAAAAGGCGAGGTAGGGCGTGGGCCTAGGTGACAAATCCGATGCGAAAGTCCCCCGCCTGGCGGAGCATGTCGCCATAATCATGGACGGCAATGGCCGCTGGGCCACCAATCGCGGCTGGCCCCGTCTGGTGGGGCATCGCAAGGGTGCCGAACGCGTCAAGGAAATCGTGCGTTGCGCGCCGGACATCGGCATCCGCTGGCTGACCATCTACGCCTTTTCCACCGAGAACTGGAAACGTTCGACCGAGGAAGTGCTGGGCCTGATGACGATCTTTTCGCGCTACATTCAGCGTGAGGCGGACCGTCTGGCCGCCGAGGGCGTGCGCATGCGCTTTATCGGCGATCGGTCGCGGCTGGACCCGAAACTACAACGGCTGATGGAAAACATCGAGGCGCGCACTGCGCCGTTGTCGCGGCTCAATCTGACCGTCGCCATCAATTATGGCGGCCGGGATGAGATCACCCGCACCGTGCGCAGGCTGGCGGCTGAGGTGGCGGCAGGCCGTCTGGACCCGGATGCAATCAACGATGCGCTGATTTCCAGCCGTCTGGACACCCACGATCTGCCCGACCCCGATCTGGTGATCCGCACCAGCGGCGAAACCCGCACCTCGAACTTCCTGCCCTGGCAGGCGGCCTATGCCGAGTTTGAATTCACCGAAACCCTGTGGCCCGATTTCTCACCCGTCGAGCTTGCCGCCATCGTGGCGCGCTTTGGCAACCGGGAGCGCCGCTTTGGCGGGGTGATCAGCGCATGAGCGCCCGCACCAACCGTTGGGCCGATCTGCGGCCACGGATGCTGTCAGCATCGGTGATGCTGTTGGTGGGGGCTGTGGAAATCTGGTTTGGCGGGCTGTCGTTTCTGTCGCTGATCACCGCCTTGACCGCCGTGATGATCTGGGAACTGGCGCATATCACCGCCCCCGCCGCCAAAGGGCAAGCGTTGGCGCTGGCAGCTTTGGCAGCGGTCTGCCTTATTCTGGATGAGGGCTGGCCGTCCTGGCCCGCCTATCTGCTGTTCCCGATTGTCGGTCTGGCGTTTCTGGTCACCCCCCGCATCCATCCCCGCGCGGTGGCGGCGATTGCGGTGGCGATCATGATTTCCGGCCATGGCCTGTTCGTCTTGCGTGACGAGGCTGGGACAGCCGCGATCCTGTGGTTGCTGGGCGTGGTGATCGTGTCTGATGTCATGGGCTATTTTGCAGGCCGCATCTTGGGCGGGCCAAAGTTCTGGCCGGCGGTCAGCCCGAAAAAGACATGGTCCGGCACCATCGCGGGCTGGATCGGCGCGGCTGTGGTGGGGCTTGCGTTCGTGTTGGCTGGCTATGCCGGGTGGGGTTTGGTGCTGATCTCGCCGTTCATTTCCTTTGCCGGGCAGTTGGGTGACATTGCCGAAAGCTGGGTCAAACGCCGGGCGGGGGTGAAAGACAGCTCGAACCTG
>JANPOY010000212.1:0-1713 GCA_031428215.1 Paracoccaceae bacterium
TGAAATCATACATGACGGTCGGGCGCAAATTGCGCGTCGATGGGCTATCCCAACGTAATTCGCCGACGACCGAACGGTCATCAACCGACTTGGTGTAATTGGCAACCCATTTGAAACCCCAGTTGTCGCCGAACTGATGCATACCCTCAAGCGTGTTGGTAAAGACCGACTGGCGAAACTTCCGGTACGTCGAACGCTGATTGATATCTATGCCGTAAACGGTGCCAGCAAACGGGCTGTTGATACAGGCGTCGGCATAGGCGGTTGTGGTCGGCGTACTGGTCCCGCCGGTGCAGGCTGCGGTGTTTGCAACCAGATCACCCTGCCGGTCATCGAAGTCAAAAATGTCGTTGTCGCGCGCTTCGTCATCGGTGAAGATGGTGTATAGCGAGCGCACCGAGATGGTATTGCCGGGGTCGGGGCGGAAATCGACTCGGCCCGAGATCGAGTAATTTTTGCGGGTCAGACGATAGAGCTTGTTTTCGGTTTCACGCGCCCAAAAACGGCTTTGGAAACCGGGGCGGCGGTCATTCGAAACCTGTTCCCAATCGATTTCGTAGTTATCGGTCAGCATGTTGCGCTCATAATAGCTGCCCGAAAGCAGTACGCCGATTTCGCCGATGTTGGTATCGAACTTGTTGGAGAGCGTCAGCGAACCTTCATATTCGCCACGCTTGCCAAGCTCGGTCTGGCCTGCCCCAAGCTTTCCCGAAATGCGGAAGCCGTCATAATCGAGCGCCGAGCGAGTGATGATATTGACGTTACCTGAAATCGTCTCACCGGGCATGTCGGGCGTCACGGCTTTCGACACGATGATTTGCGATGCCAGCGCCGACGGAATGCTGTCGAAACGCGCATCGCGGCCTTCGGGGCTGACAACGTTGATGCCATCGAACGACAAAGTGGTCCAGTAATTCGGCGAGCCGCGAAGCGAGATATAGCGCGCCTGGCCCTGGTCGCGTTCGACCGCGACGCCGGGGAGACGTCCGGTGGCTTGAGCGATATTCTGGTCAGGCAGACGGCCAACTGAGTCAGCAGCAATAACGGTAACGAGCGAATCCGAATTTTTCTGGATTTCAAGTGCCGCGGCTTCCGATTCGGCGATGGGGCGCGAACCGGTTACGATGATGGAATCGTCTCCGGCGATATCCTCGGCGACGGGCGCTGTCCCAATGGTTTGCGCTTGCGCCGATACTGTCATGGCAACCGCCATCGCGGTAAAACTGGTGAGGTCGAAAAACTGTTTTTTAATTGTCATGAGAAGCCCCCTGTTTGCAGGAAATATTGCAATTGCGAAGGCGCACTAGCCGCCGACAAAGACATTCACGCGACTGCCTGGTGACAATGCGATGAGAGTTATATGACTGTCTCGTCACGCGCTTGACACCCGGTTGTAAAACGCGGTGGATAGGCGCAGCGCACGATAAAAATTGTCGATATGGGGAAAGAATATGGTCAGGCTCGGGATGTTTGATAAACTGCAACAAGTGCGGGTTTTTGCTGTCATCATGCCAATCATGTTGTTGGCCGGGTGTGCGAGAACGCCCGCTCCGATTTTCGGGCTTCCCCCCGTCGCGGTTCAAGCCACCGGCCAAACCGAGCCCGTCGGCACCGTCGCCGCCGATGCGGCTGACGACCCCGCGATCTGGCGTAATGCTGCGAACCCTGCGGCCAGCTTGATCGTCGCCACCGACAAGAAAGCGGGGCTTTATG
>JANPOY010000213.1:0-49701 GCA_031428215.1 Paracoccaceae bacterium
GGCCGCGATGGAGACGGTGCTGCAGACGGCCGCCCCCGGCGATCAGACCCGGCGCATCAAGACCATGCTGGCCCGGATGCTGGCAGCCACCGACAACCGCGTCGGCGCCCGCGCCCGCATCGAAGAGGTGCTGGCCGAAGATGCCACCCATGTCGAGGCGCTCAAGCTGCGCGCGGCCTGGCTGATCGACGAAGACCGCCCCGGCGATGCGATTGTCGATCTGCGCGCAGCCCTCGGGCAAGCCCCCCGCGACGCCGCGATCCTGACACTGATGGCGGCGGCGCATGAACGCGACGGCGCGCTGGATCTGGCCGCGGAACGGCTGGCTCTGGCGGTCGAGGTCTCGGGTGCGGGGCCTGAGGAATCGCTGCGCTATGCCCGGCTGCTGATCCGGCAGGGCCGCGCCACGGTGGCCGATACGGTGTTGACCGAGGCCCGCCGCGTCAGCCCCGGCCATGTCGGCGTGCTGACCCTGCTGGCCGATATCGCGCTGGGGGTCCCCGACTGGCCGCGCGTGCAGGACATCACCGACACCCTGCGCCAGATCCGCACGCCCGAGGCCGAAACCGCCACCCGCAGGCTGCAGGCGGCGCTGCTTCTGGGCCAGAACCGCACCGAGGACGGGCTGGCCTTTCTGGAAGACCAGGTCGGCAAGGGTGAGGCCGGCGGCGACGCCGATCTGGCCGCGATCCGGATGATCCTGCAAACCCGCATCCGCAGCGGCAAGCCCGACGAAGCCCGCAGCTATCTGGACAGTGAACTGGCCAAACGCCCCACCGATCCGGGTCTGCGGCTGCTGAGCGGCGGGTTGCATGCGCTGATGGGCGAGACGGCCAAAGCCGAGGCGCTGTTCCGCGCGCTTTTGGCCGAAGACGCCAGCGCCGAGATGCCCGCGCGTCTGCTCTACGGTCTGTTGCGCAGCACGGACCGCGCGGACGAGGCGGCGGCGGTGCTGCAGGCGGCTCTGGCGGCACAGCCCGCCTCCGCCTCGTTGCAATGGATCAATGCCGGAGCCCTGGAACAGGCCGGCGACATCGACGGCGCGATCGCGGCCTACGAAGCGATGTATGTCAAGGATTCGGGCAATGTGGTCATCGCCAACAACCTTGCCAGCCTGATCACCACCCACCGCGACGATGCCGAAAGCCTGGCCCGCGCCACCGCCATCGTGCGCCGTCTGAAAGACAGCGATGTGCCGGCCTTCCAGGACACCTATGGCTGGATCGCCCACCGCAACGGCAACCACGACGAGGCGCTGACCTATCTGGAACCCGCCGCCGCCGGCCTGCCCAATGACGGGCTGACCCAGTTCCATCTCGGCATGACCTATCTGGCGCTGAACCGCCCCGAAGACGCCCGCCGCCAACTGACCCGCGCCATCGAACTCGCCGCCGACAGCAAGCTGCCGCAATTCGAGACCGCCCGCACCACGCTGGCCGGATTGCCACCGGCGCAAGGCACCACACCTTAAGGGGCGTCTACGCGCCAGCTTATCCGTGAGGAACAATCAGGCAGCGGGTTCCCTGCAGGATACTGCGCAATCTCTGCCGTATCCGAAGTTTTCTACGCATTCTCATCATAAAGGACGATTTCTGAGGGTTTTCCCATGTCCCTCCCTCAAGACGTTCAGATAGCTCGGTTTTTGCCCAACCTGCAGTAACACTTTTACCAAGCCTGTCGCCCTGAACAACCGGAGCCGGGACCATTTGGTAAATAGTAAGACCCTGTCGCAGTGGCGAATGCTCATCGAAAATGGCCCTGTCGACCGGTAAGCCAATCGGTCGAGTATCGACAAGAAACCGTTGAGCCGTCTGGGCAGAAATAATATAGGCACCCGCTCCGTGATGGTATGAACGAAGCAATGCCAGAGTGCGCGTGCCGACTGTCATCTTATGAGCGGGCATCACATGCACTTGAACGCCATAAGTCTCTAATTTGACGATATCCGCACCCGCTGGAATCCAGCTTTCCTGCTGATAAATTTCGAGCCCCGAGGCAAGAACCAGATCGTCTTCGAAAACCATTGCCCAAAGATCGCCGCTCTCAACCAGTCGTCTCCACGCCGCGCGGTGGCTTTCAAAGCAACCATGAACACCTGCGCTGATCCTCTTACCATACAGATAGGGTGGCAACCGCGCCGCCGCTGCCGCCACCTCGGGATCCTGGCCGTCGACGGCCGGGATGCGTTCAAAGGGAATGCCGGCGCGGGCGAACTCGGCCGTCATATGGGCCAGCCGGTCGGGGCGGCGATCAAGATTGATGCAATAAGCTTTCATCGCGCCTTCCATGCCAAAATAGGGGTCAAATCTCGGGGCAAGCTAGCCGACATCGGCCAGACCGGCAACGCAGCAAAGCTGCACCCGCCGCCACCTGTGGCCATCTTGCCCCGGCGGGGCACTCAAAGCGGGGATTTGCGGGTTGGAATTGCGGTTTTGTCTTCCCGTCCGGATGGTTGCAGGGTAATCTGCGCGCCAGAATGAGTAGCAGTATGCGGTCTTTTCCCTTGTGGGTCGGACCAACCGAGGAGAAGACGGCATGAAACGGATCTTTGCGGCGCTGGCACGGCTTTTGACCCTGCCGCTTCTTCTGACCGCACTGGTCGCCCCGGTGGCCGCCCAGGACGGCGGCTATCTGATCCGGCCGGGCGACACGCTCAAGATCGAGGTGCTGGAAGATCCCGGCCTCAACCGCTCGGTGCTGGTCTCGCCCGATGGCCGCATCAACCTGCCCCTGACGGGGACGGTCCGGGTCTCGGGCAAGAACATCGAGACGGTGCAAAGCGAGCTGTCCGCACGGCTTTCGGCCAATTTTGCGGCCCCACCGAATGTCTATGCCTCGATCGAAAGCGTTGCCGTCCGCGCCGCCGGTGGCGGTGGGGGTGGCGGCGGTGGCTCCCGGGCTGTGGCCACGCTGGAAATCTATATCATCGGCGAGGGTGCAAAATCGGGCAAGCTCTCGGTCGCACGCGGCACCACGGTGCTGCAGTTCTTTGCCGAAATGGGGGGATTTTCCAAGTTCGCCGCGACCAAGCGCATCCAGTTGCGCCGCACCGATCCGCGGACCAAAAAGGAATCCAACTATTTGATCAACTATGACGCCATCGAGAACGGTTCCAGCCGGATGGGCGCAACCGTGCTGCAGAAGGGCGATGTGATCGTCGTTCCGCAGCGCAAACTGTTCGAGTAAGGGGCGACCGTGGGGGCCGCCCGTTTCGCGCATCTGCTGCCGCTGACCGGGGCGGCGGTGCTGATGGCCACCGTCGCCCCGGCGCAAGAGGGCCGCGGCAGGCTGCTGACCTTTGGCATCGAGCAAAGCTTCAGCTGGGCCGACAACCCCGGCCTTGCGATCCCCTCCGAAGGCTCTCGCCTGCGCGCCGACACCCGGCTGAGCTTTGGGGCGGTGTTTGAAGGGCCGCGCGATCTGCTGGCCTTTGATGCGTCGGCGGTGCTGCGCGGCGAAGACAGCGGGTCCGGCTTTGACTTTGGCCTCGAAAATCCCGCAGCAGAACTCAGCTATACCCGCAGCGGGGCGACATCCTCTTTCACCGCCAGCGCGTTTATCCGCGACAGCGATCTGGCCGAGGGTCTGGCGCTGTCGGACGATGACATCCCGGTTCTGGTGCTGGAAGATGGCAGGGCGCGCACCAGCGGCGGGCGGCTGGCCTACAGCTTTGGCGACGGCGCACCCTTCGGTGGCACCCTGCGCGCCGGGCTCACCGACACCGATTACTCTGGCACCACCGATCCCGATCTGGTGGACAACCGCAGGGTGACCGCCGGGGTCGGGCTGCATTTCAGCCTCAACGAGGTGACCGAGGCGACGCTGGATATGGATCACAGTGTCTATGATGAGGCCGGGGCCGCCCCGGCCGAAAGCTCGACCACGGTTGCGGCGGGTGTTGTCCGCGCCCTGCCCCGTGGCAGCCTGCGCGCCAGGCTTTCGACCACCTTCGACGCGGATGGCAGCCGCTCTGGTCTGAGCTTCGGGCGCAGCATTGATCTGCCCAATGGCGCGCTGTCGCTGGATCTGGGCCTGACGGAGTCGGAGGGCGGCGGGGTCGATGTCACGGGTGCTGTGGCCTATCAGCAAGAGCTGCCGCGTGGCGGTCTTTCCGCCCGCCTCAGCCGTGCGGTGACAACCGATGCCGGCAATGACGAGACGCTGGTGACCGCGCTGTCGCTGGGCCTGACACAGGAATTGACCCCGCGCATGGGGTTGAACATGGGCGCCGACTGGAGCCGCAGCGAAGACACCACCACTGGGCTTGCAACCGACAACGCCAGCCTGAACGCGGCCGTGAACTACGCCCTGACCCCGGACTGGACCCTGAACGCCGGCGCCACCCACCGCATGCGGGACGAAGACGGCATCGGCCGCGCCGATTCCAACTCGGTGTTTTTGTCGGTTGGCAGGACGTTCGAATTTCGGCCCTGAAGGGGGCTATGGCGCGGGCATAGCTGTCGGTTCTGTCATCCGCCCGCTTTGCGCAGCCAGAGCGTGCCCCCGTTGTCGGGGGTATCGAGTGGAAAATTGGCACAGATGGCCTGAAGGTCCGGGCGCATGTCGCGCCAGACATAATGGCTGGCAAAAAGCGTCTCGAAGAAGCCCGAATAGATCAGGCCAATCAATGCCATCTGCTCGTTGAACCGATAGGACTCCCACGACGACGGATAGCCATAGGGCAGAAAAATATCGTGGACGTGAACGATCACCCCCGGTGCCAGGGCGGGGAAAACCCGGTTGAAAAGAATGTCCACGTCAAAGCCCTGCTGCAGCAGATGGCTGCTGTCGATGAACAGGATGTCCCCCGGGGCAAGAGCCGCGATCATTTCGACATCTGCCGCTGCCAACACCCGCTGCAACACGGTGACCGGAAGGTCAGAGATACTGGTCCGCGGCGCCGGATCGATGCAGGTCACCGTGGTCGTCAGGCCGTGATCGGTGATGGCCCGGCACAGAAAATGCGTCGAATTCCCCGAGCCGACCTCGATCACCCGCTGTGGCCTGAACCGTGTCACCCCGGTATAGATCGCCGCCGCATCCAAACGTGACAGAAAGTGAGTGGTCCAGCTTGGGGCGTTCGCCCCCCCCTGCATGGCCAGAAAGAACGACTGGTTGGCATCAATGGCTTGAAGAAAGTCGCGAAACCCCGCTTGCTTGGACCGGAAATCTGCCGCTATGACGGGATAGGCCTCTATGTGTTGGTCCGCGGATGCCAAATAGTCGTAGGGCGTGAAGAACCCTTTCTGCCGCTGCCCCAGAGCGGTCAGCAGAAAGTTCATGCGCCGTTTCACGTCATGCTGATTGAACATCCAGCCCCCAAATCTCACCCCGGCCTGACGCCAGCCTGCACAGCCTGTTGTTCCAAGTGGACGGTTCGCAGTGGCGAACAATACAGTCCGAAACCAAGATAGGCGCAACCCTAACGCACCGCATATCTCCGTTAATGTTACGTTTTCATCGGGTTTCAAAGGTGTCGCGAAAGAAAAATCCATTTGTGGTTGCAGGCGCGGCGAGGGAAAGTCCGCTTCATTGCGACACCCTTATCGACAGCGCCCGGCCCGGAGTCAGTCGGGCTGGATCACTCTGCCCGCAGCGAGATGTGGGACAGCAGGGGTGGGGGTGGCAGGGTGGCCCAGGAGCGGACGGGGCCGATGCGGGAGGCGGCGACCATGATGGCTGCGATGTGCCAGCCGGCGCCACCGCGTTGCAACAGCGGCGCGCCGGAGTTTCCCGAGACCACCGCGCAATCCAGACCCAGCAGGCCGGGTCTTGTGGCCAGCACTGCGCAGGGGAGTGCCGGCGCGGGATGCTCGCGTGCAGGGTCAGCCGGTGCAGACTCGGCACGCAGGGGTTGGTTTGGGGCGGCGGCAGGTGCGGGATGATCGCGCGCAGGATCAGTGGGGGCAGCTTCAGCAGGCGCAGGATCAGTGGCTGCAGACTCAGCGGGCGCGGGGTGCTTGGGCGCGGCATCGGGCGGAGTGCGGGCGAAGGCGTGCAGCACAAGGATCCCGGGTGCTGCGGCGGCGAGCGGCAGCGGGGTGGCCTCAGCGGGCAAAAACGCGCTGTCGAGGCGGATCAGCGCCACATCCTGCGCCAGACCGGCCAGATCGGGCGGCACCCCTTCGGCGGCGAGGATCACCGCGCGTCCGCGCCGCCGCCCTGCCGGGTGGCCATCCGTCCAGCCCGCGTCAAACCGCAACCCCGCAGGATCCGCCACCGCGCCGCGCACGCAATGCGCCGCCGTCAGCACCAGATCGGCGGCCACCAGCACCCCGCTGCAGATCGCGGCCCCCGGCTGCAACACCTCGCTGTAGCTGATGCGGCCCACCGCCGATGGCATGTCCTCGCCGACAGCCACCGTCGCCAGCAGGGCCAGCCCCGCAAATCCGCCGATCCGTCGCCACCGCCTGGGCATGATGGTTTGCAAGCCCCCTGACCCACCGCAAGGACCATCCCCCCGGCCTCCGCGCCCAGCATAGGGCAGGTGTTCCCGACAAGACAAACGCTGATCTGGTGCCGACAGCCGCAGCCGAGGGTGACGGCCCTGATCTTGCCACGCCTATGGCGCCATCGCCGCGCACCATCGGCTTGGGGCTTGTGCGCCCGACGGGATCCGCGACGGCGACAGAGGCCGCATGGCAGGGTCTGACCTTTGCGCAAGGCCACAGCCCTCGCCCCCCGACCCGCCCCGCGTCCTGAAACCGAAAGGCCATCCGGGCAGGGCAATGCCGGTCACCGTCTCTGGCCGCGGCCCGCCAGTCCGGCGACGCGCCCGCACATCCCCCGCACATCCTTGTCAACACTGCGTTTTCGGCCGCAACCGGAGTCGCATCCACCCGGGAATTCGGCTATGGTTGCCGCGCATTGCCCTTGTCCTGCCCGTATTTGTGAGATGTGCGCCCGATGACCCTGACCTCCCCGCCGGACCATGGCAGCGCCCTGCCCCAATCCACCCTGACGCGGCCCTTGGGCCTGGGCTGGCTGCTGCTGCTGGTGCTGGCCGCCGTGCCGGTGTTCTGGCTGGGCTTTGTGTCGCTGGGCAACGCCTGGATGACGGCGGAATACAGCCACGGGCCGCTGATACCGCTGATTTCGCTGTATCTCTTCCTGCGCGAATTGCGCCAGGCCCCCCCGGTCAACCCCACAGCCCAGATGGACCGCAGGCCGGGCCTCGCGCTGATCGGTTTTGCCCTCATGTTCGGGCTCTTTGGCAATCTGGTGCAGATCCCCGATCTGGTGACCTATGCCTTCATCCTCTGGGTGGGCGGCGTGGTGCTGGTGGTGATGGGCTGGCAGCGCGGCCGCCAGCATCAGCTGCCGGTGCTGCATCTGGTGTTCATGCTGCCCTTGCCGCAATTCGTGTTCTGGAAACTGACGATCTTTCTGCAGCTGATCTCGTCGCAGGTGGGTGTCTGGTTTGTCGAGCTGATGGGCGTGCCGGTGTTTCTGGAAGGCAATGTGATTGATCTGGGCGTCTACAAGCTGCAGGTGGCCGAGGCCTGTTCTGGCCTGCGCTATCTGTTCCCGATCCTGTCGTTTTCCTATCTGTTCGGCATCCTTTATCGCGGGCCGTTCTGGCACAAGGCGGTGCTGTTCCTGATGGCCGCCCCCCTGACCGTGCTGATGAATTCCTTCCGCATCGGCATGATCGCGGTGCTGGTCAACAGCTATGGCATCGGTCAGGCCGAGGGGTTCTTGCACTTCTTTGAAGGCTGGGTGATTTTCGGGGCCTGCATCGCGGTCTTGTTCCTGATGGCCATCGCGCTGCAACGGCTGACGCCGAATCCGCTGCCGCTGTCGGAGACCATTGATCTGGACACCGAGGGCTTTGCCACCCAGCTGCGCCGGGGGCTGGCCATCGCACCCGCGCGCGGTCTGGTCGGCGCGGCGCTGGTGTCGCTGGCGGTGGGGGCGGCGTTTGTGCTGGCCCCTGCCCCGGCACGCCAGACGGTGGATCGGGACACCTTCGCGCTGTTCCCGCGTGACATCGCCGCCTGGTCCGGCACCCCCGAGAAGCTGGACGCCGAAACCGAGGCGGTTCTGGGGGCAAGCGACTATATCAACGCCACCTATCAGGCCGCGGGTGAAGGTTCTGTCAACCTGTTTGCCGCCTGGTATGTCAGCCAGACCGAGGGCGAAGGCCTGCATTCGCCCGAGGTTTGCCTGCCGGTCGGCGGCTGGGAAGTGTTCTCGATCGACCCGACGCCGATCTCGATCCCCGGCACGATCTATGGCGATTTCAGCGTCAACCGGGCGGTGATCCAGAAGGGCATGTCGAAACAGCTGGTCTATTACTGGTTCGAACAGCGCGGTCAGCGCATGACCAGCGACTACGCCGCCAAGTTTTCTGTGGTCTGGGACAGCCTGACCCGCGGGCGCAGCGACGGCGCGCTGATCCGCTTTGTCACCCCGATCAATCCGAATGAAACCGAGGTCGACGCCGACGCGCGGATGCAACGCTTCATGGCCGAGGCGTTGAAAACGCTGCCAAGGTTCGTGCCGGAATAGAGCGGATTTCCTTCAATCTGAGTCAGATTGAAGGAAATCCAAGACAAATGCAGCCTGTGAATGTTGCGATTGCGTTCCATCAGCTGAACCCGATCGAACGCAACACGCGCGAGCCCCGGCCATGACCGCAGCGTTTCGCGCGCGAAACATTTGACCGGATCAGATCAGGGTGCCGCAGCGCAGGCGTAGCAAGCCGATGAGGGAACGGCCCGCTCTGACACCCGGTCAGCCGAGACGCCGGCGCAGCGCGGCTGCGGCCGCAAGGGCTGCCAGCAGCAGCAGTCCGGCCGGAGGCAAGGGTACCGGTGCGGGCGGTGGCGGATCGCCGCCACCATCTTCACCACCACCACCTTCGCCGCCGCCGCCTCCGCCACCACCGCCCGAACCACCACCACCGGAGCCGCCACCACCACCACCGGAGCCGCCACCACCGCCGCCGCCAAACTCACCGCCGGGGAAGGTGCCGCCGCCCGGCGGCTCAAGATAGGCCAGTTCGTCACCCGACGTGTCCTCGCCGGGAAGATCGCAGACCTGCAACCGATGGCCATCGCCGCCGATCTGCGGGATGTCACACATCGACAGCGCCTCAGACCCGATGCAGCCGGTCACGCCGTTCTCGGTATCGGGCAGATTGCCATCGGCGGCCTGACTGACCTGCACCTCTGCCAGGGCCTGGCCCGCAAACCCCGCATCGAGCAGGCCCGGCACATAGACCCGGTCCAGCTTGCCCTTGTCATCGAAGCTGACAAAAACCTTGTCGGTGTGGCTGAAAAATCCGGTGGTGGACGTGATCCGCCCCAGATGCAGCGGCGCATCGGTGGGCGTCATGCCGCAGGTGCGGTAATCTTCGACGGTGGCCAGGCTTTCGGGCGAGGGCGAGGCGTCAAAATCAAGGCTGACCTGATTGGCCAGCGGTGGCAACGGCGTTGCGGGCAGGGTCGCCAATTCGGTCTGGCAGGCGTCCAGCGCCGCCATGTCGGGGGCCGCCAGCACATCGGTCACCTGCCGACCGGTGGCGCGGCTTTTGGCCGACAGCCGCACCGGAGTGCCGGCGCGAAACGCCGCGGCCAGCCGGTCCGCGACAGCGCCGTCCAGATGCAGACTGTCGGTCGACGGCTCCAGCCGGGCCGCCACATCTTCGGTCTCGGTGCCGATGGTCAGCACCACCCCGGCCTGTGCGGCGGGGCTGTATTTCATCTGCACCCGCGCGCCCATCAGACCTTCGGGTCCGACCATCACTTGCGTCGAGGCGGCGGGGCTGCGGATCACCTGATCGAACGGCACCGCGGTGCCATCCATGGCGCGGTACTGCGAGGTGGCGGTGTCGATACGGCGGCTGATCACGCAATAGCGCCGCTCGGCCGTGGTGACGACCGCCGCGCCATTGTCGAGAAAGCGCTGGTGCAGCGCAGCACCTCGCCCCGCCGGGGCCTGATCCGAGGCGGAGAGATCAAGAGTGGCCGCCGCCAGCGGCGACGCCAAAGCACCAGCCAAAGCCAGCGCGCCAAAACACACCAAAGTTACCGGGATCTTCATAATAGGGCTGCGTCCTTTGCACAAACCGCCCGTGGCTGATGTACTTGCACCGTCACGCGGTCGGATAAACGGCCAAACATCGGCCAAACATACTGTAGTCAAGCGCCAAGCCTTTCGACCCGGCACTTCGCCCCGTCACAATTATGCCGTATTTTCAGGGGGTTTGCAAAGGAAGCCTGCGTCCGCCGCGGTTTCTGCACGATTTTTTGACCGTCCAGAGCAATTTTGGCACGCCTGCGGTCGCAAAATCCGATTTTCTCTGTGGGTTCAGATGGTTAACGCGGGGCCAACCGGCCTGCAGCACCCCCGGCCGCGAATCACCCCGGGGATCCGCATGCGAAAGGGGGCCGCGAGGCCCCCTTGCTGACGTGCTGTGTGAAGACGATCAGGCGTTGCGACGACGACGCAGCGCAGCCAGACCACCCAAGGCACCGAGAAGCAGAAGCCCTGCGGCAGGGACCGGAACGGCGGCGGGCTGGTGATATAGAGAGGTGTGCGACAGCTCCTTCGGAGTGTATTCGATGGTGCACACTTTCGGTTTGCCCACACATTTCTCTTGCTCTTGGGTGATAGACCAAGTGCCCGAAAGACCGCTGATGGCTTCGGTGATCAGGAAGGCTGCGTATTGCTGCCCCGATTTCAACACGATCATAAGCGGATCAAAACCGTTGTATCCGAGGATGGACCAATCACCACCGGTCGCATCCACAACCGGCATCAGGTCAAACCCGACACTGCCAGTTTGGGCGGCGCTCGTGTCGCTCGAGTCACCAAGGAGCCAACCATCCAGACCGAACACCGTCTGATTCTGCGCCACGATCCCGTTAGCGCCAAGATCATTCCCGGAAACGCAAGACACGTTTGTCGATGTCTCAAGCGTGAAATAGACATCATTGATGCTGCATGTCAGAGCTTGAGCGCTATTGGCACCAAACGCTAGAACCGCCGCAGCCGCCAAGTTCTTCAAAAAACTTCTTCCAAACATAATTCCGACCTCCACCAATATGACAAGCCTGCACAGACTTACTTAGGCTACGACTATGCCCCATTTTCGCCTCAATCACAAAGGCCGATGTGAGGCCGCGTGCATTTTGCGCCTATAGGTTGAATCTCTGCGCCCACGCCCGACAATCGCACCCCAATTCCGGGTGATTGTTTCCAAAGCGTGCCCATTCTCTGGGCTGTGACACCCGAAATCTTGCCAAAATCGCCGAATCACCTGCCGGGGCGGGCGGGGCAAAGGGCTGCCAAGCAAGGGCCGGAACGGGCGCACCCGGCGCGGCCCCTGCCCCATCACGGCGGTCCCGTCCCCGGGTTTCCCGCCCGCCAAAACCCGCGCCCAAAGCCCCCCGTCGCCCCCGGATCAAAGGCCGGAGCCGCCTGCCAACCACCGGTTTTGCGACCGACGGCCCGCCGACAAAAACGCCGCGCGCCGCGCCGTAGCCCAAGGCGGCAACCGCGGTATCTGGCTGAAAATTCAGGCTGTTTCTGGAAACAATTCCGGCGCAAACAGAAGGATTGTTGCCATATTCGCAACACTGCCCGGCGCAGATCGCGACCGCCGCCCCCCGGTCCTCGCCAAGCGCCTGCCTCCTCCCCTTTGCCGGAACGCCCACGGGCCAGCCCCCGTCTTGCACCCCTCTTGCCAGCCCCCGGCCCGCAGGCCAGTCTGAACGCAATGACCGCGCCCCGCCCCCCCGATGATGCCCGCCCCCCCGCCGGCCGCCCTGCCCTGTCGCGGCACCTGCGGCCGGTGGCGCCGGTGATCTGGGGCGTTTTGCTGCTCTGTCTGCTGCCGGAACTCTTGCTGCTGGGGGCCGATCTGGGGTTGTGGGGATCGGCGCGCTGGCGGCCGCTCGCCTATCAGAACGGCGCGTTCTGGGCGGGGTTGCTGCAGGGCTGGCGCCCGAATTATGCAGCCCAACCGGTGGTGATGTTTGCAAGCTACGGCTGGCTGCATGCGGGCCCGGTGCATCTGCTGGGCAATCTTGCGGCGCTGGTCTGGCTGGGCCCGGTGGTGCTGGCGCGCGTGGGCGCGCGGGGCTTTGTCATCCTGTGGGCGGCGGCGCTGCTGGCCGGGGCTGCGGGTTTCGCCCTGCTGACCCGAGGCCCCGCCCCGATGGTCGGGGCCTCGGGCGCGCTTTTTGGGCTGGCCGGGGCCTGGCTGGTGACCGAGGCCCGCAGCCTGCCAGACCGCCGGGCCCGGATCTGGCGCGGGCTGGGCCTGCTGGCGGGCATCCTCGCCCTCAACGCCGCCGCCTGGGCCCTGCAAGGCGGCCACCTGGCCTGGGAGACCCATCTCGGCGGTCTGGTGGCGGGGATGGTGTTTGCAGGGCTGTGGCGGGGGAAAATCAGGCCTTCGTGACATTCCTCATCGGCAAGCCGCGCCGGGCCATCGCATTGCGGGTGTCGATGATCGGCAGGCCCATCCCGGAAATCAGGGCGTAATCCACCGCCTCATGGTCGGTTGCGATCAGGATGGCATCGAAATCCTCAGCACGAACTGCGGCCATCGGCAGCGATTGCTTGCCAAGGAACTGCGGATATTCCCGCATCCGTGGAATTTCCGGAACATGCGGATCATGAAAGGCCACGCCCGCGCCCGCCTTTTGCAATAGGGCCATCAGCTGCATCGCTGGGCTTTCGCGCATGTCGCTGACGTTCTTTTTGTACGCCACCCCAAGGATCAGGACCCGCGCGCGGCTGAGCCCGATGCCAAGCTGCCGGTCCAGAGCCTCACGCAGACGCGCCAGCACATAATTCGGCATGTTCAGGTTGATCTCGCCGGCCAGCTCGATAAAGCGCGTGGGCAATTCGAACTCACGCGCTTTCCAGGTCAGGTAGAACGGATCAATCGGGATGCAGTGGCCGCCAAGGCCGGGGCCGGGGTAAAACGGCATGAAACCAAAAGGTTTCGTTGCGGCCGCATCAATCACCTCCCAGATGTCGATGCCCATGGCGTCGTAAATCATCTTCAACTCGTTCACGAGCGCGATGTTGACCGCCCGGAAGATGTTTTCGGTGATCTTCACAGCCTCGGCGGTGCCGGTCGACGAGACCGGAACGATCCGGTCCACCACCCGGCTGTAGAAGGCTGCCGCCAGTTGCCCTGCCTCTGGCCCGTCACCGGCCACAACCTTCGGGATCGTGGCGGTGTGGAACGACGCGTTGCCGGGGTCTTCGCGCTCGGGCGAAAAGCCGATGAAGATTTCGGACCCCAGCTGCAGACCCGAACTTGCAAGGATTGGGGCCACCACCTCGACCGTGGTGCCGGGATAGGTCGTCGATTCTAGCACGACCAGCGTGGCGGTCGTCAGGTGCCGGGCGATCCCTTCGGTCGTGGTGACGATATAGGACAGGTCGGGGTCACGATGCGCCGTCAGCGGCGTCGGCACACAGATGACGATGACATCCATCTCGGCCAGCAGCGCAAAATCACCGGTCCAACGCGTGACCGCAGTCAGCGCCTCAAGATCGCTGTCGGCCACCGCCTCGATATAGCTCTTGCCCGCCGCAAGCCGCACCATCTTGCCGGGGTCGATGTCAAAACCGGTCACATGAAAGCCGCGCCGGGCGACGGTCACGGCCAAAGGCAGCCCGACATAACCAAGCCCAATGATGCCGATATGGGCAGTCTTGCCCTCAATCCGGGCCAAAAGCGTCTCGAACGGTGTCATACTCATGAACACTTCCTCAGCAAATACGAATAAGTTGACTAGTAACCCGTTGAATACGGGTAAAATCGGTTTCTTGTAAGGCTATTTCCTGTTGTCGGGCTGTCCGGTCAGAAAAGCGCGCAACGCATCGGTGAAACCGGCATCGGCAAAAGCCGGGATCGGCGCGGCCTGCGGCGCCTGCGCAGACACCAGAGCACGCTCCATCACCGGTCCCAGATGTGTTTCATCTTCGGCGACATAGATGCCGGGGCGGCTGCCCAGCATGCGCACGGTGGTGAACTGGTGGTCGTTGCGGGTCTCACGCAGATGACCGCGCCGGGGCATGACGACGATTGGCGTGGCATGGTGCAGCGCCGTCAGGATCGACCCCATCCCGGCATGCGACACGATCAGGCTGGCAGCGGCAAAGCGCCGGTCATACTCTTGCGGGGATAGCCGCGCGACCCAGTCGAAATGTTGCGGGCGGTAAGCCCCAGGCTTTGGATCGGTGATCTGACCAAAGACCTGCGCGCCAGTGCCGTGCGCCGCACACCAGTCATCCACTGCACGGATCAGCCGGTCAAACGGTTCATGGGTGCCGATGGTCAGGAAAATCACAGAACAGACCCCAGAAACTCTGGCCCATCCTGATCTGCCAGATGTGGCCACTGCGTCAGCCAGCGGTCGGCATACTTGCGTACCTTGCGCCCCGAAAGTGACAATTCGTCGGCATTGGCGACGCTGTCAATCCAGACCGTCCGCGCACCCACCAGTTTGCCAAAGCGTAGCGCGAAATAACCAGGCGCCGCGCCGGTCGAAATGACGGCATCCGGCCGGATCCACAGCATCAGCTTCAGCAGTTGCAGCAGTTGGCGCAGCAGACGGGCCTTTTGCCAGCGGTTGCCCTCGACAATGATGTAAAATCGCGGCGCGGGCAGCCCCTGCGCCACAGCCTCTTGCCGCAGCACTACCTCAAGGCCGGGATCGGTTGTCACATAGGTAACGTCGCAGCCCTCCCAGGCGGCCCGCAGCCGCATCAGTTGCACCCAATGCCCCCCGGCCGAGGCGACAGCAACGATGCGAATGGGCCTGGTCAAGAAAGATTCCTCTGCACAAGGGCGACTTCCTTCTCTCCAGACCATTAATTCCGGGCGCTGTGAAGATGGTTCAGGCAAACTTATCTTTCGCAACACTTGTCCGCCGACCCGGCTTTGGCCCCAGAAACACACAAATCGCCAAAGCGCAGCAACCTGAAATTCTGCGCCGCGGCAAAGTCGAGAATGGCCTCGGTCATCTTCAGGACATGGTCGGCGTGATGGTGGTTTGCTGCCCCGCGGGGCGAAAAAGCAAAATCATGCATCAAAACAACGCCGCCACCCTGGTGTCCGATCCTGTCCAACACCTCGGCAACGCTGCGCGGCTGTTCCCAACTGTCGCGCGTATCGATGGTCCAGAAGGCTGTCCGGCAACGTCCAATCCAAAGGGCGAGCAACGTGGCCAGAGTGATCTTGCCATAGGGCGGGCGAAACGGCCCTGCAGGCACACCCAGATGCCTCAACGTGCGCGCGCCAGCGCGCAGATCCCGCACCGGGGCCAGCGGCGGCGTCTTCCAGGCATTCAGATGCGACTGGGTGTGATTGCCAATCTCGTGCCCCTCGGCCAGCAACCGCGCGACAAGACCAGGATGGACCACCGCGCGCGCGCCGATCATGAAAAAACTAGCCGCCACCCCGCGGCGTACCAAAAGATCAGCAAGAGCCGTTGTCGCCTCAGGACTCGGCCCATCATCATAGGTCAGCACGATAACCCGATGGACTGCACAAAAAGCGCCCAAACGGCGTACCTGCCACCGTCTCTGGGCCAGAGGGACGCCAAACCACAGCGCGGGTAAGGTCAGCGCAAGAACCGTCAGGACCAGCATCAGCTCACAGCCTTCGGACGGCGAGCGGCGCTGGCTCCGGCCCGGGCCGACCGGGACGCCAGGAAAAGCGGGTGTAGCGCGACTTAAGGCCTGTGGCGGGGTTTTCGGGTGGTCCCGCATCATCACCATCCACGCCTGCATCGGCTGGGACCGAAGCCAGCCAAACCCCGGCGCCGAGGAGGAAAAAGACAAAGGACAGGGACGTTTCCCACACATCTACAGTGCAGAGGGTAACAATCATCCCGACCTGCATGAACACCCAAGCCCGGCGGAACCGCCAGATGATGCCACCATCCCCAAAATCCCGCCGGATCGCCGCCCGGACAATCATAAGGTATGGGATGATCAACAGAAGAAAGCCGGGGATGCCGTAGCGGACAGTGGCGAGGAGCCAGAAATTATCCATGCTGGCTGACTTCCACCAAGGCCGCTCCCAGTCGTTCAGGCCGATGCCCAAGAATGGATTTTTCCAGACATTTTGCATGCCCCACTCAAAGATTTGTTTGCGCCCGTATGCGGTCTCTGGCGACAATGTGCCGTATTCGAGAAACACCTCCATCGCCGTCCGGTTTGAAATGGCATCCACCATCACATAGAAAATTGCCATAAGACTGCTCAGGATAATCCATCGGGATCGGATCGATTTGAATACCATCGCCCAGAAAATCAGACCGAACTGCAGGATCATCGGCAGGATAGCACCACTTGACACCGAACAGATCACGCCAACGCACACCAACGCGCTAAGCAGAAGCCGCCGGAATGTCCCTACAAGCCCGTTGAAGCCCACGAACGCCAGAGAAATAAGGCTGGCGCAAAAGACCCCGTAATGGATTGGATGGGAAAAGAAGACCTGCGCCCGCTCCAGCCCGAGCCGGCGACCGGACAATAAATTATAATAGTCCCCATAGCTGAAAACCCCCGGCAATTTTGCTATGAGCATCGGGATAGGGGGCCACCCGGTCCGGGTCTCATAAACGGCGAAGGGCAGCGAAAAGATCAGCACAGCGAACAGCCCCCGGCACATGGCCCGGAACTGTTCGGGGGTGCGGATGAAACAGCGGGCCAGAAGGTAGCTGCCGAAGACCTCCAGCACATAAGAGCCGCCAAAGCTGACTGCCTGTAGCGGCGAATTGATGTAAAGTGTAAACAGGCTCCAGACCGAATAAACCAAAAGCAGCACATCTGCCGACAATACCCGCCCGAGTTGGCCGCTGAAAAGCCGCAAGGCGATCGGGACGGTCGTGACCAGCAGAACCACCCGCCCACCGGTCATAAGTACCGATCCCAGATTGAAATGAATCGGCAGGGCAATCATCAGGAAATAAAGCACCACAGCGAGTGACAAACGCCCCGACTCAAGGCGGCTCGGCATTGCGCCGGTCGAGGTGGTTTTGGCAAAAGGCCGGGGGCTATGGTGCAGTGTCATGGCCAGCAGTCTAAAAGATCAGATGTGTGGGAGCGAGCGTTAAGACGGCAAAACAACGCTTTTGCTTTGTCTTTCATCCGCAAGTCCAATGAACGGAGACATCTTATCACCACGTTTTCTGTGCCAACACTTTTGATCGCCGCCCGTCGCACACGAGCCCAAGTCCCCCCCGGGAAAGCAAAAAAAAACTTCGGCACCAATTATGGGCAGGCGGTTGAAAGGACACCCTCACCCGACCAACCGCGGTGTCGGATCTGGCGGACTTTTTCGGCCGAGAAACCGCCTCAGGCGTTGGTAGCGGGATGTCCGGTCATGTTGCTGCGCCCGAAAATAGCTGTGCGACAGCAGCAGCATGTCGCGCTCAGCCAAGGTGAGTTGGGCGAGATAGGCCCACATCTGCTCACCGGCGGCCTCGCCCATATAACCACGGCTCATATCGTGGCGGACAAGAAGGGTCTGATCACGTACAACCAGACGTCCTGTCGTGCGCGCGAACGCTGCTGCCGCCCGATCGATGCCCCAGCCAAGGTTGTTCCCCTTCTCTTCAAGCTGCTTCATCCGTTCAACGACCGGAACAGAAAGAGCAAAAACAATACCGTCTGTCTGAGCAACAGTGACAAGTCCTTCCAACGGCAAAGGCAGCAGCGCTACGTCGATGGTCGGGTAGGGGGTATAGGTGAAATCCGGGCTCCAGACGCCAAGCGTGGGCAGGGCGGTGAAGCAGTCGGTGCAGCGGCGGACGAGGGCGGGCCAGTCGGCGTAATCGGTGTCCGCGTGGACAAGCAAAAAGATGTCGCCGTCAAACACCTCGATCGCCCGATAGAACTTGCGACCAAAAAAATCGGCATTGGGCACCCGCAGCCAGTCGCCCGGACCGGTCAGGTCGGTTTCGGTGGCATTGGAATACACGACCGTCAGCCTGGACACGACCGGGGCAAGACGGGCGGCAATCGCGCGGGCGCGGTCGTTCTTGCTTTCCCAGCCGATGATGACGGCGTGCACACGCAAAGAGGACATGGGTAACTCCTTAAAACAAAAAACGGTCTAGAGGGCTGGATCCCGTCTGACAAGCCATCGAAACCGCCAGAAATTGTTTCGCGCGCGAAACAAATGGGGTCAGCGGCCGGTGGCCAGCCAGATTTCCAGACGCTCGCGCAGCACCGGATCAACGGCGGGGCCGGACAGTTCCAGCGTGGGGTTGGTCCAGCCGCCGCTGACGCGCAGGAACAGGCCGGGGCGGATTTCGCGGCTGTCAGGGGCCAGCGGCGGGGCGGGCAGGGGGGCAGGGTCGGTCGCCGTGGGGGTATGGGCGGCGGCGGCATCGGGGGCTGTCCTGTCCGCGCCCGCTGTGTCTGGGTTCGCCGTTTCTGGCGCCCTCGTCTTTGGGTCCGTTTTATCGGGGCCAGTCGTCTTCGGGCCACTCGCATCTGTGGCAGTCGTATCCGAGCCAGTCGTGTTTCCGGAAGTCGCATGCCGACCGATGCTGTCGGGAGCGGCTGTGCCTCGGCTCGATGTAACGGGATCTGTCGCATCCGATATCTTCGCATCGGGCGTCCGGTTTCCGAATGGGATGGGCGTTTCGGGAACTAAGGGGACCACACCCGTCGCGGCCAGATCCGCCGCATCCACTCCCGCCGCACCCAAAAGCGGCTCTGTTCGGGCCGAAACGGTGTCTGTGTCATCGGGTCCGGACTGTTCGGCGACAAAGCGGGCGAGGCGGGATTGTTCTTCGGCGGCGGTTTGCGGCGGTTTTGCCGCCAGATCGGTGGCCAGAGGCCGGGCGAGCGCCGGATCGGTCTCGAGCAGGCGGGCCAGCGCCAGACCCAGACGCTCGGGCAGGGCGGCGGGAAAGCGCAGCACGGTGTCAAGATGCTGATGGATCGCCAGAAACGAACCGATCTTGGAGCGTCGCGCCCGGCTGGCAGCCGAAAACAGCCGTTGCAGAGCCGCTTTTTCGCTTGGAAACACCCCGGCCTCCACCGCTTTGGCGGTGACACGGGCGCGTTCGTAATAGCTGAGCCCGACGCGGATCTCATTCTCTTCGATCATCGCCACATAGGCGCTGGCGGCGGTGTCGGGATGGCGCAATTGCGCCAGAACAGTGCCGAAACGCGCGCCATCTTCCTCTGCCAGCCGGGCCAGCGCCCGCAGCCGCCGCCAGCCCGAAATCAGGCCATAGCGGCCGGGGGCCAGTTCGGCCACCTCGATCGGGCTGCGCTGCCCGTGTTCGGCGATCGACGCCACCAGATGCGCCATGTCGTCCGCGTCGGCCACCAGCCGGTCGCGCACCAGATAGTCGGCCTCGACCGCCGCCAATGGCAGCCGCAGCATCAGCCGCCCGTCGGTCCTTGCGGCATCGAGTGCTGCACTGACCTCGCGCAGGGCGGCGGTGGCGCTGGCCTCACCTGCGACCTGGGCGATTGGGGGCGCCACGCTGAGGCCGGCGCGCAGGGCAGGTTGCCCGGTGGCGGCCAGGGGCGGGGCGGCCGACAGATAGGTGGGTTGCGCGGGGTTCAGGCGTCTGCGTCTGGCCATGTCAAATTCTCCTGTCCGACCAAGCCTGCGCCGCAGAGCTTGCTATTTTGCCAAGACCGCGTGCGCAGCGGTCTCGCTTGCCAAAACCCGGCGAAATGTTTCGCGCGCGAAACATCCGGTCAGGCCGCCGTGCTGTCGCGCCCGGCATCGCGCGCCGCCACATCGCGCCGCCAGATGCCATAAAGCAGCCGCTTGACCCCGGCCCAGGTGGCATCAAAGGTTTCGCGGCCGCGCATATAGGTGTCGCGGTTGAAATCGCGGTAATCGGCCTCGTAGATGCCGTTCACCTGTTCGCCCGCCTGACCGATCAGTGCGGTGAAATCCTGCTTTTGCGGCGCCAGCGTGCGGCCGAGATAGGCCTGCATCAGCCCGGCCAACTCGGCCTGCTGGCTGGCGTCAAAGCGCGTGACCAATATGCGCACCGCGTCCCATTCGAAGGCCAGTTCGGGCCGACCCAGCGCGCGGGCGGCGATGTTTTCACCCTCTTCAATCGACTGGAAGGTCGAGTGCAGCATGTCGAAAAACCGCCCCGTGCTGTCGAACTCCAGAAATGACGCGCCTGTGGGCACCAGCACCACATCCGCCGCCGCCAAGCCGTTGATGGTGAGATAGCCAAGCGCAGGGGGCGTGTCGAGAAACACGAGGTCATAGTCATCGAGCAAGCCACCCTCGGCCAGCGCATCCCCCAGCGCATCCCAAAGCTTCCAGCCGCGGCCCTGCATGCGCCAGACCGGGATCTGAAATTCGGCCCAATAGAGGTTCAGCTGGCTGCCGATCAGGTCGATGTTGGGCCAATGCGTCGGCTGCACCAGATCGCGCGGGGTGATCTTCAGCGCCTCGGACAGGGTGTCATCCAGCGCTTGCGGCGCATCGCCGCGTTCGGCGCGGGCACGGTTGTCGGCGCGCAGATGGGTGGCGTAATGCCGCGCGATCAGCGGGAAGGCGGTTTGCCATTCATCCGCCACCCGACCCCCGAAGATCGAGGTCAATGAGCCCTGGGCATCGAGATCAATCACCAGCACCCGGTAGCCATCGAGTGCCGCCGACATCGCCAGATGCGCGCAGGTTGAGGTCTTGCCGACACCGCCTTTGAAATTGGCCACGGCGATGATCTTGGCGGGCAGGCCCTTGGGGCGGTAGGGCAGGTAGTCGCGGTTGCGCGCGCCTTCGCTGCCGAAATGCGCGCGCAGGCGCAACACCTCATCCAGGGTGAACCATTTCGCGCCGCCTTCGGTTTCGGATTGTCCCTGCGGCAGGGTTGGATTTTGCTTCAGCACCCGGCGGAAATGCGCGGGCGCCACCGGGATCAGATAGCGGGTGATCTCCCATGTCGAAAACAGCCGCAGCGATTTGCGCCCCTCGGCATCCAAGCCCCGCGAGGCGAGATCGGCCCGGCCCTGATTGCAGGCCGCCGCAATCGCCGCCAGATCCTCGGTGCCCAAAGGTGGGGTCAGTTCCGCAAGGGCTGCATCGAGGGGTATGTTGAAATAGGGCGGCAGATCGGGGGCTGATTCGCGGGACATGTCGCCTCATGTGCTGTGTTTCACCCAAGGTATCATGAAACGCCGCACATGGAAGAAAAAGCACTACATTGTCGGCAGAAATCCATATTTCGTTGCAATTTCAAATGCTTGAAGCAGGGCCGTCGGTTGGTCCTGTCGGGGCGGTGTTTTGGCAGATTTGGCCCGTGTTGTTAAAATGATGTTATCAATATAGTTACGGCGGCAAGTCATTTTGGCAAACCATTGAATTACTTTGGAAAATTGAATTTTTTTTGGGCGGGCCGATTCCGAACCTCCGATTGGGCGACTCTGCTCCCCCGAAGCGGCGACTCTGAACCTCCGATCGGCTGGGCTGGCGCTCGACAGTGTCGGGGCGGCCTTCTAGGCTGCAGGTGATACTGAAAGCACGAAGAACCGCAGCAAGACGGGACGGCATAAAACATGGCAGGGACAGGGGTTGCGCGCGGCGGGGTGCGGGGGAATGCGACGGGCAAGCTGACCGCGCGGCCAAGCCTTCGGCCGGGCGCTTTGGCGCCATCCGGGGCAGGGCAGGGCGGTTCGGAGCCGGATGGCTCAGGCCAGTCTGGGCTGGGGAAGTCTGGGCTGGGGAAGTCTGGGGTGGGGAAGTCTGGGGTGGGGCGCGGTCTGGCCCCCGACCGGCATGGCGGCGATTTCTTCATCTGCGACATCCTCGATGCGTTGCCGAAAGATGACATGGCCTCGATGGAGCATCCGCTGTTTTCGCTGGCCACGCGCCCTGACCGCCGCATTCTGGACTATGCCCACAACGGCGTGCGCATCACCGTGGTGCCTTCGGTGCGCGGGCTGGCCACCCTCTTTGACAAGGACATCCTGATCTATTGCATCAGCCAGCTGATGGCGGCGGTGAACGCCGGCCGTCCCGTCGGGCGCGAATTGCGGCTGACCGCGCATGATCTGATGCTGGCCACCAACCGCGAGACCAGCGGCGGCGGCTATGCCCGGCTGCGCGAGGCGTTCGAGCGGCTGGCCGGCACCCGCATCACCACCAATCTGATCACCGGGGACCGCGAGGTGACGACGGGCTTTGGTCTGATCGAGGGCTGGCAGATCCTGCGCGCCACCCCGCCGGGCGGCCGGGGTGGACATAAAGGCGGGGGCCGCATGGTGCAGGTCTCGGTCACCCTGTCGGATTGGCTCTACCATGCGGTGCTGGCGAAATCGGTGCTGACCCTCAGCCGGGATTATTTCCGCCTGCGCAAACCGCTGGAGCGTAGGGTCTATGAGCTGGCGCGCAAACATTGTGGCCGCCAGCCCGACTGGCACATCTCGATCCCGGTGCTGGCGCACAAGTCCGGCTCGGCCAGCCCGTTGCGGGTGTTCCGCCGCATGATCCGCGACATGGTGGCCGAAGACCATCTGCCCGATTACCACCTGGCCGAAGCGCCGGGCGACATCCTGCGCATCAGCCGCCGCGACGCGGTGGTGAGCGACGATTTTGCAGCCCGCGGCCCGGTGCTGAAGCCCGCCACGCTGGACACCGCCCGCGCCCTGATGCCGGGGTGGGACATCTATGCGCTGGAAAGCGATTGGCGCGCGGTCTGGCAGCAATCCGGCCGCCCCCCCCTGCGCAGCCCCGACGCGGCCTTTCTGGGCTGGCTGAAAAAGCGCGGCTGACCCCTTGGGCAAAGCAAAAGGCGGTCCAGAGGGGACCGCCTTTCGATCTTGGCTCAGAGAGGGCCGTTTCAGGCCCCCGAACTCAGGCCCCCGAACCCAGGCGCGGCGCTTGCGGCGCAGGGCGGCCAGACCACCCAATGCGCCGATCAGCAGCACACCACCGGCCGACAGCGGCACCGCAGCCGGGGCGCCGAACACTTCCAGCTTGGCCGAAGACAGCTGGAACGCGTCTGACAGGATGGATTGTTCCGCGAACCAGAAGGCGAAGCTGCCGCTGCTCAGGCTGGTGGCGAAGGCGTTGATCGCACCGGTGTCGGTGGCCGCCGACAGCACGAAGGTCTGCGGCGACAAGGCGCTGAACAGGGTCGTAAAATAACCAGTCCATGAGGGCAACCAGATAGCGAAAGCCCTTGCGCATCGGCAGGTGGGTGATGTCGGCGCACCAGACCCGAGCCCACCTGAAAAGGGTGCAGAAAAGGTAGCAGTTCGGTACAAATAGATAAGCGAATGCATGTCGTTAAACAGGTGTTTGGCAGTTTTTCATAAAAGTACTCGATCCTGCTCAAGGGATATTTTCGCGAGGGCCTCCAACCGAAATTCTAACGGCGAACCGCGTCCGTAACCCCGACGCAGGCTATGGCCCATCAGTTCCGCGATCAGGTTTTCGTATACGCCCGCGCGCGCCAGTCTGGACGAAAAACTGTGCCGCAAGCTGTGGACGGTGTGTTGTGGTGTTTCGCGAAGCCCGGCATTTGTCAGAAAGCGATTCAGCCTTGCCGACAAGTTCGGGTCGTCGCGCAACGTGGGAAATCCGCCGGGATAGGCACGGAAAGCCGCGAGACTGACCCCCACCAGCGGGATTTGCCGATAAGCGCTTTGTGTTTTCAAAGACGCGAATGCGCCGCGAAAGTGCAGATGTGGTATCTGATGATCCAGCACGATCTCTTCGGGCAGCAGATTTGCGCCCTCCATCAGCCGATATCCTGTGTTGATCATGCCCAGTATCAGGAAACGCTCCGGTGCTTGCAGTTGGTCAAGTGCGTTTGGGTCCAGAATGCGGTTGATGATCCAATCTTGACTGAACGCTGGCCGTGCACGGCGCGGAGGCTGGCGCATCGACTGTTCAGAAAAGCTGAACTTAAGTTTGAAGTCCTGGTGACGCGCCACGGTCGAAAAAATCCGGTGCATTCGATAAAGGCGCGCATTGAGGGTCGCGGCGTTGAGGGGCGGCACTCTTTCATTCGCCCAGACATCGTTGCGCAAGCGTATGATATCGAATGGTTTTAGGGTGGTGATATCAACATCGCCAACGTGGTCGATCAGGCTTTTTACAGCCTTCCAATCGGCAGATCGCCAGCGTTTGATTTGAGAGGGGCTTTTGTGCAACGCAAATATTGGACCCTCCGTTCTGCGGTAGGCCGCGTAGAGATCAGAAATCAGCGGCGTTTTTGACACACCGCCCAGCAACGCCAAGAGAAGCTTCGGGTCCAGCTCTGAAGATCCATCGTCTTTGGTTTTGACTGTTCCCTCAATGCGCTCAAGAAGCTCTTCCAACGGCAAAGCGGCAACGTTTTTTGCGGGCAAATAGCGAAAGCCGTTTGCTGTTGCGATCGACTCTGCGTGTCGAAAACGATTTTCCCAAGGCACATCTTGCTCTTGCAGCACGCGCTGCCATTGGGCAACGCAAGTCCGCCAAAAGGCTTCGGCTTCCTGTCGTGCGCCGGCCTCGGTCTGTGCGGCCATGACTTTCCAGATTTGTTTCCGTGTCTCCACCAGCTGATAGCAGACTGGCACATTGCGTTTCAGCACCCACGCACCAGAGCGCCTGATCAGCCGGATCGGCCGCCGCGAGGAGGTCATCGTGATCGGCTCATTCTGTCTGTTCTCCCAGGGGGTGAGCATGCCATCTCGTCCAGATCGGATGCGGTCCAAGACAGCCAAGTTATAGGTTCTGCGGCATCGCATTCAAAGCTACAACCGGCCCGTCAGCCGTCGCATGCAATCCATCCGCTCATGCAGGATGGCTGGGATGATGGGGCGGGCCTCAGCCCAGCCAAACGATGACGTGATGCGCGCAGCGGTGGATGTGGACGCCGTCCTGCAATCCGTCGAGCGCCTTCGATCTCACCCGCCTGTCACCTACAGCGTCGCAACAGGCTGCGATCTGGTCGAAACACGTATCGGCCTGTTCAAGGCCCCAGGTTTTGTAAGTGTAGTGCCAGATGTCGCGCAAATCCGTTTCCGCCGCGCGCGTGAGGTCATAGGACCGCATCGGAACGGCTAAAGCCCGGCCTGTTTGTGGGCTTCATGCCGAATGTCCGCCATCGACCGCGTGGAAAGCGCGCCAAGCCGTGCCTGCTCGATCCGGGGCTTCAAGAAATCGGCCAAGGCGGCGACCGCCTCGTCCTCACGCATGCCGTCAAGGGCAGGGGCATCGCCAAGGATGCGCTTCAGCACATAATCCTTGATGCTCTCGCCTTTCAGCGCAGCGATCGCCTTCAGCTTTTGGTGGTCTTCGGCGGTGATGTCGATTGAGAGTCTGGGCATGCCCGAGACGTAGCACAGCACAGCCCACAAAACAACATTTGTGGGCTGCGCTGTGCCTTGCGGTCTGCGCGCCAATGTCATGTTGGTGTGCCTGCCCGACACAGGCCAGGCTGCGTGTGATGCCCCGACAAACACATGGTTGTCGTGAAGGGCTTGGCGCGCGGCGGATCGCCGGGGTTTCGGGCACAGGTCCTTGCGAAAAACCCATATTAATCAATTGCCGACAACCAACCTGCAGGTTAGGTTTGTCGTGAACTTAAGGGATGGGGCATCATGGCGTTGATCGGCTATGCACGGATATCCACCGCCGAGGGCGCGCAGGTGCTGGACCGGCAGCTGGATGCGCTGACCCGGATCGGTTGCGAGCGCATCTTCGAGGACCGCGCCTCGGGGGCGGGGGCCGACCGGCCGGGATTGGTGGCCTGTCTGGATTTCCTGCGCCGGGGCGATGTGCTGGTGGTGCTGGATCTGGACCGTCTGGGCCGGCTGGCGGCCGAGCTGATCGCCCTGATCGACCGGCTGGCGCAGCGCAGCATCGGCTTTCGCGCCCTGAACGCCCCGATGGACAGCACCACCCCGGCGGGCCGGGCCTTCCTGCAGATCCAGGCGGCCTTTGCCGAGATGGAGCGCAACCTCATCCGCCAGCGCGTGCACGAAGGTCTGGCCGCCGCCCGCGCCCGCGGCCGCAAGGGCGGGCGTCCGCGCATCATGACCGCCGACAAGCTGCGCTATGCCCGGCATCTGATGGCCGACAGCGCGCGCTCCATCCCCGAGATCTGCGCCGAACTGGGCGGGATAAGGCCCTCGACGCTCTATCATTATCTGCACGCGGATGGTGCGCTGAAGGCGGCGGGGCGCGCGCTGCTGGACAGCGCGCCCCCGCCGCCGGACGCTCCCTGACGGTAGACCCGTATGGGCGTGCGGGGGCTGGCGAAAACGCCGGGGGCGATCGCCTTGCGGGCGCTGCGCTGCTGGACAACGCGGTCCCTGACGGCACCCCCCTGTGCGGGGGAGGTTCTGCCGAAAACGCCGTGGTCGGTCGGGGATTGCCTGGCGGGTGGGCGTCAATCCGCCGGTTTTTCCAGCCCTGTGGCACAGCTTCCGGCTGCGATGTGCATCTGGTGATTGTGTTTTCGGGGGTTTCTGCCAAGCTGCGGCTGTATTGGAATAAGTGCCGTTGCGCGACACCCGACCGCTTTGCATCCCTGCAGGGCTGGCGGGGAATTGGCTGTAGAAACATCAATAAGATGCGGGGTTTCAGGCGATGGATATTTGGCAACTGGGCGTGGCTGCTTACTTTCTCATCACCGCCGCGGCGCTGACCCTGACCTGGCGCGAGCAGCTCCGCACCGGGCGGCGCAGCCTGCTGATGAACGCCTGCGCCATCCTCGCCTGCACCCTCTGGCCCCTGGCGCTGGCGGTGTTCCTGGTGGTGATGCACCGACGGGTGGCGTAAGGGGCTCAGGATTGCCCCGCTTTGATCGCACCCCTGCCACATTTCGGCGCTAACCGAGGATCAAAGTGTTCCCATGCCGGGCACAAATGAGGTTCCCCATGCTGAGAGTAGCCACCCTGCTTCTGGGATTGTTCGCCCTGTCTTGCGGACCCGCCCAAAGTGAAACCTATTACGTCGCCCCGCTGGGCGCCACGATTGCAGGCACGCCCGCGGGCACCGACGCCCTGCCCTTTGCTTCGATCCAAACTGCCTTTGCCTCGGGCAAGGTCAAGGGCGGCGACACGCTGCTTCTGAAGGATGGCGCCTACGGTGCGGTCGAAATCAAGATCAACGCCGCTTTTGACGTGCCGGTGACGATTATGTCACAGAACGCCAAGGCCGCACATTTTGACAGAATCCTTCTCACCCAAACGACACGCAACCTGATTTTCCGCAATCTGTCAGTCTGGCCGAACAATCCCGCAGCTGGCACAGCGTACATCATTCGCGCCTACGATACGACGTCCGGTATCACGCTCGATGGCCTCGACATCCGCAGCGACTTAAGTGCGACCGAGTTCATGCAATGGGATGCCGCAAAATGGGAAGCGCGCAAATTCAGCGGAATTATGTTGCAAGGCCCGCGCGGCATCGTCACTCGCAATCGGCTGATGGGCGTCTATCACGGTATTATGGTTGGCAATGATTCTCAGATCATCAACAACGTTGTTAATGGCTTCAATGGTGATGCGATGCGTGCCTTCAACCGCAGCACCGTGCGCGGCAATCGCGTGTTCAACAGTGTAAAGACCGATGACAATCACGATGACGGCTTCCAGTCCTTTGCAGCGGTTGGATCTCAAGTGACGGGTCTCGTACTCGACAGCAATTTGATCATTGAATGGACAGGTGCGGTGGATCATCCACTGCGCAGCCCGTTACAGGGTATCGGCATGTACGACGGTTTTTATGACAACCTGACGATCATAAACAACCTGGTCTCCACCACTCATTTTCACGGTATCTCTGTCTATGGCGCGCGAGGCGCACAAATCTTCAATAACACTGTCGTCAACACCAACGGGTTGACTGGAACCAGTCCCTACATTGCCGTCCGGCCCCTCAGGGATGGCACCCCTTCCACAGATGTTCTCGTGGCCAACAACGTTGCCATGAGCATTCAGGGCGCGGCGAGCACGACCAACCGGGTTGAGTTCCGCAACAACTCGGTCATCGGCACCCCGTCCCTCGTTTTCCAGAACCCGGCCGCCTTTGATTATCGGCCCAAGACCACGAGCGGCTATATCGACACGGCTGATGCCACGGTATCGCCGCTGAAGGATGTGATGGGGCAGAAACGTCCTGGCGGGGCGCTGCCGGATCGGGGGGCTTATGAGACTCAGGTGGATGGCACTGCGCTCAACACCGCGACGCTGCTGACCCAGAGCCCCGAGGCGATCGGCACGACAACGACGACCGGCACCACAACGACAACGGGCACCACGACCACCGGCACCACGACGACGACGACCACCGGCGGCGGGCCCAAGCGGATCAGGGTCAGAAAATAGCGCTGACAGCGAACCATCGCCGGGAGCGCTTTATCCCGGCGATGGTTTCGGTTATGCCATCTCGATAGGCAATGGCAGGACCCAAAGTCGCAATGTTTACGAGTTATCGCCAACTTTTTGCCCTGCTCGACCGCGCCGAGCGGCGGCAGTTTTATCTGCTCTTCGGTCTGGTCACCCTGATGGCGGTGATCGATCTGGTCGGTGTGGCGGCGGTGCTGCCTTTCCTGGCCGTCGCGACAGACCCGGATGTGGTGCGCGAGAACGCGATGCTGGCCGCGCTTTACGCATGGAGCGGGGTCACCACCGACCGCGGCTTTCTGCTGCTGCTGGGTGTGCTGGTGCTGGGTTTCATCCTGATCGGGCTGGCGGTGAAGCTGGCCGGGCAATACCAGATCATCCGCTTTGGCCATGGCCGCAATCACAGCTTCAGCCGACGTTTGCTGGCGCATTATCTGGGCCAGCCCTATGCGTGGCATCTGAGCCGCAACAGCGCCGGTCTTGGCGCGGCGATCCTGTCGGAATGCGACCGGGTGGTGGGGTCTGCGCTGCTGCCGTCGCTGAAGATCCTCGCACAGTCCGTCACGCTTGTGTTCCTGATTGGGTTTCTGATCGCGGTCAGTCCCGGGGTAGCGTTGTCGGCTGCGCTGGGGATTGGCGGCACTTACGGGCTGATTTTTGTGTTTGTCCGTCACCGGCTGACCCGGCTGGGTCAGCGTCAGGCGCTGGCCAATGCCGAGCGCTACCGGGTGGCGCAGGAAGCCTTCGGCGGCATCAAGGATGTCAAACTGATGGGGCTGGAGGCGCGCTATGGCAGCAACTATGATTCGCCCTCCCGCGAAGTGGTCGAAACCGCAACGATGAGCCAGACCATCGGCGAGCTGCCGCGCTTTTTGCTCGAGGCTATCGCCTTTGGCGGGCTGGTTCTGATCATCCTCGGCCTGTTGATCGTTCAGGAGGCGCGTCTTGGCGATGTGCTGCCGACGCTGGGGGTGTTCGGCTTTGCGGTCTTGAAGATTTTCCCCGCGATCCAGCAGATCTATCATGCGCTGACCCAGATGCGCTTTGCCGCCCCGGTCCTGACCAAGCTGCATGATGAATTGCTGAGCGCTACCCCCGAAGCCCGCGCGCGCCCTGCTGTCGCCCCCTTGCCCTTCACCAAGGTTCTGGCGCTGGAAGATCTGCGCTTTGCCTATCCCGCCGCGGGCCGTGCGGCGCTGGAGGGGCTCTCATTGACCATTAAGGCCAACACCACGGTGGGCATCGTCGGCGGCACCGGGGCGGGCAAGACCACGGCGGTGGATCTGATTCTGGGGCTGCTGAGCCCTGATTCCGGCCGCATCACCGTTGATGGCACCCCGCTTGGCCCCGACACGCTGCGCGCCTGGCAGAAGATCATCGGCTATGTGCCGCAGCAGATCTTCCTGACCGATGACAGCGTGGCTGCCAACATCGCCTTTGGCCTGCCGCCCGAGGCGCGCGACGCCGCCGCGATCGAACGCGCCGCGCGGCTGGCAGAGCTGCATGACTTCGTGATCCGCGATCTGCCGCAGGGCTATGACACCGAGGTGGGTGAGCGCGGCGTGCGCCTGTCGGGCGGCCAGCGTCAGCGCATCGGCATCGCCCGCGCGCTTTATCACGACCCGGCGGTGCTGATCCTCGATGAGGCGACAAGTGCGCTCGACAATCTGACCGAACGCGCGGTGATGGACGCGGTGCGCAATCTGGCCCATGCCAAGACCATCATCATGATCGCCCACCGCTTGACCACGGTGCGCGCCTGCGACACGATCTTCCTGATGGAGCATGGCCGGCTGGCGGCCGAAGGCAGCTTCGACGACCTGGTCGCGGGCAACGAGACCTTCCGGCAGATGGCATCGTAAGCCGGATCACAGGGGCCAGCCCGTCGGCTCGCCGGGCTGGCGGCTGGCATGACGCCCCCGCGGGGCGGATGTGACATTTCTTGCGCAAGGTGAACCGGGCAGATGTCCCTGTCGCCCTGCAGCCAAAATCACATGGCAACCGACCCGCGAGGAACGTGAAAACCAGAGGGGTCTGCGCAGGGCGGGCTTGGGTGATAGCGGAGCGCTGCGCTTTGATCCGCCCGCGTCCGCAGGCGACAATCGCGGATCGCGCGCGGAGGACAACTGGGTCTTTGACTTGCCCGCCGCAGAGCGCCAGTCTTGAGTATGGGGCCGGTGCTGCGGCATTGGTCTGCCAAGGCAGAGGCCGGGTGGCAATGCGGCATCAGGGCAAATCCGGCGAACAGCATCGCGGCCAGCGGCGATCCTTCCGACGGTTTCAACACGGGGGGCAGTCTGCCGGAATCGGCCGCAAGGAACGGTGCGGCTTAGCTGCCCGGTTGCAATCTGCCTTCCATCGGGCGGCGCTCGGCGGCGTCGCCGGGCAGGCGGTCTGCGGCTTGTCCGGGCAACTCGGTCTGCACGGGCCGCGCCTGCTCTGGCGCTGTCAGCACGTCTCCCAGCGGCGGCATCACATGGGCGATCACCTGCATGGCCGGCATCAGCGGGTCGGACCGGGCCTCGGCGGGGCAGCGCGCGAAGCTGTGGCTGCCTTCGGCCGTCACCCGGCCCCCGGCATGCAGGATCAGGCCCTGGTGCGCAATCCGCTTCTGATCGGGATCATCCGCAAGCCGGATGTCGCCCCCGGCCACCACAGAGACATTGCCGCGCGCCAGATCCGCGGGCAGCGCCAGATCGCCGAAGGCCATCAGCCGCACCCGGCGCGCGGCGTCACAGGCCGCCTCGGGATCGCCCAGCGTCGCCCCCGGCAGCGCCGAGATCTGCGCGCCCTGCGGCCCGGTCAGCAGCAGCAGCGCGCCTTCGATGCGGACAAGGTCATCCATCTCGATGGCGCAATCGGTGACCAGCACCAGATCGCGCAGGGTCGGGGCGCCCTCGATCCCGGTCAGGGTCAGGGTGCGCTCCCACAGCGGGCGGCGGTCATTTTTGGCGGTGTTGCAGTGCACGGCATAGACAAGGCCGCTGGGGCGTTCGCGCATCTGGCTGAACTGCAAGGGCGTCATCTGCAGCACGTCGCCGGGGCGGGTGTCATCGCCGCGCAAGCCCACTTCGCGCAGCGCCTCGGGATCGCCCGCCACCCGGCGGCTGGCAAAGAAGGCCAGCTCTTCGGGCAGGGTGATCTGCGGGTCCAGAAAGCCCGCCACCAGACGGGCCACATGGTCTTGCGCCTCCGGCATCACCAGGTTCAGCGCCGTCGCGCGGATCTCGGACGGGCGGATCCCGGCTTCCGGCTTGCAGACCCCGCTGCAGGTGGCGGGATTGGGCAGGCTGACCCGCAGCGGCTCGGTGGTGCGGGTGCCGACGGGCAGGGTGAGGCTGCTTTGGCTGTGCAGGCAGAACGCGCTGCCGAACACCGGCGTCAGCCCAAGGTCGATGGCGCCGCGCGCCACGATGCCTTCGGCATTGCCGCAGCGCTGCGTCGGCTGCAGCACCGCCACCGAAGCTGCGGCCAGCGACCAGGCGTCATGCCCGGCCATGCCCATCAGGAATGTCGGCACCGGATTGCCGGCGGCCTCGCTGCGCTGCAGCCGCACCAGCACGGCATTGGCCGGGGCCTCATCGCCCACCGGACCAAGCGCGCCGGTGGCCGGATCATAATGCAGCACCTGCACCTCGTGGTGGGACTGGGTGATCACCTCTCCGAAGCGCGCCTCCGGCATGTTGGTTTCGACCATCCCGCCGGCGGCTTTGCGCGCATCGGGGGCAGTGCCGCCCCGGGCCAGGGTCACCACACCGGCCTGGGCCGCGGAATCGGCGGTCAGTTGCAGCAGGGTCTGGTGGCGATAAAGATTGGCCACGTCGATGGCGAGACCGGCAAACAGCAGCATCAGGGAAATCGCGATCAGCCCGAAGGCGGTGGCCCCGCCATCTTCGCGCGCGCCAAAGCGGATCGCGCCAAAGCGGATTGCGCCAAAGCGCCGTGGCCGCCGCCCGGCCGTCATCAGATCGGCTCTAGCGTCTGTGTCACCGCGAAAGACAGCTGGTTGTCCATCCCGAAGGCCAGAATGCCAAAGGGCGCCATCTTGGCGAAATCCGCGGTCACCAGCACGGTGACGGTCTGCGTCAGCTCGTCGATGGTCACCGCGACCTCGGGAGCATAGCTGCCGATCCGCATGCCGTTGCGCGCAAACGCGGCCCCGGCCTCGGCATCGAGCGCATGACGCGACACGATGCGCGCGGTTTCATAAGACACGCTCCAGAAATTCGACTGCCGGGTGAAGGCGGCCGAGGCATCCGCCCCCAGCAGCATGATGCCCACGAACACCGGCACCCAGAGCGTGAACTCCACGGTGGCACTGCCCGCCTCGGCGCGCAGAAAGGATGACAAAGGCTTTCGCAATATCGACGGTATCATGGCATGGCCCCCCGGCCTTGACCGCAAAGAGTGGCCTCTCCTCGCGCAACCCTTGGTGTAGCGCCAGAAGCGGGCAGCATTGTGGGGGAATTGCGGCGCGAATGCGGGGCTTGCTTCGCTGCCCGGTGACAGGCAAACAAGGTCACGGCGAAATGTGGGAGAAGCCTTTTGGAGTATGGTGCGTTGATCAGTGTGGTGATGCCGGTGTTCAACCGGGCACATCTTGTTCCCCGCGTGGTTGGAAGCATTCTGGCCCAGACCTATCGCAATCTGGACGTCGTGATCGTGGACGACTGTTCGACCGATGACATCGAAGCGGCCATCGCCGCCCTGAACGACCCCCGCGTGCGCCTGATCCGGCGCGCGCAAAACGGCGGGGTGGCGGGGGCCCGCAACACTGGCGTGGCCGCGGCCCGGGCCGACTGGATCGCCTTTCACGACAGTGACGATTATTGCACGACAGATCGGTTCGATCTGTCAGTGCGCGCGCTTTCGCAACTGCCTGATGACTATATCGGTGTCTATGGTGCCCGGCTTTTCTACAACGAGGTTTCCGAATCGGCTTACGGCCGGATGCAGACGTTCATTCGCCCATTCCCGTCAGAGAGCCCGCTGTCGGGCGATCTGGCGGCCCGGACAGTCAAAGGCAACCTGATCAACTTCCCGACCCTACTGGTGAAGAAAGCCGCCCTGCTGGCGGCGGGCCCATCCGATCCGCTTTTGCGAAAGAATGTCGACTGGGACCTCTGCCTGCGTCTGACCCGGCAAGGCCCGATCGGCTTTGTGCCGGAACCGTTGATTCTCACGCCAACCTCGCTTGATCCCGCGGTCAGTGCAACGCGGGTGTCGCGATCAGAGAGGCAGGGGGCACGCTCGTTTGCGCGGATCACCGGCAAGCTGCGGCGTGCGGGAATTGCAGGGCCGGTTCTGTCGCCACATTATGCCGGTGCGGCGCGTTACCTTCTGCGCGTGAATCGTCCCCGCTTTGCCCGTCGCTTTCTGCGCGCAGCTTTGGTGCTGCGGCCTTGGCAGCCGCGTCTTTGGGCGCATTGGGTGCTGAGCTTTACGCCAAACCTGCATGCGCGCCTGCGGGGGCCTGGACAGCTCTGATCCAGACCGGATCTGAGCGAATGCCCCCGAATGTGGTCGAAGCGGCGGACTTGGCCGGAATGGGAATGAAGATGTCTGTCACTCCATCCATCGCCCGCGTCATGCGCGGCAACACCTGTGCGGGCTGCGGGGCCTGTGCGGGGCTTTTCCCGGGCAAGCTCGCGATGGAAGTCGCCCCGCCGGGTTTTCTGCGACCGCGCCAGATTGCAGCCCTTACCGAGGCGGAAGATGACCGGATTGCCCGGATTTGCCCCGGACTGGGTCAGCAGGTGAGGGTGGATGGGCGGACGGATGATGTGCTTTGGGGCCCGCATGTCGAGATGCTGACCGGCTGGGCGGGAGATCCGGATCTGCGCTTTGGCGGGGCCTCGGGGGGAGCGCTGTCGGCCTTGGCCGCACATCTTCTGGACAGCGGAATCGTTGAGGCCGTGGTGCAGACCGGGGCCGACCCGCAGCACCCCACCGCCAACAAGACAGTTGTGACCACCAAAGCGGCAGATGTGGCGGCGGCGGCGGGCTCGCGCTATGCGCCCTCGGCCCCGCTGGAGGATCTTGCCGCATATCTGGCTGATCACCGGGCGACCGGCCGTCGCTTTGCCGTTCTGGGCAAGCCTTGCGACGCCTCGGCCCTGCGTGCGCTGGTGCAAGAGGATGCGGTCGCAGCGGCGGCCTTTCCGGTGATTCTGTCCTTTTTCTGTGCCGGGGTGCCGTCGCATGCCGGGGGGCTGGCGGTGCTGACGGCCTTGGGCACAAAAGAGGCCGAAGTGGCCGCTTTTCGCTATCGCGGCAATGGCTGGCCGGGCCAGGCCACGGCGCTGCTGCACGATGGCAGCACCCGGTCGATGAGCTATCACGACAGCTGGGGCGGTATCCTGTCCAACCATGTCCAGCATCGGTGCAAGATCTGTGCCGACGGCACCGGTGTGGCCGCCGATATCGCCTGCGCCGATGCCTGGGCCACCGATGCGCAGGGCTATCCACGCTTTGAAGACGCGCCGGGGGTCAGTCTGATCGTCGCCCGCACCGCGCTTGGTCAGCGCTTGATCGCTGCGGCCCGGGCGGCGGGCCGGATCGAGACCGCGCCCTTTGATATTGCCCAGCTTGCAGCGATCCAGCCGGGCCAGCGCGAACGCCGCCGGGCGCTGTTGGCGCGGCTTTTGGCGCTGCGGCTGGCGGGGCGGCCGGTTCCACATTACAAAGGCCTGCGCCTTACCGCCGTCGCCCGGCAGAACCCATTCCTGCGTAACCTGCGGAATTTCCTTGGCACCTTGCGGCGGGTGGTACGCCCCCGCCGATGAGTGCCTGATGACAAGACCCAAAGGAGCCCCCATGCCCCAACGCCCGATCCGCGTCTGCCTGATCTTGCATTCGACCCGCTCTGACAATCTGGGAGTGGGAGCGCTGACCGCCTCGGAAGTGGCGATCCTGCGCGATCTTGGCCGTGATCTTGGCCGCGCCATCGAGATCACCGTGATGGATTGGAAGGACCCGCGCCCGCCCTATGTGACCGGCCCCGACATTCAGGTGGTCGCGCTCGACGGCCGCGTGATGCTCAACCCGTTTGGCTATTTTGCCATCGCCCGGCGGTCAGATCTGGTGATCGACATCGGGGCAGGTGACAGCTTTGCCGACATCTACGGGTCCGGCCGTCTGATCCGGATCTTCATTCTGAAATTCCTGACCCATCTTGCCACAACGCCACTAGTCATGGCACCGCAAACCATCGGCCCCTTCACAAAGTCACTGTCGCGCCGTCTGGCATGGCTGACGATGCGGCTTTCGGCGGTGGTGGCGACCCGCGATGCGCTGTCCACGGCGGCCGCCCGTGCGATGGGCTTTCGCGGACCGATCATCGAGGCCTCGGATGTGGCGCTGCGCCTGCCCTATGATCGACCATCACTGCGGGGGGCCGCAGGTCCGGTGAAGGTGGGGCTGAATGTCTCGGGTCTGCTGATGAACGGCGGCTACACCGGCCGCAACGAGTTCGGGCTGCAGACCGATTACCCCGCCCTCATGCGTGACATCATCCGGCATTTTCTGGCCCATCCGGCTGGGTGCGAGCTGCATCTGGTGCCGCATGTGATCGTCAAGGGCAGCGGGCTGGCGCTGGAGGATGATCTGCGCGCCTCGGCGGTGCTGCAGGCCGAGTTTCCGGCGCTGCGGCTGGCGCCTGACTTTGCCTCACCCTCCGAGGCAAAGACCTATATTGCCGGGCTTGATTTCTTCATGGGCGCGCGGATGCATGCCTGTATCGCCGCCTTTTCGTCGGGCGTACCGGTGGTGCCCATGGCTTACAGCCGCAAGTTCGCAGGGCTTTTCGGCAGTCTTGGCTATGATCACACCGTGGATTGTCAGGGGGAAAGCAATGCGGCGATCCTGGAAAAGATTGCCGCGGCCTTTGAGGCCCGCGAGACACTGGCCGCCGAGGCCGCCAGTGCCGCCCTGCGCGGGCAGACCAAACTGATGGCCTATCAGGACGCCCTGAAGCAGTTGCTGGCGCGGGTCAAACCATGACAGCGCCGTTGGAAACGGGGCCACCCCCCCTCACCGTCATCATCATCAGCTACAACACCCGCGCGTTGACCTTGGCGGCGTTGCGCACGCTGCACACCACCACCACGGCCACCGCGTTTCACACGGTGGTGCTGGACAATGCCTCGCAGGATGGCTCGGCCGATGCGGTGGCAGAGGCGTTTCCGCAGGTGGAGCTGATCCGGTCGGCGGAAAATCTGGGCTTTGCCCGCGCCAACAATGTGGTGGCGGCGCAGGCCCGCAGTGAGTGGTTGCTGCTGCTCAATCCCGACACCGAATGTCATGCCGGTGCGGTGGACAACCTGATGGCCTTCGCCCGCGCCAACCCACAGGCGGGCATCTATGGCGGGCGCACGGTGTTCCCCGACGGGCGGCTCAACATCGCGTCCTGCTGGAACCGCATCACACCCTGGAGCGTGTTCTGCCTCGCCACCGGCCTCACCGCCGCCTTCCCGCGCTCTGCGCTCTTCGCCCCCGAGGCGATGGGCGGGTGGCCGCGCGACACCGTGCGCGAGGTCGATATCGTGGTGGGCTGTTTCCTGCTGATCCGGCGCGAATTGTGGGAGCGTCTGGGCGGCTTCGATCTGCGCTATTTCATGTATGGCGAAGAGGCCGATCTCTGCCTGCGCGCCCGCCGCCTCGGCTTTCGCCCGATGATCACCCCGGACGCGCAGATCATGCATCTGGTGGGGGCGGCCAGTGCCTCGAAAGCGGGCACGCGGATCCTTGTCACCAAAGCCCGCGTCACCCTGATCCGCGATCACTGGCCCCGCTGGCTGGTGCCCTTGGGGATCGGACTGATGTGGTTCTGGGGGGGCGCCCGGATTGCGGCCTCACGGCTGCTGGCGTTGTCCGGTCAACCGCGCGATCAGGAGCGGCTGGCCTATTGGCGCGCGGTCTGGGCGCGACGGGCAGAGTGGCTGAAGGGGTACTGAAAAACCCTGTCACCGTGCGGAACTGGCCACCATCCCGTCGGATTTGCCGGCTAAGGCGCATCGGCGGTCTGGCAGTTTGCGGCAGGGCATGCATGATGCGCGCTGGTCTGACAGGGTATTTCGGACAGTGTGCTTATTGGAGTGACGTAAAATGTGCGGAATAGCTGGATGGGTTGGGCTGGAGCGGGGGGACGGGCGCACCCTGCAGACCATGACCGACATCCTGTCGCATCGCGGTCCTGATGGCGAAGGCCAGGTGATCCTGCCGCTGGGCGGTGATCTGACGGCAGGGCTGGGGCATCGGCGTCTGTCGATCATCGACTTTGCGACCGGTGACCAGCCGATGGCAAGTCATGATGGCCGCTTCACCATCGTGTTCAACGGTGAGATTTACAACTATCTTGAACTGCGGGCCGAGTTGGCGGCGGGCGGGGCGGTCCTGCGCACGCGGTCGGACACCGAAGTCATCCTCGAGGCCTGGCGGGCCTGGGGGGAGGCCTGCCTGCCAAAGTTTCGCGGCATGTTCGCCTTTGCCCTGCATGACCGAGACGATGGGTCTGTGGTGCTGGCCCGTGACCCCTTTGGCAAGAAGCCGCTGTTCTACGCCACGGTCACGCAGGGGGCGGGGGAAGGGATTGTCTTTGGCTCGGAAATTCCCGCTTTGCTGGCGCATCCTGCGGTGCCGGTTGATCTCGATCTGGACTCGCTGCGGGACTATCTGTGCTGGCGCTATGTGCCCGGCCCCCATACCTTTTTCCGTGGTATCCACAAGCTGCGCCCGGCCTGCCTGATCCGCTGGCAGGCCGGGCGCTGGCAGGAAACCCGCTACTGGACCCCGCCCGAGGCGGAAGGCGGCGGGCGTCTGCCCGTGCCCGCCGATGCCGTCGCGGGGTTTCTTGAGATCTTCGAAGACGCGGTCCGGCTGCGGATGCGCGCCGATGTGCCGATCGGGGCCTTCCTGTCGAGCGGGCTTGACAGCACGGCGATCGTCGCCACGCTGGCCCATCTTGGCATCTCGAACATCCGCACCTTCTCGGTGGGCTTTCGGGGCGATGGCGCGGCAGAACTGCCGGCTGCCGCCGAAACCGCCCGGATCCTCGGCACGATCCACACGCCCGTCGAGTTGGACGCCGATCAGTTGACCGACATGCTGCCGCAACTCAGCCGCCATCGCGGTGCGCCGATGAACGAGGCGGCGGATCTGCCGATCTGCCTGATGTCACGGGTGGCGGCGCAGGATGTGAAGGTGGTGTTGTCGGGCGAAGGCGCGGATGAGTTGTTTGCAGGCTATCCCAAGCATATGGCCGAGGCGCATCTGGGCCGCTTTGCCGCCTCGGGGCTGCTGCCGCTGGCCGGACAGGCGCTTGTGGCAACCAGTGCGCTGTTTCCGGCAGTGGCGCGGCGGGCGGGAATTGCCGGGCGGGCGCTGCGCGAGCGGCGGTTCGAAGATCGGATGACCGGCTGGTTCGGCGCCCTGAGCCCGACCGAACGAGAGCGGCTCTGGCGCGGCCCTGTGGGCGGGCGGGCCCCCGACCGGCACCCTTTCGAGGCCGCATCCGGGGCCTCGTCCCTGCGCCGGGTGCTGCATTTCGATCAGACCTCCTGGTTGCCCGACAACCTGCTGGAGCGGATGGACAGCATGACCATGGCCGCCTCGATCGAGGGGCGCGCACCCTTCATGGACATCCGTCTGGCCGAATATGCCGCCAGCCTGCCCGAACATTGGCGCATCCGCGGCCGGACCACCAAGCGCATCCTGCGGGAGGCCATGCGGTCGCGCATTCCCGAGGCGGTGCTGACCCGGCCGAAGATCGGCTTCCGCATGCCCGTCGCGGCGTGGTTTCGCGGGCCTTTGAAGGATCCGTTCCATGATCTGTTGCTGGGACCGGGCGCGATCACCGGCGATCTTCTGGACCGCGACACTATCCGCCGTCTGATCGACGAGCACACCAGCGGCCGGGCCGATCATGCCAAAACGCTCTGGGCGCTTTATGCGTTGGAAACCTTCCTGCGGGAGTTTTTCTGATGGCTGACGTCCCTCGGCTGATTTCGGTCGTGATCCCGCATTTCAACCAGGAAGATCACCTGCGGACCTGTCTTGCGCGGCTGCACAGCCAGCAAGACTGCCGGGCGCAGGTCGAGATCCTTGTGGTGGACAACGGCTCGCGGCGCAGCCCCGCGGCGGTTATCGCCGCCTTTCCCGGCGTGCGGCTGCTGTCTGAAACCATCCCCGGGCCCGGCCCGGCCCGCAACCTCGGGGCGTCCGAGGCCCGGGGCGACGTGCTGGCCTTCATCGATGCCGATTGTCATGCCGATCCGGGATGGCTGGCCGCGATCGCGACCGCCTTTGCTGATCCCGCGACACAGATCATCGGCGGCGATGTCCGGGTCGGCTATGCGGTTCCCGACCGACCTAGCTTTATCGAGCCCTATGAAGCGATCTATTCCTACCGCAACCACGCGCATATCGCCGAAGGATATTCGGGAACCGGGAACTTGGCCACGCGCGCCGAAATTCTGCGCCATGTCGGCCCCTTCGCCGGGATCGGCATCGCCGAGGACCGGGACTGGGGCCTGAGGGCGGGCGCGCTTGGTTACCGGACGCGCTATGTGGCCGGGATGATTGTTTATCACCCGGCCCGCGCGTCCTTGTCTGAGCTGACCCAGAAATGGGACCGCCACATCGCGCATGATGATCTGCACCGCGCCCGTAGCCTTGCTGGTACGGCGAAATGGCTGCTGAAGACGCTGGCCCTGCTGGTCTCGCCGCTGGCCGAAATTCCGACCATCCTGACCTCGCCGCGTATTTCTGGGGGCAAGGAGCGCGTTCTGGCCTTCGCCTGCCTCTGTCTGATCCGCGGCTATCGCAGCTATGCCATGGCCCGAGCCTTGACCACGGGCAAGGCAGGATCACGCAGCGACTGGGAACGGTGATGGGTATAGACTGCCCATCGGAGCACCCGTGACGCGCACCCATGGCGGACACCCGCCCACCGTCGTTTGGGTTTCGACACCATCAAAACCTATCAAAAAGCCGGTGAAGCCGTCTACATCAACCCCATGCCTGTCCGAGAGTCGGGGACATGGCGCTGACGCCACGGAGGCGCAGCGATCATGCTCCTGAAAAAAAACCTGACATTTGGGCAAGTCTGACGGAGGCCCGGCATGGCGCGGGTGTCTTTGCGGCGGGTCCGCATGCGGCCATGACCGGACGAGAGATTGAGCCAAAGACGGTGGTGCGAAGGTGGGACATACGGGATGTCCGCGACATGTTCGGAGCCACGCCCTTTGCCACCTCTGCGTCTGTCCACCCCCGCAATCGTCTGGCCTGACCGCTGAGCGGTCCACCGTCCCGACCGCAGAGCGTCGACCTTGGGGATGCTGTGATCGGGGATCCATGCCGAAGAGGACGCCGGGGATCGCGCGGCAAGGCGCGCCGCCAAAGCAAGACAGGATAAAGAAGCGCATCTTCGGCGCTGATCTGATTCTGGCAATGACCGGAGCCCTCGCCCACGCGACGGCTCCGCCATTGTCCTGCCCCGCGAAAGCAGGGCAAGCGTCGGGTCAGCGGCAAGCCGCGATGATGCCGGAAATCCTGGCGGTTCCGGTCGGACTGTGCGCCGGATATCTGATCGCGTTTCACCGGTATCTGACCGCACATCGCGCAATGCCCAAACCTTGCGCCTCCGGGTGGCAAATGCCCCACCTTCGCGCCATGTTCCGGCCCGATTGGCGCGGCCTTGGTTCGCCGGACCGACGGGCATTCCATCGCCCTCAGAGGCGGCGCAGATGGGTGGGATGATTATTTGTAGACATGCCGCATTTCCTGCCATGGCTGAAAATCGGTGATCATGTACCACAGGTTACCGTTCCTGCCACCGGACGCCCCCACCGGACAGCCGCTAAAACGGCCTGTTGCGTGTGGGGGCGTCTGCCTTTCCCTGTCTCGCCTTTTCGCATCGCTGCCCCTTGAAGGGCGTGACCGGCGCGGAGGCCTGCGCGCAACCCGCTGCCCTATCCGCCGAAGGCAGCCGGAGAAGCCCGCGAAGGGGCCTGTGCGTCACGCTGGGATGACGGCAGAGCGGTCGGGCTGCAGGCTGGCCCAGATCGCAAACCCCCTCCGCATGCGCCGCCGTGGATCGGACCGGAGGCCCGGAAATGCCGTTGATGTGACAGAGAATCAGGCACCCCTTGAAAACGCAGAGCGGGAGGACCGCATCTGTCATTGTTTCCAATTAGCCAACAATTTCACGGTTTTGTAAAGATTGCCGCAACTTTCATCGCTGCGGGGGTGGGGCGGGCACAGCCCAAACTTGTATTTTGGCAGCTAAGCGCCCAGCAGCGAGGTTTTCCTTGCTCTGCTCCCTCTGACCTGCCATTTTAAGGTCATATTTTTGCCTTAGTTTGGTCTTGGGCGATCTCATCAAGGAGTATGTGAATGCTGGATTTTGTACTTAAGACTTTTCTGGGCCTCGGTGCCGCGCTTGTTTTGGGCGTTGCTGCACCGGCAACGGCGGCCACTTTCAACGTGGGCGGCGGCTGGTCGGGTTCGAACCCCTCCTGCAACGTGACCGGGTCCTTCGCCAACAACTCGTCCGACATCGACGTCTGGTCGGGTGCAGCTTTTGGCGCGACGTTTGCAAATACCGACACTGGCGGTAATCTGTGCTTCAACTTCAACAACTCTTCCACCACCGACGCGGCCGTTACCATAGCCGTGGCGACCGTGAATCAGCAAGGCAGTGACTGGGGTTTCCTCGGGGGGGTGCAGCTGTTCAGTGAGCAGTCCGGTTCTACCCCGATCTGGACTGTCGCCCAAGGTGTTTCCGCACTCAAGGAGTTCACGTTCCTGATTGCAGCATCCAGCTCCATCTACTTCGACTGGAGCTATGGTGATCCCTACACAAGCAAAACGTTCAATTTTCCGCAAATCAATTTCACGGTTGGCGCGACGCCCGTCCCGGTTCCTGCAGCTGGCCTGTTGCTGCTGGGGGCGCTGGGTGGTCTGGCGGCGCTGCGTCGGCGCAAGTCGGTCTGATTCGTCCCGCAAGGGCTATATGAATGCGAAAGGCCGGGGTCATGCCCCGGCCTTTTCTATTGCGCCAGGCTTCTGACCCAGACGGCTCGCTGGGCCGCGCCTGCCCGCTTGCCCCCGGCCGGGTGCATCACCCCGGGATCTGTCGCTCAACCGTGATACTCATAGCCATAGCTTTCGTTTTCCATATAGCGGCACTTGTTCAGCACCACGCCCAGCACATTGGTCTGTCCCGCCAGTTCGCGTTCGCAGCGGTCGATGTCCTTGATCGACGTGGCCTCGGCGGCGGCGATGATCAGGACGCAGTCCATCCGGCCATCGGCCACCGGGCAGCCCGAAAACCGCCTGTTGCATGTGGGGCGTCTGCGTTCCCCTGTCTTGCCCTCTTCGCATCCATGCCCCCTGAAGTTCCAGACCGGCGCGGATGCTTGCGCCCAAGCGGGTTGCCCCATCCGCCAAAGGCAGCCAGAGAAGCCCGCAGATGGGCCTGTCCGTCACGCCGGGATGGCGGCAGAGCGGTCCGACCACCGGCTTTCCCGCCTCGCAAACCCCCTCCGAATGCGAGGCCGTGGCTCGGACCGGACGCCCGGAAATTCCCTCGGTCTGAGCGAGAATCAGCCGCACCCTGACGGCGCAGAGCGAGATGGCCGCACCCGGCATTGTTTCCAATTAGCTAACAATGTCACGGTTTTGCAGAGATTGCCGCAACGTTCATCGCTGCGGGGACGGGGCGGACACAGCCCAAACTTGTATCTTGGCGCCCAGGCGCCCAACACACAGGTTTGACTTGCTCTGCACCCTCTGATCTGCCATTTTAAAGTCATATTTTTGCCTTAGTTTGGTCTTGGGCGATTTCATCAAGGAGTGTGTGAATGCTGGATTTCGTAAGTAAGACTTTTCTGGGCCTTGGTGCTGCGCTTGTTTTGGGAGTTACCGCAGCCTCTGCTGCAACTGTGACCTACATCGACGGCTCGACCCAAGGCGCAGGAAATGATGCCGGTGTCGGTTATGCCGTAGGTTACGGTGCCAACACACCGACCGGAGCCACTTGGAGCGCTGACCCGACTTGGACCCCTCCGCCAGAAGGTGCAACGGGTGTCTCGCAGTCGCCATTCAACAATGTGGCCACCCTTGAAGGCACCCAGGATTATTTCACAATCGGTGGTGTTTTCGGACCCAATGGCGCGCTGTCGCCGGTGATACTGTCCTTTGGCAGCGTGCAAAGCATGTTTACCTTCCTTTGGGGATCGATCGACAAATACAACAGCGTCGAGTTCCTGCTGGGTGGTGTTTCGCAGCTGCTTTATACGGGCGAGGACCTGATCATTGATTTTGCCCTTGTTCAGGATGGACCGAACTATGAAGAGGTCGCACTTGTGGAGTTCAGCGAGTTTGACCGCGGGTTTGACTCGGTGAAGTTCACATCGCCCAAAGCTGCCTTTGAAATCGGTCTTTCCCCCGTCCCGGTTCCCGCAGCTGGCCTGTTGCTGCTGGGTGCGCTGGGTGGCTTGGCGGCTCTGCGTCGTCGCAAGTCGGTCTGATCCGTCTCGCAAGGGCTGTCTGAATTTGAAAGGCCGGGGTCATGCCACCGGCCTTTTCCTTTGCGCCAGACGTCTGGCCAGACGGCTAGACGCCTCTCGCCCCCGGCCGGGTGCATGACCCCGGGACCTGTCCGCTAACCGTGATACTCATAGCCATAGCTTTCGTTTTCCATATAGCGGCACTTGTTCAGCACCACGCCCAGCACATTGGTCTGTCCCGCCAGTTCGCGTTCGCAACGGTCGATGTCCTTGATCGTGGTGGCCTCGGCAGCGGCGATGATCAGCACGCAGTCCATCCGGCCCATCACCGCCATCGCATCGTCCGAGACGAACATCGGCGGCATGTCGAAGATCAGGATCGATGGGTCATACTCGGCCTCGATCCGGTCCAGCGCGGTGGCCACACTGGGGCTGTGCATCAGTTCCGCCGGCTGGCGGTGCGGCGCGTGGCAGGTGCTGACCGCCAGATTGTCGCCGATCCGCACGGCCTGACTGCCGAAGGGGTCCAGCCCTTCCAGCACCCGGGCAAAGCTTTGCGGGCCGCGCAGGCCCAGCATCCGCGCCAGCGACGGGCGGCGCATGTCGATCTCGGCCAGAACGATGCGCAGATCGGGCTGGCGGGCCAGACTGAGCGCAAGGTTGAGCGCGATGGTGCTTTTGCCACAGCCGGGGCTGGGCGAGGTGATGGCAACGCGGTGCCAGCCATTGGCGCGCATCTGTTGCAAGAGGCGCGTGCGCATCTGATCGAAGGGCACGGCATCCGCCCCGCCGGCCGCCGTCACGATATGGCCGCGCGCCAGCAAGGCGGCGGCGGGGGCAAAGCCGGGCAGGGCCGCCCAGCGGGCCACCAGGGCATCGGCATCCGGGGCAGCGGGACGCCCCGGCGCGATCAAGGGCGCGGCGGCTGTCTCCGATTGAATTGGGCCCAGCTGAACCGTCCCTGCCGGAACCGGGTCCGGCTGGGTTGCACCTGACGAGGCTGCGCCGGAGTGGACGATGGCGCGGGCGGCGCGGGCTTTGGCTATGGCGGACTGGATCTTTTCCATGGGGCTTTCTGCTTTGCGGCCGGATCAGACGGGGGCTACGGCAAGGTCAAGCCCGGCGAGGCCGACGCTTTGCATCACCTGGTTCAGCAACAGATCCAGAGGCATGATCTGTGTGTGCACCAGCCAGAGCCCGGCCGGTATCGCCAGCAACACCAACGCGAAGCCCAAGCCGATGATGCTGCGGCGGCGGCGGATCTGCTCGGCCGTGCGCATGTAGGGCAGCGTGGCGAAGGGGGTGATGCCCAGCCTGGCGGTGATGTCGGCGGGGCGGCGGACAGCGCCTTTCAACAGCTCGATCAGCAGGACAAGACCGATCCCGCCCAGCAGCCCCAGCCCCACGCCGGCCCCGGCAATCAGCGGCCGGTTCGGGCTGCTGGGTTCGCGAGGGGCGATGGCCTGTTCGATCACGCTGATGCGTTGGCCCTTGGACAGCGCCTCGATGGTGTCGCCGGTTTCCGCCCGCGCCTTGTTGGCCACGGCCTGATCATATTGCAGGCGGCTGTTGGCATAGTCGCGCTCCAGCGTGTCCAGCGCGATCGAATTGCCGGGGGTGGCCTCGATGGTGACGCGCAGCCCCTCAAGTTCGGTGGTGATCTGCGCCTTCAGATCGGCCAGAAAATCGATCTGTCGGTCGATGTCGGCCAGTTGCAGATCCAGCGGCGACAGCACCTTGCCCGCCGGGGTCAGCGGCGCGGCCGTTGCCGTCTGTTCGGCCACGGTCTTTTCCAGGGCGGCGATCTGGCTTTCCATGATCTTCACCTTGGGGTTTTGCCGGGACAGCACCGCCAGCATGGCGCCCAACTGGTCGCGCAGCGCCTGCAACTGGCGCGCCTCGGCGGTCATCTCGTCGGCGACCGGGGCGGCAATGCGCCCCGTGGCCTCATAGATCGCCACCAGCCCCTGACGGCGGTCGGCAAGGGCGGCCTCGTCGCGGCCGATCTGCAGCAGCCGCTCCTGGGCTGCGGCCTGCTGGCTGCGGCGAAACTCCAGACTGTCGGGCAAGGCCTCTTTGTTGGCCTCCTTGAAGGCGAGGATCGCCGCCCCCCGGCTGGCCAGTTCGCGGTCCAGCCGGGCGACCTCCTGGATGAAGTAATCCAGCGTCTGACCGGCGACCGTGGTGCGCATGGCGACGTTTTCGCGCAGGATAAGCGTCACCACCTCATTGGTCACGGTGGCGGCCAGGGCAGCGGTGGGCGCATCAAAGCCGACCCGCACGATGGTGGCTTGCACAGCACCACGTGGCTGTACCCCCCCCGAGGTCACGATGGTGATGCGTTCGCGCAGATCCTCGACGATTTCATCAGCGGCCAGCCGGCGGGCGGGCCCGGTCTGGGCATAGATCTGCAACCGGTTCGCCATCTCGATCAGGGTGTCGCGGGTCAGGATGCGCTGCTGAATGATTTCCAACTGCTCGCTTGCGGCCACCCGCACCGTGGAGGCGGCCAACTCGTCGGGGATCTGCTCGCTTTCGACCACCAGCCGGGCTTCGGCCACATAAACCGGCGGCAGCATCCAGGCCAGTGTCAGGCCGATCACGGTGCCAAGCATCAGCACGAACAGGAAATAATGCAGCCGGCGCAGAAACAGCGAGAGGTAGAATTTCAAGTCGATCACGGTCTGGTCTCCGATCCAGATGCAATGCCGGGCACCGGGGCCGGACCGCTGTGCGGCAGACCGCCCGCGAAGAAAACCCCGTCATCCAGCACCTGCCGCACGGTCAGAAGCGACACGGTTTGCTTATTCCCGGTGTAGGCATAGAGCAAGGCGAGATCACAAAGCTGATTGACCAGCCGCGGCACCCCGCGCGCCGCCTCATGCACCAGCTGTGCGGCGGCGCGGCTGAAGATGTTGCGCTGCGCCCCCGCCACCCACAGCCGGTGCGCGATATAGCCCCGCACCGTCGGCGCATCCATCTTGGTCAGATGAAAGCTGGCCGAGACGCGCTGTGCGAATTGTATGAGGTCCGGGCGGCGGATGGTGTCGCGCAGCTCGGGCTGACCCACCAGCACCAATTGCAACAGCTCGTCCTTGCCGGTGTTGATGTTGGTGAACATGCGCAACTCTTCCAGACTTTCGCGGCTGAGATTCTGCGCCTCGTCAAAGATCAGGATGACCCGGTTGCCCAAGGCATATTCGTTGATGAGCAGGGCCTGGAACTGACCGAACAGCTCGACATAGCCCGCACCGGTGGGGCCCGGCTGACCCAGCGCCAGCAGCACCCAGTGCAACAGCTCACCGCGCGCGCCCTGGGCGTTGGCAATCAGGCCCACGCGCAGACCATCCCCGACCGAGCGCAACAGATGATGCAGCAGCGTGGTCTTGCCCGCGCCGACATCGCCGGTGATCAGGGTGATCGGGGCATGGGTCAGCAGACCGTATTCCAGCATAGCATAGGCACGCTGATGCGCGGGGGACCAGAACAGGAAATCCGGATCGGGCACCAGGGAGAAGGGACGTTCCCTCAGACCGAAGTGCGCAGTGTAAATGTCGAGTGCGCCGTTCATGTCCACTTTTCAAAAATCCGTACCGGAACCAGCGCCTACCTTATGATAAGGGCCAGAATTTGACCAGTGCGGGGCAAGCGGGGAATTGTCGGGGGGCGCGATCAAGTTCCGGTGAGTTTTCGCCCGGCCAAAATCCCGAAACAGGCAGAAATACACCGGTTTTTCGTTTCTTATTAATCATTTACAACCTAAGGGCGACTCCCGCCACCCACTAAAATGATTGAGCGATGTCTTAATAAAGTGTAACCATAAGGTCAAGAATCGTCTGCTCCCACCTGTTGTGGTCCGCCTGCCACCGGATCACCCCCGACTCCGCATTCTGTTGCCAGTGTTGATTTATCAAAACTGTTTCTTTGTCTGGAGTGTATTTGATGACCGTGCATTACCATTTGCCTTCTCACCTGCTGCCCCGGACCGCTGCCACGGCGGCCGAACCCCAGGCATATCCTGCCGCGCCTGCCTTTTACCGCAATGGTTTTAAACGTGTGTTTGACACGCTGGCCATCCTGCTGTCGCTGCCGGTCGTGCTGCCCGTGATCCTGCTTCTGGCGGTTCTGGCGATGTGCGATGGCGGTGCGCCGTTTTATCGTCAGCTGCGGGTTGGCCGCGGCGGGCGGTTTTACACGATGTGGAAACTGCGCACGATGGTGCCCGATGCCGATGGCAAACTTGAGGCGCATCTGGCCGCCGACCCTGTCGCGCGCAGCGAATGGGACAGCAGCCAAAAGCTCAAAGCCGACCCCCGAATCACCCGCATCGGACGGTTTCTGCGCAAAAGCTCGCTCGATGAATTGCCGCAACTGTGGAACGTGCTGCGCGGCGACATGAGCCTGGTCGGCCCACGCCCGATGCTGCCCGAACAGATACCGCTTTATTCGGGTGAGGCCTATTACACCCTGCGCCCCGGCATCACCGGGTTCTGGCAGGTGTCCGAGCGCAACGATTCCTGTTTTGCCGACCGGGCGCAACATGACACCCGCTATGACCGGTTGCTGTCGTTGTCCACCGATCTGCGCCTGCTGATCGCGACCATCCGGGTAGTGGTGCGCGGCACCGGCTACTGACGCAGACGCAGCGGGATCGCCGCTTTGTTGCCACCATTCTTTAAGATACCCTGCGGAGTGCCCTCTGCACCCGCACCGACCTCAACAAAGATGATGGACCCCCCATGCGCCTGACCCGCCTGCTGACCCCCGCAGCCCTTGCCCTGATCGCCGCCTTTGCGCTGACGGGCTGCGAAAGCGCCGAGGAAAAGGCCGAACGCTATTATGCGTCGGGTCTGGCCCTGCTGGCGGCCGGCGACACCGACCGCGCCCTGGTGGAATTCCGCAATGTATTCAAATACAACGGCTTTCATAAAGAAGCCCGCAAGACCTATGCCGATGCGGTGCTGAAACAGGGCAATGTGCAAGAGGCTTACGGCCAGTATCTGCGCCTGATCGAGCAATACCCCGACACCGCCGATGTGCGCCAGATCCTGGCCGAACTGGCCGTCACCCGCGGCGACTGGGCCGAGGCCGAACGCCATGGCCGCGAGGCGATCCGGCTGGCCCCCGAGGCCATGGGCGTGCCCGCCATCGCTCTGGCGCTGGACTACCGGCAGGCGGTGCTGAACCGCGACGAGGCCGCCCGCGCCAAGGCAGGCAATGCGGCCCGCGCCATCCTGACCACCACACCCGACAGCCGCATCGCCCTGCGTGTGCTGATTGATCAGTTGGCGTCGGGCCCCGACCCGAAAGCCGCCCTGCCCGAGATTGACCGCGCCCTGGCGCTGGACCCGGCGGCACTGGATCTGCACGGCGCCAAGCTGCGCATTCTGGCGCAGGCGGCCGACACCGCCGGCACCGGCGCGCAGCTGCAGATCATGGTCGAACGCTTTCCCGACAATGCCGAAGTGCGCAGCGCGCTGATCGCCTGGTACATGTCACAAGGCGACATCGACGGCGCCGAAGCCTTCCTGCGCCAACTGGCCGGGGATCTGACCGGGCCGGTGGAGGGCCATGTGACGGTGGTGCAGCTGCTGCAATCCGCCCGTGGCTCCGAGGCCGCGCAGGCTGAACTGGACAAGCTGATCACGGCGAATGACGGCACCGCCAATGCCGATCTCTACCGCGCGCTGGATGCTGCCCTCGACTTCGAGGCCGGACGTCAGCCCGAGGCCGTGGCCGCGATGGAGACGGTGCTGCAGACGGCCGCCCCCGGCGATCAGACCCGGCGCATCAAGACCATGCTGGCCCGGATGCTGGCAGCCACCGACAACCGCGTCGGCGCCCGCGCCCGCATCGAAGAGGTGCTGGCCGAAGA
>JANPOY010000214.1:0-2627 GCA_031428215.1 Paracoccaceae bacterium
CTGCCGGTAATTGTCCCATCCGATGAAATGCGCATTGATCAAATCCCAGCGGGTCAGGGAAAACCAAAGGCTGGCGATTGTCGGCACCAAAAACAGGGTCACAAAGACCACCGCGGCAGGCAGCACGAACCAGTAGGGATAGGGAGAGGGGCGTCTGGACTGCATGATCGATCCTGCGACGAAGAATGGCCCGCCCCATTTACGGGGCGGGGTCGGCGCTGCGTCGGGTCTTACCAGTTCGGCAGACCAAGCTGTTTGGCTTGCTTTTCAACGTCCTGGTCGTACAGAGCGGCGGCTTCGGCAGCAGGACGGATGCCCGAGCCGACTTCGACCGTGATTTGTTCCAGCGCCGGTCCCTTGATCGGTGACAGGAACTCCAGCGCCGGGGCGGTCATGCCTTCGGTCTGGAAATAGGGCAGCATATCAGACACGGCGGGCGGCACGTCAGCGGGCAGCGCGCAATCCTTGATCAGGTAGGGACCAGTGGCGCCATTGGCGCCGATCATCAGATTGCACCCTTCAACCGAGGCGACAAAGGACAAGAACTCTTTGGCGGCGTCCTGATTTTCCGAGGCGGCCGGAATGTACAGCGCCGCTGGCATCCAGACCGTCAAACCGTTCTTTGCCGCATCCGGGCCGGGCTGCGCGAAAAAGCCGACATCGTTCAGGTTCTCGGGGAAGTTCTGTTTGATGTTGCCCAACGCGAAGGTCAGCATCGGATAATGCGCCGCTTCGCCCGTGGCGACCATGCGCACGCCGTCATCAAACTTGGCGACGCCAAAATCCTCGTTCAGATAGCCCGCCTTGAACGTGTCTTCCAGATACTGAAAGCCCGCCGTGGCCGCCGCAGAGGTGGCATATTTTGCTTTGTTCGCAGTGTAATCGGCGGCGAAATTCGGCTCTGCAGCCTGAACGTTGAAATAGTCGCTAAGAACGAACAACTGGCTGGTCCAGGTGTCGCCATAAGTCTGCGCGACGGCAACCTTGCCCGCTGCTTTGATCTTTTCGTTGTTGGCCATGAATTCGGCCCAGGTTTTCGGCACCGACAGACCAAGGTCGGCGTAGATCACCTTGTTATAGTAGATGCCGCCGCCCATCGCCGGACCAAAAGGCACGCCGCGCACGGTGCCATCGCTGGCAGTGACGACGGGTTTGAAGCTGTCAATCACGTTGGCCTGCCCGGCGATGTCGGACAGGTCAGCCAGTTGTTCAATCGGGTTCAGCGCCTGAAACAACGAGCCGGAGTTGTATTGCAGGATATCGCCCGCCTCGCCGGTGGCCAGTCGCGTTTTGACAAGGTTATCGCCATCAGCGCCGCCGGGACGGTTTTCAATCTCGAAGGTCACATCGGGATGCAGCGCAGTATAGGCTGCGGTCAGGGCATCCATCGCGGCGACGGTTTCGGCGTTGCCGTCCGTCGTGACCGACAGGACTGTATCGGCATGGGCCAGCCCTGCCATAAGGGCAATTGCGCTGGCGGTCGTCAAGATACGCATGGTTTTCATCGGGTCCTCCTCCGTGGACGTTTCGTTAAGCGGGTCGTTCAGCGGGTTTTGGCCCGCCGTCGCACTTTCAGGCTTGGTCGAAACTGATCACATGCTGGCCGGCCCCAAGGATCACGAGGTCCCCGGGTGCTGCATCGTTTACCAGCACATTTTTGCGCCCGGCCAGAACGAACTGGCCTTGGCATCCCTTGGGCAGGCTGACCGAATAGGTCACGCGCCCGCCCGCCAGCGCCCATTCCGCCGAAACCGGGCCTTTGGGGCTGTCATGCCGGGCTTTGACAAAGCCCAGATCGGCAATGATCACCGGATCAAGGATCAGCCCGGCAAATCCCGGCATCTTCGGGTCGGGCCGCATCCCGGCCACGCTTTCGAACAACCACTGACACACCGCGCCGTAAGCATAGTGGTTGTAGCTGTTCATATCGGGGTCATAGATCGTTCCATCGGGGCCAAGGGCATCCCACCGCTCCCAGATGGTGGTTGCACCCTGGCTGACCTGATACAGCCAGCCTGGCACCTTTTCGTTCAGGAACACTTTGGCCGCCAGATCATGCATCCCCAACCGGCTGAGTGCCGGCAGAAGATCCGGCGTGCCGATGAACCCGGTGCCGATCAGGTAATCGGCATCCTCGACCACGCGGCGGAACTGCGCCTTTGCGGCTTCGACATGCTGCGGCGGGACAAGGCCATGCAGAAACGCGATGGCATAAGAGGTCTGGTCATTATGCGCCAACCGTCCCGAGGCAGTGACGAATTCATGCGCAAAGGCCGCCTTGATCTGATCGGCCCGCCCCGCCATCCGCTGCGCCAGTGCCGCATCGCCCAAGATCCCGGCAATCCGTGCCGTCAGATCGGTTGAGATGTAGTGATACATCGTCGCCGCGCAATCATCGCCCACGGTCGGGCGCGGCTTGCGGTTGTCGCCCACCGGCTGCAACCAATCGCCAAAGGTAAAGCCCTTTTGCCCCCACAGCGAATGGGGGTAAATCACCGGGCCATCCGAAATGCTCCACAAATAATCCAGCCAACGGACCATGGCGGGCAGGCATTCGGACAGAACTTCGGTGTCGCCGTAATGCAGGTACAACTGCCAGGGAATGATGACGATCGCATCGCCCCAGC
>JANPOY010000215.1:0-2787 GCA_031428215.1 Paracoccaceae bacterium
TTGTTGAAGGGCAGCACCGCGATGGAGGGACGTGTTTCCAGCGGGGGCAGTATTGGAATGGTATGTGCCGCGCGCGGTTTGGCACCCCAAGCCCAGGCCGAGACCGGGTGCGAAATATTCTTCAGCTCTAGCTCGCCCATATGCTGAAACAGCACACCCACCTTGCCCCGGATTTGTTCATGCACAGTTTCGGACAACAAGATGCCGCCATGTGGGGCCTCGCCTTCCAGCCGGGCCGCGATGTTCACGCCGTCACCAAAGATATCGCCGTCTTCAACCACGATATCGCCCAGATTGATGCCGATGCGAAGGGTCAGCGGGTGGTCGGTGGCGACATTATGTGCGGTCATTGCCGCCTGAACGGCGAGCGCACATTCGACCGCATCAACCGCACTGGCAAATTCCACCAAAGCCCCGTCGCCCATCATCTTGGCGATGCGGCCATGGAATTGCGCGACCAAGGGATTGAACCGGGTGGCCCACATCACGCGCAACGCCGCCAGCGTGCCATCCTCATCCGCGCCCATCATGCGGGAATATCCCGCCACATCGGCTGCAAGCACGGCCGCAAGACGACGTTGGACACGGGGTTCGGACATTATCGCTCCGGGGGGAATGGTGAATGCAAGATAGGGCGGAGCAACGGTATTTGTAAGAGGTTGCGGGGGGAAACAGCGGGTTGGGCGATACGACTGTGTAGTGCGGGTGTATTCAGGTGCGGGGTGGCTTCGGGGGAACCTTACCGCTAATCAGCGGGGTCCCGCTAAAAACAAAAGGTGCGCCAAAAGGCGCACCCGATGGTCAATTCAAGGGCGCGCCCTGCACATGGCAGGCACGACAAAGCGTCAGCGACTAAACCGCTTGTACTTTGCCCGCTTCGGCTCCAGCGCGTCTGGCCCCAAGCGGCGTACCTTGTCGGCCTCATAGTCCTCAAAGTTGCCCTCGAACCATTCGACGTGGGCGTCGCCTTCAAACGCCAGCATATGCGTGCACAGCCGATCGAGGAAGAACCGGTCGTGGCTGATGATGATGGCGCAACCGGCGAAATCTTCGATTGCGGCCTCAAGAGCTTGCAGGGTTTCCACATCCAGATCGTTGGTCGGCTCGTCAAGCAGCAGGACGTTGCCACCGGACCGCAGCAGTTTGGCCATGTGGACGCGGTTACGCTCACCGCCCGACAGCAGGCCCACCTTTTTCTGTTGGTCGGTGCCTTTGAAGTTGAACGCGCCGGTATAGACCCGGCTGTTCATCGTCAGGTCGCCAAGCTGAATAACCTCTGACCCGCCCGAAATTTCTTCCCAGACGTTCTTGTTGGGGTCCAGCGCATCGCGCGATTGGTCAACGTAGGACAGATGCACAGTATCGCCAAGGGTAATGGTGCCCTCATCGGGTTGTTCTTGGCCCGTCAACATGCGGAACAGGGTGGATTTGCCTGCGCCATTGGGGCCGATCACGCCAACGATTGCGCCCGGTGGGACGGTAAACGTCAGATCCTCGATCAGCAGCTTATCGCCCATGTGTTTCTTGAGCCCGGTGACTTCGATCACCTTGCTGCCCAGACGTTCACCATTGGGAATGATGATCTGCGACACGGACGACCGTTCCAGAACCGTCTGGCCCGCCATTTCGTTGTAGCGCGAAATACGCGCCTTGGATTTGGCCTGACGGGCTTTCGCGCCGGACCGGATCCATTCCAGTTCTTTCTCCAGCACTTTTTGCTTGGATTTGTCTTCGCGGGCTTCTTGCATCATCCGTTTGGCTTTTTGTTCCAGCCACGCCGAATAGTTGCCTTCATACGGGATGCCCCGGCCACGGTCGAGTTCCAGAATCCACGAGGTGATATCATCAAGGAAATAGCGGTCGTGGGTGACGATCAGGATGGTGCCATTGTAGCTGATCAGGTGCTTTTGCAGCCAGGCGATGGATTCGGCGTCCAGGTGGTTGGTCGGTTCGTCCAGCAGCAGCATATCGGGCGCTTCAAGCAGCAGCTTGCACAGCGCCACCCGGCGGCGTTCACCGCCAGACAGGCTTTCGACATCGGCATCATCGGGCGGGCAGCGCAGGGCATCCATCGCGACGCCGACCGAGGCTTCCAGTTCCCATAGGTTCTGGGCGTCGATCTGGTCTTGCAGGGTGGCCATTTCATCAGCCGTCTCGTCGGAGTAGTTCATCGCCAGTTCGTTGTAGCGATCAAGGATGGCCGTTTGTTTGGCAACACCCAGCATGACGTTGCCCTTAACGTCCAGCGACGGGTCAAGATAGGGTTCCTGCGCCAGATAGCCGACCTTGGCGCCCTTGGCAGCCCAAGCCTCGCCTTTAAAGTCAGTGTCCATGCCGGCCATGATCTTGAGCAGGGTCGACTTCCCCGAGCCGTTGACGCCGACCACGCCGATCTTGACGCCGGGCAAGAAGTTCAGATGGATGTTCTCGAAGCACTTCTTGCCGCCCGGATAGGTCTTGGACACGCCCTCCATGTGGTAGACATACTGATAGCTGGCCATTTGAGTGCTCCATTCCGCTCTTGTGGGCTATGTAGCGACAGCAGGGCAGGCGCGCAACGGTCAGAGCGTCTTGCCCAGCCAGAGGTTGGCTGGAAATTCGGTGTACGGTGCGATTTCCGTCCAGCCATCGCGGCGGTAAAGCGCGATGGCGTCGTGCAAGGCGGTATTGGTATCCAGTTTCAAGTCGCGAAAGCCAAGGTTTCTGGCGCGGGATTCGAGGGTTTTCATCAGCAGACGGGCAACGCCCTGGCCGCGGGCGCAGGGGGCAACCCACAGCCGCTTTACC
>JANPOY010000216.1:0-31967 GCA_031428215.1 Paracoccaceae bacterium
CGACCCTGACAGCGCCGCGTTGGGGTTCTTCATCCCGCTTGACATGAAGAACATGGCCGCCGCCTGCATCTGTTTTGATGCGGTTTTCAGTGGTTCCAGCAAGCCCTTCATGCGGTCATCGCCTTCAGACTCCTTGATGAAATCCTTCACCATGGCAAAGAAGGCCATCACGTGCTTGCCACCGTCCAACGCCAGTTTGCGACCAACAAGGTCCAGCGCTTGCACGCCGTTCGCACCTTCGTAGATCATGGCAATCCGGGCATCGCGGGCAAATTGGGACATGCCCCATTCCTCGATATACCCATGGCCGCCGTAGACCTGCTGGGCCGCGATGGCCATCTCAAACCCTTTATCGGTCTGGAAGCCCTTGATCACCGGGGTCAGCAGGGAAATCAGCCCTTCGGCAGCGGCATCATCGTTGCGCACAGAGCGGTCAATCAGATGCGCGCCCCAGAAGGTAAAGGCGCGCGCGCCTTCGACGAAGGATTTCTGATCCATCAGGTTGCGGCGGATGTCGGGATGCACGATCAGCGGATCGGCCGGGCCCTTGGGATTTTCCGCCCCGGTCACCGCACGGCCCTGAAGGCGGTCTTTCGCGTAGATCACGGCATTCTGGTAGGCTGCTTCGGCCACAGCGTAGCCTTGCAAGCCCACACCCAGACGTGCTTCGTTCATCATGGTGAACATCGCCCGCATGCCCTTGTGCAGGTCGCCCAGCAACCAGCCGGTGGCCCCGTCATAGTTCATCACGCAGGTCGCATTGCCATGAATGCCCATCTTTTCTTCGATGGACCCCACTGTCACGCCATTGCGCGCGCCCAAAGACCCGTCGTCATTGACAAGGAATTTCGGAACGATGAACAGCGATACACCCTTGATGCCATCCGGCCCGCCGGTGGCCTTGGCCAGCACCAGATGGATGATGTTGTCGGCCATATCGTGATCACCGGCCGAGATGAAAATCTTGGTGCCGGTGATCTTGTAGCTGCCATCCGCCTGCGGATCGGCCTTGGTGCGCATCAGGCCCAGATCGGTGCCGCAATGCGGTTCGGTCAGGTTCATGGTGCCGGTCCAGTCGCAACTGACCATTTTCGGCAGATACATCGCCTTTTGCTCGGGCGAACCATGCGCGTGGATGGCCGAATAGGCGCCATGCGTCAGACCCTGATACATGTTGAAAGCCATGTTGGCCGATACGAAAATCTCACCCACCGCGGTGCCCATGAGGTAAGGCAGGCCCTGACCGCCATAGTCCGGATCACAATCGAGCGCGGTCCAGCCGCCCGATTTCATCGCGTCAAACGCGGCCTTGAAGCCATTGGGCGTGCGCACCACACCGTTTTCCAAAGTGCAGCCTTCCCGATCGCCGACCGCGTTCAGGGGGGCGAGAACTGCCGTCGCCACCTTGCCCGCCTCTTCCAGCACCGCAGCCGTAAAGCCTGAGTCCAGATCGCCATAGCCCGGCACATCCGAGGCGGTGATCTGCAAGACATCGTGCAGCAGGAATTGCATGTCTTTGACGGGGGCTGTGTAGGTGGTCATTCGGTTCTCTCCCTAGGGTCGTGATTCAGGCGGCGGATTCTTGACCAAAAGCGGCCAAAGCGGCCTCGCCTTCGGTCAGTTGCGCGGCCAGTTCGGCGATGGCGGTGTCAAGTTCGGCCCGCTGCGCCTGCATCTGCGCCAGCCGTTGCCGCGCCAGATCGAAGGTGCGCGCCATCTGCGCGTGGTTCGATCCATTGCGGTCGTACATGTCCAGCAACTGCCGGATGTCTTCGAGTGAAAAGCCAAAGCGCTTGCCGCGCAGGATCAATTGCAGCCGCGCCCGGTCAGTGCGGGTGAACAGCCGCTTGGTGCCAGCCCGGATTGGCGACAGCAGTTCCTTGGATTCGTAAAACCGCAAGGTCCGCGGGGTGACGTCATAGGCGTCACACATCTCGCGGATGGTCAGGGTCTCGGGATGGCTCGGGGTCACAGGGCTTGTCATGGCACTCTCACGGCAGAAAAAGATGCCGCATAAATGGGGACGTTGGCGACACCATACCAGAGTGCTTGACGTTAACGTAAATGTAACGTCACGTCTGTTTTTTGGGTGACGTGGGGGCGTGTGCAGGGCAGCGTATCACCCCACCACAGGGCCAGTGGGTGGACGGCCGGGGGCAAAGCGAAAAGCCTTTATGCCTCTTGCAGTGTTGTCACAATGGCGGGTTGCAAAGGGACGCGCGCCGGTTGCCTGAAAAGGGCTGACCTTTGCGAACCGGTGGGTGGTGGATCGTCAAAAGCAGAGTCTGCGAGGTGGCGCTGCCTTGTTTTGCCGCGACACTGGCCGCGTTCGCCACAACTACCCCCGCTCAATCCCCTCTGCCGCCGTGGCCCGCAGTGCCCGCAGATCCGCGATGCTGGTTTCCAGTTCGGCTTGTTGTGCCTCCAGCGCGGCCAGCTGCCGGTCGGCCAGATGCAGCCAGGTTTCGAGTTGGGGCTTGGTGCCTTTCTGCCGATAGATCAGCAGCCACTGGCGGATTTCTTCCAGTGAAAATCCGAACCGGCGACCACGCAGGATCAGGGTCAGGCGGGCGACTTCGCGTGGCCCATAAAACCGGCTGCGGCCATCCTTTTCGGGGGAGAGCAACTCGATATACTCGTAATAGCGCAGCGTGCGTGGCGTCACATCGAACTTGGCGCACATCTCCTTGAAGCTGAGACGGATCTCTGTCATCGCGGTCCCCCTTTCGCCAAGACTAGGGGCAATACGCGCGCCGTGCAAGAATTGTGCGCGGTGCCCTTGCGTCTGGCCCCCCAAACCCGATGATGGCGCAAAGAGGCAGCCATGACCGACATTCTGAAATTCGCGCGCCAGTTCATCGAGGCCATACCCCATGCCGCCGCGATGGGGATGGAGTTGACCGAATTGGGCGACGGGCGCGCCACCATCACCATGCCTTGGGATGCCCGGCTGGTGGGGGATCCTGAAACCGGCGTTTTGCACGGGGGTGCGGTTTCGGCGCTGATGGATACGGCGTCCGGGGCGGCGGTGATGTGCCACCCGGCGGCCCCGCGATCCACCGCAACGCTGGATCTGCGCATCGACTATTTCCGACCGGCCACGCCGGGACAGCGGGTGACGGCGCGGGCAGAGTGCCATCATGTGACCCGGTCGGTGGCCTTCGTGCGGGTGACGGCGACAGATGAGGATGCAAGCCGCCCGGTGGCGATGGGCACCGGGGCCTTCACGCTGGACAGGCCGATGGGGAAAACCCCATGAAGCGCCCTGTTCCGGAACCCGTGCAGGTGGTGAAATCGCGGCGCGATGCGGTGCTGGCGCGGTTGGTGGGCGGCGTGCCCTATATCCAGTTTCTGGGCATTCAGTTTGACCGGCGCGGCGATGAGCTGACAGCGGTGCTGCCGTTTGACACAAAGCTGATCGGAAATCCCAGCATTCCCGCCCTGCATGGCGGGGTGACGGCGGCGTTTCTGGAGGTGACCGCGATCATCGAACTGGCATGGGCGACGCTGTGGGAGGATATGGAGTCGGGGCGGATGGATCCGGCCACGGTCGGCGCTGGTCCGCTGCATTTGCCGAAAACCATTGATTTCACGGTGGATTATCTGCGTGCCGGATTGCCGCGCGATGCCTATGCACGGGCGCGGGTGAACCGCTCCGGTCGCCGTTACGCCAGCGTTCAGGTTGAGGCATGGCAGGACAACCGCGCACGGCCCTTTGCCTTGGGATCGGTGCATTTCCTGATGCCGGACCTGTTGGATCAGCCGGACTGGGGCGCTGCCCCAGACCCCGGGATATTTGGGGACAGATGAAACGCAATTTTAGATAAATTGGAGTGGTTTGCGCACCGGACGCTGAGGCCCTAGCCCAAGTCACGCCCCGACTATCGCCGCAGATACCGGAAGCCAGCCGAGGCGGCCCAGCCTGCCACAGCGGCCATCACCAAAGACGCCACCCCGTAAATGAACGGGCGTTCATGTGCGAGATTGAACAGGAACCGCTCCAGCCCGGTCTTGCGCACGCCGATGATGCGTTCCTGGGTGTCAACGACGTGCCCTTCGCGCAGCAGGAAAATGCGGACGCGGTAATTGCCTTCGGTCAGGTTGGCGGGCAGCACCACATCGGTGCGAAACAGGGTTTCTTCCACCAGTTGCACGGTGCCCTCGGCAATGCGGTAGCTGTCTTCGGCCAGGCGGATGCGCAGCAGCGCGTCGATGAAGTCGGGTGCATTGGCGGCCTCGGCGCTGATGCCGACGGCGCGGATCGCCAGGGGAATGGTGATGCGGTTGCGCAGATCATCGGTGCTGGACAAGATCTCGGCCAGCGGCCCGGTGCTGGCCACCGCATAAAAGCTGGGCGCGGCGTCGATGTTCACCGAGGACGCGTTCAGCCAGATCCCGGCCATCTTTTCCTTGCGCCGGATCACCAGCGGCAGGGCAGGGCCTTGCACGGTGATGATCATCTCCAGCCGCGAGGTGGTGGGGGCCGGCTCATCGCGCTTGACCGCGCCGTAGATCAGAATCTCGGACCCGTCAAAATTGGCGGTGATCGAGACGCGGTTCTGGCTGAGTCCGGCCACGATTTTCTCGGCCACGACTGGCTCAGGCGTCTGCGCCAAAGCCGGGGCCGTCAGCAGCAGCATTGCCAGCGCCAACCGGATCATGGCAGCAGTCCCGGCATCACCGAAAACACCTCGGTCGGATGCAGCAGCAGATCCAGCGCGATCTTGAAGCAAACTGCCAGCACCAGCAGCGCCAGCATGATGCGCAGCTGTTCGGCCTTGAGCCGCACCCCCACCGTGGCCCCGATCTGCGCCCCGATCACCCCGCCCACGATCAGCAGGAACGCCAGCAGCATGTCCACCGTCTGGCTGTTGATGGCATGCATGATGGTGGTGAACCCGGTCACAAAGATGATTTGAAACAGCGAGGTGCCGATCACCACCTTGGTCGGCATGCCCAAGAGATAAATCATCGCGGGCACAAGGATAAAGCCGCCACCCACCCCCATGACCGCCGCCAAAAGACCCACAATCGCGCCCACCAGCAGCGGCGGCAATACTGAAATATACAGGCCCGAGGCACGGAATTTCATCTTGAGTGGCAGGCCATGCACCCAGGTGTGAATGTGCGCACGCCGCACTGGGGCCGCACCGCCCGCGCGCCGGGCCCGCAGCAGCGCCCGCGCACTTTCGACAAACATCATGCCGCCGATCAGGCCCAGAAACAGCACATAACACAGCTGCACAAACAGGTCGATCTGCCCCAGCATCGTCATCCAGGCAAAGACCTGCACCCCGATCCAGGACCCGGCCAGACCGCCAAGCAACAGCACCGTGCCCATGCGAAAATCGACGGCCTTGCGTTTCAGTTGCGCCAACACGCCAGAAATCGACGAGGCCACCACCTGATTGGCGCCGGTGGCCACAGCCACGCCCGGAGGCACGCCGATGAACAGCAGCAAAGGCGTGATCAGAAAGCCGCCGCCGACACCAAACATCCCCGACAAAAAGCCGACAATCCCGCCCAACCCCAGCAAAAGGAAGGCGTTGATCGAAACCTCGGCGATGGGGAGGTAAATCTGCATGGCCGAAGGCCCAGTTCGAAAGATGAGTGGAAGAACGGCGGTGATTTCAAAGCCATGCGCGCCTTTGCGCGTGATGTCAAACCTTGGTCGGCCTTATTGCTGCCCCCGCAGAAAATGCCGCAACACCTGTTCCAGTTTCGCCGCACCCAAGGGGGCCATGGCCTTGGTGTGCTCGTGGCTGATCTGCTCGTCCGACATCCCGGCGGCCATATTGGTGATGGTCGAGATCGCGGCCACCCGCAGGCCGAGGAAGCGCGCCAGGATCACTTCGGGCACGGTGGACATGCCCACCGCATCACCGCCTAGGATCTTGATCGCGCGGATTTCGGCAGGGGTTTCGAACGAAGGCCCGGAATACCAAGTGTAGACGCCCTCGGGCAGAGCCACACCCACCGCTTGCGCAGATGCCCGCAGGGCTGCCCGCAGATCGGGATCATGCGCGGTGGTCATCGGCACGAACCGCGCATCGGTTTTCTCGCCGATCAGCGGGTTCAGGCCGGAAAAGTTGATGTGGTCCGACAGCAGCATCAGATCGCCGGGGCGAATATCCGGGCGCAAAGATCCTGCCGCATTGGTGGCAATCAAGGTTTCGGCCCCAAGCGCCTTCAGCACCGTCAGCGGCAAGCGCATCGCGGACGGATTGCCGTTTTCATAGTAATGCTCGCGCGCGCCGAACACTGCGACACGCACGCCTTCCAGATCGCCGATCACAAGGTTGGGGTTGTGGCCCGACACGCCGACATGCGGAAAGCCGGGCAGGTCGGCATAAGGAATTGCCACGCCGTCCACCGCGCCCGCCAGATGCCCAAGACCTGAGCCAAGGATCAGCCCCAATTGAACCGGCGCGGCCCCCGCGCGGGAGTGGATCAGGGCAACAAGGTCGTCAACGCTCTTTGACATAAGGCTCGCCTCCTGCACGCGGCGGCGTGGCCTTGCCGACAAGGCCCGCCAGAACCACCACTGTCAGAATATAGGGCAGCGCGTCCAAGAGAGGCACCGGCACCGACAGGCCGACGGTTTTCTCGATCACATCCGGGCGCAGGGCCAAAGCCTGCAGGAACCCGAACAGCAGCGTGGCATATAGGCAATACCAGGGCCGCCATTTGGCAAAGATCAGCGCCGCAAGCGCGATATAGCCGCGCCCTGCGGTCATCTCACGCCCGAACCCGGCTTGCAGACCTGTCGCCATATAGGCCCCGGCCAAGCCGCACAGAACCCCGGTGATCAACACGGCTGTGTAGCGCAACCGCACCACAGACACGCCCGCCGTATCCACCGAGGCCGGGTTTTCCCCCACCGCGCGCAGCCGCAGACCAAAGCGGGTGCGAAACAGCACCCACCACGAAATCGGCACCAGCAACAGCGCCACATAGACCAGGATCGTATGGCCAGACAGCACGTCTGCATAAAGCGGTCCCAGCAGCGGCACATTGCGCAAGCTTTCGGCGAAGGGCAGATCAATCTGTGCAAACCGCGCGGCCCCCGACAAGGGCGCCGTCCGTCCGCCTTGGCCGAACAGATCCTGCGCTATCAAAACGGTGATGCCCGAGGCCACAAAGTTCAGCGCCACCCCCGCGATCAACTGGTTGCCGCGGAAGGTGATCGAGGCCAGACCATGCACCAGCGCAAACAGCATGGATCCTGCGATGCCCGCCAACAGCCCGATCCACACCGATCCGGTCAAGGCGGCGACGGCTGCCGAACTCATCGCGGCCATCAGCATCTTGCCTTCCAGCCCGATGTCAAACACCCCCGCGCGCTCGGAATAAAGCCCCGCGAGGCACGCCAGCAGCAAGGGCGTCGCCAGCCGCAACGTGGTGTCCAGCACCTGCATCAGGGTTGCGTAATCCATCATGCAGCCCCTTTGCGACGAAAGAACACGCCCAGCATCATCCGCACCATCTGATCCAGCGCGCCGGTGAACAGGATCACCAGGCCTTGCACCACGGTGCGCAATTCGATCGGAATTGACGTCCAAAGGCCCAGTTCCGCACCGCCCTGATACAGGAACCCGAACAGGATCGCCGCCAGAAACACCCCCGCCGGATGATTGCGCCCCATCAGGGCCACCGCGATGCCAATGAACCCCGCGCCCTCGGCCGAGTTCTGCAGCAGTCGTTCAGACTCGCCCATCACATTGTTGATCGCCATCATCCCCGACAAGGCACCCGATATCAGCATCGCCACCATGACGATCTTGAAGGGTGAAATCCCGGCATAGGTTGCGGCCTTTTCCGATTTGCCAAAGGCGCGGATCTCGTAGCCCAGCCTTGTGCGCCACATCAGCGCCCAGACCACCACGCAGGCGATGATGGCGACAAAGAAAGTGACATTGGCGGGCACTTTTTCATAGATCGCCAGCCCGTCCGCGCCCAGCTTTACCGCGCCATCTGCGGTGTGTTTCAAAAACAGGTTCTGCAGCAGCGGAATCTCGTGGAATTGCGGCAGCTTGGTGCCTTCGGGGAAACGGGCCGAAGCCGGGTCCATCTGACCATCCGGGCGCAACACGTTGACCAGAACGTAGATCAGCAGTGCCGCCGCGATGTAGTTGAACATGATCGTGGTGATCACGATATGGCTGCCACGTTTGGCCTGCAACCAGGCCGGGATTGCCGCCCAGGCCGCACCAAACAGCGCCGCCCCCAGCGTCGCCGCCAACAGCGCCAGCGTCCAATGCGGCCAAGGCAGCGCAAGGCACACCAAAGCCACGCCTAAGCCCCCCAACTGCGCCTGCCCTTCGCCGCCGATGTTGAACAACCCGCCGTGAAAGGCCACCATCACCGCAAGCCCGGTGAAGATGAAACTGGTGGCGTAATAGAGCGTATAGCCCCAGGCATAGGGCGAGCCGACCGCGCCCTCGACCATCACCGACAGTGCTTCCATCGGGCTTTGACCAATGGCCAGCAAAACCAGGGCCGACACGATGGCCGCAAGCAACAGGCTGATCAACGGCACCAGCACCACATCGGCCCATGTTGGCAATCTGGTCATGCGCCCGGCCCCCCGCCTGTATCAGCGTTCATTCCGGCCATCAGCATGCCCAACTCGCGCTCGTTGGTGGTTTCAGGGTCGCGGTACCCCATCAACCGCCCGTCAAACATCACCGCAATCCGGTCCGCCAAAGACATGATTTCATCCAGTTCGACCGAGACCAACAAAATTGCCTTGCCCGCATCGCGCATCGCCACGATCTGTTTGTGGATGAATTCAATCGCGCCAATGTCCACCCCGCGCGTCGGCTGACCGATCAGCAACAGGTCCGGGTCGCTTTCCATTTCCCGTGCCACCACGATCTTTTGCTGATTGCCGCCCGAGAAATTCTTGGCAGCCAGCGCCGGGATCGGCGGGCGCACATCATAGGTGGCCATCTTTTTCTCGGTGTCCGCGCGCAGCGCGTCATTGTCCATGAACAGCGCGTTTTTCTGGTACTGCGGCGCATTGTGATAACCGAAGGCCACGTTCTCCCAAGCCGAGAAATCCATGATCAGACCCAGCGCTTGCCGGTCCTCGGGCACATGCGCGATGCCTGCCTTTCGGCGGCTGCGCCCGTTGGCCTGCGCTCCGGTCAGGGGCAGCGCCATCCCGTTCAGCACAATCGCCCCGGTCGCGCGGGCAATGCCACCCAACGCCTCCAGCAATTCGGACTGCCCGTTGCCGGCCACCCCCGCGATGCCCAGGATCTCACCGGCGTGGATGTCGAAACTGACGCCTTTCAACCGCGTGACGCCATGTTCGTCCTTTACCGTCAGATCCTTGACCGACAGCACAATCCCGCCGGGGGCCGCGGGCTTTTTCTCGACCTCCAGCAGAACCTTGCGCCCCACCATCAATTCAGCCAGCGATTCCGGGCTGCTTTCCGCCGTTTTCACCGTGCCCACCATGGTGCCGCGTCGCATCACCGACACGTTGTCGGTCGCCTCCATGATCTCACGCAGTTTGTGGGTGATCAGGATGATGGTCTTGCCCTGATCGCGCAGGCCTTTGAGAATGCGAAACAAATGATCTGCCTCGGCGGGCGTCAGTACCCCCGTCGGCTCATCCAATATCAAAATCTCGGCCTGACGGTACAGCGCCTTGAGGATTTCGACCCGTTGCTGATGCCCCACCGACAGATCTTCGATCAACGCATCTGGGTTCACGTCCAGCTCATATTCCCGCGCAAGATCGGTCAGCACCCGCCGCGCCTTGGCCAGCGATGAATTCAGCAACGGACCATCTTCCGCCCCCAGAACCACGTTCTCAAGGACGGTAAAATTCTGCACCAGCTTGAAATGCTGAAACACCATGCCGATGCCGGCGCGGATGGCGCTCTGGCTGTCGGGAATGGCGGTCGGGGTGCCGTTGATCAGGATCTGCCCGGCATCGGCTTTGTAAAACCCGTATAAAATAGACATCAACGTCGATTTTCCGGCACCGTTTTCACCGATGATGCCATGGATGGTGCCGCGCGGCACCTGCACGTTGATATCCTTGTTGGCCTGAACCGGGCCAAAGGCTTTGGATATGCCCTTCAGTTCAATCGCAAACCGGGCATCGCCCATGCGGTCACTCCCCTGATCCCTGTCGCCCGTCCGCTGGCTGCGGCTTCGTTGCTGGCGTTTTTGCAAACTGTGCCGCGCCCAAGACCGGGCGCGGCACAGGTCAGACCCGTGGGGTCTTAGAACGTCGCGGCCGGGCAGGTGTTGTCCGACATGTAGTCATGCACGACCAACTCACCCGATTTGATCTTTTCGGCAGCCGCATCAACGGCCGCTTTCATCTCTGGCGAGACCAAAGCGGCGTTGTTTTCGTCCATCGCATAATCCACACCGCCCGATTTCAGGTCCATGACCGAGAAGCCGGGGGTCAGGGCTTCGCCTTCGGTGAAGGCCGCGTAAACCGCGTTGTCGACGCGCTTCAGCATCGAGGTCAGAACCTTGCCCGGATGCATGCCGTTCTGGTTGCTGTCGACGCCGATCGACAGGATGCCTTCGTCCGCAGCCGCTTGCAAAACGCCCACGCCGGTACCGCCCGCCGCCGCATATATCACATCTGCGCCTTGCGACTTCTGCGCCTTGGCCAGTTCGGCCCCCTTGACCGGATCATTCCAAGCCGAAGGGGTGGTGCCGGTCATGTTCAGGATCACGGTGGCATCCGGCTTCACAGCCTTGACGCCCTGCGCATAGCCGCAGCCAAAGCGGCGGATCAGCGGAATGTCCATGCCGCCGATGAAACCAACGGTATTGGTCTTGGACGCAAGGCCCGCCATCATGCCGACCAGATACGAGCCCTGATCCTCGGTGAACACCACCGACTTCACGTTCGGCTGCTCAACGACCATGTCGATGATGCCAAACTTGGTGTCCGGAAAGTCGGGGGCCACGGTGTTCAGCACGTCCCCAAAGGCAAAGCCGGTCATGATGATCGGGTTTGCACCGGATTCAGCCAGACGGCGCAGGGCCTGCTCACGCTGGGCTTCGGACTGCATTTCCAGCTCTTTGTAGGTGCCGCCGGTTTCCTTTGCCCAACGCTCGGCACCGTTGAAAGCAGCCTCGTTGAAGGATTTGTCGAATTTGCCGCCAAGGTCGAAAATGATGGCGGGTTCAGCAGCAGCAATACCAGCGGTCAGCGCCAAAGTGGCGGCGGCACCCAGCAGGTGTTTCATCAGGGTCATGGTTTTCTCCCGGTTTCAAATGCGTCTTCTCGCCTGTCCATGGTCCGCGCAGAGCCAGTCGCGGCAAGATCGTCGCCAATTTAGGGCGGAGGTTTGGCGGAGGGTCAACAGGAATCTGACACAAGCAGGATTGCGTTTTATCCGGCGATAAAAAATAGACCCAATGGTCAGTAATTGGGCTGTAGTTGGTATCTAAATTGCGCGCGCCAACAGCAGGGCATCCACCTGCCTGCCATCCGCTGTCTGGTAGTAGCCGGTGCGCTTGGCCTTTTGTGTAAAGCCCTTACGGGCGTACAGGCTTTGCGCGGGCAGGTTTTGGTCCGACACTTCCAGAAACGCTGATTCGGCACCGCGCGCCCGCGCCTCGGTCAAAAACCGGTCCACCAAGCGTCCACCCGTGCCGCGCTTTCGGGCCTTTGGGTCCACCGCCAGTGTCAGCAACTCGGCCTCTCCGGCCACCACGCGGGCGATCAGAAATCCGTCGGGTTCCTGCAACACGAATGCCAGCGGGCTGTCCAGAAACGACGCGATCTCAGCCGCATTCCATGGGCGCGGGGTGGCAAAACAGGCGGCATGAATGGCGGCCATCTCAATCGGGGTCATGCGGGCACCGGATCTGGCAAGAGGGTCGGCGGTGAATCAGAGGGCGGCGCGGCATCGGCCCCGCGCAGATAGAACGGCGCGGGGCGGGGCGCGTCACGGCGGCTGACCGCGATGCGGGCAATCGCCTCGACCATTGGCATCGCGGGCGGCAACGCATCCGGACCCGCCGCCGACCCGGTGCGCAGGTCGTGCAAGGCCCCGGGGTTTTCCGCATCGGCAAGCCGGGCGGGCCCGGGCGCATCCGCAAAGCTTTGCACATAAACCTCATCGCGCCGCGCATCTTCGATCACCGAAATCGGGCGCGGCAAGCCGTGCGCCACGGCCTCCAGCCGGGTCACGCCAATCGCCGGAATGCCCAGACCCAAAGCCAGACCGCGCGCCGCAGCCACCTCAATCCGCACGCCGGTGAAATTCCCGGGTCCAGTGCCCACCGCCACCGCCGTCAGATCGCCCCAGCTCAGACCGGCCTCGGCCAGCAGTTCCTCCAGCAGCGGCACAAGGCGTTCGGCCTGACCCTTTTGCATGTCTTCCAACCGCACAATCACGCGGTCGCCCCACAGCAAAGCGGCGGCACATTGCGCCGCCGATGTGTCAAAGGCCAGAATACAGGCGGGCTTCATGCGACGCGCTTTGGCTCAGGCCGCAACCGGACGCACTTCCAGCACTTCGGGGATATAGTGGCGCAGCAGGTTTTCGATGCCCATTTTCAGGGTCAGCGTCGATGACGGACAACCGGCACAGGCGCCCTTCATGTGTAGATAGACGATGCCCCGGTCAAAGCCATGGAACGTAATATCGCCGCCATCTTGCGCCACCGCCGGACGCACCCGGCTGTCCAGCAGTTCCTTGATCTGGCGCACCACATCGGCATCAGGCCCGTCATGCGCGGCATGGGCGGATTGCGATTCGCCCTCCATCACGGCGGCACCCGACTGGTAATGCTCCATGATCGCACCCAGGATGGCGGGCTTGATGTGTTGCCAATCGGCGGCTTCTGCCTTGGTCACGGTGACAAAATCGGTGCCAAAGAACACGCCGGTGACCTGCCCGGTGGCAAAGATCCGCGTCGCCAGGGGCGATTTGCCCGCGGACTCCGCCGAAGGAAAATCGGCAGTGCCCATGTCCAGCACAGCCTGCCCGGGCAGGAATTTCAGCGTCGCCGGGTTCGGGGTGGATTCAGTCTGAATGAACATCTGCAAGTCTCCGACTATTCCAGTCGGATATGCGCCCTGCGACCGGGGAAGTCAAGTTTGCAGCGGCAGCAAGCGGTCAGTCCGGCCAGTAATAACCGTACATCTGCTCCAGCGCCAAGATGTCGCGCAGGCGATCATCCAAGGGCGACGGCACGGCACAGGCCATGCTGTCTTGGGCGGGCAAGGGCGGCAAAACTGCGCGCATCGGCGGCAGCAGCGTTTTGGGAATGCGGGTCATGGTCGTCTCCGATCAGTCCTCCCATGTTGCAACCATAGCACAAATGCTGCGACTGCGAAACGAATAGTGCTGGCTGCAGCCGACGCCGACCGTTCTGCGCTGCAGGTTGTGGCAGAAAAATGATTTCCCAGAGCAGGTTGGCGTCATCGCAATCGCGCCTGTTGGCTGTTCTGCCCTGATGCCACCCGAAACCGCGCCAAAAGCGTCGGCCGCGGGCCAAGCTGTAATCGGCGATCTGCATCAGCAAGTCATACGGTCAGGTCAGATTACGCCCAAGCCAAAGGCAGACGCAGGGGCACACCTGCAGATCCACTCGCAAAATGGCGAAAGTTTATCTAAAACTTGCGTTCATCTGTCCCTAAATATCCTCGGGGGTCTGGGGGGTGAGCCCCCCAGTTGCCTGCCCCAAAACACCGCCACAACTTGTCAACCAAACGCCGGGCCATCCAGAACACATCAATCAAATCAATGGCCCCGATTTGGGACCATCAGGTGATGCTCTCCAGCCGCTCTTTGCTCATATCACCCGGAACGATCGTGATCGGGATCGGCAGGCTGCCCGAGTTGCGGGTCATCTGGGTGACCAGGGGGCCGGGGCCCGACTTGTCAGTGCCCGCACCCAGAACCAGAATGCCGACGGTTGGATCGTCCTTGACCTGCGCCAGAATCTCGGCAACCGGATCGCCCTCGCGGATGATCAGTTCCGGGTTGATGCCCTGCTTGTCGCGCATCCACTTGGCGAACACCTCAAAATGCGCCTCGATCCGCTCCCGCGCTTCGGCCCGCATCAGGTCGGCGACGCCCATCCAGTGCTGAAACTCTTCGGGCGGGATGATCGACAGGATCTGCACACCCCCGCCCGTATGCGCCGCCCGCAGCGCCGCAAAGCGCATCGCGTTCAGGCATTCTCGGCTGTCATCCAGCACGACAAGAAACTTGCGCATGATCGACTCCTATGACGGCGCGATGATGGCCCCCGCGCGGCGGGAAGGCAAGGTCGGCGCCGGTCCCGCTGGTGAAGCGGCCCCTCAGCGCTGACTCGCCGCCCAATCCCAATAGAGGCGACGTGCGCGGGCGGTGACGGGCCGGTCCTTGTATTCGGTGGCATCAAAACCCTTCACTGCCGTCACCTTGGCGAAATTGCCCGACAGGAAAATCTCGTCCGCCGCATGGGCGTCGTCAAAGCTCAGCACGCATTCGCGCACCTCGAACCCATCGGCGCGCAGGTTGGCGATGTGGCGGGCGCGGGTGATGCCGGCCAGAAAGGTGCCGTTGGGAATCGGGGTGAAGACGACACCATCCTTGACCAGAAACACATTGGCCGTGGCGCTTTCGGCCAGATTGCCCAAGGCATCGGCGACCAGCGCGTTGCCAAAGCCCTTGGCCTGCGCCTCGACCAGCATGCGGGCATTGTTGGGGTAAAGGCAGCCGGCCTTGGCGTTGCAGACCGAATCCTCCAGCACCGGACGGCGGAACCGTGTCCGTGTCACGGTGGTTGCGAAATCGGGGTCGGGCATGGCGACCTCTTCCAGCGAAATTGCAAAGCCGGTGGCGCCGGGCAGCGGTGCGATGCCCAGATCCGACCCGTGCAGCGCCCAATACATCGGCCGGATGTAGACCGCCTGACCCGGACCAAAGGCTTGCAGACCTTCGCGGATGATTGCGGCCATATCCTCGGGCGCGCAGGTGGGCGTGATCATCAGCGCCTCGGCCGAACGGTTGACGCGGGCACAGTGCAGATCAAGGTCGGGGCACATGCCATCGAAATAGCGCGCGCCGTCGAACACCGAGGTGCCCTGCCAGATGCCGTGATCGGCGGCCTTCATCACCGCGATGTCGCCGTCATGCCAGCGCCCGTCCCAGAAGGTGCGGATGGATTTGCCGAAGGCCATGCTGTTCTCCTTGTTTGTGGTGCAAGGTTAATCATCTGAACACGGCGCGGGGAAGGGGGGGCGGACGAGATCGGCGCAAGGTGCTTGGCGACGTGGCAAGCGATTGGAAAGGAAGAACTTTAGATGCCTCCGGCGGGGATATTTGTGCAGAGAGGATGTGGCGGGGCGGGCGAAACCTTGCTGATATGTGCAAGGATTGGGCAGGGTTCCGCCTGAAGCCCGTAAAAAAGCCCCCAGACCGGGGGACTGGTCTGGGGGCACGGTCCTAATGCGGTGGACCATCAAGCGGGGACAGATGGGGCAGGTGCGCCCCACCACCAATCTGGCAGGATTGTGAATCGATTCCGTGACGTTTTATGCCCGCTTTGGTTGCGGCGGTTGGCTTGGGTTTTGCTGTGCCGCACCAACACTCCCTGGGCGTTCAGGCCCGGCGTTTGTGATGTGTCTAGTGGTTTTTTTTTGATGTTTCAAAGGCGCCGCGCCGCCCCGGGCCTGACCCGGGGCCTCGGGGCTGTGGTCATGCGCGCCAGAGTGCCGCCGCATGGATTCAGCCCCGCGCCGCCGCGCGCAACCGCCGCCAGAGCCAGTGCTGCACCATGCCCGACAGCATCATCGCCGCAGATACCATCAGCCCCACCAGGGATGATGCCAGTGCCCAGCCGGTTTTTGACACCCGCAGCGTCGCGCGCAGCAGGCGGGTCTTGCCCAGAACCTCGGCCCGCGCGGCCAGTCTCGGGCCCAAAGCCTCGGCGGCGCGGGCCAGGCGGCGGGCGTCATGGGCGTCATCGACCAGCGGCAGCAGGTGCAGGGCGGTGGTGGTGGTGGTGGCTGTGCGCAGCCTGTCCAGATCGGTCAGAGTGTTGGTCAGGGGGGTGAAGGCCTCTGGTCGGATGGCCGCGGTCAGATCATCAAGGCCGCGCACCCCGGGCAGAGCCGCCCAGTTGACGCCGCCGCGCACGGCATCGGCGGCCATCGCCACCAGCCGCGGTGACAACCGCCCCATCCGCCGCGCCAGTTTCGCCAGAGACGCCCCTGCCTTGACCACGACAGAAGACCCGCCCGAGGCCACCACCGCCGCCGTCGCCCCCAAGCCCACCACCGACAGCGCAAGGTCAACCTGATCGACCTCTGCCCCCGTCGCATAGGCCGCCCCCGCGCGGGTGATACCGGTGATGTCACTGATGGGCGACAGCGCAATCGGGGCCTGACAGATCATCACCTGGGACAGCGAGCAGTCCGCCGGGTCATAGGCGCAGGCGGCGCAAGAGGCGACGGTGGCATAATAGCCGTGGTCATCTTCGCGCGCGATCTGCACGGCGTCGGTCAGGTCTTGGGGCAGGGGAATGGCGCGCTCAGCCGCCAATGCCACCAAGGCATCCTGCGCCAGCCAGTTGCGCGGCTCTTCGGCCAGACGATTGCCGATATGGGCGCGCAGGGTTTCCGGGGTGGCGGCTTGGGCCAGCATGCGGTCGGTCGCGGCGACGATCTGATCGGCGGCGGCATCGGTGAACGGCGAAATCAGCGGGTCAGAAGCGATCCGCGCCGCAGTCAGAGTGGTGCCGGCCAAAGACCCGGCGAGGGCCACCAGCAGCACCGCCCGGGCCAGCGCGCGCAGCATCACCAATGCCGCGCAGAGGCAGGGCCGATGGCGGGGTGGCGGGCGCGGTCTTGCACGATCAACGGGTTTTCCATGCAGGCGACTTCGACTTTGTCGGTGGTTTCAAAAAAGATGCTTTGACGCAAGGTCGGGCCGCGCGCTTGATCTTTTCCGACATCATCCTTCACCGCCCGATTGTTCCACGACCCACAGCGGCGCCACGTTTTTCCGTCAGTGCCGGTGTAAATCATGCCATTCACCGCAAAGATTTCATACAGCCTACAACCGATATGCCTTGGCATTGCATCGCCCTGCAACGTCGGCCCACCCCGAGGCAGACCGACAGGTCATCACAGCTGCCGCGAGCGGATCATACCGATGATGTCGTAAACCTGATCGACGATTGGCCGCGCGATGGCATCGGCGCGGGCCGCGCCTGCGCCAAGAATGCGGTCAATCTCGGCAGGGTCTTTCATCAGGCGGGTCATCTCGGAAGTGATCGGCGACAGCTTGGCCACCGCCAGATCGGCCAGCGCCGGTTTGAAGGTGCCAAACTGGGCGCCCGCATAATCGGTGATCACCTGCGCTGGAGTGTGGCCCGCAAGGGCGGCATAGATGTTGACCAGATTGCGCGCCTCGGGGCGGTCCCGCAGGCCGTCCAGGGTGTCAGGCAGCGGTTCGGCGTCGGTCTTGGCCTTGCGGATTTTCCTGGAAATCGTGTCGGCATCGTCGGTCAGGTTGATCCGGCTTTGATCGGAGGGATCGGATTTCGACATTTTCGAAGTGCCGTCGCGCAGTGACATCACGCGGGTGGCAGCCCCTTCGATCACCGGTTCCACCACCGGAAAGAACGGCACCTTGTAGTCATTGTTGAACTTGATCGCGATGTCGCGGGCCAGTTCCAGATGCTGTTTCTGATCTTCGCCCACCGGCACATGTGTGGCCTTGTAGGCCAGAATATCGGCAGCCATCAGGGCGGGGTAGGCAAACAGGCCGAGGGACACGTTCTCGGAATTCTTGCCCGCCTTGTCCTTGAACTGGGTCATCCGGCTCATCCAGCCCATCCGCGCCACACAGTTGAAAATCCATGCCAATTCCGCATGGGCGGTCACCTGGGACTGATTGAACAGCACCGACCGCGCCGGATCAATGCCTGCGGCGATAAAGCCTGCGGCGGCTTCGCGCGTGGCGTGGCGCAGCTTTTCGGGGTCCTGCCAGACGGTGATGGCGTGCATGTCGACCAGACAATAGATCGTCTCGATGCCCTCGTCCTGCTTTTCGACAAAGCGTTTCAGCGCGCCCAGATAATTGCCAAGGGTCAATCCGCCCGAGGGCTGAATCCCCGAGAAAATGCGGGTCGGGAAAGTCTGAGGCGTTTGGACCGGCTCGGACATGGGTCACTCCATCTGAAGAAGCCTGCAGCGGGTAAAGCTGCGGGCTGGAAAAGGCTGCGGGTTCGGCTTATCGAAGGCAACGGGGGGCGTCAATCAACCCACCCGACCCTTTTCGCGATCAAAGGATGCCAGATGGACAACCGCAATGCCCCGCCCCTGAACCCGTTGCCGCCCGTGGTCTGGCTGCTGGCATTGCCGATGATCCTGCTGGAGGCGGTGTTCAGCCTGGGCGATGGCGGCGTGGTTGGCGGCCCGGAGGCCATCGGCTGGCGCACCGCCGCGATCGAAACCTATGGGCTGTGGCCGGATTACTGGCGCCAGCAAGCGGGTCTGGGCGCGTTTGACGCCGAATTGCTGCTGCGGTTTTTCAGCTATCCGTTCCTGCATTACACCCTGACCCAAGCCGTGTTCGCCATCGTCATTCTGCTGGCCATGGGCAAATTCGTCGGTGAGATTTTCCGCTGGTGGGCGCTGGCGGCCGTGTTTTTTGGCGCGTCGCTTGTGGGCGGGCTGGTCTATGTATCAATCCCGGCCATTCAGCAGCCATTGTTTGGGGCCTACCCTGCGGTCTATGGGCTGATCGGGGCGTTCACGTTTCTGCTTTGGGTGCGGCTGGCGGGCACCGGGGTCAACCAGTTCCGGGCGTTTTCGATGATCGGGTTTTTGCTGTTCGTGCAATTGCTGTTCGGCGTTTTGTTCGGTGGTGGCTGGGAATGGGTGGCCGACCTGTCGGGCTTTGCTGCCGGGTTCTTCTTGTCCTTCGTCGTCAGTCCCGGCGGCTTTGGCCGGGTGCGGATGCGGATCCGTCAACGCTGACGCAGGCGGCGGAAATCTGACAGCCGAAACGCCCCGATGGCCGCGCCGAAACCGAAATAGCTCAGGATGCCCGCGCCGATCAGCAGCGCCAGTCCGGCGTAGCGCCAGGCGGCACTGGTCAGCATTGTGCCCAAAACACCCTGGCCGAAATGCAGGATCAAGCCCATCGCGGCAGCGGCCAGGATGATCCGCGGGGCGCGGCTGCGAAAGCGGGTGTCAAAACGCGCGGCGTCGCCCATGCGCCGGGTGCCGAACCACAGCTGCGCCACCATGATCCACCCGGCCAGACTGGTGGCCACGGCAGCGGCCGCAAAGCCGATATAGGGCATCAGGCCGACCGCGATCACGGCGTTGATGATCATAGAGACCACAGCATAGCGGAATGGGCTGCGGGTGTCTTCGCGTGCGAAATACAGCGGCTGATAGACCTTGTGCAGCACAAATGCGGGCAAGCCGGCGCCATAAATCGCCAGGGCCAGCGCCGTGGCTGCGGCATCATCCGCCCCGAAAGCGCCGCGCTGATACAACACCTGACACAGAGGCAGCGCGACCACCATCAGCGCCACAGCGGCGGGAATGGTCAGGGCAAGCGCGAATTCCGTGCCACGGTTGAAGCTGTCGCGCGCGCCGGTGTCATCCTTGGCCCGCAGGCGGCGTGACAGATCTGGCAGCAAGACCGTGCCGATGGCAATGCCGACCACGCCAAGGGGAAGTTGATACAACCGATCCGCATAGACCAGCCAGGACACCGCCCCATCCGTGTAGCTGGCGACCTGACGGCCGACCAGAAGATTGATCTGCACCACCCCGCCCGCCAGCACCGCAGGCGCCGCGATCAGCGCCAGACGCCGGAGTTCCGGTGTCATGCGCGGCCAACGCGGCGCAAAACGCAGGCCCAGCCGATGCGCGGAGACCCAGGTGAAGGCCAATTGCGCCACGCCCGTCACCGGGACTGTCCAGGCCAGAGTGAGGCCCATATCCAAACCCAACCACACCGCCAGCAACATGGCCGCGATGAACATCAGGTTCATCAGGATCGGCACAAATCCGGCCTCGGTGAAATGGCCATAGGCGTTCAGCACGCCTGACAGCAGCGCCACAAGGCTGATGAACAGGATATAGCAAAACCCGATCTGGCCATAAAGCACCGCCAGATCATAGCGTTCGCTGCCTGCAAAGCCCGATGCCATGGCATAGACCAGCCATGGCATCGCCAGGGTGCCGATCACCGAGAACACGATCAGAACGGCGGCCAATCCGTTGAACGCGTCGCGGGCAAAGCCCTGCGCGTCCTCGCCGCCTTCCAGCTTTTTGGCGAACATCGGCACGAAGGCCATATTGAACGCGCCTTCGGCGAAGAAACGGCGGAACATGTTGGGCAGAGAAAACGCGACATTGAACGCATCCGCCACCGGGCCCGCCCCAAGGTAGGCCGCCATCATCATGTCGCGCGCAAAGCCCGCGCCGCGAGACAGCAGTGTCCAGCCGGCGACGGTGAGGATGGAACGCAACAGGCTGATCGGTTTCATGGCGGGACTTTCGTGGGCAACGGTTCGCGGCTTGGCAGGCGTTGGGGGATTTCACATCCCCCAAACCTCCTGTGGGATATTTCGGCAGAGAGGATGCAAATTTTAGTCAAGTTTTAGGGAAAGGCGCAGGGTGCAGAAAGGTTCAGGTGGCGTTTTGGGCGCGTTCGGCACCGTCGACAATCGCCTGACGCAGCTTTTTGTCCAGCGCTTCCTGGCGGTGTTTGGCATGCAGTTTCAATCCGAACATGTCCTTGACGTAGAAGGCATCGACCACCTGCGCGCCATAGGTCGCGATCACCGCGCTTGCGATGTAGATGTTGTTGGCAGCCAAGGTGCGGGTCAGGTCATAGAGCAGGCCGGGGCGGTCGCGGGTGTCGACCTCGATGATGGTGTAGATTTCCGAACCTTCGTTGTCGAAGGTGATGTGGGTTGGAAAGCGAAACTCGCGTTCGCGTTTCTTCACCTTGTCGCGGCCGGCCAATGCCTCTCGTGGCAAGACCTCACCGCGCAGGGTTTTCTCGATCATGCCGCGCAGGCGGGGCAGGCGGGAGACCTCATAGGGTTTGCCATCGGCGTCCTGGATCCAGAACACCGGCGTCGCATAGCCATCCTTGGAGGTGTAGGTGCGGGCATCGACGACATTGGCCCCGACAAGGGCCAAGGCCCCGGCCAGACGTGAGAATATGCCGGGATGGTCGGCCAGCGCGAAACAGGCGCGGGTGGCATCGCGGGCGGGTTCGGGGTGCAGATCAATGCGGATTTCATCGGTCCCCAAGCCGCGCAGCAGCCGGGCGAACACTTCCTGGGTGTCGGTGGACAGGCCCTGCCAATAGGGCGCGTAGTGGCGGGCCGTTTCCGTTTTCAGATCAGCCTCGCTCCAGTCGTGCAACCGATCTGCGAGGGCAGCCTTGGCCTCGTCCTCGCGCTTGTCGCGGTTCACATTTTCCAGGCCCGCTTCCAGCGCCTCGGCGGTCTGGCTGTGCAATTGCCGCAGCAGCATGGCCTTCCAGTTGTTCCAGGTGTTGGGGCCCACACCGCGGATGTCGCAAACCGTCAGCACCGTCAGCAGATCCAGCCGCTTGCGGGTTTTCACCGCCTTGGCGAAATCACGCACGGTGCGCGGGTCGCCGATGTCACGCTTTTGCGCCATGTCGGACATCAAGAGATGATAGCGCACCAGCCATTCGACGGTTTCGCATTCTTCCGGCGAAAGTCCCAGCCGCGGGCTGATGCGGCGGGCAAGCAGCGCGCCGATGATCGAGTGATCTTCCGGACGGCCCTTGCCGATGTCGTGCAGCAGCAGCGCCACGAAGATCACTTTGCGGTTCACCCCGGCCTTCAGAATGCCAGAGGCCACGGGCAACTCTTCAATCAGCGCGCCGCGTTCGATCTGGGCCAGCACCGAGATGGTCTGAATGATATGCTCGTCCACCGTGTAGTGGTGATAGACGTTGAACTGCATCATCGCGACGATGTTTTCGAATTCCGGAATGAAGGCGGACAGCACGCCGAGTTCGTTCATCCGCCGCAAGCCGCGCTCGGGATTGCCATGTTTCAGCAGCAGATCCAGAAAGATGCGCACCGCTTCGGGATTGTCACGCAGATCATCGTCGATCAGATGCAGGTTGGCCGCGACCATCCGCATGATGTTGGGGTGCAAGAGATAGCCCGAGCGCAGGGCCTCTTCGAATATCCGCAACAGGTTGAGAGGGTCGGCGAAGAAGGTCACAGGCTCCAGCACATCCAGGCGGCCTTGCACCAGTTTGAACGGCGGCTTCACCTTCTTGCGGCTGAAAAACCCCAGCAAGCGGGCTTCGGGCTTGGCGTGGCGGGCCTCAAGCTCTGTCAGGAAGATGCGGGTCAACTCTCCGACGCGGGTGGCGTGGCGGAAGTAATCCTGCATGAACAACTCGACCGCACGGCGTCCGGCGGTGTCGCGGTAACCCATGCGGGCGGCAACTTCGACCTGCAGATCGAAGGTCAACTGATCGGTACAACGCGCGGTGATGTAATGCAGATGACAACGCGCAGCCCAAAGGAAACACTCGGCCCGGTCAAAGGTGTCGAATTCCTCGCGCGTCAGCAGGCCTGCGCCCACCAGCCCGGCCGAACACGGCACCCGGTGCAGGTATTTGCCGATCCAATACAGCGTCTGCAGGTCGCGCAGACCGCCCTTGGCCTCTTTGACATTGGGCTCGAGCACATAGCGTTGACCGCCCTGCCGTTTGTGGCGTTCCGCGCGTTCCGCCAGCTTGGCCTCGATGAATTCGGGACCGGAGTTGCGGAAGAGGTCGGACCACAGTTTGTCGCCCAATTCGGTGGCCAGTTTGGCGTGGCCCGCGATAAAGCGATGCTCCAGCAAGGCGGTGCGGATGGTGATGTCATCGCGCCCCAACCGCAGGCAATCGGCGACGGTGCGGCTGGCATGTCCAACCTTCAGTTTCAGGTCCCACAGCATGTAAAGCATCGATTCAATGACAGATTCTGCCCAAGCCGTGATCTTCCACGGCGTCAGGAACAACAGATCGACATCGGAATGCGGTGCCATTTCGGCGCGGCCAAAGCCACCCACCGCCAGCACCGCAATACGCTCGGATTCGGTGGGGTTCGGCAGGGGGTGCAATTGCTGCCGCGCCACCATCAAGGCGGTGGTGACCAGCACATCGGTCAAATGGGATTGCGCAGTGACCAGCGCGCGGGCCGCAAGCGGTTGTTCGCTGAACGCCTGCTGCAACACCGCATTGCCGCGCGCCTTTGCTTCGGCCATGTGGCGCACGGCGATGGCGCGGATGGCGCGGGCATCGGTCTTGGCGTCAATCTCGGCGGAAATCGCGGCAATCAGTGCAGGCCCGTCTATCACTTCCGCCGCCGGAACCAGCAAGTCAGCCACCGGCAGCGGAAAATCTGTGTCTTTCATCAGCCTGCCTTAGAAACCCGCGCCACCAAAGCTGCGCGGAGCGGCGTCAACGACAACCAGTTGGCCGCCGCGAATTTGCGCCACGGCCAGACCACGTTCGTTGGTGCCATCGTCGCGCAGGCGGAAAATCCCGTTGACGCCGACAAAGCCGGAGCCTTGGGTCAGCGCCGACTTCGACACAGCCCCCGACAGATTGCGTTTCATCAACGCTCCGATGGCCGCAATCCCGTCATAAGCCAGACCAGAGATCGGATGTGGCGCCTCGCCATAGGCGGCCTGATAGCGCGACTGATATTGCGCATAAAGCGCCGGGTCGGGCAGAGCAAACCAGCCGCCCTGCACGCCGGGCAGGGCCAAGGTTGCGGCGGGAATGTCCCAGCGGGTCAGGCCGATGAACTGCGCATCGGCCGAGGACAACCCGTTGTCAGCCAAAAGCTGGCTTACCAAGGGCAGGGCGCCTGCGGTATCGGCGGTCAGAAACACCGCTTGCGCGCCGTTGTCCCTGGCGGCTTTGGCAATGCCCGGCGCGGCCGAAACCACCCCGTTTTGCGAGAATTCATAGCTGCCGGTGGCCACGACCTGCCCCCCTGCTGCCGACACGCCTTGCGCAATCGCCGCGCGGCCCTGATCGCCTGCGGTGTTGCGATCATGCACGATCATGACCTTCGGCTTGCCCTGCCGCACGGCATAAGTCGCCAGTCGCCTGGCGGTGTTGCCAAAGGTTGGCCCCAGCACAAAGACATTGTTGCCGGCGATATCGGTGTTGTTCGAGAACGCCAGAACATTCACGCCCTGCCCGGCCACGGCGACCCCGGCGGCGTTGGCCTCTTGGGCGAAGACCGGGCCAAGGATGATTTGCGCGCCCTCGGCCACGGCTTTGCTGGCCATGGCGGCGGCTTGGGCGGGCTGACCGGCGGTGTTGTAGACGCGCAGATCCACCTGCGCCCCGCCCAGATCGGCGATGGCCAGACGGGTGGCATTCTGCAACGACCGGGCCAGCAATTCATCGCTGGCCTGACCCGATCCGCCGGGCACCAACAGCGCCACCTGGATCTTGCCCGAGGCATCGCCCCCGCCCAGGACCGGCCCCGCCGTCGGTGTACAGGCGGCCAGCACAAGGGCTGCGGCGCCCACAACAATTTGGCCCAGCGACTTGCGGGCCTGCTTCAAAACAGACAACATGGGATTCCTCACTTGGTGGCGCGCGGCAGACCCTGTCAGCCTAAAAGGTTTGGGTCCGGAAGTAAACTTACCCAAAGGGGAAATGGCGTGAGCATCGGCAATCCCACGCCACTGAAAACCAAATTGCCCGCCGGACTGCATTTTCTGGCCACGCCGATTGGTGCTGCGCGCGACATCACGTTGCGGGCGCTGGACATCCTGAATTCCGCAGATGTGTTGGCGGCGGAGGACACGCGCACCTTGCGGCATCTGATGGAAATTCATGGGGTTGCGCTGGGGGATCGCCCGCTGGTCGCCTATCATGAGCACAACAATGACACCGCCCTGCCGCGGCTTTTGCGCGCGATGGCCGAAGGCAAATCTGTGGCCTATGCGTCAGAAGCGGGCACGCCACTGATTTCCGACCCCGGCTTTCAACTGGGCCGTGCCGCGATTGCCGAAGGCTACACCGTGCTGTCCGCGCCGGGTCCCTCGGCCGTCCTGTGTGCTTTGACGGTGTCGGGCCTGCCCAGTGACCGGTTCATGTTCGCAGGCTTTGCCCCCAGCGCCAAATCCGCGCGCGAGACGTTTTTGCGGGAGCTGGCGCAGGTGCAGGCGACCCTGATTTTGTACGAATCGCCGAAGCGGATTAACCAACTGTTAGATGATTTGGTGCAGATTATGGGGGCAGGGCGTAATGCTGCGGTGTGCCGGGAACTGACGAAGCGATTCGAAGAAGTGTCGCGCGGGACTTTGGCAGACTTGGCAGCGGCCTTTGACGGGCGCGACGTAAAGGGTGAAATCGTGGTTCTGATCGACCGCGCGCCCCAACAGGTGGCAGATGCCGCAACGGTGGAGCAGGCTTTGGATCAGGCACTAACCCATATGTCGATGAAGGATGCCGCCTCGGCGGTGGCGCAGGCTTACGGTCTGGCGCGGCGTGATGTGTATCAATTGGCGTTGAAACGGGCCGGACAATGAGCGGGGTCCGGTCTTATCACGCAGGGCTGGCTGCCGAAGATCAGGTGGCGCAGTTGTACGCGCGTTCTGGCCGGGCCGTTTGCGCGCGGCGCTGGCGTGGGTCCGCCGGTGAAATTGATCTGATCGCGCGCGATGGCGCCAAAGTGATCTTCATCGAGGTGAAGCAAAGCAAAACCCATGCGCAGGCGGCGGAACATCTGACGCCGCGGCAAATGGCGCGGATCTACAACACGGCATCGGAATTTCTGGCAGGCGAACCCAACGGCCAGTTGACCGATGTGCGCATCGATCTGGCCATGGTCGATGCGATGGGGCGCATCGACGTTCTGGAAAACGCCTACGCCGCGTGATTGCATCCGGTGCAGGCTTGCGCCATCAAAGGGATGAAAATTCCGGAGAGTCAGATGCCCCTCAAGGTAGCGCTACAGATGGACCCGATCGGGTCGGTCAATATCAATGCAGACAGCACCTTTCGCATCGCGCTTGAAGCGCAGGCGCGGGGGCATGAGCTGTTCTTTTACACGGCCGACAAGCTGGCCTTCGTCGAAGGTCGAGTGATGGCACGGGGCTTTCCGATCACGCTGCGGCGAGAGCAGGGCAATCATGTCAGCTATGGCGTGGAAACCGAAGTGGATCTGTCCGAATTTGACGTGGTCTGGTTGCGTCAGGATCCGCCGTTCGACATGGGCTACATCACCACAACGCATTTGCTTGATATGATCCACCCCAAGACCCTGGTGGTGAACGACCCGTTCTGGGTGCGCAACTATCCTGAAAAGCTGCTGGTTCTGCGTTTTCCCGACCTGACGCCGCCCACCGCGATCGCCCGCGATTTGCAGACCATCCGCGACTTCAAGGCGCGACATGGCGACATCATTCTCAAGCCACTCTACGGCAATGGCGGTGCCGGGGTGTTCCGGCTGGACCCGAATGATCGCAATCTGGCCAGCCTTTATGAGATGTTCACCGGAATGAACCGCGAGCCGTTGATCGTCCAAAAGTTTCTGCCGGATGTGTCCAAGGGCGACAAGCGGGTGATTCTGGTCGATGGCGACCCGGTGGGTGCGATCAACCGGGTGCCGCAGGCGGGGGAGACCCGCTCCAACATGCATGCGGGGGGGCGGCCGGAAAAGGTGGGTCTGACCGCCCGCGACCTTGAGATTTGCGCGGCGATTGGCCCTGTGTTGCGGGACCACGGCCAGATCTTTGTCGGCATCGACGTGATTGGCGACTATCTGACAGAGATCAACGTCACCTCTCCCACCGGCATTCAAGAGTTGGAACGGTTTGACGGCACCAACACCGCAGAGCGTATCTGGCAAGTGATCGAGGCCAAGCGCGGGCGATGAGTGGCGCTTTGCGCCCGGGCTCCCGGGCCAGGCGTTTTGGTGTGAAGCAAGCGCTGGCGCGAGCCGCACTTTTGTCGGCCGGTGCCGCGTCGGCTCAGTTGCATACCGAACCCGGAGTCGTGCATGGCTGTCCGTTTTTGCCCCCATCCGCCAGAGGCGCGGCCGAAGATCTGTCAAATTGTGCGATTTTGCCGGGACTGGGCGGCTAGCCTTTTGCCCCGACCGCCAAGCGATAGCTGACCGCTTCGGCGATGTGGGGCAGGCGGACATCGGCTGCGCCGTCCAGATCGGCAATGGTGCGGGCCACGCGCAACACCCGGTGATAGCCGCGCGCCGACAGCCCAAAGCGTTCAGCCACGCGGGCCAGAAGGGTGCGGCCCTCGGCGTCGGGGGCGGCCACTTGTTCCAACAGACTGCCCTCCATATCGGCATTGACTCGCAGTTTGTCATGGCCCTGAAACCGGATGGATTGCAGGTCGCGGGCGGCCGAGACCCGGCCCGCCACCATGGCCGAGGTGTCGCCATGGCTGGGAAGGTCAAGGTCGGTGTAGGCCACGGGCGGCACTTCGACGCGCAGATCAAAGCGGTCCATCAGCGGGCCGGAGATGCGGCCCAGATAATCCTCACCACACAGCGGCACCTTGGCACAAGCGCGGGCCGGGTCTGACAGATAGCCGCATTTGCAAGGGTTTGCGGCGGCGACCAGCAGGAATTGGCAGGGATAGCGGATATGGGCATTGGCGCGGGCGACCATGATTTCGCCGGTTTCTATGGGCTGGCGCAGGGTTTCCAGCACTGCGCGCGGGAATTCCGGGAATTCGTCCATGAAGAGTACGCCATTGTGGGCAAGACTGATTTCCCCCGGTTTTGCGCCCTTGCCGCCACCGACAATCGCAGCCATCGAGGCGGTGTGATGGGGTTCGCGAAACGGGCGGACGCGTGAGATGCCGCCTTCGGACAGCAACCCCGCCAGAGAGTGAATCATAGAGGTTTCAAGGGCTTCCATCGGCGAAAGGGGCGGCAGGATGCCGGGCAGACGTGCCGCCAGCATCGACTTTCCCGACCCCGGACTGCCCACCATCAGCACATGGTGACGCCCGGCGGCGGCGATTTCCAACGCCCGTTTGGCCCGTTCCTGCCCCTTCACATCGCGAAAATCGCGACTGTGCGGCGGGCGCGTCACTTCGCCGGCTTCTGCGGGCGTGATGGGCGCTTGTCCGGTGAAGTGACGCACCACCTCGTCCAGGGAATTGGCCGCCAGAACCTGTGTGGCGCCAACCCAGGCGGCCTCGGCACCACAGGCTTTGGGGCACAGAAGCGAACGGTCGGCTTCGGCGGCGGCCATGGCAGCGGGCAGTGCGCCGATCACCGGGATCAGGCGGCCATCAAGTGACAGTTCTCCCAGGGCCACTGTCGCCTCGACCTCATCTTTGGGGATGATATCCAGCGCGGCCAGCAGGGCCAGAGCGATTGGCAGATCAAAATGCGACCCTTCCTTGGGCAAGTCAGCCGGAGACAGGTTCACCGTGATCCGCTTGGACGGCAGCGCGATCGACATGGCGGACATGGCGGCGCGCACGCGTTCGCGGGCTTCGGAAACCGCCTTGTCAGGCAGCCCAACGATGCCGAAATAGGGCAGGCCGGGTGCTACGGCGCATTGCACTTCGACGATCCGCGCCTCGACGCCTTCGAAGGCCACTGTGTAGGCCCGAGCTACCATGCGCCCCTCCGTTCATCTTGGTTAACGGTTAGGGCGCAATGGTTTAGGATTGGTAAATTATCCTTGATATATCGCCATGAATTTATCCCAGGCCGCTGGATCCGCGACGGTTTTGTCGCGACAAAACGCGTTGCAAAAGCCAAAACGGCGGCCGTCCAGTTCCAGCACATGGCTGACGGGCTTGCCGGAGTAGGGGCAGGTTGCATTTTCCGACGCGGTGCCGTCCACCGCGCGGGCGGGCAGAGGGGCCGGGCCGGGCCACGGGCGCCGCGGATAATCGCGGCGGTAAAAGTCTTGGTCGGCACCGTCGGCATGGCCCATGGCCCGCCAACGGCGAAAGGACGGATGCGCCAGATGGGCGGTCACATAGACCATGGCCGCGGCGCCCACGGGCAGGTTGTAGCCTGCGATACGCGCTGCCACGGGGGCAAAAAACGCGTCGGCGGCGCTGTAATTGCCGCACAGCCACTGCGATGAACCGGTTTCGCCTTGCGCCCAGGCCCAGAGGGTTTCCAGTCGTGCCAGATCGGCCAAAACCTCTGACGCAGGCGCGCAATCTGTGTAGCTGACGCGCAGGTTCATCGGGCAATGGTTGCGCAGTGCGCCAAACCCTGCGTGCATCTCGGCGGTTAACACGCGGGCGATGGCGCGGGCCTTGGGATCGGTTGGCCAATGTCCGGCCTGGGGGTGGCGACTGGCCAGTTCTTCGGCAATCGCGATGGTTTCCGGCACGACCACCCCGTCGGGCGTGCGCATGGTGGGGGCGGTCTTGCCGGGGAAGAATTCTTTCAAAAGATTTGGCAATTCATCGGTGTAGAGCCGCGCGGTGTGGGTTTTCACGGCAATGCCAAAGGCATCAAACAGCAGCCAGCCGCGCAGGGACCAACTGGAATAGGCGCGGTCGCCGATGGCAAGATCATAGGTCATCACAGGCACTTTCATAAGATCTGCGCAGGCTAAGCGATGACGACCCATTCGGGAAAGCCGTGATTTGTGCGGCCCCCCATCACGCAATCTGATGATTGTCGGCAGAACATGAATTCCGGGTAAATCTTTCGCCCGCAGTGATCTGTTTGGCCGCCGGGACCGTATCACCTGCAACACGGAAAACTTCACATACAATCCTCAGGGGGATGCCATGGCGTTTGACGGAGATACGGACAAAACCCTTTCCCGGCAGGCCCGAGCGGCAGAATTGCTGGATGCAGAAACCGAGTTGCGTCTGGCCTATGCATGGCGTGACCAGCGTGACGAAGCGGCGCTGCACCGACTGATCACGGCCTACATGCGGCTGGCGATTTCGATGGCGGCCAAGTTCCGCCGCTACGGCGCCCCGATGAATGATCTCATCCAAGAGGCGTCACTTGGCTTGATGAAGGCCGCCGAAAAGTTTGACCCGGATCGCGGCGTGCGGTTCTCGACCTATGCGGTGTGGTGGATCAAGGCCAGCATTCAGGACTATGTGATGCGCAACTGGTCGATGGTGCGAACAGGATCAACGTCGGCGCAAAAGTCATTGTTTTTCAACCTGAAACGGGTTCAGGCCAAACTGGAGCGCGAAGCGGCAGCGGCCGGTGAGACGCTGGACCAACAGCAATTGCGTGAGAAGGTTGCCCATGAAATCGGCGTCAGCATGGCAGAGGTCGAGATGATGGAAGGGCGGCTGTCCGGGTCGGACGCCTCCTTGAACGCAACCCAGGCCAGCGACGAAGATGGCCGTGAATGGATTGACGTGCTGGAGGATGAAGGACCGCAAGCCGCGGACAAGGTCGAGGCATCGCATGACCGGGTGCAATTGCGCAGCTGGCTCGCCAAGGCGCTGGGGCAGTTGAACGACCGCGAACGCTATATCGTCTTGCAGCGGCGCTTGCAGGAAACCCCGCGCACACTCGAATCCTTGGGGATCGAGATGGGGCTTTCGAAAGAGCGTATCCGGCAACTGGAAGCCGCCGCTTATGCCAAGCTGCGCCGCACCCTGGAGGCCAATTCGCAAGAGCTGCATCATTTCCTGGCCTAAGCTGCGCCGACAGCCGGATGTTGCCAAAGACCAAACGCGCCCGTACATCTGAAGCAGTCCTGAACGGAGCCTGCCATGCTGACGGATAAGCGCATCTTACTGATCATCGGTGGCGGCATCGCGGCCTATAAATCACTGATGCTGATCAGGCAGTTGCGCACGGCGGGGGCAGCGGTCACCCCGGTTTTGACCAAGGCTGGGGCAGAGTTTGTGACCCCTTTGTCTGTGTCCGCCTTGGCCGGGGAAAAAGTCTATTCGGCGCTGTTTGATCTGACCGATGAAGCGGAGATGGGTCACATTCAACTGTCGCGCGTGGCGGATCTGATCGTCGTGGCCCCGGCCACCGCTGATCTTATTGCAAAGATGGCCGGCGGTCGGGCGGATGATCTGGCCTCGACCCTGCTGCTGGCCACCGACACGCCGGTGCTGCTTGCGCCCGCGATGAATGTGCGGATGTGGCAGCATGCGGCGACCCAGCGCAACCTGGCGCAGGTGCTGGCGGACGGCGTGAAACTGGTCGGGCCGAACGCGGGCGAGATGGCTTGCGGCGAGTATGGGCCGGGCCGGATGGCCGAGCCAGACGAGATTCTGGCAGCGATCACGGCTACGTTTGTGACCGGGCCGATGGCAGGAAAACATGTGGTCGTGACATCGGGGCCGACCCATGAACCCATTGATCCTGTGCGTTATATTGCCAATCGGTCTTCGGGCGCTCAGGGCACTGCGATTGCCGTGGCGCTGCGGGACCTGGGGGCCAGGGTGACCTTCGTGACCGGACCCGCCAGCGTGGCGGCACCTGCCGGGGTGACCGTGGTGCGGATCGAGACAGCACAGCAAATGAAGGCAGCGGTCGAGGCGGCCTTGCCCGCAGATGCGGCTGTGTTGGCCGCGGCGGTGGCGGATTGGCGGGTGGCCAACGCGGGCGATCACAAGATAAAGAAGAATTCGGACGGCATGGGTCCGGCCCTGCAATTTGTCGAGAATGCCGATATTCTGGCGACGGTGTCCAAGGGCGCGCGGCGTCCGGCGTTGGTGGTGGGCTTTGCCGCCGAGACCGAGAATGTGGTGGCCTATGCCACGGCAAAACGGTTGCGCAAGGGCTGTGACTGGATCGTGGCGAATGACGTGTCGCCGGGAACCGGCATCATGGGGGGATCTGAGAACGTGGTGACCTTGATCAGCGAGGCGGGAGCCGAAAGCTGGCCGCTCATGGCCAAGGCCGCAGTGTCTCGCATGATGGCACTGCGGATAGCGGCGGCGTTGCTAACGGCTTGACGGAAATGTCGGGGCGACCGATGAGAGTCAGTTGGTTCGGTTGATGGC
>JANPOY010000217.1:0-2072 GCA_031428215.1 Paracoccaceae bacterium
GTCAGCGCGGTGCGCGGCAATGCGCGCACGCATTTCGTCATCCCAGCCCTGCGCCGTGGCGATGTAGCTGCGCGGCCGCGCTGTCGCAGTGATCAGCTGTTCTGCAAGCGAGGATTTGCCTGATTTTGCGCCACCTACCACAAGGGTCAGCGGCGGCAGAAAAAGATGTGCGGGGATAATTGATCCGGTCACGGGACTGCCTCGTAAGACTTGTTAATTGCGACAGATATCGCCGCAGTTCACGCAGATGCGCACCGTAATTCTGGCTGGGGGTTGGACGATGGCACAAGAAGGGTATAGCGACCAAACCATGTCGCGCCAAGCGATGAAGGCGGAATTGCTGGATGCCGAAACGGAGCGGCGTCTGGCCTACGCGTGGCGAGATGAGCGCGACGAAGAGGCGCTTCACCGCTTGATCACTGCCTACATGCGGCTGGCGATCTCGATGGCGGCGAAGTTTCGCCGGTACGGCGCGCCGATGAATGACCTGATCCAAGAGGCCTCACTTGGCCTGATGAAGGCCGCAGACAAGTTTGATCCAGACCGGGGCGTACGATTTTCGACCTACGCGGTGTGGTGGATCAAGGCATCCATTCAGGATTATGTGATGCGCAACTGGTCGATGGTGCGTACGGGATCAACGTCCAGCCAGAAGGCGCTGTTTTTCAACCTGCGCCGGGTGCAAGCCAAACTGGAACGTGAAGCCGCAGCCGAAGGCGAGGTTCTGGACCAGTTCCAACTGCGCCAGCGCGTGGCGACCGAAGTTGGCGTGTCTTTGGCTGATGTCGAGATGATGGAAGGGCGGCTGTCGGGGTCGGACTATTCGTTGAACGCGACCCAAAGTTCCGAAGATGAGGGGCGCGAGTGGATTGACGCGCTGGAAGATGACGGGGTGCAGGCCGCCGAGGCGGTGGAAGGCGCGCATGACGCTGCGCATTTGCGCACCTGGCTGGTGCGGGCCATGCAGTCGCTTAATCAGCGCGAACGCTTCATTGTGGCACAGCGCAAGCTGCTGGAAGAACCGCGGACACTTGAATCACTGGGTGCGGAACTGGGCCTGTCAAAAGAGCGGGTGCGCCAGTTGGAATCTGCAGCCTTTGCGAAAATGCGCAAAAGCCTTGAAGGCCAGTCACGGGAAGTGCATCACTTTTTGGTATGAAGTCTGTCCTTGTCCTGATGATTTGCCTTTCGACCCGACTGAATGCCGGGGTGATCGGGCCTGATGACTTTGCCGCGTTGCCGCCTGCGGATGTCGTTATCCTGGGTGAAATTCACGACAATCCTGTGCATCACGCCCATCAGGCGCGGGCGGTCGCTGAATTGGCACCGGCGGCTTTGGTGTTTGAAATGCTGACACCAGCGCAAGTGGCAGCGATGCCGCAGGATCGTTCCGATGCAGGCAGACTGGCTGCGGCGTTCGGCTGGCAGGCCGCAGGCTGGCCGGATTTCGCGATGTATTTCCCCATATTTGCTGCTGCCCCGAAGGCACGCATCTATGGTGGCGACGTGCCGCGCGACACAGTGCGCCTTGCGATGCGCGCCGGGGCTGCGGCAGGCTTTGGTTCAGACGCCGGGCGTTTCGGGCTGGAGACCCCCCTCGCTCCCGCCGACCAGACCGCCCGCGAGGCCGAGCAACGCGAGGCCCATTGCGGCCTTTTGCCTGAAGATCTGCTGCCCGGCATGGTGCAGGTCCAGCGACTGCGCGATGCAGCACTGGCGCAGGCGGTGTTGCGCGCAATGGCCGACACCGGGGGGCCGGTCGCCGTGATCACCGGGTCTGGGCATGCCCGCCGTGACACCGGGGTGCCCGCGATGCTGGCCATCGCCGACCCCGGTCTGACGGTTCTTTCAGTGGGCCAGCTGGAGGCGGATCCGGGGCCTGGTGCGCCCTATGATCTGTGGATTGTCACGCCCACCACCGCGCGTGACGACCCCTGCGCAGAGCTTGGCGGCGGCTGACGGCTGTTGAGTTTGCGCGACGCCCCCCCTACACCTGTGCCGAACGGCCAAGGGAGCCTGCCGATGCTGGTGGACAAACGTATCTTGCTGATCATTGGCGGCGGCATCGCGGC
>JANPOY010000218.1:0-5860 GCA_031428215.1 Paracoccaceae bacterium
GGCCGGGTCGATGTAATTTTCCATGTACCACTTTTTCAGGTTCATCTGAATGGTGGAGTGGCGGAATTCATCGACCATCTGCATCGTGAAGCCGGTGCGCAGGTCTTCGCCCGGTGCCAGACGGCTGACCATGGCCATCGACCGTGCGGCCGAAATTTCCGGGAAGGGGATGATCGCCAGGAACAGCTTCATCCATTCGACCCAGCGCGGCTCCACATTGCGGAACATGTCGCCGCGCAGGGCGGCATCAAGCGCGCCGTAAACCCGGTTGTCCTTTTCTTCCTGCATCGAGAAGTAAGACCGCAGCACCTGTTTCATCGGGTCGCGGGGGGCTTTGGTGATCTTGTAGTCGCTGGGATAGGTCATCGCTTCCTGAACATAGGAAGGATTCCACCCCAGGTCAGCGATTTTCTTGGTCGCATCGGCCACCGAAATGCCCTTTTGCGCCGTGATCTTGTTGAGTGTCAAAGTTGACATTGTTGCTCACCTTTTTGGTTAAGGTTGATTTTGGCAGGACCGTCGGCAAAGGTCAGAGAACTGCGATCACTGAAATCGGCAGCCATCCAGAACGTCGGATCATTTTCACCAAGGGTGAATTTCATTCGCAACGCAGGCCTCCCTTCCTTCGTTCTTGAGCCTCCGCAGATTTGTCGCGGCGGTCTTGTTTTTTATTCGATGAGGAAGACTAGGACCTAAATTTCGCGCCGACCTAGCGGATAATTTTCTGTAACGAACGGGTACGGTTTGTAACAGAAAGTTACGCTTTCGGATTCTGTCGCAATCTTTCGGGCAAGGCATAGGCTTGGGTCTGCGGATGTGTCTTTGACATTCCTGGGAGCATTCAAGTGGCTGATGCAGAGGCGTTTTCAGGGAAGATGGGCGAACTGCAAAAGCTGCGGGTCACAGTGGTGATTCTGCTAAGCCAAGAGAATTCCAAGATGCTGAGCCGACGTCAGCGTGTGGCCGGTAAAGAGATAGAAGTGATGTGCGCAGAGCGGGATCTGGAGCGGGGCGACGACACGCCCGCCAATCAAGATCGGCTGGATGCGCTGTATATGGAAGACACCGCAACGCGGCAGGCTTTGAGTGAAACCGAAGCCGAAATTCGGAAACTAGAGACGCTGATGGCCAAGATCGACGCTGATATCGCCGCCCTTTGCCAATCGTAAGCGAACGGGTCTTAAAAGGAAGTGACCATGAAAGACGAACGCGCGCATCTGCAACTGTTTGACCTGATCGCCCGCGATTGGACGCTGGCCTCGCCCGCGCAACAGATTGTCTTCAGTGCCGATGACAGGGCAGTGGCATTCGCCAGTATGGATGGCTCCATCCACCTGGCCGCGACCGCCGACAAAGCATCACCCACCCTGCGGACCCGTCGCGCCATTGACACCGGCCGCCTGACGATCGCGCCGCGCGAAAAGCCATTCCTGCCGCTGAAACCCGCCGATTTCACCGAGGGACGCAGTTCGGACGTGGTGGCCTTTGGCGCCAGCGGGTTCGCGTTTGCCAAGTCCACCGGGCGGATCAATTCACTGACCCCCGGCGGCATCGCGGTGCATATGGCCGCCAAGGCCCCCAGTGAAATCTCGGTTCTCGCGGCCTCGCCTGACGGCAAAACCATGGCATTTGTCTGTGCCGACCAGGTCCATATCTCAACGTCCGATCCGAACATAGCGCGCAGCGTAACAGCGGCGGGTGCCGTCACTGCGATGGCATTTTCACCGGATGGACGGACACTCGCGGTCGCTCATGCGAACGGCCTGTCATGCTGGAACCTGCAGGCTTTGGACCAACCACCCGTCGAGACACCCTTGCCAGGTACACCTGCCAGACTTGACTGGCATCCGGACGGCACATGGCTGACGGTCACCATGCCAGCGGATGGTTTTATGCTGATTGATACCGTCCGAAACATCACAACCCTACGCGGCAACTTTCCTTCGCCCGTCCGCAACGCCATCTTTGGCCGGACCACCAATACTGTGGTCGCCTCTGGCGCGTTTCGGGTGGCGGCGTGGGATCTGGCCGATGGGCAGGCGGTGCTGACGGGCAAGGCCGGGCTTGTGCTGATCAGCGCCGTGGCCACCAGCCCCAATCGCAATCTGGTGGCGGTTGGGTATGCCAATGGCCTCCTCAGCCTCGCGGAAATAGGTCAACCCTCCGAGATTCTGTTGCGGGAAGACACCGGCACCGCGATCATGGCAATGGCGTGGTCGTCCAACGGCACCTATCTCGCGCTGGCGGGCAGCGATGGCTCTGCCGCCCTTGTCGAATTCCCCGACAGCATGTTCAAGTCCTGACCTTTTGCAGAAAGATCCCATCATGTCCGCAGAACTGACCGAAGACGAGAAAAGCAAAGATGCCTTCTTTCAGCGCATTGCCCTGATTGGCGAGGAAATGATTGCAGCCCATGGCCGCGAATTCGCCACCGGCGCCTTTGTTCTGGCCGCGCGCTGGATCAGCGAGGGCCGGATGGGGGCCAAGGTCAAGCCCAAGGAACCACTGCCCGCCCACGGGCTGAATTGAAGCAGAGGCTGCACTGTTTGTAACGATTCATTACAACCTTCCGTTGTTCAACCCCGATTCTATTGTGATGCAATAGAATCGGCGTTTCATGGTACTACAAGCAAATGAATGCGACAAAGCGCCACAGAAGCGCACCTTGGGGAGACACGCTCTTGGACATCCATTCCAGACTCAGCAGCGAAAGACCTGAAGACAGGCAGGCTCAGGCCCACATCAAGCGCAACTGGGGCACCATCGAAAAGCTGGCCGATACGCTCAGCGGCGGCAAATATTCGGCTGACAAGGCCAAAAAGGCCGCACCGCCGCCGCAGGCACAGGGGTTGATCATCGTTGATCAGGCCCGGCCCCGCGTCGCGGATGTGCCGGTGCCCTATCTGCGGATCAGCATGAACGGGCGGGTGGTGCTGGCGGATACCAGCTCTGGCATCCAGTTGCACTTTCTCGGTCAGATCAAGCGGGTGAATGGCGTGCAGATCTTTGTCATCGCCACCACTGAAAACGGCTTCATCTCGCCGCTTGATGACGCGATTGGCGACAAGATCGCCGATCTGGACGGCTTGACCATCCAGCGCGGCTACTCGGAAGACGATCTTGCCTCGGACATCAAAACGCGGCTGCAGATCGCGTAAAGTCTTGCCTTGCTGATGTGGATCTAAGGCATCCTTGCATAAGTCGTCGAGTCCACGGGAGGGGACTTTTTGATGAATTCAGATGAGCGCCCTGCGTTCAAAGCGCTTCGCCCGGGGTTCGATTTCGCCGATGTGGACCCGCGCGAGACGTCGAAGGCATGGAGCCGTTATCTGGCGAACCGCAGCGCGCCCAGCCTGCCTTTGACCGGGGTGCGGTCGGTGATCTATCAGTCCTGGGTGCGGTCCAACACCAGCGGCGTCAAGCCCGACCAGTTTGCCGCCCCCTCGCTGGAACGGAACAACGCGCACAGCAAGGCAACATTTGATCAAGGCGAATTGCGCCGCGCCGCGCAGGTCACCATGAGTCGCATCGGCGATCTGTTGTCGGGGGCCGAGGCGATGCTGCTGTTGACCGACCGCGACGGCGTCATTCTGGAAACGGTCGGCGACAAGTTCACCCTGTCGCGCGCCGGCAAGATCAACCTCAACGTTGGCGGCGTCTGGAGCGAGGACGCTTCGGGGACCAATGGCATTGGCACCGCGCTGTGGACCGGTCAGCCGGTTTATGTGCATGGAGAAGAGCATTTCTGCGAGGGCATGAAGGCGTGGAGTTGTGCTGCGGCGCCGATCCGCGACCCGATTGATCACAGCATCATCGGCGTGATCAACCTGTCGGGGCTGACGGCGATATTCCAAAAGCATAACGCCGCCTTTGCCGCGACCGCTGCGCAGGATATCGAACTGGTGCTGGAACAGCAGCAGTCCTTGTTGAACATCCGCCTGATGGAGGCAATCATCGGCAAATATCCGGCCCATGCGCAGGATCCGTCCGACGGGTTGGCAATTGTCGACCGATTTGGCCGGCTGATCTTCAGCCGCAACAGCGGCGTCGATGTCGGGCGGTCAGACCGGGATCTGGGCCTTGGGGCGCGGTTTCTGGAGTTGCCGGACGGGATATCAGAGGAAAAGATTTTCGCCGCCCTGCCGCGGGAACATGGCTGCGAGGATATCCGCCTGATCGAGATTGACGGCCATGTCAAAGGTGCGGCTCTGGTGTTCAAACCAAGCCGGGGCGCCAGCAAAGTTCCGGCATTGCCGCGCCCGGCCGCCCAGCCCGCCGCCATGGCGCTGCCGGGTATTGTGATTGGCAAGACCGGGTTCAAGATCGTCGGCAAAAGCGATGCCATTCTGGCCGCGCTTGATATCGCCGACCGCATCGCCTCGGTTGGCCAGCCGACCTTGATCGAAGGTCAGACCGGGGTGGGAAAAGATCTGTTCGCCCGGCTGATCCATTCGCGGATGGACCCGGAGGGCGCGCATCCTTTCCGCCCTATCAACTGCAGCGCAATGACGCCTTCGATGTTCGCCACCGCCCTGGCGCAGCCGCTGGACACCGGCAGGACGACACCGCTCTGCTTTGATGAAGTCGGCGAAACCACCGCCGACACCCAACTGTTCCTGCTGCGGGTTCTGGAAGAACACATGACCCGCCTGCATTTGCCTGATCAACCCGATACCGCGCTGCGGGTGCTGTCGCTGACCAACCGCAACATGCTGGACGAAGTTGCGGCCGGGCGCTTCCGGCGCGATTTGTTTTACCGGTTGAGTGCGGTGATCCTGACGATTCCGCCGCTGAAAGACCGGGGCGAGGATGTGCTGCTGATCGCCGAACACTACAACCGCAAGATCAGCATCGAATCCGGGCGGGAATTGCTCATCTTGAGTTCCGAAGTTCAAGAAGCGCTGTTGGCCCACAACTGGCCCGGAAACGTGCGCGAATTGCGCAATTTGTTGTCCAGTCTGCACGGTCTGGCAAAAAGTCGGAAAGTGACGCTTTCTGACCTGCCCCACGAAATCACATCGCCGCCAGAACCCGAAGGCGCTCGAAACAGTACGAACGATGCAATCGCTCATGGTGCGACTGCCGCCGCATCGTTCAAGGACGCCGAAGTCATGCTGATTGAAAACTCGCTCAGGCATCACCACGGAAATATGAGCAAGGTGGCCGTAACCCTCGGGATTTCGCGCCCGACCCTTTATCGCAAAATTCAAACCTATGGCATCAAAACGGGGTAATCTGTCGACATGACAGGGTTGCACAAACAGGTGTTTGCTTCATCCCCTGATGGTCACACAAACCCACGACGATCAGCGTTTATCTTGGCATGTTTGGTTCCCCGGGGGTCATTCGCAACAAAGTGCGCGCGTTTTGATCCATCAGCTTCGGCAAGCGACAACGACGCTCAAGCTTCGGGTGTCGATCGAGGCCAGCACTGAGCCTGCTTTTGTACAAGCTGCGCTTCGGCACGATCAAGCAAGTGACGTTTAACATCGCTGGTGACCACCATTCCGCAAGCGATGTATCCGCCCCGTGGTTTCGGGTCATCCGGATTTCGGGCATGCCGCCCTGCAACTGAGTTTGCGGGAGTTTGCTGTGGAGCACCGGATGGAGGTTCCCATTCGTAGCGGAGTTTCCAGCATGGAGGTTTTGGACGGCACGGCGGCACGTTCGGCCTTAGCCACCCAAGCCCCATCATAGAGCATGGCCGCCACGGCATAGTGCGGTGCAAAATCCACTTCCACAATCACGGCGCCAGAGGCGGCATGCAGGGCCCGGCTTGTCAGGGCTATGGCGATCACGTTCCGTATTTCTTGAGATCTGGTATCTGTCGTTGGCAGGGTCACGCTTCAAAGCGCGCAAG
>JANPOY010000219.1:0-2791 GCA_031428215.1 Paracoccaceae bacterium
ACGGCTGTGCGATCGTCAAGGTTTTGTAGGCGGAGTGCCGGCGCTTGGGGAAGGGCGCCGGCTGTGTTTTTGGGGCTTTAGGTCAGTTTGAGGCGCAGCATCTGGTAGGAATGCGGCGGCAGGGTGGCGGTGAGGGTGGCGTCCGCAATCACAGCACCGGTGCCATCGGCGGGGGCGACGGCCATCGGGTCGCCTGCGGTGTTCACCGCCGTCAGGCTGGCGTTGGTCATCACCTTATGCGCGATCACCGTGCCAGAGCTTGCGCCCGCGCCCGCGCCCGCGCCGAAGCCTTGCAGCGACACCACCATATCCAGCGCCTCGGTCGGATGGCGGTTGACGGCGAAGAAGGTCAGCACACCTGCCTCTTCGTCATGCACGCCGGTCACGTCCAGATAGGGCACAGAATCGGACACTTCGGCCACATAGGTCGGGCTGGCCACCGCCAGCTTCAGCGCGGTGCCGCGCCCGTAAACCGAGGCGAAGTAATAGGGGTAATAGATCGTCTGCCGCCAGGCCGCGCCCATCGGATCGGTCATGATCGGCGCAATCACGTTCACCAGCTGCGCGATGCAGGCGATCTTGACCACGTTGGATTTGCGGATGAAGGTGTTCAGAATGCAGCCCACCTGCAGCACATCCTCGAAATTATAGATGTCCTCCAGCAGGCGCGGCGCCTGTGGCCAGCCCGCGTTGCCCTGCAAGATCGCCTTGTCCTGCTCGTTCGAGTGATACCAGACGTTCCATTCGTCAAAGCTGATATAGACATTGTGCCTGGAGCGTTTGTTGGCCTTCACCATATTGATCGTGGATTCGATCGTGGTGATGTAGGCGTCGAGTTTCTCGTTCAGCGCCAGATAGTTGGCGGTGTTCTGGGTGCGGTTGGCAAAATACATGTGCAGGCTGATGTAATCGACCGACTCGTAGGTGTGCTCCAGCACGATCCGCTCCCATTCGGGATAGGTTTTCATGTCGGCATTGGACGATCCGCAGACGATCAGCTCCAAAGATTTGTCAAAGGCGCGCAGGGTCTTGGCGACCTCATTGGCCAGACGGCCGTATTCATCCGCCGTCTTGTGGCCGACCTGCCAGGGCCCGTCCATCTCATTGCCCAGACACCACAGGCGGCAGTTGAAGGGCTCAACGCGGCCATTTTTGGCGCGCATGTCGCCCCAATGGCTGCCGGTCGGGCCGTTGACATATTCGACAAAGTTACGCGCGTCATCCAGCCCACGAGAGCCAAGGTTGATCGCCAGCATCATCTGGGTGCCGACGGTGTCGCACCAGTCCTGAAACTCATGCACGCCGACCTGATTGGCATCCGCCGTGTGCCAGGCCAGATCCAGCCGCACCGGGCGCTGCTCCTTGGGGCCGACGCCGTCTTCCCAGTTGTAGGCCGAGACGAAATTGCCGCCCGGATAGCGCACGAAGGGCACATTCAGATCGCGCACCAGATCGGCGACATCGCCGCGCATGCCGTTGGCATCGGCGGTGGGGTGGCCCGGCTCATAAATCCCGGTGTAAATCGCGCGGCCCAGATGTTCGAGGAAGGCCGAATAAATCCGGCTGTCGATGCTGGCGATGGTGAACTCTTTATGGGCTGTGACATTGGCTTTCATGGACCCGATCCCCCCGGCGCTGCGCCGATGGGGCGCATGATATCTGACTTGCAGATATACATCAGGAAATCGGGTGTCACGTCAAGCCCTGTTTGGCCCTAACGCCGGGTGATCAGCCGCATCACGATGTCCTGGTCATAATTGCCAAACCCCCGGCCAAAGATGTTCAGCCCGCCGGGATGGCGCGCGTCTTCCTTGACCGCGATGCGCAGGCGGATCGAGCGGTGCGCGCCCAGATCCAGATCCTTGAGCGCCACCGGGGCCATCTTGCGCCCGTCGATATAGGTGCCGTCGGTCGTCACGCGGACGGTTTTCAACATGCCATACTGGCTGCCCTTCAGCTTCCACCAGGACGGCGTGTAAACCCCGCGCTGATCGCCGTAATCGCCCGGAGAGGTCCAGGTGCCGACGTCAATCTGGTTGATGGAAAAGGTGATGTCGCTGGGCCAATCGGCGGCGGTGCCGGGCACTTCGGAGGATATTTCCATCGAAAATTCAACGGCATCCAGCTGGCCGTTCATCAGTTTGACGTTGTTTGGAAACTGATACTCGACATAGCCCCGGGTGAACCAGATCAGCCCCGCGCTCATCCGGCCCGGGTCAAGAAACGTGTCGGGCACGTCCAGCAGCCCGACAATTCCGCTGGCCGAACACAGCCCGCAGGGGGATGAGACCTCGCAGCTGGTGTAAAGCCCCAAGGGCATCGCCACCTCAATGGTGTCGCTGCCCGCGCTGGCCGGGTCTTTCTTGAACATCACCAGCACTTCGTCAAACAGCGTGTGACAGACCTTCTGATTGCCTTTCCGCGCGCGCAAGGTCTCGGTGCGGATCAGGCCCGCATCCTCCAGAACCTGCACATTCGCGGAAATCGACGATTGCGGCATCGCCAAAGCCTGCGCGATGGCATTGACGTTTTGCGGGCCCTGATCGTGCAACAGCTTCAGAATTCCGATACGAACCGCCGAAGACAGCGCCTTGAGCGTCTCAAGACCGTCCTCCGGATCCACAATCAGAAAATTCCGGCTCATCCAGGCAACCTTTCGCGGTATTTGGTCATATGTATCAGATTATCCGGTTTGGTCAAATCCGGGCGGGCCAACCGAACAGCGCGCGATCAACGCGCATTCAATCTTCACCCGCAAAACCGCCGCAAAACCAACCCGACCGGCGCGGTC
>JANPOY010000220.1:0-8892 GCA_031428215.1 Paracoccaceae bacterium
ATCGAAAACATGTTCGGCAAACTGAAGGATTGGCGGCGCATTCATACCCGCTACGACAGATGCGCAGTAGTCTTCATGTCCGCCATCACAATCGCAGTCACCATCATCTTCTGGTTATAGGGAATGAGTCCTGAGCCTAGCGTTTGCTCCGACTTTGGGCGTGGAAAATCGAAACATCGACCGAGAAATGAGCCTTCGTTATATGGTGGGGCAACTCCCTTTTTACAGACGGGTGATCTAACGAAAGCAGATCACTGGATCACTGAGTATTCGCAAACGTATTCTGAAAAGGGTGTTGCTCAAAGCAAACTTTGGCCAAAAAGGACTGTTTGCATTGCTATTGTTGGCGCAACAATTGGCGAAACGGGGATTACGTCGTTTGATGCTTGCTTCCCAGATAGTGTTATTGGGATGACGCCCGACCCAGATTTGGCGGATTCAGAATATATTGATTACATGCTGCGCCACTATAAGCAGCAACTTAAAAAAGCTGGGGAAGGCAGCGCAAGAGACAATATCAATCTTGCCACCTTTGAAGATCGTAATTTCCCCTTGCCGCCAAAGCGAGAGCAGGAAGTCGCTGTTGAGAAGCTGAACGAAATTGCCGTTGATAGCGCTACCCTCCAATCCCACTACCGCGCCAAACTCGCCGACCTTGATGCCCTCCGCCAAGCCCTGTTGCAAAAGGCCTTTGCGGGGGAACTCTCCTGATCTAGGCTCACCGCATGAGTGACATTCACAGTGAGTCCGAGGCCGATACCCGCGCCAACCGCATTGATCCGGTGCTGCATGCCGCAGGCTGGGGCGGGGCCGATGCCCCGATCCGGCGCGAGGTGATTGCTCCGGGCCGCATCGTGCAGGGGGCCAAGCGCGCCAACCCGATGTCGGCGGATTATGTGCTGCACCACCGCGACCAGAAACTGGCGGTGATCGAGGCAAAGCGGGCAGGCCGCGCCACCGCCGAAGGCGTGGGCCAAGCCAAGGAATACGCCCGCCGCCTGAACGCCCCCTTCGCCTATGCCACCAACGGCCTGACATGGTACGAAATCGACATGAACGGTGGCGAGCGGGAAATCGCAACCCCGCCCAGCCCGCAAACCCTGTGGCACCGCGCCTACCCCGCCCCCAACCCGTGGCGGGATCGTTTCGGCGCCGTGCCTTTCGCCGATGCAGGCGGCAAATGGCAGGCCCGCTATTACCAGCACAACGCCACCTCTGCCGTGCTAGAGGCCATCGCCCAAAACCAACGCCGCATCCTGCTGACCCTCGCCACCGGCACCGGCAATCCAGCATCGCGTTCCAACTGTGCTGGAAATTGTTCCACGCCCGCTGGAACCTGTCCGGCGCACCCACCCGCCGCCCCCGCATCCTGTTCCTTGCCGACCGCAACATTCTGGCCAGCCAAGCCTATAACTCTTTCGGCGCATTCGAAGACGGCGCGCGGTTGCGCCTTGACCCCGCGATGATCGCCAAACGCGGCGAAGTGCCGAGAAACGCCAGCATCTTCTTCACGATCTTCCAGACGCTATCCACCGGGGGCGAAGGCGAAGAAGCCTTCCGACAATACCCACCTGATTTCTTCGATTTCATCATCATCGACGAATGCCACCGCGGCGGGGCCAATGCCGAAGGCTCATGGCGCGGGATTCTGGAATACTTTGAACCCGCCACCCAGCTGGGCCTGACAGCCACCCCCAAACGCGACCAAAACGCCGACACCTACGCCTATTTCGGCGAACCCGTGTACACCTATTCCCTGCGCGAAGGGATTGAGGACGGCTACCTGACCCCGTTCCGCGTCCGGCAGTATTCGTCCACCATCGACACCTATACGTTCGACGGCGAAGATAAGGTCGTGGCGGGCGAGGTCGCCGACGGCACCACGTTTGAGGAAAAGGATTTCAACAAGATCGTGCAGATGCGCGCCCGCGAATTGCACCGCGTCCGCACCTTTCTGGCCGAGATCAACACGTTTGAGAAATCCATCGTCTTCTGCGCCACCCAAGCCCACGCCGCCCTGATCCGCGACCTGATCAATCAAGAGGTCCGCCACAGTGACCCCGACTACTGCGTCCGCGTCACCGCCAATGACGGTGCCGAGGGCGAGCGGCACCTTGAGACGTTCCAGCAAAACAGCAAGACCATCCCAACGATCCTGACCACCTCGCAAAAGCTTTCTACCGGGGTGGATGCCAAGAACGTCCGCAACATCGTCTTGATGCGCCCGATCAATTCGATGATCGAGTTCAAGCAGATCATCGGTCGCGGAACCCGGACGTTCGAGGGCAAGGACTATTTCACGATTTATGATTTCGTGAAGGCGCATCAAAAGTTCGACGATCCAGAATGGGATGGCGACCCCGCCGACATCATCCTGGACGATCCGAAAGAGCCAAAGCCAAAGAAGGCGGCAGAAGACCCCGAAGAACCCATGAATCCGCGCGATCCTTCTGATCTTGATGCGCCAAGCGGCAGGCCCGAATTGGTGCAGATCGAACTGGCGCGCGGCCATTTCATCAACATCGCGGCGACAACGTTCTGGGGACCGGATGGCAAGCCAATCAGCGCCAAGGATTTCATCGAACGCATGTATGGCGAATTGCCCACGCTGTTCAAAGACGAAGACGAGTTGCGCAAACTTTGGGGCAACCCCGACACCCGCAAGGCATTGCTAGAGCAACTCGCCGACCGGGGGTATGATTCCACCGTCTTGAAGCAAATCCGGCAAGCGATCATGGCCGAGGATAGCGATCTGTTCGACGTGCTGGCCCATATCGCGTATGCGACCGAACCGATGACAAGACAGGAACGCGCCGAGGTTGGCGCGCAAGCAATCAAGGGCAACTATGACGACAAGCTGGTTTCGTTCCTGACTTTCGTTCTGGGCCAATACGTCGAAGCGGGGGCCGAAGGTCTTGATCGTTCAAACCTGCCTGTGTTTCTTCAGTTGAAATACGGGAATCCCGTTGATGGGGCGAAGGCCCTTGGCGGCGCTGAAAACGTCGCAGGTTCCTATGTCGGATTTCAGAAGCACCTCTTCAGCCAAGCCTGATGGCATCACCAAAAGTCCCGCTTTGTGAAAGCGCATCAATCCTAGCGTTTTTTCTTAGTGGGGTGAGATGAGGGGTGCGGCGACAAAATCGCCAAATTATCCAATGATTTCAATGATGAATGGCGGAGAGACAGGGATTCGAACCCTGGGTCGGCGCAAACCGACAACGGTTTTCGAGACCGCCGCATTCGACCACTCTGCCACCTCTCCGCGGTAGGGATCGTGGGGCGGATTTAGCGGGGTCGGGCGGCGCTTGCAAGCCCGATAACGCAGGCTGCCTGCAGGAAATCTCGGCACATCACGGCAGTTTGCGCGGGTCGGGCCGCCGGGGCGCTTGGCAAGGCGCGGGCTTGGTCTTACCTTTGACAGGATGGGGCATTTTCAGAAAGCGATGACGATGGGTTTTCGGGCGTTTGTGGTGTCGGTCAGCGTCGGCGCGGCGGCTTTGGCGGCATCGGGTATTGGGGCCGGGATCGGTTGGGCCGAAAGTCCAGCCGCAACGGCAGTCGCCCCAAAGATTTCTGCTCTGACCCAGACGCTGATGATTGACAAGGTCATGGAGGTGATGCGCGCCGAAGGACTGAAGCACTCTGTCGATGTGTCCGCAGACCTGCTGGCGGGGCAAAGTGATGATGCCTGGCGCGCGATGATTGCGTTGATCTACGACACCGAGAAGATGACCGCACAGTTTGAGCGGGCCTTGGCCGAGGCCCTGGGCCAAGAGGCGCAAACCATAGCGGACAGCACCGCGTTTTTCAGCAGTGTCCTGGGGCAACGGCTGCTGACACTTGAAATTGATGCCCGCATGGCTTTGCTGGACGATGCGACCGAGCGCGCGACCAAATTGGCCTGGGACAAATTGGCGAGCGAAAACCCGCCGCGTGTGCCGCAGATCGTTGCCTTCGTGCAGGCGAATGATCTGGTTGAATCCAACGTCATGGGCGCGCTGAATGCCAATCTGGCGTTTTATCGCGGGTTGTCTGCGGCCGGGGCCTTTGGCGATCCGATGCCGGAAGACCAGATGTTGCGCGAGGTTTGGGCGCAGGAAGCCGAAATCCGCACCGAAACCAGCGATTGGCTGTATCCGTTTCTGATGCTGTCTTATCAACCGCTGACCGATGCCGAATTGCAGGCCTACATCGACTTTTCGGCCACCCGGTCTGGCAAGGCCCTGAACGCGGCGGTGTTTGTGGCGTTTGATGCGGTTATGGTGGATCTGTCGCGCGCGTTGGGGGCCTCGGCGGGACGTCTGATGATGGGGCAGGATATCTGACGGGTGCTTGACAGCGCCTCAGGCCCACAGCATAAGCGCGCATCCCGACAAGATGCGAATCTTGCCGGGCTTTATTTCATATCGCCCGCAAGGGCGCGCAGTTCGTAGGCGGGGCAACCCGAAACATCCGCGGTCGAGAGACCGCTGAGGCCGAAGGGCGCGGAGCAAAAGAAGGATAGACCCATGTTTGCGGTCCTCAAGACCGGTGGCAAGCAGTACAAAGTGCAGGCGGGTGACGTTCTGCGCGTTGAAAAGCTTGATGCCGTGGCTGGTCAAAAGATCCAGTTCAACGAAATTCTGATGGTTGGCGGCGAAAGCCTGACCATTGGCGTGCCCTTCGTGGCAGGTGCTGCCGTTCAGGCCGACGTGATCGACCAGATCAAGGGTGACAAGGTCATCCACTTCGTCAAGCGCCGTCGCAAGCATTCGTCGCAGCGCACCAAAGGCCACCGTCAGCACCTGACGCTGGTTCGCGTCACCGAAGTTCTGGCGTCGGGCGCTGATGCCACCGGCGTGCACGCTGCAACCGGCACCGCCGATGCACGTCGCGCTGCCCATAACAACGCTCCGGCCGCTGTGGTCGAAGCGCCTGCGAAACCAAAGCGCGCCGCCAAGGCCGCGGCTGTGAAGGAGTAACACCCCATGGCACACAAAAAAGCAGGCGGTTCATCCCGCAACGGCCGCGACTCGGCGGGCCGTCGTCTGGGTGTAAAGCTGTTCGGTGGCCAGGCGGCCATTCCGGGCAACATCATCGTACGTCAGCGCGGCACCACCTGGTTCCCGGGTGATGGCGTTGGCATGGGCGTGGATCACACCCTGTTCGCAAAGGTTGAAGGCCACGTGACCTTCAAAAAGGGCTTCAAAGGCCGCACGTTTATTTCGGTGCTTCCGGCAGCGAAAGCCGCCGAATAAGCCGAACCTTTACAATCACATTGTAGATGGGGGATCGGCTGCAAGGCCGGTCCCCTTCCTTATTTCCGCCTTGGATTTCGGGATTATCGGGCGAAGGCCCTGCATGTGCTTTCAGGAGGGAGCCATGGTTTTGGATTTGATTGCGATTGTTGAAGAAGGTCAGATTTCCGCAGGCCGGTTCGTGCTGCGTCATGTGCGCCGGTCGGATCAGGGCCTGTTCGCGCTTTATGCCGGTGATCGCCGTGTGGCCGAGGCCACGCATTCGATCCCGCATCCGCTGCCGCCGGGCGCTGCCGATGCCTTTGTGACCCGCGCCATGCTGGGCAAAGCCGATGAAGAGATTTGGGTGATGGACGGCTCGTCCACCGGTCTGGCCGAAGTTCTGGGTGTCATCAGCCTGAAACGCATGGATCGTGGCCAGTCCGAGGTGGGCTATTGGGTGGCCCCGGCCTTTTGGAACACCGGGATCGCGTCTGATGCGGTGCGCGCGCTGGTGGCGGCCAATCCGCAGAAAAACAGCACTGTTTTTGCCGAGGTGTTTCAGGACAACCCCGGTTCGGCCCGCGTGCTGACCAATGCAGGGTTTCAGTATCTGGGAGACGCGGAAACTTTTTCGGTGGCGCGCAATGCCTTGGTCCCAACCTGGACCTATGTGAAAAAGCTGACCTAGGGCGGTGGTTCTGCGCGCCCATTTGCAAACGGCGCGGCTGATCTTGCGCCCGGTGGCGGCCCATGATCAGGCCGCCATCGTGGCAGGCATTGGCGACCTGGAGGTGTCGCGCTGGTTGTCGCTCGTGCCCTATCCCTACACGGCTGCGGATTTCCACGAGTTTGCCTCGGAGATCGCCTATCCCGGCGAAACCTTTGCTGTAGAAGACGCGGGCGGTTTTGTCGGCGTGGTCGGCGCGGGGTTTGAGCTGGGCTATTGGTTCATCCCGCAGGTGCATGGCCGGGGTTATGCGACTGAGGCTGCGCTGGCGGTGCTGACGATGCAATTTGCCCATGACGAAAGTACTGTGACGGCGGGGTATTTCACCGGCAACACCCGGTCGGCGCGGGTTTTGGCCAAGCTCGGCTTTGTCGAAACCGGACGATCCTTGCGGCGCTGCCGCGCCTTGGGCACCGAGCGTCCACATGTCGATCTGCTGCTGACCCCGGCCGCTTTTGCAGCAACGCATCCCATCCCTTGAGAACACCCCCCCTTTCCTGTATCGCCTGACCAAACTATCAGAAAGCCTGACCCCATGAAGTTCCTTGATCTTGCCAAAGTCTATATCCGCTCGGGCGGCGGCGGGGCGGGGTGCGTGTCGTTCCGGCGGGAGAAATTCGTCGAATTCGGCGGCCCGGATGGCGGCGATGGCGGCAATGGTGGCTCGGTCTGGGTCGAGGCCGTCGATGGTCTGAACACGCTGATCGACTTTCGCTATCAGCAGCACTTTTTTGCCAAATCAGGCCAGGGCGGCATGGGCGCGCAGCGCACCGGCAAGACCGGCGATGACATCACCCTGAAAGTCCCCGTCGGCACCGAGGTGTTGGACGAAGACGAAGAAACCGTGATCGCCGATCTGGTGACGGTCGGTCAGCGCGTGCAACTGGCGCGCGGCGGCAATGGCGGCTGGGGGAACCTCGCGTTCAAATCCTCGACCAACCGCTCTCCGGCGCGGGCCAATCAGGGGCAAGAGGGGGTCGAACGCACGATCTGGCTGCGCCTGAAATTGATCGCGGACGCAGGGCTTGTGGGCCTGCCGAATGCCGGGAAATCGACCTTTCTGGCCGCCGTTTCCAATGCCCGCCCCAAGATCGCCGACTATCCTTTCACCACGCTGGTGCCGAACCTGGGCGTTGTCGGCATCGACGGCGCCGAATTCGTGATGGCCGATATTCCCGGCCTGATTGAGGGCGCCTCCGAAGGCCGCGGTCTTGGCATGCAGTTTCTGGCCCATGTCGAACGCTGCAAAGTGCTGCTGCATCTGGTCGATGGCACATCTTCGACCATCACCAAGGATTACCGCACCATCGTGAAGGAACTGGAGGCCTATTCCGAGATTCTGGGCGACAAAACCCGGATCTTGGCGCTGAACAAATGCGATGCGCTGGACAAATCCACCATCACCACCCGCCGCAAAGCGCTGGAAAAGGCGTCGGGCGGGCCGGTCATGGTGATTTCGGGCGTGGCCGGCATGGGTCTGCAAGACACCCTGCGGGCGCTTTACCGTGAGATCAAGGCCGAAGCCCCCGTGCTGAACGACGCGCCATGGCAACCCTGATCGCGCCCGATATTCGGCAGGCCAAGCGGCTGGTGGTCAAGATCGGTTCGGCGCTGTTGGTGGACCGCAACACAGGTCTGAAACAGGGCTGGCTGTCGGCGCTGGCGATGGACGTCGCCGAAGCCAAAGTGCGCGGCACCGATGTGGTGATAGTCTCGTCGGGATCCATCGCATTGGGGCGCAAGGTGCTGGGGCTGGGGACCGGCGTGTTGACGCTGGAGCAAAGCCAAGCCGCTGCTGCCGTTGGACAAATTCGCCTCGCCCGCGCCTATGAAGAGGTGCTGGCCCCGCATGGGATCACCACCGCGCAGGTGTTGGTGACGCTGGAAGACACCGAAGACCGCCGCCGCTATCTGAACTCGCGCGCCACGATGGAGACGCTGTTGGGTCTGGGCTGCGTGCCGATCGTGAATGAAAACGACACGGTGGCCACCGATGAAATCCGCTTTGGCGACAACGACCGTCTGGCCGCGCAAATTGCGGTGACGGTGGGGGCGGATCAGTTGATCCTGCTGTCGGATGTGGACGGGTTTTACTCGGCCAATCCCAAGGAAGACCCGAAGGCGCAGCGCTTTGATCTGGTGGAGGTGATCACCCCGCAGATCGAGGCGATGGCGGGGGATTCGATTTCGGGTCTGTCCAAGGGTGGGATGAAGACCAAACTTCTGGCCGCGAAAACCGCCGTCGCGGGTGGCTGTGCGATGGCGATCATGGAAGGTTCGGTGCTGCGGCCTTTGAAGGCTTTGGCGGAGGGGGCAGAGCGGACCTGGTTCGTGGCGCAAAGTGATCCGCAGGCGGCGCGCAAACGCTGGATCAACGCGATGAAACCGCGCGGCGAATTGCGGCTGGATGCCGGGGCGGTGACGGCGCTGCGGGCGGGGAAAAGTCTTTTGCCAGCGGGGGTGACGGCAGTGTCCGGGGCCTTTGGGCGCGGTGATCCGGTGGCGATCCTGTCGCCTGAGGGCGATACGCTGGGCAAGGGTTTGGTGCGCTATACGGCCGTGGAGGCGCGGGCGATTGCCGGGCATCGGTCGGGTGAGATTGAGGCGATACTGGGGTATCAGGGCCGTGCGGCGCTGGTGCACCGGGATGATATGGTGGTCTGATCCTGCGACCGCCGGGGCGCTGCCCCGGACCCCGGGATATTTGAGCCAATGTGAAAGGGCGAGGGATGTCTGGGCAAGCTGTTGATATGATGCGCGATATCGGGGCACGTGCCAAGGCTGCGGCGCAGGAACTGGCCTATGCCAGCCAAGAGCGCAAATATGCGGCGCTGATTGGCGCTTCTGCGGCTGTTTGGGCGCGGCGGCAAGAGATTCTGGACGCGAACTGTCTGGATATGGATTATGGCACCGAAAAGGGCCTGTCTGCCGCGATGATGGACCGCT
>JANPOY010000221.1:0-2206 GCA_031428215.1 Paracoccaceae bacterium
GCAGGCAGGACACCTGCCCCGGCTCGATGGAAAAGGACACATCACGCACCACATCGCGCCCATCGAACCGACGGGTCAGTAGGTCAACGCTCAGCCGGGGTGCGGTCATCCAAATACCCGATAGATTTGCTCAGGTGAGGAGGTAACAGCCACCTTGCCCGCCTGCAAGCCTTTGCACCGCGCCCGCGCCCCACCTTTAAAGCGTGGAATTCATCGCCCCGCCATCCAGAAGAATGTTCTGCCCGACGATGAACCCAGCCTGCTGGCTGCACAGGAATGCGCAAGCCGCTCCGAACTCCTCGGCGGTGCCGTAGCGGCGCGCGGGGATGCTGGCCATCCGCTCTTCGCGGGCCTGATCCATCGAAATGCCGCGCGCGCGCACCACGCCGCCATCCAACGCCACGGCCCGGTCGGTGTCATGAATGCCGGGCAAAAGGTTATTGATCGTCACGCCAAAGGGTGCCACTTGCCTCGAGGTTCCGCCGACAAATCCGGTCAGCCCGGCCCGCGCCGCGTTGGAAAGACCCAGTTGCGGGATCGGGGATTTAACCGACTGGCTGGTGATGTTGACCACCCGGCCCCAACCCCGGTCAATCATTCCCGGCAAAAGCGCCTGCATCAGGGCAATCGGCGTCAGCATATTGGCGTCTATGGCGCGGATGAAATCGTCGCGCGACCAGTCGTTCCACAGGCCGGGCGGTGGCCCTCCGGCATTGGTCACCAGAATATCCACGCCGCTCGCCGCCGCCAGAACCATAGCGCGAACCGTGTCGGTGGTGATGTCCCCTGCCACGGTGACCACCTGCACGCCAAAGCGCGCCCGAATCTCGGCGGCGGTTGCTTCCAGTGCCTGAACCCCTCGCGCATTCATCACCAGATCCACGCCCGCCTCGGCCAAAGCCATGGCGCAGCCGCGGCCCAACCCCTTGGACGAGGCCGTCACCAAAGCCCGTTTGCCGCGAAGTCCAAGGTCCATGTCTCTCTCCATTGTTTTCGCCAGATTTCAATTTTAACCATGGCTTGGCAAGGCAACATAACGCATGGCTTGCCTAAGGCGACCCGATTGGTGACAACGGTGTTGGGGTGAATGAAATGACCATGTCCGACCAAATCCCGCCGGCCCCGGGCCAGATCTGCCTGCTTTTGCGCGCCGAAGACATCTTTGCCGTGCAAGGCGCCAATCTGGGAGATGCACTGAACGGCCCCGATGCAGTGGAACTCGGCGACAGCTATGAGGTGGAGCCTGACGCCCAGCCGCTGCGCCTTGTGGTGACGGCCCCCGATGGCAGCGCGCAACGCGTCGGCCAAGGGTCCGAGGTTGGCCAGCCGGGTGCGCTGGTGACGCTGGAAGGCACCTATACCCTGATGTCCGAAGATGGCGACCGGGTGGAATTGCTGGTGCTACGAATCGAGGGGGCCGAACGGCTGGTTCTGCCACTGTCACCCCTCGCGGCGCGCATACCATATGTGCTGATCAAGGTGGAACGGGCCAAGAAGACCCGGCAATTGGCCGATCTGATCTGCCTTTCCTTCGGGCGCGGCTGCATGATCACCATGGCCGACGGTCAACAGCGCCCTATCGAAACTCTGCGTGCCGGTGACCGGATTCTGACCCGCGATCACGGTGGCCAGATCCTGCGCTGGGTCGGTCAGGCACGGATGAAGGCCGCGGCGGCTTTTGCCCCTGTGGTCATCGTCGCCGGGGCATTGGGCAATTCCGGCGATCTGATCGTCGGTCAACATCACCGGATCTTTTTATACCAAAGACAGAAAATCGCCGGGCTTCGCACGTCGGAATTGCTTGTGCAGGCCAAGCATTTTGTTGACGGCACCCGCGCCTATCTGCGCGAAACCGGCTATATCGACTATTTCAGCCTGATTTTCGATGCGCATGAAATCATCTATGCCGAAGGCGTGCCGGTGGAAAGCCTGATGGTGTCGGACGCCACCGTGCAACGCCTGCCGCCCGAAATTGCCGAGGCGTTGCGCGCCCAATTTCCCGAGTTGAAACACAATCCACATTTTGGCACCGAAGCCGGGCGGCAATATCTGGACCAGATCACCCAAGACCTTGCGACGCGGCATCTGCGCTGATGCCCTTGGCTGGACGGGGCCGGGCCAATAGGCTAAACGCGCCCCATGCTGGAAAATCGTCCCAAAACTTCGACCGAGCCCGCCCCATCCGAGATCCGGAGGCGGCGCACCG
>JANPOY010000222.1:0-8305 GCA_031428215.1 Paracoccaceae bacterium
CGGGCGCGGCTGTTGCGCGGCCAGCATCTGCGCCATCATCGCCTGCTGTTCTTCCGCCGAAATCGGCCGGATCAGCGCCAGCTTTTGCGTCACATCCTGACGCAGTGAATTCAGCATCGACTCGAACAACGCGAAGGATTCAGTCTTGTACTCATTCAGCGGGTCGCGCTGTGCATAGCCCCGGAACCCGATGACCGAGCGCAGATGTTCCAGCGTCAACAGATGCTCACGCCACTTTGCATCAATGGACTGCAGCAGCAGTTGCTTTTCGATGGTGCGCATGGTGGCCGGGCCAAAGGCTGCCAGCTTTTCGGCCATCAAGGCATCGCTCGCCTCGACGACGCGGGCGCGGATGGTGTCTTGATCGGTGCCTTCCTCGGCGGCCCAGGCGGCGATGGGCAGATCAAGACCCATCTTTTCCACCAACGCCTCCTGCATGCCGTCAACGTCCCAACGGTCAGCGTAGGATTTCGGCGGCAGGTAATTGTCGACCACATCGTCAACCACCTGATGCCGCATGTCCTGCACGATGTCTTCGAGATCTTCGGCCTCCATCACTTCCATGCGCTGGCCGAAGATCGCTTTGCGCTGATCATTCATCACATCATCGAACTTCAGCAATTGCTTGCGGATGTCAAAGTTGCGGCCTTCAACCTTGGCCTGCGCGCGTTCCAGCGATTTGTTGACCCATGGGTGAACGATGGCCTCGCCTTCCTTCATGCCCAAGGACGACAGCACCTTGTCCAGCCGTTCAGACCCGAAAATGCGCATCAGATCGTCTTCCAGCGACAGAAAGAACGACGACCGCCCCGGATCGCCCTGACGGCCCGAACGGCCGCGCAGCTGGTTGTCGATGCGGCGGGATTCGTGGCGTTCGGTCGCCAGAACGAAAAGGCCACCGGCGGCAATCACCGCGGCCTTTTCGTCGGCGTGTTCGGCCTCAATCTTGGCGCGGACCTCATCGGGGTGCAGGTGTGGATCGGCGGCGATGGCCTGCATCACCGTCATCTCGACGTTACCGCCCAGCTGAATATCGGTGCCCCGGCCTGCCATGTTGGTGGCAATGGTCACCGCGTTCAGGCGGCCCGCGTCGGCGACGATCTGCGCTTCTTGTTCATGCTGACGCGCGTTCAGCACGTTGTGCGGGATGCCGGCGGCGGTCAGCATCACCGACAGCGCTTCGGACTTTTCAATCGAGGTGGTGCCGACAAGGATCGGCTGCCCGGTGGCATGCGATTCCTGAATGGATTTCACCACGCCTTCGTATTTCTCGCGCGCGGTGCGGTAGACCTGGTCGTGTTCGTCCTTGCGCTGCACCGGGCGGTTGGTCGGCACTTCGACAACGCCCAGCTTGTAAATCTCCATGAATTCATCGGCTTCGGTCGCTGCCGTGCCGGTCATGCCGCCCAGTTTTTCATAAAGGCGGAAATAATTCTGGAAGGTCACCGATGCCAGCGTCACGTTTTCTGGCTGGATGGCCACACCTTCCTTGGCCTCGATCGCCTGATGCAACCCATCCGACAGACGGCGGCCCTTCATCATGCGTCCAGTGAATTCGTCGATCAGCATCACTTCGCCGTCGCGGACGATGTATTGCTGATCCTTGGCGAACAGCTTGTGCGCGCGCAGGGCCTGGGTGACGTGATGCACGATGGTGGTGGATTCAGGCTCATACAGCGACTGATCGCTTGGCAGGATGCCCGCCTCTTGCAGCATCGCCTCCAGCGCGTCGTTGCCGTCCTCGGTGTAGGTGACGCTGCGGGTCTTTTCGTCCAGCTTGTAATGCTCGGCGGTCAGCGACGGGATCAGCGCATCGACCTTGGTGTAAAGGTCGCTGCGGTCCTGACTGGGGCCGGAAATGATCAACGGCGTGCGCGCCTCGTCGACCAGGATCGAGTCGACCTCGTCAACGATCGCAAAGTAATGCCCGCGCTGCGCCATGTCGGCCAAAGCGCCCTTCATGTTGTCGCGCAGATAGTCAAAGCCCAACTCATTGTTGGTCGCATAGGTGATGTCGGCCTTGTAGGCCTCTTTCTTCTCGGCATCGCCTTGGTAGGGGATCACCACGCCGGTGGTCATGCCCAGCGCGCCATAGACTTTGCTCATCCATTCTGCGTCACGCTTGGCAAGGTAGTCATTCACCGTCACCACATGCACGCTTTTGCCAGTCAGCGCGTTCAGATAGGCCGGAAAAGTGGCGACAAGGGTTTTGCCCTCACCTGTGCGCATTTCGGCGATGTTGCCCTGGTGCAGGAAAATCCCGCCCATCAGCTGCACATCAAAGGCGCGCAGGCCAAGGGCGCGTTTCGCAGCCTCGCGGCAGTTGGCAAAGGCTTCGGGCAGGATCGCGTCCAATGCCTCTCCGCCTTGCACCCGCTTTTGAAACTCGGCGGTTTTGGCCTTGATCCCGTCATCTGACAGGCCTGCGAATTCTGCTTCCAGCGCGTTGATCTGGGCCACAACCGGGCGCACCGACTTGACCATCCGGTCATTCGGCGTTCCAAACATCTTCCGTGCAAGTGTTCCAAGACCCAGCATGTTTTCTCCGCCTGGCCGTTTCTGACATGATCGTGTGAGGCTGTGGACTTGCCCGCCCCTCTTGCCTTCCCTAGAAGGTCAGCAAGGCCGGGCGGCCGCCATCACACGCGACCTGTGCGATGTAAGAGGATGGCCCGGTATAGTCAACGTCGCGCAGGGTTGCCGACCGATCAGGAGAGTGTGAGATGGCAAAAGCAATGCAGTTTCTGGCAGGGATTGCCCTTGCCGCAGGTCTGGCCCTGCCCGTGTTGGCCCAGGACACCACCGCAGACACCGTGATTGCCACCGTCAACGGCACCAACATCACCCTGGGTCATATGATCGTGGCGCGCGAAAGCCTGCCAGAACAGTACAAGGCCCTGCCAAACGAGACGCTGTTCAAGGGCATTCTGGATCAGCTGATCCAGCAAACCGCGCTGGAACAGTCGGTGGCCGATGCCGTGACCAAGCGCGATGCGTTGCAGTTGGAAAATGACAAGCGCGGCTATCTTTCCAACATGGCCCTGCAGGCCGTGGTGACCGGGGCTGTGACCGACGCCGCGCTGCAAACCGCCTATGACGCGCGGTTCAAGGATGCAGCGCCGTCAACCGAATATTCGGCCGCGCATATTCTGGTGGAAACCGAAGCAAAGGCGCTTGAGTTGAAGGCGCAACTGGACACAGGCGCGGATTTTGCCACCCTGGCCAAGGCCAATTCCACCGACACCGGTTCGGGCGCGAATGGCGGCGAATTGGGCTGGTTCGGGTTGGGCATGATGGTCAAACCGTTTGAAGAGGCCGTGATCGCGGCTGAAATCGGCAAAGTGACGGCGCCGGTCAAATCGGACTTTGGTTTTCACCTGATCCTGGTCAAGGAAAGCCGCGTCGCGGCACAGCCGACACTGGATGATCTGCGCGATGAATTGGCCGCCGAGATTGAGCAAAAGGCCGTTGAGGCGCATGTCAAAACCCTGACCGACGCCGCCAAAGTCGAGAAGCCCGGCGAGGGGATTGACCCCGCACTGCTGAGCGACCTAACTTTGTTGGCCAACTGATCAGACGCGCGGGGACAAGACCATGGGCAAGAAAGACTGGAAGGCCATTGCAAAAGGCCTGATGCAGGACTTCAAGGCGGCAGAGGCTGTCTCCAGCGCGCCAAAAGCCGCGCCGGTGCAAAAAGCCAAGCCGGTTTCGCCTCTGGCCCCCGCGTCCTTCCCCGCGCTGCCGCAAATTGCAGGGGTGGAGTTTTCCGCCGTTGAGGCCGGTATCAAGTACAAGAACCGCAAGGATGTCATGCTGGTGCGTCTTGCCCCCGGCACGGCGATGGCCGGGGCGTTTACCCGGTCTTCGACCCGGTCTGCTTGTGTGCGCGATTGCCAGACCAAACTTGCGATGACGGTCGTGGGCGATTTGGGGGCGGCGATTGTGGTGAACTCTGGCAACTCCAACGCCTTCACCGGCAAGGTCGGCGATGATGCGGTGGCGGCGGTGACCGGCTCTGTGGCGCAGGCCTTGGGCATTCCGGCCGCGCGGGTGTTTTCATCCTCTACCGGGGTGATCGGCGAACCGCTGCCGTTTGAGAAAATCACCGCGATTGTCGGCGATCTGGCCACCGGTCTGCGCGAAGATGCCATCGACATGGCGGCGCAGGCGATGATGACCACAGACACCTTCCCCAAGGGTGCCATGGCAACCGTGCAGGGTGAGGGTGGTCCGATCAAGATTGCAGGCATTGCCAAAGGATCGGGCATGATCGCGCCGGATATGGCGACGATGCTGGTCTATATCTTCACCGATGCCAAAATCAGCCCGGCAAACCTGCAAAAAATGCTGTCGCGCAATGTGGATGAGACCTTTAACTCGATCACGGTGGACAGCGATACCTCTACATCGGACACGCTTTTGTTGGCCGCGACCGGGCGGTCAGCGGCTGCGGAAGTGAAGGGCGCGGTCGCCAAAACGTTCGAAGCAGCACTGCGCGATGTGATGATGAACCTGGCGCATCAGGTCATTCGCGACGGTGAAGGCGCGACCAAATTCGTCGAAGTGCGGGTGACGGGCGCAGCTTCGGGGGCGGATGCAGCGAAGGTCGCGATGTCGATCGCGAACTCGCCCTTGGTGAAAACCGCGATTGCCGGGCAGGATCCGAACTGGGGCCGCATTGTTGCCGCCGTGGGCAAATCCGGCGCGCAGGCGGATCGTGACAAGCTGTCGATCCGGTTTGGCGACATTCTGGTGGCCGAGAATGGCTGGCGCAATCCGGCCTACCAGGAAGACGACGGCGCGGCCTACATGCAGCAGGCGGAACTGGTGATTGCCGTTGATCTGGGCCTTGGCACCGCGAAACGTTCGGTCTGGACCTGCGATCTGACCAACCGCTACATCGAGATCAACGCCGATTACCGGTCGTGAGAACGCTTCTGGTCTCTGCCGTCGCCCTGATCGACGCCGATGGCCGCGTGTTGCTGGCGCAGCGCCCCCCGGGCAAATCCTTGGCCGGGCTGTGGGAGTTTCCGGGCGGCAAGGTCGAACCCGGCGAAACCCCGGAGGTCGCGCTGATTCGCGAGCTGAAAGAAGAGTTGGGCATTGACACCTGGCGCAGCTGCCTGGCCCCGCTCACCTTTGCCAGCCATACCTATGACGACTTCCATCTTTTGATGCCGCTGTTCGCCTGCCGCCGCTGGGAGGGGATACCCGCTCCGCAGGAAGGGCAGATTCTGGCATGGGTGGCGCCGGCGCGCCTGCGCGATTACCCGATGCCCCCCGCCGACTTGCCATTGATCCCCATTTTGCGGGATTGGCTGTGAATTCAGGCGGTTTTTTCCCCTTGTATTACCTATTTAGACAAGATTGAGCTATTTTTCTTTGCGAATCGTGGCTACAACTGTAAAGCGCTGTGCTGGTTGGGGGATTGGCAAATGCTACGTACGATATCTATTGGAAGTTGCGTTTCAATCCAAGGATTGATGGTCGCCCAATTGGCTGACGGCAAGATCATGGTGAAGGTCGATGAAAAGACGTTCATCGGCTATCCGGTCTTGCCGGTGCGTAATTCTTGAACCGGGCCTGAGCCGTTCCACTTTCCATAGGCACCAAAAAGAAGGCCGGGGTTTCCCCCGGCCCTTTTTGTTATCTTTGTGTTAATCAGGCCAGCCTGCGCTGAACTTCCTCACGCTCAAAAATTTCGATGACATCGCCCGGGCGGATGTCTTCATAGCGTTCAAACGCCATGCCGCATTCTTGGCCCGACTGCACTTCCTTGACTTCGTCCTTGAAGCGCTTCAGCGTTTTCAGCGTGCCTTCGTGGATGACCACGTTGTCGCGCAGCAGACGCACACCTGCCGACCGACGTGCGATGCCTTCGGTCACAAGACAACCGGCAACCTGGCCAATGCCCGTGACCTTGAACACTTCTTTGATCGTCGCATAACCGATGAAGGTTTCGCGGATTTCTGCCTTGAGCAAACCCGAAGCCGCCGCCTTGATGTCATCCACCAGATCATAAATGATCGAGTAATAGCGGATTTCCACGCCCTTCTGATGCGCCGAGTTCCGCGCCGAGGCATTGGCCCGGACGTTAAACCCGATGATCGGACATTTGGACGCTTCGGCCAGCATCACATCGGTATCGGTGATGGCACCGACGCCATAGGACAGCACGCGCACGCGCACCTCGTCGTTGCCGATCTTGTCCAGCGCCTGCACGATGGCTTCGGAAGACCCTTGCACATCGGCCTTGACCAGAACCGGCAGTTCGGCAACCGACTGGTCGGCTTTGGCCTTGGCCATCAGCTGTTCCAGCGTGGTTGCAGCCCCGGCGGCGGCACGTTTGTCTTTCGCGGCTTTCTCACGATAGGTGGCGATTTCGCGGGCTTGCGCCTCTGTTTCCACCACGTTGAGCGTGTCACCCGCCGACGGCGTGCCAGACAGACCCAGCACTTCGACCGGAACCGAGGGGCCAGCCTCATCAATGCGGTCGCCCTTGTCGTTGATCAGTGCGCGGACCTTGCCCCACTGCTCGCCCACCACAAAGATATCGCCTTTGCGCAGGGTGCCATTTTGCACCAGAACAGTGGCGATCGGACCACGGCCGACGTCCAGCTTGGCCTCGATCACGGCACCCGCAGCAGCCCGGTTCGGGTTGGCGCGCAGTTCCAGAATTTCGGCCTGCAACGCGATGGCTTCCAGCAATTCATCAATGCCCTGGCCGGTTTTGGCCGAGACTTCGACATCCTGCACTTCGCCCGACATGGCTTCGACAACGATTTCATGTTGCAACAGATCGGTGCGCACCTTGGTCGGATCGGCGCCGTATTTGTCGACCTTGTTGATCGCCACGATCATCGGCACTTTCGCCGCTTTGGCATGGGCAATCGCTTCAATCGTTTGCGGCATCACGGCGTCATCGGCGGCAACCACTAGCACGACAATATCCGTCACCTGAGCCCCGCGCGAGCGCATCGAGGTAAAGGCAGCGTGGCCGGGCGTGTCGAGGAAGGTCAGAACCTGACCCTTTTCGGTTACAACCTGATAGGCGCCAATGTGCTGGGTGATGCCACCGGCTTCGCCCGACACAACGTTTGCCTTGCGGATCGCATCCAGAAGGCTGGTCTTGCCATGGTCAACATGGCCCATGATCGTGACGATCGGCGGGCGCACGATCAGGTTTTCATCGGCATCCTTGACGGTTTCGATGGCCTGTTCCACGTCAGCATCCGACACGCGCACGGCACGGTGACCGAACTCTTCGATCACCAGTTCTGCCGTATCGGCATCAATCGCCTGGTTCATCGTCACCATCATGCCCATTTTCATCAGGCTTTTGACAACGTCGGCGGCGCGTTCAGCCATCCGGTTCGCCAGTTCGGACACCGCGATGGTCTCCGGCAGCTGCACGTCACGGAATTGCTTTTCAGGCTTGCCGAAACCCATGGCCTTTTGACGGGCCTTTTCCTGCTTGCGCTTCATCGCGGCCAGCGAACGGGTGCGACCACCCTCACCGGCCAGCGCGTCATTCAGCGTCAGCTTGCCCGCGCGGCGCACGTCTTCGCCGGCTTTGGCCTTGGCGTTTCGCTCACGCTCTTCGCGCTCACGGTCCGTCTTGCGCGGCGGCAAGCCGGGCTTGGCCGAGGCCGGGCCACGGTCATCGGTGCCCGGAGTGGCAGCGGTGGGACGGGTGCGCGATTGCGACGTGGGGGCCGCAGCCGGAGCCGGACCATCGCCAGCCGCAGCGCCCGTCGCCGGGGCCGGGGCGGCAGGTGCAGCCGGTTGACGGCGCGAGGTGCCAAGCACATCGGCCTTGCGCGCGGCAGCTTTGGCCACAGCCTCGGCAGCGGCTTCAATGCGTGCGCGTTCTTCTTCGTCGATCTTGGCGCGGCGGGCGGTCTCACGCTCACGCTCTTCGCGGTCGCGGGTATCGGCCTCTTCGCGTTTGCGCGCACGTTCAACATCACGCTCACGCTCTTCGTCGGCGCGCCGGGCATTGTCTTCGACTTCACGGGCTTTTGCAGTCCGCAATGCCGTCAGACGACGCTCCATCTCGGCATCAGAAATGCCAGCAGGGCGCTTTGAGGGATCACCCAGATGCGACGCCGTGCCTGCAGGGGCCGCGGCCCCCGGCGTTCCGGGTTTGGCTGTCGGCACCACAACGCGCTTGCGCTTCGTCTCAACCACGACGCTTTTCGTGCGGCCATGGGAGAAGCTTTGCTTCACCTGACCGGAACGAGGTGCGCCACCCAGGCCGAGGGGTTTTTTGCCGTCTGTATCGCTCATGCGTCCTACGTATCCT
>JANPOY010000223.1:0-6865 GCA_031428215.1 Paracoccaceae bacterium
GATCCTGAACCCTAAGTTTTCGGCATTTGGGAAGGCTGGGGGTTTCACACCCCCAGACCCCCGTGGGATATTTAGGGACAGATGAAGCCCTAAGCGGCTTTTTGTGCGGCAAAGCGCCCGTAGAACGTCTGTCCTTGCGCCGCCATTTCGCGCAGTAATTTGGGCGTTGTGAACCGTGGACCATGGGCGGCGGTCAATCCGTCACAAATCGCCACCGCACGCCCCGCGCCCAGAATGTCCAGCCATGAGAACGGCCCGCCCGACCACGGCGCAAAGCCCCAGCCCAGAATGGCCCCCACATCGCCCTCGCGGATGTCAGTCAGCACGCCATCCTCCAGCGCGCGCACCGCCTCCAGCACCTGCGCCATCAGCAACCGGTGCTGCACCGATGTCAGATCGGGCTGCGCATCGGCCACCGGGTAGGCGGTGTCCAGCCCGTCCCAAAGCCCCTCACGCTTGCCCGCCGCATCATAGGCATAGAAGCCCGCGTTCGACTTTTTCCCCAATCGCCCCTGATCCGCCATCGCAAACAGCACCGCATCCACCGCGCCATCGGGATAGGCATCGCCCATCGCCAGCTTTGTGGCCCTGGCGATTTTCACCCCCAGATCAATCGAGGTTTCATCGACCAGTTGCAGCGGACCCAGCGGCATGCCGACCAGTTTTGCGGCGTTCTCGATCAGCGCCGGTTCCACCCCTTCGGCCACCATGCGGATGCCTTCGTTGATATAGGGAATGATGCAACGGTTGGCGTAGAAGAACCGCGCATCGTTCACCACGATCGGGGTCTTGCGAATTTGCCGCACGAAATCAAGGGCTTTGGCGACGGCGCGGTCGCCGGTCGCCTTACCCCGGATGATCTCGACCAGGTTCATCTTGTCGACGGGCGAGAAGAAATGGATGCCGATGAACTGATCGGGGCGCGATGACGCCCGCGCCAGATCGGTGATTGGCAGGGTGGAGGTGTTGGTGGCAAAGATGCAGTCCGGCCCCACCGCCGCCTCTACCTTGGCGGTCACCTCGGCTTTGACCTTCATGTCTTCAAACACTGCCTCAACGATCAGATCACAGCCCGCCAGCGCCGCATAATCGGTCGTGGCGGTGATCCGGCCCAGCACTTCGGCCTTCTTTTCCGCCGTCACTTTGCGGCGTGCGATGCCCTTGTCCAGCAACCCTTCGGAATAGGCACGGCCCCGGTCCGCCGACTCCTGCGATGCATCAATCAGCACCACCTCAATCCCCGCATTGGCCGCGACATAGGCGATCCCGGCCCCCATCATGCCCGCGCCGATGATCCCCACACGGGTCGCCGTTTGATCGGCCACGGCAGGGCGGTTCGCGCCCTTGTCCAGCGCCTCTTTGTTGATGAACAGGCTGCGGATCATCGCACCCGATGACGGGTTCATCAGAACCGAGGTGAAATGCCGAGCCTCGATCCGCAGGGCGGTGTCGAAGGGCACCAAAGCGCCCTCATACACCGCAGCCAGCAGGGCGCGGGCGGCGGGATAGACGCCCATGGTCTTGCCCATCACCATGGCATTCGCACCCACGAAGGTCATGAACCCCGCCGGATGATAGGGCGCACCGCCGGGCATTTTATAGCCCTTGTCGTCCCATGGTTTCACCAGATCGGCATCTTTCGCGCCCAGCACCCATTCCTTGGCGCGGGCCAGCAAAGCCTCGGGCGCAACCACCTCGTCGATCAAGCCAGCGGCTTTGGCGGATTTCGGATCAGACAGTTTGCCCTCCAGCAAGAAGGGTGCCGCCATCATCGCGCCCATCTTGCGGGCCAGACGGGTGGTGCCGCCCGCGCCCGGAAAAATCCCGACCATGATCTCGGGCAAGCCGATCTTCGCCTTCGGATTGTCCGCCGCGATGATGCGGTGACAGGCCAGCGGCAATTCCAGCCCTATCCCCAAAGCGGTGCCCGGCAGCGCCGCCACAATCGGCTTGCCGCCCTTGTTGGTCTTGGCGTCCATGCCCGCGCGTTCGATCTTGCGCAACACGCCGTGCATCACCATCACGCCTTCAAACACCGCGCGGGCCGGTTCATCACCGCCCTCTTCCTTCATTGCGGCGATGACGTTCAGATCCATCCCCCCGGCAAAATCCTTCTTGCCCGAGGTGATGATCACCCCCTTCACATCCGTATCTTTGATCGCGGTATCCATCAGCAGGTTCAACTCGGCAAAGCCCGACAGTGACATCACGTTCATGGATTTTCCCGGCACGTCCCAGGTGATCGTCGCCACGCCATCGCCATCCACTGCATAGGTAAAGTCGGTCATTCGTCGGCTCCTTTCAGGGGCTGGTCCACGCGCGGCACCTGTATCGGCCACTGCATGTTTGAGATGGAATTGGTGATGGCCACCGCGCGCCAGGTGTTGCCAATCAGGCGCAGGGTTATCGTCGATCGGAATGGCGGGATGATCCGGTGTGACCCGGCGATGAAATGCGACACATACCGCCCGGAAATCAACGTATCACTGAGCGCCTCGGCCGAGTCGGCCAGCCGCACATATTGCGTGACCTTCTGGAATTTCAGCATCTCGTGAAAGCTGTCAAAGCCCTTGCGCAGATCGTCCTCGGTCGCGACCCGCAGGGTGGCTGTTTCGGTGATCAAGGTGAACGGCAGCGCGACATGGTTGCGGTAGGCGTCCCAATCGCCCAACAGCACGGCACTGCCGATTTCATCCAGATAGGATTGCATCAGCTGCAACGCGGGCAGATGAACCGCAGTCCGGTGCGGGTCGGTGCCGCGCAGGGTCATTCCGGGGCCTCATAGGGGCGGCCGTCCTTGTGGGTGAAACTGGCCCTGCCGGCTTCGATTGTCACTTGCAGATCGACGTCAGAGTAGGTCGCCACTTCGCGCTTGGCTTTGGATCCGATCACCAGAAACACCGCAGGTTCGGCAGTGCGGTTGATGAACTGGTGGCCGTCGCCGGAATTGGCCGGAAAGGCCGCGCAATCGCCGGGCTGCATGACGGTTTCGCCCGCATCGGTGACCATGATGCAGCTGCCTTGCGTCATCATCACGAACTCATCTTCCATCAGATGCCAATGGCGCAGCGACGACAGCCCACCCGGTGCCAACGTCACCAGATTGACGCCAAACTGTGTCAGCCCCCCGGCATCGCCCAAGCGCAGGCTGCTGCGCCCGGCCATCATAGCGGCATAAGGCGCGGGGTAGATTGACCCGGTTTTGACCGGAACCTGCGACAGATCCAGTTTCATCACAGCCTCTCGATGATGGTGGCGGCCCCCATACCAGAGGCGATGCACAAGGTCGCAAGGCCCACGGATTTGCCCGACCGCTCCAACTCATCCAGCAACGTGCCGATGATGATTGCGCCCGATGCGCCCAAAGGATGCCCCATCGCAATCGCGCCGCCGTTGACGTTGACGCGGTCTGGACCCACGTTGAACGCCTGCTGAAAGCGCAGAACGACGGCGGCAAAAGCCTCGTTCACTTCAAAGAGGTCAATGTCATTGATGGTCATGCCCGCATCGCGCAGAATTTTCTGCGTGGCGGGAACCGGGCCGGTCAACATGATGGTCGGATCGGTGCCAATCTTGCAGGTCGCCCGAATGCGCGCGCGGGGTTTGAGGCCGTGGGCGACGCCAAACTCCGCACTGCCGATCAGAACCGCCGCCGCGCCATCGACGATGCCCGACGAGTTGCCCGCGTGGTGGATGTGGTTGATCCGCTCCAGATGCGGGTATTTCATCAGGGCGATCTTGTCGAAACCGGGCATGGACTCGCCCATATCCTTGAAGGCCGGTTTCAAGGCCCCCAAAGCCTGCATATCGGTGCCGGGGCGCATGTATTCGTCATGGCCCAGGATCGGCAATCCGTTCTGATCCTTGATCTGAATGATGGACCGCGCAAAGCGGTTGTCGCGCCACGCCGCCGCCGCGCGTGCCTGCGATTCCATCGCCAAAGCGTCGGCCATCTCGCGGGTGAAGCCATATTCGGTGGCGATGATGTCCGCCGAAATGCCTTGCGGGACGAAATAGGTCTTCATCGCCAGACCCGGATCGACGGCAATCGCCGCACCATCGCTGCCCATGGCAACACGGCTCATCATCTCGACCCCGCCCGCGATATAAGCCTGACCCGCGCCGCCCTTGATCTGATTGGCGGCAAGGTTCACCGCCTCTATGCCAGAGGCGCAAAAGCGGTTGATGGCCAGACCCGGAATGCTTTCGTCCAGATCGGAGGCCAACACCGCCGACCGTGCAAGGCAACCGCCCTGTTCGCCCACTTGGGTGACATTGCCCCAGATCACATCCTCGACCGCATGGCCCGCAAGCCCGTTGCGGTCCTTGATCGCGTTCAGGATCTTGGCCGAAAGCGACACTGAAGTCAGCTCGTGCAAGGCCCCATCGGCGCGGCCCTTGCCACGCGGCGAACGCACGGCGTCGTAGATAAAAGCGTCGGTCATTATGCCTCCTTAAGCCCGGTCAGACGGATTGCCGGGCATCAAATCATAGGGATGTTTCCAGCCGGGCAAAGCCGCGATGCGGTCCAGCCAGGCGTCGATATGGGGCCAGTCGGTGCGGTTGAAACCGAAAGGCTCGGGGTAGTAAAGATACCCTGCGCAGGACAGATCGGCGATGGTGACAGCACCACCTGCGACCCAGGTGCGGCTGGACAGATGGTCGTTCAGCACGGTGTAAGCGGACTTGAGGCGACCCTGCAAATAGGCAACAGCGCCTTCGGGGCGCTTGGCTTCGGGCAGGAAATTGGCGATGAACCGACGCGGGCCGATCATGCCCGACAGACGGTGATTGTCCCAGAACAGCCAGCGCAACACCTCGCGCCGTTCTGCCGCCGATTTGCCGCCCAGCTTGCCGGTCTTGGAACTGATGTAATCCAGAATGACCCCCGACTGCGTCAGCGTCACCGGACCATCCACCAGAACCGGCACTTCGCCCATCTCGTTGATGGCGCGGAATTCGGGTGTGCGGGTGGCGCCGTTGAAGAAATCAACGAACACCGGCTCCCACTCCATATCGGCCAAAGTCAGCGCCAGCGCCGCCTTGTAGGCGTTGCCGGATTCGCCAAAACAATAGAGTTTCGCTGTCATCGCCGTACTCCGAATGTCGGTCCCGGTTGAAACGCCGGGGGTTTCCACCCCCGGACCCCCGAGAGTGTTTTCGCCAAGATGAAAAGGATTTGTTAACCCTTCCCTGTCAGTTTTCCCTTGTGGCACAGGCTGGAGAGCCGATGGCCACCCAAGGTGAAGCCCTGCACCCACAGCCCCGGATAGCCAAGCCGGACAGGTGGGTGCGGGGTGGACCATACGGCTTCATCTTGGCAAAAATACTCCCGCCGGAGGCTTCCGTCATCACACCTCGCGCAGCGCTTTCATTTGCGCGACTCCAGTTCCGAATTGAACAGCCTCAGGCGGTGGGTCATGTTGTCGTGATGGATCACCGATGAGTAGTTTTCAAAGATGAACGACAGCGCCTCGCCCTCATCCAGCCCGGCCTCTTTGGCGAAGGTTTTCAGACGGCGATAACCGTCTTCGGTCATGGCGACCGGAAAGCGGCGGGTGAGGCGAAAGCGTCTGGGCATCGGGTTCTCCGTGTCATGCTGCAAATTTTCGCAGAAAATGCGTAGCCCAGCTTAGAACGCCTCTGCCGCCAGCGCCATCACCGGATCGGCGCCGCTTTCGATCCGCGCCAGATGCATCGCTGTGGCGGGCAGTTGCCGCGCCATGTAATAGCGCCCGGTGGTGAGTTTGGCGTTCAGGAAATCGGCATCGCCGCCTGCGTCCAGGCCCGCATAGGCGGCCTTGGCGATGCGCGCCCACATCAGGCCAAGGCAGGTGTGTCCCATCATCGTCATGAAATCATACGATCCCGACAGCGCCGCATTGGGGTTTTTCATCGCGTTCTGCATGAAGAACATCCCCGCCGCCTGCACATCCTTGGACGCTTTTTTCAGCGGTTCCAGGAAGGGGGTCAGCCGCGCGTCGGCTTCATTTTCCTTGATGAACGCCTTCACCATGTCAAAGAACGCCATCACATGCTTGCCGCCATCCTGCGCCAGCTTGCGCCCCACCAGATCCAGCGCCTGCACGCCGTTCGCGCCCTCATAGATCTGGGCGATGCGGGCGTCGCGGACGAATTGCGACATGCCGTTGTCCTCGATATAGCCATGCCCGCCCCAAACCTGCTGCGCCTGCATCGCCATCTCGAACCCGCGGTCGGTCTGAAAGCCCTTCAGAACCGGGATCAGCAGCGACACCAGACCTTCGGCAGCCACGTCACCGCTGCGCACCGAGCGGTCGATCATATGCGCGGCCCAGAAGGTGAAAGCTCGTGCGCCTTCGACAAACGACTTCTGATCCATCAGGTTGCGGCGGATGTCGGGGTGGACGATCAGCGGATCGGCGGGGCCATTGGGGTTCTGCACCCCGGTCACATCGCGGCCCTGCAACCGGTCGCGGGCATAGCCCACCGCGTTCTGATAGGCGGCTTCGGCGACGGCATAGCCTTGCAGGCCAACGCCCAGCCGCGCCTCGTTCATCATGGTGAACATGGCGCGCATGCCCTTGTTGAGATCGCCCAAAAGCCAGCCCGTGGCCCCGTCATAGTTCATCACGCAGGTGGCATTGCCGTGGATGCCCATCTTCTCTTCAACCTTGCCAACCGTCACCGGGTTGCGCGCGCCCAAGGAGCCATCAGCATTGACCAGAAACTTCGGCACGATGAACAGCGAAATGCCCTTGGTGGCCCCCCCCCCCCCCCCCGCCCGGGGCCCCCCCCCCAAGGAGGTTTTTTTGGGGCGAAGTGGATTAACAGGCCCAGGGGAAAAAAATGTTGGGGGGGGTGTTTTTGGTGGAAACCCCCAGGG
>JANPOY010000224.1:0-1890 GCA_031428215.1 Paracoccaceae bacterium
CTGGGAATCACGCATTTTGACCTTGCCAACAACTACGGCCCGCCCCCCGGTTCGGCCGAAGAAGCCTTTGGCGAGATCCTGAAAACCGATTTCCGCCAGCACCGCGATGAGCTGATCATTTCCTCCAAAGCAGGCTACCGCATGTGGGACGGTCCGTACGGCGAATGGGGCAGCCGCAAGAACCTGATTGCGTCGTGCGACCAAAGCCTGAAACGGATGGGGCTGGACTACGTCGATATCTTCTACAGCCACCGCGTTGATCCTGACACCCCGCTGGAAGAAACCATGCAGGCGCTGGACCATATCGTGCGGTCCGGCCGCGCGCTTTATGTCGGCATCTCCAGCTATAACAGCCAACGCACGCGTGAAGCACATGCCATTCTGAAGTCGCTGGGCACGCCTTTGCTGATCCACCAGCCCAGCTATTCCATCCTTAACCGCTGGGTCGAAACCGATGGGCTGAAAGACACCCTGCACGATCTTGGCGTCGGCTCCATCGCCTTCACACCGTTGGCCCAAGGCATCCTGACCAAGAAATACCTCGGCGGCATCCCGCAAAACTCTCGCGCGGCGCAAGGCAAAAGCCTCGACCCTGCCACCATCACAGACCGCGCCCTGGCGACCGTCCGCGCGCTCGATGACATGGCACAGGCCCGTAGTCAGACCCTTGCGCAGATGGCGCTGGCTTGGGTGTTGCGCAACGGCGGCATCACCACGGCGCTGATCGGGGCGTCCAAACCCGAACAAGTCACCGATTGCGCCGGTGCCATTTCCAACCTCGACTTCACCGCAGATGAACTCACCCGCATCGACGCGATTTCCGAGGAAAAGGATATCAACCTCTGGGCCAAATCCTCCTCGGACTAGATGGCGGGAGTCCAACCCACAGTTGCACCAGCTTGCGTGCAAATATCCCACAATCGGTCCGGGGGGGATGATGTCCCCCGGGTGCGGGTCAGGCAGACGATTGCTGCATCAACTGTTCCAGATCGGCACCATAGCGCGCGATCAGTCCGGCCCGCCGCAAAGTCACCGCAGGATAATCCGGGTCATCCCGGATCAGCGCCAGACAAAAGTCCGGCTCCACTCGGCGCAGGTTGCGCAGCACACGGGCGGCCTTGTCCCGCGCGCCCGCGGCCAGATACAAGAACAGCAAGGGCCGCATCGCCGCGCGAAAACTGGGCGACCGGTAATGCGCCGATTCGCAATGCGCAATTGCCACCTCGTACATCCCCGCCCGAATCGCCGCCAAACCCGACAGCGATTCCCACCAATGCACATAGCCGGTACGTGACGCGATTTCGCCGCCGGTCCGGGCCGCCGCCAAGGCCTCGACATATTTTCCCGCCCGGATCATCGCCCCCGCCTGCGCGGCATAGCCAAAGGCGTTGAACGGGCTAAGCGCCACAGAATCGCGCGCCAGCACGGTGCCCGCTTCGGGGTTTTCGTCAATCATCACCCGCACGGCGGACACCAGCGCCAGCACCAGCGGGTTGGTCCGAGACATCTCCAGCGCCTTGCGGGCGAATTCGTCGGCCTCGCCGCTCAAGCGCTTCTGGTCAGGCTCGGTGCGTTCGACATACATGATCTGACGCACCAGACAGCGCCAGGCATAGGCCCGTGCCGAGGGCGCGATGGCCAATGCCTCGACCAGCATCGCATCCGCAGCGCGCAGGCGGGCAGCGTCATAGCTGAACATCTCGGGCACCGCGCGCGCGATCAGCGCATTCGCCCCCGATGGCCCGGCAACCCCGGTGCCAAGGCGCGGCACATAAGACAGCGCAGCTTCAGCAGCCTGAAATACCAGGGGCGGAAACTCGCCGCCGCTGATGAAATCCGCCTGCGCAGTCGGCAGCGTCACCCGCTGGTTCCAGATCACCTGCCCTTTCG
>JANPOY010000225.1:0-2090 GCA_031428215.1 Paracoccaceae bacterium
GCCAGAAAGATGCCCCATTCGGAATAGGCGATCTTCCAGCCGATTGCCTTTGCCATGGCCCCGAACACGCCGTTCGGGGCGTAAAGTGCGGTCAGCGCGATGCCCGCCACGGCCGTTGGCAGGGCAAAGGGTAGATCGACCGCCGCATCCAGCAGGCGACGCCCCCAGAAGGTATAGCGCACCAGAACCCAGGCCAGCATCACGCCGAACTCCAGATTGAACAGCGCGGCGAACAGCGACAGGCGGAACGACAGGAACAGCGCCGCCCACACCCGCTCGCGGTTCACCGTCGCCCAGACGCCGTCAATGCCGTAAGTGGCGCCCTTCAACAGAAGGGCGCCGATGGGCAGAAGCACGATGAGCGACCGCATCGTCAGAGTGATCCCCATGGAAAGGCCGAGGCCGGGCATGGGGGATCGGTGGATCAGGGGTCTGCCCATCATACCACCTTATTTCGGCACGTAGATCTGATCGAAGATGCCGCCGTCGCCAAAGTGTTCGGGCTGCACCTTGGCCCAGCCGCCGAAATGGCCGATGTCGACCAACTCCAGCGTGGGGAAGCGGGCTACATCATCGGGGTTTGCGGCCGACGCGTCCCAGGCGCGGTAAAAGTTCTTGAACGCGATGGCCTGACCTTCGGGCGAGTACAGGAAGTTCAGATAGGCATCGGCCAGTTTGCGTTGATCGTCGGTCTTGATGTTGGCCTCGACCAGCGCCACCGGGGGTTCGGCCAGCACCGACACCGAGGGCACCACGATATCAAACTGATCGTCACCCAGTTCCTTCAGCGCAAGGTAAGCCTCGTTTTCCCAGGCCAGCAGCACGTCGCCGATGCCGCGTTGCGCGAAGGTGGTGGTCGACCCGCGTGCGCCGCTATCAAGCACCGGCACATTGGCAAACAGCTTGCCCACAAATTCCTGCGGATTCTGGCCGTTCTTTTCGGCCCAGGCCCAGGCGGCCAGATAGTTCCACCGCGCGCCGCCAGAGGTTTTCGGATTGGGGGTGATCACCTCGACCCCGTCCGCCACCAGATCGCCCCAGTCGGCCAGACCCTTGGGGTTGCCTTCGCGCACCAGAAACACGATCGTCGAGGTATAGGGCGACGAATTATGCGGCAGCTTGGCCTGCCAGTCGGCGGGCAGCTTGCCGGCCTCGGCAATCTTGTCGATGTCGCTGGCCAGCGCCAGCGTTACCACCTGTGCCTCCAGCCCGTCAATCACCGCCCGCGCCTGCGACCCCGACCCGCCATGCGACGCCTCAATCGTGGGTTCGGCATTGCCATCGGCGACCCACTTCGCAATGAACGCCGCGTTCACCTCCCGGTACAACTCGCGCGTCGGATCATAGCTCACGTTCAGCAACGTTTCCGCCTGCACCGATGGGGTGGCACCAACGGCCAGCATGGCCAGCGCAAGCGCCAAAAGCGTCGTGCGAACTGCACGCGCCACAGGCCAACCGGTCAGGCGACGGATGCCATCAGCGATGGTGATGCGGCCGTCGGAATGGCCAAGAACGACGGGTCCCTGTGCGGTGACAGTCCCTGCGAGGGTGATGGTGGCATACATTGTCTTCTCCTTGAGGAAACGCGCGGGGCGCGGATGTATCGGGCGGTAGGGCACCAGACCCAGAATGGTGTGCGGGATATGTGTGGCAGGCGTCATGCGCGGCCCCTGATTGCGAGCGTGGAACTGCCCAACGGCTCGATACGCGCTTCCCAAACAGTGGCGTCGCGGCCGGCCAGCAATTCAGCCACGGCTTGCTCGGGGGTTTTGGTGAAAACCACCTGCGGGCTGCCGTTGATACGATGGGTTTGCCCGGTGCGCCGGTCGATCAGGCGGACAGCGCAAGTCTGATGAAGGGCGGTGGTCATGGCAGACATCGCCAGTCCGGCTTGCCCTGACGGGCCAAGGGTAAGTTTGGCTGCAGTCATCATGCTTCTCCTTCACAGTCTGTCAGGGCTTGGTCCCTGCCATGACAACAATAACGACAGGGATTGTCGAGTATTGCAAAGGAAAATTCACGCTAAAATTTGTCGTGTATAGAGAAGATTATTCTCTGAACCCGAAGAGGGCCAACCCCACAAGATTCGC
>JANPOY010000226.1:0-2887 GCA_031428215.1 Paracoccaceae bacterium
CCACGCGGCTGCGCGCCATTCACTGCGGTGCGGGGTCCAGTATTTGTTGCCGGACCGGGCGGAATGATACACCGAATAGTTGCCGTCCCCGCTGCTGAGGTAGATCGACGATGGGCCGGTCTTGAAGGCATCTTTCACAAATTCATGGGCGACGTGTTCGCCGTCCGTCATCAACACGACGACCTTGATAGCCTCGTCGTCGTCGTATTCAAATGGGCGGCCTGTCAATGTTGCAGGGATGGCACCTACGCTTATGAATTCTTCGAACATTGGGCGTGCACTGGGGTCGATCAACGCCAGTCCCCATTTCATTCCGGTCATGATCGACGTGTTGCCAGCAGCAACCAGGTTTTGGATCTGGCTTTGCAGCACTGAAATACTCTGGTTTGGCAGCCGCACCACGTTCACGGTGGAAACCGGGCACCACGCAGTTCCAAAGTTTGCTTTGGCATAGTTGGTGTCGGTGGGCGAGACAGGCGAGTTCACCTTGTTGGTGGCATAGGCAATGTCCGCGTATGCCATCATCGGGATGGCGACGGTGCGGGAAATGCCGTTGACAGTGTGCATCGCAGGCGTCAGCTCCAGGCAGTTCGCGTTTGCCACACCGTGCTGGTGCGCCGCGTTGTACTTGGCGCGCAAGGTCGGCCCAAGGTTGACCTGCGCATTATACGGCACAATGCTGATCGAGATGCGGTGATCACTGTCGCTTGACAGCACGGTATCGACAAATTCCTTGGCGGCGGTCTTGAGGTTGGTCAGCTTGGCGCCGGCCATCGACCCCGACACGTCAAGCACCAATGAGATCTCGACGTTGGCAATGCGCTGTTCTGCCGTGCTGGCGCCAAGCGCATCAAAGCTGTCGATGCCAATCATGTGCATGAAGAACGGGTCGGTCGCTGCAGTCGCCTTGGCGTTCACATTCCGAAAGTTCATGCCTTCGGTCACAGTCACGCTGGTCAGCCATTCCGACATGCCGGCCTTGTCAAAGTAGTCGGTCACCACCGATTCCGGATCCATTTCCTGCGTCAGCGATGCTGCGGCAAGCGTGGATCGGTCCAGCGTTTGCTGGATCGTTGTCCGGGTGGTTTCGTATTTCATCACATCAACTGCGATACCGCCCATGATCGTCATCAGAACGAACAGGAACAGCGAAAACATGATCAGTGATCCGCTTTCATCACGGGCGAAGCGTTGAACGCTTGGCACTCCGTGGCGCGTAATCTTGCGTATGTTTACGATCAGCATCTTTAGTCCCCTTGGCCCGGCGCATTGCATTGCGACCCACCGGAAAAATTTCGTCTGGGCGACCTAGGGCGTGGCATTAGGCGAAAATAGGGCAGGGAGGGCAGCGAGAAAGGCAAATTCAGAACACCTGGAAACGAACCGGCCCAGCCTCCGGAACTGTATTTTATTTCGCGACAAGTACTGCTCAGGGTTGTCCCTGCGATTTGCAAAATTTCAGGAAAACGCACGGCTCTCACACATTTTGATGATGATTCGAATCAATTGCCTGATCAGTACAGGCAGGGATGGCGGGGGCGTTGCGGCGTTTTTGACGCCCCCGCGTCAGGTTTACTGCGTCAGTTTCAACTGGCTCAGGTTGCTTGCGATCGCCCGGAAAGCGGTTTGAATCTCAAGCCCGGTTGCATCGAAGTAATGGCCGGGCGACGACGCGCATTGTGCAATCTGGGTGCGGCCGTTCAGCGGCGCCTCGAACGCGATGCCGAACACCAGCACGTCGTTGTTCTTTGCCAGCTCGCAGGATTGCTGCAGTTGCCCGTCCATCGTGGGGGCGGACGCATAGACCGACCGCATGCTGTTGATCGCTGTATTATAGGCGGCGTTGCGGGTGCCCGAGTCGGTGCCCAGAGCGCGACCGTAGAACTGCCATGCCACATAGGTCATCTTCAGGTTGGCCCAGACGTTTTCCCAGTTCTGCTGCACAGTACCCGTGCCGCTGTTCCAGGGTGCCGCACGCCATTCGCTGCGGTGCGGGACCCAGTATTTGTTCGTACCCACGCGACCGGGATGGTGGATCGAATACTGGCCGTCACCATTGCTGCGATAGATCGGCGAGACACCGGTTTTGAAGGCATCATTGATGCGGTCATGCTGCACATGTTCGCCATCCGTCATCAGGATCACGACCTTGATCGATTCCTCGTCGTCATAGGCAAAGGGGCGGTTGCCAAGGTTTGCAGCCATCGCCCCGTCTGACGCAAGTTCGGCAAACATCGGTTGCGCGCTTGGGTCCAGCAGCGTCACGCCCCATTTCATGCCCAGCATGATCGAGGTGTTGCCACCCGTTTGCAGGCCATTGATCTGGTTTTGCAGCGCTGCCACGTTCTGGCTGGGCAGGCGCACGATGTTGGCGGTAGATGGCTGGCAGAAGGCGCGGTCAAACCGCGGGCGGGCGTAAGTGGCATCCAGCGGCGATACCGGCGCATTCGTCTGGTTTGTGCCGTAAGCATGGTCGGCATAGGCCATCATCGGGATCGCCAGCGTGCGTGGCAGTGCGGTCGAAGCGTAGGCAGCGGCGGGCACTTCCAGACAGTTGACGTTCGCCACGCCGTGTAGGTTGGTTGCGTTGTATTTGGCCCGGATGACCGACCCCAGGTTCACTTGCGCATTGTACGGCACAATGCTGATCGAAACCCGGTTGTGCTCATCAGGCGTCAGCATCGTATCGACAAATTCGGCGGCTGCGGTCTTCAGATTGGCAATTTTCGCCCCGGTCATCGAGCCGGACACGTCAAGCACCATGACAATCTCGACGTTGGTAATGCTCTGTTCGGCCTTCGATCCGCCAACCGCGTCAAATGAATCGATCCCGATCATGTGAAGGAAAAACGGCTTGGTATCTGCGCGGCCCACGGCTTCGACGTTG
>JANPOY010000227.1:0-2132 GCA_031428215.1 Paracoccaceae bacterium
GCCCCCATGATGGGATTTTATGAATATGCCCAGCCAATCACCACGCCCGGCTTTAACTATATGGACAGTCCCGGCTACGATCCGGCCTCAGTCACCGGGCAGATTGCCAGCGGCGCGAACCTGATCGCCTTCACCACAGGGTGCGGATCAGTATCTGGGTTCAAGCCTGCGCCGGGGCTGAAACTGGCGACCAACACCGAGATGTACTCCCATATGGCCGAGGATATGGACATCAACTGCGGCGACATCATCACCGGCGGCGTCAGCATTGCCGAAAAGGGCCGCGAAATTTTTGAAGAGCTGGTCGCAGTTGCATCGGGTAAGCAGACGAAATCCGAAGAGCTGGGTTTTGGCGGCGCGGAATTCGTGCCGTGGCAAATCGGCGCGGTCATGTAAACCTATGCACTTACAGGGGAATGCGCGCATCGGCATCGTGTTGATGCTAGCAGGCATGTTCATGTTTTCGCTCAATGACGTCATGGGAAAATGGCTGATGGGCAGCTATTCGGTGGCGCAATTGATGGCGATCCGCAGCCTGTCGGCGCTGGTTGTGCTGACGCCATTTCTGCTGCGTGACGGTCCGGGCCAGCTTTGGCGGGTGGATCGTCCTGCCCTGCAATCACTGCGCGCCGGACTGTTGGCCGTTGAAGGGCTGGGGTTCTATGCCGCCGTCGCCTATCTGCCGCTGGCCGACGTGGTGACCTATTGGCTGGCCGCGCCAATCTATGTAGCGGCATTGGCACCGCTGGTATTGGGCGAGCGGGTCAACAACAGGGTTGGGGCGGCGATAGGTTTAGGCTTTGTCGGCGTGGTAATCGCCATGGCCCCGTCGCAGGCCAGCCTGACGCCTGCGGCCGGAATCGCACTGATGGGAAGTGCGGCCTTCGCCGGAGCGATGCTGCTGGGGCGCAAGCTGCGCGGCACACCTGACACAGTGCTGGTGGCTTGGCAGATTGTCGGGGCGCTGATCGCTTCGGGAACCATCATTGCTTTGACGCCGGGCGCTTGGGTTGCGACGCCGCCACGCGATTTGGCTGCGCTTTGCCTGCTGGGCGTAGTGGCGATGGCGGCGCATATTCTGGTCAACCGCGCCTTCAAACACGCCGAAGCGGCGGTGGTGATGCCGTATCAGTATTCACTGCTGATCTGGGCCATCGTGTTCGGCATGATGTTTTTCGACGATACTCCGCGCCCGGCGATGCTGCTGGGCGCGGGCCTAATCGTGTCGGCCGGGTTGATCATTGCACGCCTAAACCGTGTCTAAGGCTGCTGCGCGCCGGTGGTGGTAAGGTAGATCGCGTAAAGTGATGTCGTGGCGGTAATGAACAGTCGGTTGCGGCGCGGTCCGCCAAAGGTCAGATTGGCGACGGCCTCTGGAACCAGAATCTTGCCCAGTCGGCGGCCGTCCGGTGCAAAGCAATGCACGCCGTCCGCCGCTGACGACCACAAATTGCCCGCAAGATCGGTTCGGACACCATCAGGGATGCCGGCATCGATCAACGCGAACACGCGGTCATTGGTCAGTTTGCCGTCGTCTTGCACATCAAAGGCACGGATGTGGCGCGGTTTGCTGGCATCATGGCTGGCAGCGGAGTCTGCGATATACAGACTGCGCTCATCCGGCGAAAACGCCAGCCCGTTGGGTTGGCAAAAATCATCGGCCACAAGGCTAATCTCACCGCTGATGCCATCAACCCGGTAGACACCATGCACTGGTTGCTCGGGCGCAGCGCGATAGCCTTCGTAATCCGATAGGATGCCGTAGGTCGGATCGGTAAACCAGATGCTGCCATCAGACTGCACCACCACATCATTGGGCGAATTCAACCGCTTGCCTTGAAAGCTGTCAGCCAGCACCGTGATGCCGCCGCAGACTTCCGTGCGGCTGACCCGGCGCAGCCCATGTTCACAGGTGACAAGGCGGCCTTGCCGGTCCCGCGTCTGACCGTTCGAGAAATTAGAGGGCTGCCGGAAGGTGGTCACGCTGCCTCCCCCCGCCGAATCCGCTGCCCAGCGCAGGATGCGTTGGTTGGGAATATCGCTCCACAGCAGGCATTGCATATCATCAAACCACACCGGACCTTCGGCCCAACGACACCCCGTATACAGCACATCCAGTGCCGCAGACCCCA
>JANPOY010000228.1:0-4065 GCA_031428215.1 Paracoccaceae bacterium
ATCACCGAGAACAACTACTGGAACGAATACGCCGACACGCTGGAATGGACCCTGCCCTGCCCGCCGCCCGAACACACGTTCGAGCAGCTTCCCAAGCAGAGCGACTGGGACCACAACCGCGGCCACTGATGTTCGGTTTGAAACTAAAAAAGCCCCGCAGCGATGCGGGGCTTTTTCATGTGTTGGCAACCAATCCAACTTCGATGCCAATCGACTGCTTTGCTAGATCGGCGCAAACCCCCAAAGTGCAGCCTCGCCAACCTCAACCGAGTTGCCTGCCGGGTCCCGCACATAGACCGAATGCGCGTCGTTCGGCCAAATATGATGACGCTCGATCGCAACACCCAACGCCACGAAGTGGTCCCGCCATGCCTCTACCTCGGCGCGGTCCCTGGCGTAAAAGCAGAAATGCCCGGCCCCCTCGGTGCCATGCCGGGGGATGACGATCTTCGGGTCATTTTCGCGGGATTTATCCGGGTTGAACACCAACAGCATCTGCTGGCCGCATTTGAAGAACACCAGCCGATCTGGCACTTTGCTGACAAGTTCCAACCCGAAGACATCGCGATAAAACGCCTCTGCCGCATTAAGGTCGCGGGCGTAAATCGCGGTTTCCATAATCCCAGAAGCCATTTTCATCAGCGCACCTTTGCTTGCCCCTCACATGCCACTGTGAGCAGGATCCGGATGAATTTTGCCGGGGCCACGACAAAAAGTAAATGCGCGGCCATGTCCGGGCTTTCCTTTCCAGCCCTGCCCATTAGCATTACGCCATGCCCTACGAATGGCTCCCTCCTTCCGGCGATGGCACCCAACGCCTACACCTCTGGCCCTACCGCTCGCTGCCCCGGCGCGGGATGGTGTGGTTTATTGGCAGCACGGCGGCGCTGATCGCCCTACCGCTGCTGGTGCTGATCGGCTCTCCGGTTCTGTGGGGGCTGTTGCCGTTCCTGATTGCTGCCATCGCGGGTATTTGGTGGGCGCTTAATCGCAGTTATATCGACGGCGAGATCCTCGAAGACCTGACCCTCACCGCCACGTCCGTCACCCTCACCCGCCACGGCCCGCGTGGGCTGCGGCAGGACTGGCAAGCCAACCCGCATTGGATCCGCGTCACGTTGCACAAAACCAAAGGTCCGGTGCCCGATTACCTGACCCTGACGGGCAACGGGCGTGAGGTTGAACTCGGGGCGTTTCTACCGCCGGAAGACCGCGTCGCGCTGGAAGTCGATCTGCGCAAACGCCTTGCCGCCCTGCGCTGAGCGCGGCACAATCGCGGCCACGGCCCCCGGTGGGCTAAGTCCGTGTTAGCTGAGCTGCGCCTTGATCAACGCGCCGACCGCGCCAAAATCCATCATGCCGGTATATTTCGCCTTCAGCACGCCCATCACCCGGCCCATGTCCTTGATGCTGGTGGCTTCCGCTTCGGCCACCGCTGCCGCAATCGCGGCTTCCAGATCGGCGCCTGTGACTTGTTGCGGCAGGAACTCATTCAACACTTTGATTTCGTTCAGTTCTTTGGATTCCAATTCAGGCCGGCCGCCAGCCGCATAGGCCTTGGCGGATTCCTGGCGTTGCTTCACCATCTTGCCCAGCAGCGTCAGAATGTCGTTCTCGCCGACCTCTGCACCTTCGCCCCGCGCGGCAATCTCGCGGTCTTTGATCGCCGAAGACACCATGCGCAGCGTAGAAAGCCGTTCCGCCTGTTTCGCCTTCATCGCCTCTTTGTCTGCCGCTTGCAGACGCTCCCGCAACTCCATCTTCCGCACTCCTTAAAACTTTCGCAGACCATACACCGCCACCCGATTTGGCGCAACCGCAGGGCAAAACCACAAGCCATTGATTTTTCGGCAGAATCCTTTTGCGTCAAACCCTTGACCCTGCCCGCCCCTGCCACTAGTGTCCGCCAGATTTTGCCGACAGGAGCCTGCCCATGTCCACCGCCTCCGAATCTCACCACGCCTTGCGTCCGACCGCCTGTATCGCGCTTTCCGATGGCTCGGTGTTTTATGGCCACGGCTTTGGCGCAGTGGGCGAGACGGTGGCGGAACTGGTGTTCAACACCGCAATGACCGGCTATCAAGAAATCATGACCGACCCGTCATATGCTAGCCAGGTCGTCACTTTCACCTTCCCGCATATCGGCAACACTGGCGTTAACGTCGAGGATGACGAGACGGCCACCCCGGTTGCCGCTGGCATGGTGGTGAAATGGGACCCGACAGAGCCGTCGAACTGGCGTTCAACCGCCGATCTGCAAGCCTGGCTTTTGCAGAAAGGCCGCATCGGCATCGGTGGCATCGACACCCGCCGCCTGACCCGCGCGATCCGTCAGCAAGGCGCGCCGCATGTGGCTTTGGCGCATGATCCCGAGGGTAAGTTCGACATCGGTGCGCTGGTCGCGAAAGCCCGCGCGTGGAAGGGGCTTGTCGGCCTTGATCTGGCGAAAGACGTGTCCTGCACGCAATCTTACCGCTGGGACGAACAGCTTTGGGCTTGGCCGGAAGGCTATACCAAGCGGATCGGCGCGGGCCTGCGTGTCGTCGCCATCGACTACGGTGCCAAGCGCAATATCCTGCGCTGCTTGGCCTCGGCGGGCTGCGAAGTGACTGTGCTGCCTGCGACTGCGACGGCTGAAGACGTGTTGGCGCTGAACCCCGAAGGCGTGTTCCTGTCCAATGGCCCCGGCGATCCGGCGGCGACGGGCAAATATGCCGTGCCGATGATTCAAGGCGTGCTGGCGAAAGACCTGCCGCTGTTCGGAATTTGCCTTGGCCATCAGATGCTTGCGCTGGCTTTGGGGGCGATCACCGTCAAGATGAACCACGGTCACCACGGTGCCAACCATCCGGTGAAAGACCTGACCACCGGTAAGGTTGAGATCACCTCGATGAACCACGGCTTCACGGTGGACAGCCAAACCCTGCCGAAAGGCGTGTCCGAAACCCATGTCTCGCTGTTTGATGGCTCGAACTGCGGCATCGCGGTGGATGGCAAACCGATCTTCTCGGTGCAATACCACCCCGAGGCCTCGCCCGGCCCGCAAGACAGCTATTATCTGTTCGAGCGGTTTGCCGAAGCGATCCGCGCCCGCCGCACGGCATAAAGCCCGAAGTTTCCGGGCGCTGTTAACCAAGCATTAATCCATCGGGCGCAATCTTTGCGGATTGCCCGGAGGCATGATGTCGATCACCCCGCTGCGCCCGATCTACCGCTTTCACCTCGGCGTGCCCGCGCCGAACCCGGTGGTGTTGCCGCGGCCCACAGTGCAAACACTCGCGGCGAAGCTGATGCAAGACCGGCTGGTGCAACCGCATATCATGCTGCAAGTGCTCGCCCAACATACCCATCGCCGCAGGCATCTGGCCGATCTGCTGCTGGCGCGTCGCGCCGTACCGCCCGAGGCGCTTTATGACGCCATCGCCCAGCATTGGGGCGTGGGCCGCGTCGATCCGATAGCCTTGCCCCCCGACCCACGCCTGACGGCTCAACTCAACCATGTCACCGCGCTGCGGGCCGGTCTGCTGCCTTGGCGTAAGGTTGGCCACGCGACTGTGATCATCACCGCCTATCCCGATCTTTTCACCCGCCACCGCGCGTGGCTGGAAGACAGTTTCGGCCCCGTGGCGATGGCCGTCGCTCCCATGATGCATATTGAATCCGCTTTATTGGCGGGGCACGGGGCGCGCCTTGCTCATGCCGCGGAAACCCGCGTGCCCGCTTTGGAAAGCTGCCGCGCCTATCACAGCACCACCTTACAACGTCCTGCGGCAATGCTCGCCGGCATCATTGCAGTTTTAGCGCTATTTCAACCTGTTGCGGCACTGGTTGCGGTGTTTTCCGTCGCACTGACTGCGATGTTTTCCGCCAATATCATGAAGTTGACCGCCCTCATCCTGATGCATCGACCCTCGCCAGAGCCGGGCAATCCCGCCGTGATTGCCCATCTGCCCGTGGTGTCAGTGATGGTGGCGCTTTACCGCGAAAGCAACATCGCCGCAAAACTGGCCGCCCGGCTTGATCGCTTGGAGTATCCACGCGAATTGCTGGATATCCTGCTTGTGG
>JANPOY010000229.1:0-22474 GCA_031428215.1 Paracoccaceae bacterium
CAGGCAGATCGACCGCTTCTCCTCATCCGTCCAAAGTCGCCTCGTCCGCCGCGCCACGCCCGCACCTTAGTGTCCACTATCCTTGGTGGACACTATCCCGCACCAGCATCACGCGTCAGAGCGGTCAGGCCGGACGGTTACGAAGAAACCACAGCCAACACCCAAAATGCTCGAATATCGCGCAGATGAAAAAGCCCCGGCGTTCCCACCGGGGCCTTTCCTGAACCTTTAAGGGGCTTACGCCTCTTCGGTTTTCACTTCGGCGATTTCCAGACCGGTTTCCTGATCGACCATCTTCATGCCCAGGCGGACCTTGCCGCGGTCGTCAAAGCCCAGAAGTTTGACCTTCACTTCTTGGCCTTCCTTCAGGATTTCGTTCGGGTGATTCAGACGCTTGTTGGCAATCTGGCTGACGTGAACCAGACCGTCACGCTTGCCAAAGAAGTTCACAAACGCGCCGAAATCGACCAGTTTCACCACTTTGCCGGTGTAAACCTGACCTTCCTCCGGCTCTGCCACGATCGACCAGATCTTGTCATAGGCCTTCTTGATCGAGGCCGCATCCGACGAGGCGATCTTGATCACGCCGTCGTCGTTGATGTCAACCTTGGCGCCCGAAAGCTCCACGATCTCACGGATCACTTTGCCGCCCGAGCCGATGACTTCACGGATTTTGTCGGTCGGGATCTGCAGGGTTTCGATCTTCGGAGCGTATTCCGAGAAGCCTTGCGGCGCCGACAGCGCCTTGTTCATCTCACCCAAGATATGCAAGCGCCCGTCCTTGGCCTGAGCCAAAGCCTGCGCCATGATTTCCGGGGTGATGCCAGCAACCTTGATGTCCATCTGCATCGTGGTGATGCCGTTGGCGGTGCCCGCAACCTTGAAGTCCATATCGCCCAGGTGATCTTCGTCGCCCAAGATATCGGTCAGAACCGCAAAGCGGCCGTCGTCTTCCAGGATCAGACCCATCGCCACACCAGCGACCGGCGATTTCAGCGGAACGCCCGCATCCATCATCGAAAGCGAGCCACCGCAGACCGAAGCCATCGACGACGAGCCGTTGCTTTCCGTGATCTCGGACACCAGACGGATGGTGTAGGGGAAATCGGTCGCTGCCGGCAGAACTGCCTGCAGCGCGCGCCAAGCCAGTTTGCCATGGCCGATTTCACGACGACCGGGCGAGCCGACACGGCCAACTTCGCCAACAGAATAGGGCGGGAAGTTATAGTGCAGCAGGAAATTCGACCGCGAATTGCCGTGCAGCGCGTCGATGATCTGCTCATCCTCGCCGGTGCCAAGCGTGGTCACAACCAGACCCTGAGTTTCGCCACGGGTGAACAAAGCCGAACCATGGGTGCGCGGCAAGATACCGGTTTCCGACACGATCGGACGCACGGTGGTGTTGTTACGACCGTCAATGCGCGCGCCGCCGTTGATGATGTCGCCGCGCAGGATTGACGCTTCCAGTTTCTTGATCGCGGAACCAAGGTTCGCATCGGCCAGATCTTCGACGGAAGCTGCGGCTTTGATCGCCGAAACGGCGGCCGAAATCGCCGTGGTACGCTCTTGCTTGTCACGGATCGCGAAAGCAGCGCGCATCTGGGTTTCGCCAGCCGCTTTGACGCGGCCATAAAGGTCAGCGTAATCAGGTGCCTGGAAATCGAAGGGCTCTTTGGCGCAATCTTCGGCGAAGTCGATGATCAGGTCGATCACCGGCTGCATCGCAGCGTGGCCGAACTTCACAGCGCCCAGCATTTCCTCTTCGGTCAGCTCATAGGCTTCGGATTCCACCATCATCACGGCGTCTTTGGTGCCGGCGATGACAAGATCCAAGCGCTGATCGGGGTTGTTGCGCAGGTTGTGCATGTCGTCAACCGACGGGTTCAGCACATAGTTGCCACCGGTGAAGCCAACGCGGGCCGCACCAATCGGGCCCATGAACGGCACGCCGGAAATCGTCAGCGCCGCCGAAACGGCGATCATGGCGACGATATCGGGATCGTTGGTCAGATCATGCGACAGCACGGTTGCCATCACGAGGACTTCGTTCTTGAAGCCTTCGACGAACAGCGGACGGCAAGGACGGTCGATCAGACGCGAGGTCAGCGTTTCTTTTTCGCTGGGGCGGGCTTCGCGTTTGAAGAAGCCACCGGGGATCTTGCCCGCAGCGTAGTATTTTTCCTGGTAATGCACGGTCAGCGGGAAGAAATCCTGACCGGCTTTCGGCGCGCGGGCGTAGGTCACGTTGGCCATGACGCTGGTTTCGCCAACCGTGGCGATGACCGAGCCGTCAGCCTGACGGGCAACCTTGCCGGATTCCAGTGTCAGCGTTTCTTCGCCCCACTGGATTGATTTTTTAGTGACGTTGAACATCTATCGTTCCCTATATGGAAGCCCTCACAGCCCCTGCCGTGTCTTCCGTTTGCATGCGGCCCCATTGCCGCCGCCCCCTATCCTTTGCATGTGGCCGGGGGCAGGCCCCACATCGCAGATTGCGCGCGTCTACAGGAAAAGGGGGCGTTTGGGAAGGGGGGGGGTGAGGTGCTTAGGCCTTGCGCAGCCTAGCTGCAAACCAACTCACGATCTGGTCAAATTCAAGTTGCCCGTCAGCAATAGAAACGACCAGATCATCGATTCGCTCGTCATCGGAAATGTCGAGAAAGTAGCCACTACGGGCAACCAGAATTTCGACCAGAAGCCAAGCGGTCCGTTTGTTCCCATCAATGAATCCGTGGTTTCCAACCATGCTGTGCAAGACTGCAGCAGCTTTTTTTGATATCGGGCGATGGTAGCCAGAATAGGGTCGAGCAATGGCAGACTCGATGAGATGAAGACTGCTGATACCGTCGCGGCCACCAAAGGTAAGTGCCTGATCATGAGCCATGACAGCGTCTGCCAGGGTCAACTTATAATGCATCTTAGCGATCAGCGAGACGCTTAAGTGCTTCACTTCGTTTAGAGCTTGCTTGGGTCAACGCTGCAGAGGACAGGGAACTGGCCTTAGCACCACCTTTGTTAGTGTGTACTTCGACAAGCCTTCCATTCCGCTCTTCACGTTTAACCCAGCCACCAACGACCTGTGTTGTTTTGGAAGACGGACCCTTTGGCATTGCTTAATTCCCTTTCAATGGACGCCCATAAATAGCCTATCAGGCCCGCAGTATAATTCCAGTGTTGATGCCGCCTGACTGCATCGCTCGCAGGTTGTCCTAGAACGCAAAACGCCCGCAGCTTTCGCCACGGGCGCATAGGCAAACCTGTGCAGGCTTAGCGACGCAGGCCGAGGCGCGAGATCAGCGAGGCATAGCGGGCTTCGTCTTTGCTTTTCAGATAGTCCAGCAGCTTGCGGCGCTGTGCGACCATCATCAACAGACCACGACGCGAGTGGTTGTCTTTCTTGTGCCCTTTGAAGTGTTCGGTCAGCGTGGCAATCCGCGACGACAGAATCGCAACCTGAACTTCCGGCGAGCCGGTGTCGTGTTCTTTGGTGGCATATTCAGCGATCAGTTTGGCTTTGAGTTCGACAGTGATCGACATCGAGATCTCCTGTTAAGAGGGTGATGGCACAAGCCGGGATGTCGTCCAGCAAGGCCGTTGGCACCGACACATCAGTGACGGATGCGGGCGTATAGAAGGGAACGGCCCAAAAGGGAAGCACAAATGCTGATGCGGCCCAAGCCAAGAAGCTGTTTACCAATGTTGCAGAAACTTGGTGGCGGCGCTTTTTCGGGGCCGCAATTCGTGCTAGCTTTGATCGTATATTTTCCAGCATTCACAATGTGTTGCGCGGAACGTGGTTAACAGAGCCGCTCAACTTCGGGCGCGACAATGCCGGGGGTTTCGTCTGTGCTGGGTCTGTCTGGTCTTTTGGGCGCGCTTTTTGCCGGTGTGGTGGCCGATTCCGTGCTGCGCATGGGCGAAGACGATGGTGACGATGCGACCACAAAGGACACCTTGACCGACGCGTCAGAGCAGGGCGAGACCAGCAAGAGTTTAAGCCTGTTGTTCGAGGTTGAAACAAACGCCGTTCCGCCGAACGAGTTTTTGGAAGGCGACGGTATGCCGCTTTCCAGTGACACCCTGCAACCGATCGATCTGGCGCAAACTTTACGGGGCAGCTTGGTCGCCGACAATCTGAACGGCGCGGGCGGCGATGATCAGATTTACGGCGGCGCCGGAGATGATCTGTTGGGCGGTCGCGGCGGCGCAGATTGGCTGGCCGGAGACGCGGGCCACGATCATTTGCGTGGCGGCGAAGGGGCCGACAGCCTGTTTGGTGGCGTGGGAGCCGATGTTTTGCATGGCGAAGACGGAACAGATACGCTCGTCGGCGGCGATGGCCGCGATGAGTTGTTCGGCCATGAAGGGGACGACGATCTGCAAGGCGGGGTCGGCGATGATGCTTTGCAGGGCGGCAATGGCTTTGACAGGCTGTCAGGCGGTGACGGCGCCGATGAAATGAACGGCGGTTATGGCCGCGATCTGCTGGGGGGCGGTCGCGGTTTCGATGTGCTGGATGGGGGCGACGGCAGCGACACGATCTGGGGCCAAATGCCGGATGAAGCCGACTCGGATGCAGATTTTCTCTATGGTGGAACCGGCGACGATTTGCTGATGTTGGGCCAAGGTGACTTTGGCAACGGCGGCGATGGTGCCGACGTCTTTGGGCTGTTGGATGTGATCCCCGGGGATCCCCCGATGCAGATCACGGATTTCGACCCAATGGCCGATGCTTTGGTGGTGCTCTATGATCCAGCCCTGCACCCCGATCCGCAATTGACCGTTAAGGCCGGTGAAAACGGGGCCATGATGCTGCATCTGGACGGCGTAGCCCTGGCCAGCCTGACAAATGGTGCGATGCTTGATTTGCAAGCGATTGTCTTGCGGGCTGTCTAGCCAAGGATATCCAGGCAACTTGTGCCAACTGGACCAGCGGTGACGCGCAGTCGGCGATTGGTGGCTGTAGGCAAAATGCCTGATGTTCAGAAACCCATGTTCAACAGCAAGAACGGACACCCTGTCTCAGATCAGTTCCGATCGGGCATGCATTCAAGCCCAAACTTCGGGATGCACGGTGTAGCCAACATAAAGCGGATGCTTCGGCTGACCGGCCAGTGTCAAACCCAAATGAAACAGCGGCTGACCGGTTGCGCGCAGCAGCTGCGTCACCACCGCACCCCGCCCCCTATGGCTGCCATGCGCGCCCCAAGCGCACACAACCCGGTCGGCCCAATCCACCGAAGATGCGATGGTCGCGTCGTTTTCCGGTCCGATCGGATCCAGTTGCGCCCGCATCACACGCGGATCGGTGGCCCGATAAGCAAAAATATTGGTCACCCGAAACGCACCAAACCCAAGCCCCCGTGCCCTGCGCTCACAGCGCTCGACTGTCGGATCATTCTGATATTCGGTCGCGGTTGAGGGGTTCAGCATGACAAACAACGCCTTTGGTCCGGTGGCATCCCATGTGCGCGTCAATTGATAGCGGTAGGCTTCGCAGTCGGAATAAATGGCACAGCTGGCTGCATCGGCCTTCTGAAAGTGGCGGGTAATCATGACCTAGCCCCGCAAATCCAGAACCATGTCGCGGTGCAGGATACCGGCATCCAGATACTCCGGCCCCTCCGCGACAAAGCCCAGACCGGCGTAAAACCCCAAAGCATGGGTTTGCGCGCCCAGTTTCACCGTCAAAATCCCCGGCATCTGGCGAAACCGCGCCACCGCTTGCCGGATCAGGGCCGCGCCAATCCCCGCACCACGCGCCGGGGCCAGCACACAGACGCGCCCGATCTTGCCCTGATCTCCAAGGATCAACAGCCGCGCGCTGCCCACCGGATCGCCGTTCAGGCGGGCCAGAAAATGAATCGCCTCGCCGTCTTTGTCGTCAACTTCGTCCGCTTCGGCGACGCCTTGTTCCTCGATGAACACCACGCGACGCAGATGGCGGCACATGGCAACGTCGCGGGTTTGGGCAATCTGCAGCGTCACGCGAAATAGTCCTGCAAGATGCGGGTGTAGATGGCTTTCAATGCGTGGATCTGCGCCACCTCAACCCGCTCGTCAACCTGATGCATCGTCCGCCCCACCAACCCGAATTCCACCACCGGGCAGTGATCCTTGACAAACCGCGCATCCGAGGTGCCCCCCGAGGTGGAGGGTTCCGGCACACGCCCGGTTTCGGCCTGGACCGCACGGGCAATCAGCGCCGAAAATTCACCCGGCGGCGTGAGGAAACTTTCGCCCGAAATCGTGACGCGCAGGTCAATTTTCACCCCGGTGTCTGCCTGCACAACTGACGCGTGATCTTGCAGCCATGCTGTGATCGACGCGCCGGAATGGGCATCGTTGAACCGGATATTCACCGTGGCACGGCCTTTGGCGGGTATCACATTGTTGGCCGGATTGCCGCAGTCAATCGTGGTGATGGCCAGGGTTGATGCGTCAAAATGCGCGGTGCCTGTGTCCAGCGGCTGCGTCTCCAGCCGGGCCAGCAATGCCACAATCGCGCTCATCGGATTTTTGGCGCGGTGCGGATAGGCGGAATGGCCCTGCACACCCGTCGCCGAAATATGGGCGGTCATGGAACCGCGACGGCCGATTTTCATCATTTCGCCCATTTCGTTCGGGCAGGTGGGCTCTCCTACAAGGCAATGCGTCATCCGCTCGCCCTGCCCCGCCATCCAATCGAGCAGCGCCACGGTGCCGTCCAGCGCCTCGGCCTCTTCGTCGCCGGAGATGGTCAGGATCACCGCGCCGTCGGGCGGCGTTTGGCACACAAAATCGACGGCGGCGGCGGCAAATGCCGCCACGCCCGATTTCATGTCGGTGGCACCACGGCCATACATGTAGCCATCCACAATCGCCGCACCAAAGGGGTCATGCGTCCAGGCGGCCATATCACCCACGGGAACAACATCGGTGTGGCCATTGAACCCAAAGGATTTATTGGCACCCTTCGCCCCCCATCGGGCGAAAAGATTGGCGATGCCGCCACGATCAACCCGGGTACACGCAAAACCCGCCTGCGCCAAAAGATCTTGCAGCAACACCAAAGCGCCGCCTTCGGCCGGGGTGACAGAGGGACAGCGGATCAGTCCGGCGGTCAGGGCGACGGGATCGACGGGCTTATGATCTGGCATGAAAGGGCGGCCTATATCAGGATTTGCGCAGCACCACCGTTAGCAATTCACACCCGGCATCGCAACCGCCCGCTGTGGCGCGAGTGCCACCTTTCCCAACACGTTATGATTGCAGCAGGTTTTGGGGTGACAAATTCCGGTGCCGTGATCTAGGCCTGAAGAAAGAACAGTCCGACGACTTGGCCCGGGCATCGCCCTGCGGTGACTGCGGCAAGCGTCAACGGACGTGGAGACAGGCATGGCGATCACGCCCCCGTTGAACGGCACGAAAGTCGCTTTGGCGTACATCCGTAGGGTGCCGCAATGATGTCGGCAAGCCATGGCGAAGGTTGGGTCGCACTGTCTGATCGCGGCGTTCTGGACGAAAAACTGACTCAGACCGGCCTGCTGCACGCCGGTCTTTTCGTGATAGAGCTGACCTTGCCGCTGCAAAGCGCTACAGTCTTGCTGAACCATCAGGCCAATGACGGCTGGTCCCGCACCTTGGCGGTGTTCCACGATCTGGCGGCAGGATTGGTGATCCTGCACCGTCAAGGCAAGATTGTGCGACGGCATGTCTTGCCGGGGCCGTTGCCACAGGGGCGGGGCACCGGGCGGCTGTCGTTCCGCTTTGATGCGCCGGCCAGAACCTGGCGTATGACGTTTGAGATGTTGGGCAGTGATCCGCCCCAGCACGTGACGGCAGAAGGCACCAATCCTTTGCCGATGCAGCTGGCCGATGTGCAAGCGCTTTGCACCGAGTGGCACCGCGATGGGCCGGTGTTGTGGTTTGGCGTCACACGCGGAGCGGCCCCACCCAGTGCCGCCGCATGGATCGGTCTGCGCACGCCCGTTGAAACCAGCCTTGGCCCGGTGGCTGCCGGAAATCTGCGGCCCGGCACCATAATCATGACTGCAGATCATGGGCCCCTGCCGCTGCGTGCGTTGCGGCGGTTCGATCTGCCCTCATGCGGGTCTTTTGCCCCGGTGCTGCTGCGCTCGCCGTTCTTTGGCCAGCGGCAGGATTTGCTGGTATCGGCGGATCAGTTGATCATCATCTCGGGGTCCGAGGCGGAATATCTGTTCGGCGAAGACTCTGTACTGATGCGCGCGGGTGATCTTGTGGACGGGCGCACCGCGCTGTCGGACCACCGCCGCGCCGTCACGGGTTCGGTTGCTCTCGATCTGGGTCGCCCGGCGCTGATCGAAGCAGATGGATGCCTGCTCGGCTGCGGATATGACGCGGCGGACACCGATCAGGATCTGCGGTGTTTGCACAGCCATGAGGTTCTGACCCTGATGGCCCTGTTGGGGCGCACCGCCCGACGCAGCGCCTGAATTTGGGCGTGTCGCCAGACGGCATTTGACTTGGGTTTCCTTCAATCTGGATCAGATTGAAGGAAAGCCGCCTTAGTCGAAAAACGGCGTCATCTGCGCCACGACGACCGAATTTTCGGCCAGCGCCCGCGCCATCAAGGCGCGTTCCTCTTCGTCAATCTCGTCGCCCGACTCCAGACGTTCATCCAGCGTGCCATAGCCCGACACATCCAGCGGGGCCATGTCGGCCTGTTTCAGGATCGCCACGGTTTCGCGCACGGCTTCGGCCTCGTCCACGCCGCTGGCATAGCACATCAGCGCCGCCCCGGTGGCCTTGTCCGGCAAGCCGTCACCCGGTTTGCGGCCCACTTCGACCACCAGCGTATAGACCTGCTGTTTGCTTGTGTTCGTCATGCTGACCTCCGCGCGCGCTGGCGCAGGCTTCGCCCGGAACCAACCCAAGCGCAAGCCCCCACGTTTCGCGGTTGTGGCGGCCATGACGCTGCCCTAGGTTTCGCCAGACCCTGATAGGTCTGCCATGCGCATTCTTGCCCTGTTGTTCCCCCTGCTGCTGTCGGCCTGCATCGACGCCAATGTCACCATCGCCTTCACCTCGTAAACCGAAGTGACGACGACCGGCGAGATGCAGATGGGGCGCGAGTTGTTCAACTTGCTGGGCAAATCGGCAGAATCCGCCTGCCCCGGTGGCAACGGCGTGCTCAGCGATACGGTTTTCAGCTGCACCCAGACCAAAACCATGACGGTAGAGGAACTGCTGGCCGAAACCCAGCGTGTCAACCAAGGCAGGCCCGAAAACCTGATAGCCGCCGCCCATATCACCCGGCTGGAAAACGGAAACATCCAGGTTGCCTTGGATTTTTCCGAATTGATGAAGGGTCAGCAGGGCGCGGAAAAGTGGAAGGCCATGGCCAGAATGATGAAGGCCGCCGTAGCCGGACACAGCTTTACCTTCAACATCTGCGGCCCCAGCATCGTATCCACCACCGGCAGCCTGTCCGAAGACGGTCTGACCGCCACCAAAATCATCCCGATTTCGACATTTCTGGACACTAAACCCGATTTCGGCCCGGCCTTTGCCACCGAAGTGGGGCTGGCCGGATCCTGCTTTTTGTGGGTGTTTTGTTAAATCACCACGAAGGCATCCATCGCGGCGTCATATTGCTCCAGCCCGCCTTCGCCGGTGTTGGTCCACAACCCGTGAATGGTCAGCCGGTCATCGGCCACAGCATCGCGGACGAAGGGAAAGCTCATGAGGTTTTCCAGGCTGACCAGCACCGCCTGCTTTTCCAGTGCTGGCAGAATCTCGGCTTGCGGCAGGCCTTCAACGCGCAAATAGCCCGGACGCAGAATGTCCATCCAGCGGCCGACAAAGCTGGTTTTCTCAAGCAACTCCGGCGCCTTGCCGCAGCACATGTCGTGGCAGCCCTTGACTCCGCCACAGTTGGAATGGCCCAGAACCACAATATGCGCCACGCCCAGTCCTGTGACCGCATATTCCACCGCGGCCGAGGTGCCGTGATACTCACCGTCGGGATTGTAGGGCGGCACCAGATTGGCGACGTTGCGGTGGATGAAAAACTCGCCCTCATCCGCGCCGAAAATAGACGTCACATGCACGCGGCTGTCACAGCAGGAAATCACCATCGCGCGCGGATGCTGTCCGCTTTCGGCCAGACGGCGATACCAGGCCTTGTTGTCCTGATAGGCGGTGGCGCGCCAACCGTGAAAGCGCTGGACCAGATAGGCAGGAAGGGGGCGGGCGTTCTGGCTCATCGTCAGCGTCCTTCTGTGAGGCATCCATCGCTAACTATGCTGCAATCGCAGAAAATTCGAGCGGTTTCTTTCGGCCCACGCAACCTTTTCTTCAGCACAAACGCGCAAGGTGGGGGCGGGTGTGGAATTAGGGTGTGTGACATGACGCAAACAAATGTGGTGGCCTTGCGGCCAAAGGAACGGGTGCGGCAGGATGCCGAACCGATCGCAACGATGTACCGCAATCTGGGAACAAGTTCCGCCGAACAGGTGGTGACGCGGGCCTTGGGGGAATTGGCGCTGACGATGTCAGGGCTGGCGGTTCAGGTGCGGGCGCGCGAAATGGGCGACCTTCTGCGACAGTTGCGACGGTTGCAGCGGATGGCCGAAAATCTGGGGATGGTGTCGCTGGGGCTGGTGGCCGCTGATGTGCGCAACTGTCTGGACAGTGCCGATGTGACGGCCTTTGCCGCCGTCTGGGCGCGCTTGTTGCGGATTGCAGAACGGTCACTGTCCACCGACAAGGACTTGCTGGATCAAACACTGATCTGACCACCCTTGCAGGTCGCGGCGGAATGTCTAGGCTTTGGGCAATCTGAAAGGACGCCCAATGACCCCTGCTTTTGCGGATCCCACGGCCACGTCACGCCCCTTGCATGTGGTGCCAGCCGATGGGTTGGCGACATTTCTGGACGGCCAAAGCCAGTCCGTTCGGGCGTGGCTGGCCGACAGCGGCTTTGCCGGGGCCTTGGGGGATTTGCGCTTGCTGCCCGGCGAGGCGGGCGTTGTGGGCGCGGTCGTGGGCTTTGGCACCGCGCAGACACGGGCGCGGCTGCGGTTTGGCATCGCCAAAGCGGTGGCCGGTTTGCCTGCGGGGGCCTGGCATCTGCAAGGCGATCTGACCCAAGCGCAAAGGGATGAGGCGGCATTGGGCTGGCTTTTGGCGCTGTATCAGTTCAACCGCTACCGGCCCGACAAGACCGCACCGGACCCGGCCTTGCTGACCCCGCCAGAAGGCTGCGATGCGCCGTCGTTTGTCGCGATGGCTGCGGGTGAGTTTCTAACCCGCGATCTGATCAACACCCCCGCCGCCGATATGGGGCCGGCCGAATTGCAACAGGCGTTTCTCGATCTGGCCGGGCGGTATGGCGCGCAGACCAAGGTGATCGTCGGCGACGACCTGCTGACCGAAAACCTGCCGATGATCCACGCCGTTGGCCGCGCCTCGCCGCGCGCCCCCCGGTTGCTGGAGATGAATTGGGGCAATTCCGGCCCGCATCTGGCGCTGGTGGGCAAAGGCGTTTGTTTTGACACCGGTGGGCTGAACATCAAGCCATCCTCGGGCATGCTGCTGATGAAGAAAGACATGGGCGGGGCGGCCACCGTGATGGGGCTGGCGCAGATGATCATGCAGCTGGGTCTGCCGATCCGGCTGCGGGTTCTGGTGGCGGCAGTTGAAAATGTCATCGCGGGCAACGCCTTGAAACCGCGAGATATTCTGTCCTCCCGCAAGGGCCTGACGGTTGAGGTGAACGACACCGACGCCGAAGGTCGCCTTGTGTTGGCCGATGCCTTGACGCTGGCCTGTGAGGCTGCGACCGATCTGGTGATTTCCATGGCCACGCTGACGGGGGCTGCACGGGTGGCGGTTGGCCCCGATCTGGCACCCTATTACACCGACGATAGCGCGCTGGCTGCGGCGCTGGAATCTGGCGCGGGCGCGGGTTGTGATCCGGTTTGGCGGCTGCCGTTCCACACCCCCTATGAGTCGGTCATCGAGCCCGGCATTGCCGATCTGGACAATGCACCGGGCTGGGGTTTCGCAGGCTCCATCACCGCCGCGCTGTTCCTGCGCCGCTTTGTCGAAGGGCCGCGTTATATGCATTTTGACATTTACGGCCATGTCCCCGCCGACCTGCCCGCCCGACCCAAGGGCGGCGCTGGCATGGGTGCGCGGGCGATCTTGCTGGGCCTGCCCGCAATGTTGGGCCTGTGAATGGACCGCAGATTGACGCCAGCCACAGATCGCATCGCCCATATCTCGCTGCAAGGTCAGCGCGACGCCCCAGCCTTCACAACCGGAGAATCGCTGCAGGTGGCCCTGCCTTTGGTGGATTTGTTGCGCAAACCAAAGGGCGCGCGCGAACGGCAACTGCTGTTGGGCGCGGGTTTCACCGTGATTGATCGCACCGAAGATCACGCGTTCGGCTTTGCTGAAAGGGACAGCTATTTCGGCTGGCTGCCCGACGCGGCCTTGACCAAAGCGCCCCCGCCGACCCATTGGGTCGCCACCCCCGGCACCCATCTTTATCCCGAACCCCAGGTGCAAGCGCGCGAACTGGCGGCGCTGTCCATGGGCGCACAGCTGCACGTCACCGGGCAAACCGGTGCGTTTTGTGAAACCATTCTGGGCTTTGTCCCAAGCCCGCATCTGCGGCTTCTGGGCGAACACCACAGCGATCCTGTCACGGTGGCCGAGGGGTTTTTGGGCGTCCCCTACCTTTGGGGCGGCAATTCGCGTGCCGGGATTGATTGCTCGGGTCTGGCCCAGGTGGCACATCACGCCTGCGGCATTGCCGCCCCCGGCGACAGCGATCTGCAAGAAACAATGGGCCATGGCCTGCCGGAAACCGCGCAATTGCGGCGTGGAGATCTGATCTTTTGGAAGGGCCATATCGCCTTGATTGTCGATGCGACGCGCCTGATCCATGCCAATGGTCACACAATGTCTGTGGCCTATGAAAATACCATGGCTTGCATCGCCCGCATTGCCGCGCAGGGCGGCGGTCCGGTCACCCATCGACGGCGGTTGTAACGGTCAATCGACCGGGCGGATCAGCTTCTGCTCCAGCACGCGCAGCACCTGAGACAGATCGTGGCCGCGGCGCAAGATCTGCCCATCCATGCCAATCACCGCAAACATCCCCTGTCGTGCGCGCAGCTTGGGGCGCTTTTCGATGCGAAACAGCGGGAATTCAGCGGTGCGGCGGAACACCGAAAACACCGCGACTTCGCGCAGAAATGACAGCCCGTAATCGCGCCACTCTCCTGCCGCCACCATCTGACCGTAAAGCCGCAAGATCGTGCCCAGTTCGCGGCGATCAAACGTCACCTGATCTGGCAGGGGATCCTGATTGGGCAGTGGGGTCATGGGCTGCACGGTCATTCTCAAATGATTAACGCCTTGCCCTGCCAAAGCAAGCCTTTCGCATCGCCTTGTTTTGGACTTGAAATGACCGTGCAAAGGACGCGTCTTGGTCTGATCCGCGCCCTGTTCGGGGTGCAAAACATCCTTGCTACAGGAACACAACTACCCCGGCAGGGTGGGTCAAATGCCCCCACCCAGCCCGCCTTGCCGGGTCCTGTAGCACTTGAAGGCCCTCACCAGAAGGTGAGGGCCTTTACATTTCAGGCGTTCAAAAACGCAGAAGACAGGCGCAATTCCCCCGTGCGGGTGCCACGGCAATTGATCTGTGGTGCCGGAAGACGCTTTTGCGCCGCAGGGTCAGCCGCGTTCAGCACACCCAGCCGGGTCAGAATGCCCACCAGCGCCGCCTCGGACGCGCGCACATGTCCGTCCTCGATCTTGAGTGCAACACCCAGTTTGCGCTCGGGAATGATGGCGACGTAAACGGCTTCGGCCCCATGCTTCACCGCAACCCGACCTCCCATTGCGCGCATCAATTCCGTACACGCACGGCCTTGCCCCGCCACCAGTTCGGGATGCGCGGCCATCGAATGCGTCAAGCGGTGCATCGCACGTTCGCGCAGCGACCCCGTGTCGCGCGCCTTGGCAAAGGCCGCCATGCCCCGCGCCAAGCCAGTCACCGACATGGCAAAATTCGGGGCCGAGCACCCGTCGATGCCATAGCCCGCGCTGTCCTCGCCCGTCACCTCTTCGGTCGCGGCCTTGATTGCGCGTTGCAAAGGATGGTCCAGTTCCAGATATTCCGGCCCGGCCTTCAGGTGCTGTGTCACGGTCAGAAAGCCCGAATGTTTGCCCGAACAGTTGTTGTGCAACTGGCACGGGGCCACATGGCTGCGGATCAGACGGTCGCGTTCCACCCGGTCATAGGGTTCATGCGCGCCACAGCGCAGATCAGATTCGCCCAAACCCAGATCTTTCAACCAGCGATCCGCCATGCTGACTTGCAGTGCCTCACCCTGATGGCTGGCGCAAGACAGGGCAATATGCGCGTCTGTCAGCCCAACCTTGTCGGCCGCCCCGGATTCCAACAGGGGCAGCGCCTGCAGCATCTTGCAAGCCGAGCGCGGAAAGATGATCCGCCCGGGATCGCCCCAGCTTTCCACAACCGCGCCGCTGTCGTCGCAGATCACCGCATGACCGCGATGGGTGCTTTCCAGCAACCCGTTGCGCCAAAGTTCCACCATTTCCGCAGCTGCCATCACCGTCTCCGTCACAAATGCGCGATTTTCTGCCCGTTCAGGCCCGCCGGGGCTTTCACGGTTCGCTGTTTTTCGGTTATGTAGCGCATATCGAGTGGAATGGCGCTGTGCTACAGGAAAAACCGTGTTTCAAGCGGGCAGTAGGGCAGGCAGAGGCAAAGCGGCTTGGAGGCTGTAACGACATGACAAGCTGGATGATGCGCGCGACGGGTGCGGCGTTGATCACCGTGGTGGGCCTTGTGGCCGGATCCAGCGCAATCGCGCAGGAATCCACCAACAACGTCGCCACCATGACGGATTGGAGCGTCTTCACCGATGAAAACCCCAAGGAATGCTGGGGTGTGTCCAGCCCACGCGAAACCGTGAACACGCGCGATGGCCAACCCGCCTCGGTGCGGCGCGGCGACATCCTGCTGTTCGTGACCTATCGCGCCGGCGGGGCCGCGGGTGAAATTTCCTTCTCGGGCGGCTATCCGTTTGCGGGCGGCTCTACCGTGAAGATTGAGATAGATGGCACGGCGTTTGATCTTTTCACCAATGGTGAATGGGGTTGGCCAGGCACCAAGGAAGACGACGCGGCGATTCTGGCGGCGCTGAAAAAAGGTTCGACTGCCGTGCTGACGGGCCGTTCGGGCAAGGGCACGCAGACGCAGGACACTTTCAGCCTGCGCGGCTTTACCGCCGCCATGGAAGAGGCCGCCAAGCGCTGCCAATAAGCGTTTGCAGGAATTGCAACGCCCCGGACCGCAAGGCCGGGGCGTTTTGCTTTGCAGATGGTTTCGTTTCCGTAAGATTTCGCTTATATCACATCTGCACCCGATCTCAGGATATCCCATGACCGCGCCGATCACTCAAGATGTGCTGACCCTGCCGCGCAAACTGCCTCAGGGCGGCAAGACCAACATCGTCGGCCTGACACGGGACCAGCTGCGCGAGGCTTTGATCGCCGCTGGCACCCCGGAAAAGCAGGCCAAGATGCGCCTGGGGCAGGTCTGGCAGTGGGTCTATCACTGGGGCGTGCGCGACTTTGCGTTGATGAGCAATCTGGCCAAGGATTACCGCAGCCTGCTGGCCGAGAATTTCTGCATCGAGCTGCCGCAGGTTGTCACCCGGCAAGTGTCGACCGATGGCACCCGCAAATATCTGGTGCGCATCGCCGGCGGGCATGAGGTGGAGGTGGTCTATATCCCCGAAACCGACCGCGGCACGCTGTGCATTTCAAGCCAGGTCGGCTGCACGCTGACCTGTTCGTTCTGCCATACCGGCACGCAAAAGCTGGTGCGCAACCTGACGGCGGGGGAAATTGTCGGGCAGGTCATGCTGGCCCGCGATGATCTGAACGAATGGCCGGTGCAAGGCGCACCGAAGGTGGAAACCCGGCTGATCAGCAACATCGTGCTGATGGGCATGGGTGAACCTTTGTACAATTTCGAAAACGTCCGCGACGCCATGAAGGTGGTGATGGACGGCGAAGGCATCGCCTTGGGCCGCCGCCGCATCACGCTTTCGACCAGCGGAGTGGTGCCGGAAATTGCCCGCACCGCCACCGAAATTGGTTGCCTGCTGGCGGTGTCCTTCCATGCCACCACCGATGCGGTGCGCGATCAACTGGTGCCGATCAACAAGAAATGGAACATTGCCACGCTGCTGGACGCGCTGCGCGACTATCCGAACCTGACCAACTCCGAACGCATCACCTTTGAATATGTGATGCTGGACCACGTCAACGACACCAAGGAAGACGCCTATCGCCTGATCGAGTTGCTGCGCGGCATCCCGGCCAAGATCAACCTGATCCCCTTCAACGAATGGCCCGGCGCGCCTTACAAACGCTCCTCCGGCAACCGCATCCACGCCTTTGCCGACATCCTTTACAACGCCGGATTTGCCACCCCGATCCGGACTCCGCGCGGCGAGGATATCATGGCCGCCTGTGGTCAGCTGAAATCCGCCACCGAAAAGCAGCGCAAATCGGCGGCCAAGGCGCAAGTGGTAGAATAATCACGACTGCGCGGTGTTCCCGTCAGGGCGCGGCAAATTAGCACTTCACAGAGCGTTGTCGCGCCGTCATTGTGTTGGGAACAATGGTCTGGCATAGCCTGACCCAATCACAACACAAGGCGCTGGTTCGCGCTGAGGCCCTCCGGTGGCAAATCCGGGCAGGCGTAAGGGCAAAATAGATGACTGTTACAAACACCGGCCCGGACGCAGGCAAGGCTTCTATGGCACCGATCCGCAGTGCGAAGGAATGGGTGCATGTGCTTGCCAAGTACCGCGAGCCTTCGACCTTTCGGTCGGTTTTTGAACTGATCGCAACTTTGGTGCCATTCCTGCTGTTGTGGGGACTGGCTTGGGCCGCCTTGTCGGTCAGCTACTGGCTGGCCTTTGGCATTGCTGTGCTGAACGGGATGTTTCTGGTGCGGATCTTCGTGATCCAGCATGATTGCGGCCATGCGTCCTATTTCGCCAACCGCAAAGTCCAGGATTGGGTCGGGCGCTGTCTGGGCGTGCTGACGCTGACGCCCTATGACGTCTGGCGGCGCACCCATTCGATCCACCATTCGCATCACGGCAATCTGGACCAGCGCGGCATCGGTGACGTGCTCACCCTGACGGTCGAAGAATACCGCGCCCGCAGCAGGGTGGGGCGGTTTCTGTACCGGCTTTACCGCAACCCTGTCGTGCTGTTCGTGTTGGGGCCAAGCTATCTGTTCATCCTGCAGAACCGTCTGCCCTTGGGTCTGATGAAATCTGGCTGGCGCTATTGGACCTCTGCGATGGGCACCAACGCGATGATTGCAATCGTTGTGGGTCTGTTGATCTGGCTGGGCGGGCTGATGCCGGTGCTGCTGATCTATCTGCCGACCTCGGTGATTGCGGGGACGATTGGGGTCTGGCTGTTTTATGTCCAGCATCAGTTTGAAGAAACCCACTGGTCCAAGACCGCCGACTGGCAATTGCACGAGGCAGCGCTGGAGGGGTCGTCGCATTACGTGTTGCCGCAGCCCCTGCGCTGGTTGACCGCCAATATCGGCATTCACCACGTGCATCACCTGTACAGCCGTATCCCGTTCTACCGCCTGCCCGAAGTGCTGCGCGACAACGCCGATCTGGCCGAAGCCCAGCGCCTGACGATCATGGAAAGCCTGCGTTCGGTGAATCTGCATCTGTGGGACGAAAAGCTGCAAAAGCTGATGTCCTTCCGAGAGGCGCGGCGGCTTTACGGGCTGGCCTGACATTACACCGGCGCCCTAACTCGGCGCAGGTTCCGCCTTCCCCAGCACCCGGAACAGCAGCGGGTTGATCAGGATCGACACCAGCGCCCCCGCCACCACCAGATCGCGCGCTTCGGGCGGCACGATCGCCAATTGCACCCCCATCACGATCAAGATGAACGAAAACTCGCCGATCTGCGCCAGACTGGCGGCGATGGTCAAAGCGGCCTGCCGCGCATGGCCAAAGGCCCGCATGATGGCAAAGGCCGCAACGGACTTCACTCCGATGATGATCGCCACCGTGATCAGCAGCGAAAACGGCGCTTCCCATATCACCGCCGGATCAAACAGCATCCCGACCGAAACAAAGAACAGCACGGCAAAGGCATCGCGCAGCGGCAGCGTGTCTTTCATGGCCTGTGCCGACAGGCTGGACCCGGCCATCACCATTCCGGCAAAGAACGCCCCCAAGGCGAAGGACACGCCGAAAAACGTCGCCGAGCCGTAAGCCACACCCAGCGCAATTGCCAGCACTGACAGGCGAAACAATTCGCGTTGCTTTGTGTGGGCGACATAATGCAACACCATCGGGATCACCCGCCGCCCCACCACCAGCATCAGCGCGACAAAGGCCGTCACCTTGACCCCGGTGACCATAAGCGTCGCCCAGATCGGACCAAAACCCATGCGGGCGACTTCGGCCGTCTCCCCTTCGACCGGGGGTGTCACGCCGCCCATCAAACCTGCCAGCGGCGGTATCAACACCAGAACCACCACCATCACCAGATCCTCGACGATCAGCCAGCCCACAGCGATCTTGCCGCGCGGATCGGCCATCAGGTCACGCTCTTGCATGGCGCGCAGAAGTACCACCGTCGAGGCCACCGACAGCGACAGGCCAAAGATCACCCCCGCCCCGATGCCCCAGCCCAACAGGAACGCAAGCGCCATCCCCGCCAAGGTTGCCACCACAATCTGGCCAATCGCCCCCGGCACCGCAATCGCGCGCACCGCCATCAGGTCGCGCAATGAAAAGTGCAGCCCCACGCCGAACATCAGCAGGATCACCCCCAACTCGGCCAGTTGCGAGGCGAGTTCCTGATCCGCGACATAACCCGGCGTGAACGGGCCAAGGATCACCCCCGCCATCAGATAGCCCGCGATCAGCGGCAGGCGCAGCCGATGCGCCACAAGTCCCAGCAGGAACGCCATCGACAGGCCGATGACGATGGTGCTGATCAGAGGCACTTCATGCGGCAACGGCCACTCCTTTTTGGTTTCGGACCGGGGATGGCTCCAGCCTATGGACTTATGCCCCGCGATCAAGCGAAGCAATTGCGGCTGCGGTCACAATATCGGGCCATATATTTCCGTATGTTGCGGAAGCATCGCCATCGCGCGACTTGACCAAACCTGCCCGCCTGATAGCCCTTGAGCATGATAGACATTCTGCCCAATCCAGCTGCGCGCCGCCTGTTTTTGGATCGCCATGCGCTGTGCGAGGCCCCGACCGGCCCGGCCACCGGCGCTGATCTGGCGCGGTTGATTGACCGCATCGGTTTTGTGCAGGTGGACAGCATCAACACCGTCGAACGCGCGCATCACATGATCTTGTGGAGTCGCCGCCAAACCTATCAGCCCAAGGCGTTGAAACAGCTGCTGGAACAGGAGCGCGGGCTGTGGGAGCATTGGACCCATGATGCCTCAATCCTGCCGATGACGGTTTACCCCTATTGGAGCCACCGTTTCGCCCGCGACGCGGAACGCCTGCGCGACGGGTGGAAGCGCTGGTTTCGCGATGGCTATGAAGCACAGTTTGACACCATCTTGCGGCGGATTTCCGATCATGGCCCGGTGACAACGTCGGATGTTGGGATCGGTGAGGCGCGGGGCAAAGGCGGGTGGTGGGATTGGCACCCATCCAAAACCGCGCTGGAATGGCTGTGGCGGACCGGCCAATTGGCGATAGCGCGGCGCGACGGGTTTCAGAAGGTTTATGATCTGACCGAACGGGTGATCCCGGCCCCTGCCCGCGCTGTGCAGCCCGACCTTGACGCGAAAATCAACTGGGCCTGCGGGTCGGCCTTGGACCATCTGGGCTTTGCATCGGTGAACGAGGTGCAGGCCTATTGGAACGCCGTCCGGCTGGACGAGGCGCGGGCCTGGGCCAAGACAGCGCTGGCGAGGGGCGAGGTGATCGAGGTGTTGGTGGAAGGGGCGTCAGGGGCGCAGAAACGCGTTCTGGCCCGCCCGGATGTCTTGCAGGACGCCGCAAGCGCCCTCGAACCCGGCAGCCGTCTGCGCATTCTGTCGCCGTTTGACCCGGCCCTGCGCGACCGTGCCCGCGCCGAATTCCTGTTCGGCTTTCACTACCGGATCGAAGTGTTCGTGCCCGAACCGCAGCGGAAATACGGCTACTATGTCTTTCCAATTCTGGAAGCCGACCGCCTGATTGGTCGCATCGACGTCAAGGCCTTCAAATCCGAAGCCACCCTGCGGATCAAGGCGTTCTGGCCGGAAGCCGGGGTAAAACTGGGGTCGGCGCGGCTGGCCAGGCTGGACGCCGAGTTGGGCCGACTGGCGCGGTTTGCGGGCTGTGAGCGGCTGGATTATTTGCCCGGCTGGCAGCGCGACACGCTGTAGCCTATTGCCCCCAACCATCAATCGCGGCGATGGCCTCTTCGGCGGTTTCGACGAACTGAAACAGGTCCAGATCCTTGGCGCTGATGGTGCCGCAATCGACCAGCAGTTGCCAGTTGATCAGTTGTTCCCAAAAGATGCGGCCAAACAGCAGGAAGGGGATCGGCTTCATCCGCCCGGTCTGAATCAGGGTCAGGCTTTCAAACATCTCATCCAGCGTGCCAAAACCGCCCGGAAAGATGCAGACCGCACGGGCGCGCATCAGGAAATGCATCTTGCGGATGGCGAAGTAGTGAAAATTGAAAGACAGATCGGGCGTCACATACTGGTTCGGGGCCTGCTCGTGTGGCAACACGATGTTCAGGCCGATCGACTGCCCACCCGCATCATCCGCGCCCCGGTTGCCGGCCTCCATCACCCCCGGCCCGCCGCCGGTGCAGATCACGTCGTCGTGGCCGTCAGATTGCAAGCTGCGTTCGGTCATCATGCGGGCAAAGCGGCGCGCTTCTTCGTAGTAGCGCGACAGTTCGGCCAGGGCCGGGGTTTTCGCGCGATCACGGTGGGCGGGGTCCGGGATGCGGGCACCGCCGAACAGCACGATGGTCGAGTTGATGCCGCGTTCATCAAGGATCATCTGGGGTTTCAGCAGCTCCAGTTGCAGCCGCACCGGGCGCAGCTCTTCGCGGGTCATGAAATCGGGGTCGGCAAAGGCCAGCCGGTACGCAGGGGCGCGGGTTTGCGGGGTGTCGGGCAAACGATGCGTGGCGGCGACGTCCTGGACAGAGTCGCGGAACGGGTGCGGGCGGGGTTCGTCATGCATCAGGCGCGGCCTTGGTTGGGGCGGTTGGGGACAGGGGTAGCGGGTTTTTGGGGGGTTGGGAAGGGTGGGGAAAAGGGTGGTTCCAACTCGGGAACTTTTTTAAGTGTTTTGATTCAATGGCTTGATAAGGTGAAATCAAGAGAAAATTAACGCTTGGGCGGCGCGCATGGGCCCGGTCGCTTGCATTTCGAAGGCACGACGCAAACCAGAACCCCGACCTGTGGATTGCGCGAATGGACAGTCACCGCTATAGGGCTGCAAACCGTTGGAGGGATTGCCATGACCTATGCCGCGCTGGAAACTGCCATTGAAACTGCTTGGGAGGCCCGCGACGCCATCAGCCCCGCCACCAAAGGCGAGGCACGCGACGCGATCGAGGCGACGCTGACGGCGCTGGATTCGGGCGCGCTTCGGGTGGCGGAAAAGCGTGGGGCTGATTGGCATGTGAACCAATGGGCCAAGAAGGCGGTGCTGCTGTCGTTCCGGCTGACCGATATGTATGAAATCTCGGGCAGCAACGGCGGCAGCAACTGGTGGGACAAGGTGCCGTCGAAGTTTCAGGGCTGGACCGAGGCAGACTGGCGCCGCGCGGGTTTCCGCGCCGTTCCGGGCAGCATTGTGCGGCGGTCGGCCCATATCGCCAAGGGCGTGGTGCTGATGCCGAGTTTCGTGAACATCGGGGCCTATGTCGATGAGGGGTCGATGGTCGATGGCTGGGCCACGGTCGGGTCTTGCGCGCAGATCGGCAAGAATGTGCATCTGTCGGGCGGCGTCGGCATTGGCGGCGTGCTGGAACCGATGCAGGCCGGGCCGACGATCATCGAGGACAACTGCTTTATCGGCGCGCGGTCCGAGGTGGTGGAGGGCTGCATCATCCGCGAAGGCTCGGTTCTGGGCATGGGCGTGTTCATCGGCCAATCGACCAAGATCGTGGATCGCGAAACCGGGGCCGTGATCTATGGCGAAGTGCCTGCGGGTTCAGTGGTGGTTGCGGGGTCCATGCCATCCAAGAACGGCGTGAACCTGTATTGCGCGGTGATCGTGAAGAAGGTGGACGCGCAGACGCGCAGCAAGACCTCGATCAACGAGCTGTTGCGCGACTGAACGCATCTCCGCGGCGCCCCCGGGGTGTTACGGGGGCGCAAACCCAAAAACAGAGGCCCCGGGTGGGGGGCGGGGCGGCG
>JANPOY010000230.1:0-4826 GCA_031428215.1 Paracoccaceae bacterium
ATGATGGCGCATGTAACGATCATCGGCACGGTGACGGCAAAGCCCGAAACACGCGGCGAGCTTTTGGCAATGCTCGCCGCCCAGGTCGCCCCGACCCGGACAGAGCCCGGCTGCATCAACTATGACTTCCATGTTGATGCGGCGGATCCCTGCTGCTTTGTATTTTATGAAAACTGGCAGACGCAGGCCAATCTGGACGCGCATTTGGCGATGCCGCACCTCGCGCCGCTGTTTTCCCAGTTGGACCGGCTTTTGGCCAAGCCGGTTGAAATCCGGCATCTGACGATGCTGTCGGATATGGCCTCTCAGAAATGATGTGGGTCAGGGGGACGGCTGTCTGCCGCATGCTGGGGGCGATGGGTTGGTTGTAGTTGAGCAGACCGTCAGGACTTGCTAGGGGGCAAACGCAGAGCGGGCGGCGCAACCGGCGGCGGACCTGGGGATTGCGGAAGAGCGCAGCTATGGCCGCTTTGCTGCGATGGCCGAAGCTGAGGCGGCTCGCCCAGATGGTATCGATGCCGTGGCCATTGTTAGGCGCAATCACCTGCATGCGTCGGTGGCCACGGCTTGTCTACGGACAAGCGTTCCTGTGATCTGGGACAAGCCGTTTGCCTCAACCGTCGAAAATGCTGAGGCACTGGTCAGGTTGCTGGCCGAGACCGGCCTGCCCTTGATCATTACCCAAATTTGCACCGGTTTTCCGATGGTCCGCGAGGCACCGGCCCTCAACGCTGCCAGATAGGTTGTGCCCGTCATGTTCGGGTGAAGCATCTGCAGGACTGACTGGCCGTGCCGGTCGAAAGTTCGGGGAACAAGCAGGCTGAATGGCGCATCGACCCGGCACTGTCCGGCCCCGGCGGGTGCATCGCAAAGAGCGGCACCCATGCCTTCAACCTTGCGACTTTCGTGACCGGTCTTGTTGCAAGCGCAGTGCTGGTCGATCTGCCTGACATCGGACCTGACCGGACCCTTGATGGCTGTGCCGCGATCCTACTCGCCTTCCTGCTGGCCACCCAGCAGGCTAAGCCGCTGGCGCAAGCGGTTTGGTTTGGAAAGAGTGGAATGGCCGCTGACCCACACCCTTCAGGCCGGGCGTAAATCGGGCGCACCCGCCACGGCCTGACGCCGAAACTCATCGCTGATCTCCGCAGCCGCAGCGCCATTGAGGCCGTGATCGGCCACATGAAAGCCGGTGGCCGACTGTTGCGCTGCACCTTCAAAGGCACCATCTGCGACACGCTGTTTGCCGTAACTTGCGGTGACGGACACAACATCCGCAAGATCCTGGCCCACCTTCGGGCTCTCCTCGCGTTGATCATCTCGGCGATCCTGACGGCACTCGGCGCGACAGACCCGGTGCAGCGGGCCGCCAAAACAGACTGATCGCGTTGAGCAGGACAAACGAAACAGCTGCAACCTGACACACGCAAGCCAACAACAAAATCCCCACACGCCTTGTGCGCTGAGGCTGATGCTTTTACTGATGAAGTCATGGTGAGCCGGACGGGATTCGAACCCATGACCCGCTGATTAAAAGTCAGCTGCTCTACCAGCTGAGCTACCGGCCCACTACAGGGGGCTGATTAGGAAGTTCGGCCCATGGGGTCAAGGGCAAAACGTCTGGCTCTGGCAAAAAGCTGTGATGCGGCGTATAGGACGCGCCATGGAACACGCGCAAAGCCTTGGCACCGTGGCCTTCATGAAGATGCATGGGGCCGGAAATGATTTTGTCATCATCGACTCGCGGGGACGCGGTGCGGTGGTGACCGAAGACCTGGCGCGCGCCCTGGGCGACCGCAACCGTGGCGTGGGCTTTGATCAGCTGGCCGAGATCCGCTCTTCGGACGAGGCCGATTTCGCGCTGGATTTCTGGAACAACGATGGCAGCCGCGCCGGGGCATGCGGCAACGCCACACGCTGTGTCTGCGATTATGTCATGCGGAAAACCGGGGGTGATGCCGCCAGCCTGACCACAACGCGCGGAACCTTGCATGCCGTGCGGGGCGCGGATGGCCGGGTTTCGGTGAACATGGGCCATCCGCAGCGCAACTGGTGCGACGTGCCCTTGGCGCGGGAGGTGGATCTGCTGCATCTGCCGCTGGCGGGCGATCCGGTGGCGATCGGCATGGGCAACCCGCATTGCGTGTTCTTTGTGCCGGATGCCGAGGCTGTCGATGTCGTGGCGGTTGGCCCGGTGAGGGAGCACGATCCGCTTTATCCCGAACGCACCAATGTTGAATTTGCCAGCCTCATTGCCCCGGACCATCTGCGCATGCGGGTGTGGGAGCGGGGAGCGGGCGTCACGTTGGCCTGTGGGTCGGGCACCTGTGCCACCGCGGTTGCGGCGCATCTGCGCGGTCTGACCGGGCGTCGGGTGATGGTGGATGTCGATGGCGGCGTGCTGGAGGTTGATTGGCGCGACGATGGTGTCTGGCTGACCGGACCCGTCGCGCATGTGTTTGACGGCGTGCTGACGCCTGCGTTTCTGGCTGCCCTATGACCGCGCCGATCTTTGCGACTTTGGGATGTCGGTTGAACGCCTATGAATCCGAGGCGATGAAGGAACTGGCGGCGGCGGCGGGGGTTTCGGGGGCGGTGGTGGTCAACACTTGCGCCGTGACGGCGGAGGCGGTGCGCAAAGCCAAACAGGAAATCCGCCGATTGGCCCGCGAAAATCCCGGCGCGCAGATCATCGTGACCGGGTGTGCGGCGCAGACGGAACCCGAGACGTTTGCCGCAATGGCCGAGGTCAGCAAGGTCATCGGCAACACCGAAAAGATGCAGGCGGAAACCTGGGCCTCGTTGCGCGTGCCTGATCTGATTGGTGCGACCGAACGGGTGCAGGTCGATGACATCATGTCGGTCAAGGAAACCGCGGGTCATCTGATCGACGGCTTTGGCCGCCACCGCGCCTATGTGCAGGTGCAGAATGGCTGCGATCACCGTTGCACGTTTTGCATCATTCCCTTCGGGCGGGGGAATTCTCGGTCGGTTCCGGCGGGTGTGGTGGTCGAACAGATCAAGCGGCTGGTGGACAAGGGCTTTCTTGAGGTGGTGCTGACCGGGGTGGATCTGACCTCATGGGGCGCGGATCTGCCGGCCACGCCGCGGCTGGGCGATCTGGTGATGCGGATTTTGCGGTTGGTACCGGATCTGGCGCGGCTGCGGATTTCGTCGATTGACAGCATCGAGGCGGATGACGCGCTGATGAGCGCGATTGCGACTGAGCCGCGGCTGATGCCGCATCTGCACCTGTCGTTGCAGTCGGGCGATGACATGATCTTGAAACGCATGAAGCGGCGGCATTTGCGCGATGATGCGATTGCGTTTTGCCAAGAGGCGCGGCGGTTGCGGCCCGATATGGTGTTCGGCGCCGATATCATCGCAGGGTTTCCGACCGAAACGGAAGAGATGTTTCAGCAATCCCTGAAACTGGTTCAGGACTGCGGCCTGACCTTCCTGCATGTGTTTCCATTCAGCCCGCGCAAGGGCACGCCTGCCGCGCGGATGCCGCAGGTGCAGGGACCGCAGATCAAGGACCGCGCGGCGCGGTTGCGCGCGGCTGGGGATGTGGCCTTGGGGCAGCATTTGGCGGCGCAGGTGGGGGTGACGCACCAGGTTCTGCTGGAAGGCGTTCGGATGGGACGCACCGCGCAATTCACCGAAGTGAGCTTCGCTGCGGATCAGCCCGAGGGCCAGATCGTGCAGGCGCTTATAAAGGGTTTTGACGCCGGGCGGTTGTTGGGGTGATGGGCGCGATTGTTTGCGTGCGGCAGTTCGTATGCAGGCAAGCGATGCATCGCATCAAACCCCGTTGGCCATGACCGGAGGCCCCGGATCAAGTCCGGGGCGGCGTGGTCAAAGGACGGGCTGTTGTCCTTGCCACCTGAAATGTGCGCGGTAAGTGACCTTGCTTACCACCAAAACGCGCGTTAGACTCTCCCTATGATTGTGCCGTATATTCTGTTTTTGGCCTCAACCGTCGGACTTGGCTTTTCGCTTTTGTGGCCGGGACAAAGTGATTTTGTCATGCTGGCCGGGCCGATGTTGCTTGGCAGTCTTTGGCTTTTGTTGCCTGCTTTGTTGGGGCGCAAGCCAGCCGCGCGCGACCGGGTGCTGGATGGGACTTTCCCGCGCAAACCCAGCATCAACCCGTTTTCCTGGCGCAGGCCAAAGTGGATCGTCGTGGACGGCTCGAACGTGATGCACTGGCGCGATGGCAAGCCGCAGATCGGGGCAGTGCAGGATGTTGTGGCGATGCTGACCAACCTTGGCTACTCCCCCGGTGTGGTCTTTGACGCCAACGCGGGCCACAAACTGTTGGGGCGCTACAAGCACGACTTCGCCTTTGGCAAGCTGCTGGGCCTGCCACAGAATCGGGTGATGGTGGTCAACAAGGGCGAGCCGGCCGACCCCACCATTCTGGCCGCCGCCCGCGACCTTGGCGCGCGGATCGTGACCAACGACCGCTTTCGCGATTGGGCCGAATCCCACCCCGAGGTGGCCACGCCGGGACATCTGATCAGAGGCGGCTACAACGACGGTCAGTTGTGGCTGGATATGGCCGAGGCAAAGGTCACCGCGCGCGCATCCTAGCCGCAAACCCGCAGCCCGTGACGCCGCGATTGCATTTCCGGCCCCCCCAGACTATCTGACGGATGACAGATGTTACCGCAGGACAGGCGATGAACTGGATTTCGAACTACGTCCGCCCCAAGATCAACTCGCTGTTTTCGCGCCGCGAGGTGCCGGAAAATTTGTGGACGAAATGCCCCGAATGCGGAACCATGCTGTTTCACCGCGAATTGGCAGACAATCTGAACGTC
>JANPOY010000231.1:0-3501 GCA_031428215.1 Paracoccaceae bacterium
CCCCGATCTGGCAAACTGGTACGCCGGTAACCGGATGGCCCCCTTTGTTGGTGCTGGCCAGTTCATGGATGTGTCTGACGTTTGGGAATCCAATGGTCTGGGCGACAGCCTGGCATCTGCCAAGGCGTCGATGACCATCGACGGCAAACAGTGGGGCGTGCCCTATACCTACTATCAGTGGGGCATCTATTTCAACAAAGACGCCTACAAAGCGGCTGGCGCAGACGTGCCAACCAACTATGATGGCTTTGTTGCAAACTGTGACAAGTTCAAAGCGGCGGGCATCGACTGTCTGACCGTCGGCACCAAGGCGCTGTGGCCAGCGGCAGGCATCTTCGACTACATGTCGGTGCGCACCAACGGCTACGAATGGCACATGGATCTGACCGCAGGCAAAATTGCCTGGACCGATCAGAAAGTCCGTGATGTGTTCGCCCAGTGGGCCCGCATTCAGCCCTTCATCACCGCCAACCACGCGGCGCTGGAATGGGAAGAAGCGGCGGCACTGATGGTGCAGGGCAAAGCTGCCAACTACGTCATGGGCAACTTTGCGGTTGGCAACTTCAAGCAAGGCGGCATGACCAACGACAACCTCGGCTTCATGGTATTCCCGGAAATCACAGCCGGTATCCCGCGCGCCGAAGATGCCCCGACCGATACGATCCACATCCCGTCGGGTGCAAAGAACGTTGACGACGCGAAAAAGTTCCTCGCGTTTGTGGCCGATGCTGCGGTGCAGACCAAGCTGAACACCGCGCTCAGCCAGCTACCGACCAACAAGAACGCGACCGTGCCTGCGGACGATCCGTTCCTCGTGGCTGGTTTTGAAGCCCTGTCCAGCGCCTATGCTCTGGCCCAGTTCTTCGACCGTGACGCGCCAGCCGAGATGGCAAAGGCCGGCATGGAAGGCTTCCAGGAGTTCATGGTCAAGCCGGAAAATCTGGACGCGATCCTTGAGCGTCTGGAAAAGGTCCGCGCCAAGGCCTACTGATCCTGCGATCATCCGGGCGGCAGGTCACTGCCGCCCGGGTCTTTGACGCCACGCCATTCGCGTGCGCCCGAACATTCACCCCTCAGCCGGAGGCTTCGATGGCCAGCTATTGGAAAGCAAACCAGCGTCGGCTTGCACCGCTGCTTTTCCTTGCGCCCGGCGTTCTGATGTTCGCGATCTATGTGCTGATCCCGATCTTTCAGTCGATGTGGATTTCATTCTACGACTGGGACGGGCTTGGTGAAAAAGTCTGGATCGGTACGGCAAACTACGTCGAACTGATGGATGATGACGAATTCACAAAATCATTCTCGAACAACATTCTGTGGCTGGTTTTGTACCTGCTGGCCGTGCCCGTCGGGTTGCTGATCGCGATTTTCCTGAACCAGAATGTCACCGGTATCCGGCTTTACAAATCGCTGTTCTTCTTTCCCTTCGTGATCAGCCAGGTTGTCGTCGGCCTGATCTTTTCATGGTTCTACGCCCCCGGCTTCGGCCCGATCTTCAAGCTGACCGAGTTGATATTTGGCGAAGGCACGGCGATCCTTGCGGATGAACGCTTCGTGACCTTTGGCATTATCGCCGCCGGGCTCTGGCCGCAGATTGCCTATGTGATGATCCTGTATCTGACCGGGTTGAACAACGTGGCCCCTGATCAGGTTGAAGCGGCAAGGCTTGATGGTGCCAAGGGCTGGAAAATGCTGTGGTATGTGATCCTGCCACAACTGCGCCCGGCCACATTCATTGCCGTGGTGGTGACCGTCATCGGCGCGCTGCGGTCATTCGATCTGGTGTCGATCATGACATCGGGCGGGCCGTATGGGTCCAGCCGCGTGCTGTCGTTCTACATGTATGAACAGGCGCTGTCGGAATACGGCTATCGCATGGGCTATGGTGCCGCGATTGCCGTGGTGTTGTTTGGCATCATGATGGTTTTCATCTCGGGCTTCATCTGGAAGATGTGGCGCGACGAAACGGAGCGTTAAGGCATGTTTCCTCGTCCCATCGAACAGACCGCGCGATCAACGCAGATCATGTACAAGGTCGCCTTGCCGATTGCCCTGCTGCTGTGGCTGCTGCCATTGCTTGGGGTGGCGCTGACGTCGGTTCGCCCGGCATCGGACCTTGCGCAAGGCAATTACTTTGGCATGCCAAGCGCCATTGCCTTTTCAAACTACGTCGATGTGTTCCGCAATTCTGACCTTGGCCTGTACATCCTCAACTCGTTCCGGCTGACGATCCCGGTCGTGATCGGCGCTGTTGGCCTGTCGTGCCTGACCGGCTTTGCCTTGGGTGTGTATAAGTTCCGGTCCAACCTGCTGGTGTTCTTTCTGTTCGTGGCAGGTAACTTTGTGCCGTTCCAGATTCTGATGGTGCCGGTGCGCGATCTGACCTTCAACATGGGGCTGATCAACACTACCACGGGCCTTGCGCTGTTTCACATCGCGTTCCAGACCGGGTTTTGCACCCTGTTCATGCGCAACTTCATCAAGGCGCTGCCGTTCGAGCTGATCGAGGCCGCGCGGGTGGAAGGCGTGACCGAGATCAAGATATTCTGGTATATCGTGTTGCCCCTGATGCGCCCGGCCATCGCCGCGCTGTCGGTGCTGGTGTTCACCTTCATCTGGAACGATTATTTCTGGGCAACCGTGCTGACCACCAGCCGTGAGGCGCAGCCCATCACGGCGGGTCTGAACTCGTTGAAAGGCCAATGGGTGGCTTCTTGGCATCTGTTCTCGGCCGGGTCGATCATTGCGGCGCTGCCGCCGGTGATGATATTCTTCCTGATGCAACGGCACTTTATTGCCGGCCTGACACTCGGAGCGGTGAAGTGACGCAATGGCGGATTGATGCAGGGGCGCAGACGCTTGCCCTTGCGACCACCGGGGGCATCCCCGAGGTTATTTACTGGGGTGCAACCCTGCCCGATGGCGAAGGTCTGGCGACCCTTGCCGCCAGTGCACGCCATGACCTGAGCGGCGGCATGATCGACAAGCTGCCCGCGCTGTCGCTGTGCCCGGAATCGGGGCGGGCGTTTCAGGGCCAGCCGGGCCTGATGCTGGCCGAAGCCGATGGCACGCCGGTTCATCCGGCCTTTGTGTTTCACGGCGCTGCCGTTGGCACCAACAGTCTACGGCTGAACAGCCGCGCCGGTGGCCTGCGGCTGACCCACAAGATTGAGGCGCAGGCGACGGGCGTGTTTACCCTGCGCACCGTGCTGGAAAGTGACCGGCCGGTGCGGGTGTTGTGGCTGGCTGCACCCGTGTTGCCTGCGCCGCAGAACGCGGTGGGGATGATCGATGTCTCTGGCCGCTGGATCCGTGAGTTCCATCTGAACCATGTGGCTTGGACCCCCGGCATCCGGATGCGCGAAGCCCGTACCGGGCGGTCGGGCCATGAACATCCGCCCTATCTGATCCTGCCCGAAACGGGCTGCAGCAATGCAGCGGGCACAGCCTTTGCCCTGCATTACGCATGGTCCGGCGGGCACCGCATGGTGGCCGAAGAAT
>JANPOY010000232.1:0-22180 GCA_031428215.1 Paracoccaceae bacterium
GGGTGGGCCTTCAATCTTAAACTGATTGACGCCCATCCGCCCCAGGGGGCGTTGCCCCCTCGCCCTGCGGGCTCACCCCCAGGATATTTGGGCAGAGAGGATGACAATTTGAATTGAATTTTAGCGGTTGCGCCGGAAGAATCGGGTGCGGGCGTAGAGGTCTTCCATGCGTTTCAGGCGGGACTCGGTGTCGGCCCAGGACAGGGTTTGCACCGCCGCCAAGAGGGTTTCGACCAACACCATCAGCGAGACGTTGCTGTCCCAGGCGGAGGGGGCCTCGATGTGGCAGCACAGGGTATGGCGGGCATGGGCGGCGGCGGGGGAGACCCAGCGGTCGGTGATCAGGATGATTTCGGCGCCCTGTTCGCGGGCCATTTCCGCCACTTGCAGCACGGCGTTTTCATAGCGCCGGATGTCGAAGACCAGCAGCACATCGCCCGGACCCATATCCAGCAGTGCGGGCGGCCAGGTCGATGAGCTGTCAGAGAGCAGGGTCACCTCGGGGCGGACCACCTTCATCAGCGAGGTGAAATAATCGGCCATGGCATGGGTGATGCGCCCGCCCATCGCGAACACCCGGCGTTTGGGGTCGGCCAGCAGGGCGCTCGCGGCGTCAAATTCGGCGTGGTCGATCTGGCCCAGCGTGGCTTGCAGGTTCGCCATCACCGCATCGGCAAAGCGGTTCAGGATATGGGTGTCGGGCACGCCGCCCGCCCAGCGGTCATGCTTGGCAAGCGGCGAGACCAGCATCGCCTCGACCTCGCCGCGCAGGGCGGTCTGGAAATCGGGATAGCCCTTGTAGCCCAGCTTTTGCGCCAAGCGCACAACGGTGGGGGTCGAGACCAGCGCGGCCTTGGCGAGAATGGTGATCGAGCCCAGCGCGGCCACCGGATAATGTGACAGGATATGGCCCGCAAGTTGCCGTTCGGCCCGCGTCAGATCGGGCATGGCCGTGCGCAGTTGTTCATCCACAGGCATAGAAACATTGGCCATGTTGCACCCTTTCAAAACCTGCGCCCCGCCGTCTATCATAGACAGATCCGAAGGCGTTGGAAAACATTGTAACAGCAGCGCACACAAAGAAACAATCTTGACAGAATTGCGACAAAGAGTGAGCCTTTGCGCAAACAACGGGGATGACTCGCGGCCATGCGGGCGAAAACAATGCCAGTGACGGCGGACCGGTACCCGGCCGTGATCGAGAATGAAGCCGCCTTGGGGCGGTTCGTTCTGGTCTGCGAGCATGCGTCGAATGTGATCCCGACGCGGTGGGGGGATATGGGGCTGTCGGATGATCAGCGGGCGGCGCATATCGCCTGGGACCCCGGCGCTTTGGGCGTAGCGCGGGGGTTGGCGGCGCGGTTGGACGGGGCGCTGATCCATGCGCCGGTCAGCCGTTTGATATATGACTGCAACCGCGCGCCGGATATGCCGGGGGCGATGCCGGTGCGCTCTGAGGTGCACGAGATTCCGGGTAACCTCGGGGCATCGGCGCAAGAGCGGTTGGCGCGGACCGAAGCCATTTACCTGCCGTTCCATGACGCCCTGCACGGGTTGATCGCGCGGCGGATTGCACTGGGGCTGCGGCCGGTGATCATCACCGTGCATTCGTTCACGCCGATCTACTACGGCAAACCCCGGCGGGTGGAGTTTGGGGTGATCCATGACGCGGACCGTGCATTGGCGGTGGCCATTCACGCGGCGGCGGCGAAGATCACCCGCCTGCAGGCCGAATTGAACGCGCCCTATTCTGCTGCCGATGATGTGACCCATACGTTGCGGCTGCACGCGACACCCTACGGTCTGCCCAACGCGATGCTGGAAATTCGCAACGATCTGATTGCGACTGCGGATGCGGAAACCGCGATGGCGGATCAGTTGGCGTCGGTTTTGAACATGGGGCTGGTGGAAATTCAGCGGCAGGCCAAGGCCAGTTGATCGCCGTTTTGCAGGCATCATGGGGGCAATTGCCCCGCGAAATTGGCACGTCCCTGCCTGAGGGGCCACATTGGAGAACCCGGATATGCCCGGAAATATGACACTTGATGAGCTGAGAGCCGCCGTGAAGGCTGGCGAGATTGACACCGTTCTGGTGGCTGGCATCGACATGCAGGGCCGCCTGATGGGCAAGCGCTTTCACGCGCAATTCTTTGTGGATGGCGGCTGGGAGGAAACCCATTGCTGCAACTATCTGCTGGCCGTGGATATGGAAATGACCACGGTTCAGGGCTATAAGGCCTCGAACTGGCAGACAGGGTACGGCGATTATATCCTGAAGACGGATATGTCGACGCTGCGCCGAGTGCCGTGGCTGGAGGGCACCGCGATGGTGCTGGGCGATACGTTGGACCACCACCATCAGCCCGTGCCGCACGCGCCGCGCAACATCCTGAAACGTCAGGTGGAGCGCGCCCGCGCGATGGGGTTTGAGCCGATGATGGCGACAGAGCTGGAGTTCTATCTGTTTGAAAACAGCTATGAATCCCTGCGCGACAGCAATTTCACCGGGTTGAAACCCGTCAGTGCCTATAATGAGGATTACCACATCTTCCAGACCACCAAGGAAGAGGGCGTCATGCGCGCCATCCGCAATGGGCTTTATGGTGCGGGGATCACCATTGAGAACTCCAAAGGCGAGGCCGACGCGGGGCAAGAGGAGGTGAATTACAAATACTCCGATGCTTTGGATGCCGCCGACAACCATTCCATCGTCAAGCATGGCATCAAGGAAATTGCCTGGACCAAGGGCAAATCCGTGACCTTCATGGCGAAGTATGATCACCGCAAGGCGGGGTCTTCCAGCCATTGCCACCAGTCCTTGTGGACGCCGGACGGCAAGCCTGCCTTCAAGGACGATGCCGACAAACACGGCATGAGCCAGTTGATGAAGCATTACATCGCCGGGCAACTGACCTATGCGCGGGAAATGACGGTGTTTCTGGCGCCCTATGTGAACAGCTACAAACGCTTCACGGTGGGGATGTTTGCACCGACCAAGGCGGTGTGGTCGGCCGACAACCGCACGGCGGGCTTCCGGGTTTGCGGTGAGCATACCAAGGCGATCCGGGTGGAATGTCGCATTCCGGGGTCCGATGTGAACCCCTATCTGACCTGTGCGGCCTTGCTTGCGGCGGGGCTGGACGGGATTGAGCAGAAGCTGGAGTTGGAACCCGAGATGGTCGGCGATATGTACGCGGCGGGCAATGTGCGGGAAATTCCGCACAACCTGCGCGAGGCGGCGGATTTGCTGAACGGCTCGGCGATGTACCGGGCGGCCTTTGGCGATGATGTGGTGGATCATTACCACCACGCCGCGCAGTGGGAGATTTCGGAAACCGACCGCGTGGTGACTGATTTTGAAATTCAGCGCCTGCTGGAGCGGGCGTAAATGCAGGGCGGGGTTCGCCCCGCCTTACCGCAGATTGGCAGGGTGAACCCCGCCCTACGAGGTGAGTTATGAAACCGATACAACTGATTTCCCCGGTGGATGGTTCGGTCTATGCCGAACGAATGCCCTTGACGCGAGAGGCCGCAGTGGCTGTGGCCGCGCGGGCCAAGGCGGCGCAAAAGGCTTGGGCTGCGCGGGCGCTGAGTGATCGCATTGCGCTGGTCAAGGCCGCTGTCGCCAACCTGAACGCGATGACGCCGCGCGTGGTCGAAGAACTGGCCTGGCAGATGGGCCGCCCCACCCGCTTTGGCGGCGAATTCGGCGGTGTGAATGCCCGCACCGACTATATGTCCGAGATTGCGGCGGCCACCTTGGCCCCGCATGTCATTGAAGACAGTGATAAATTCCGCCGCTTTCTGGCGCGCGAGGCTTTGGGCGTGGTGTTCATCGTCGCGCCCTGGAACTATCCTTATTTGACCACGGTGAACACCTTGGTCCCTGCCCTGATCGCTGGCAACACGGTGATTTTGAAGCACGCGAGCCAAACCATGCTGGTCGGTGAACGCATTGCCGAGGCGTTTCACGCGGCGGGCATTCCCGATGATGTGTTCCAGAATGTGGTGCTGGATCACGCCACGACCGAACATCTGATCGCGTCCCGCGCCTTCAATTTCGTCAACTTCACCGGCTCGGTGGCCGGGGGGCAGGCGATGGAGCGGGCGGCGGCGGGCACATTCACGCCTTTGGGTCTGGAACTGGGCGGCAAAGACCCCGGCTATGTCCGCGCCGATGCCAATCTTGACGCGGCGGTCGATACGCTGATGGACGGCGCGATGTACAACGCCGGGCAGTGCTGCTGCGGGATTGAGCGGATTTATGTGCATGAATCGCTCTATGATGCCTTTGTGGAAAAGGCGGTTGCCTGGGTGAAAGCGTTGAAGCTGGGCAATCCGTTTGACGCCGAAACGACGCTTGGCCCTATGGCGAACAAACGCTTTGCCGCCGTGGTGCGCGGGCAGATTGCCGAGGCAGTAGCGGCGGGTGCCAAGGCGTTGATCGACCCGGCGCTGTTCCCGGCGGATGATGGTGGGGCCTACCTTGCGCCGCAGATTCTGGTGAATGTTGATCATTCAATGCGGGTGATGATGGAGGAATCCTTCGGCCCGGTTGTGGGGATCATGAAGGTTTCCGGCGATGCCGAGGCGATTGCCCTGATGAACGATTCACCCTACGGCTTGACGGCCAGCGTCTGGACGCAAGACTATGATACCGCTGCCGAAATTGGTGCGCAGATCGAAACCGGGACGGTGTTCATGAACCGCGCCGACTACCTTGATCCGGCCCTGTGCTGGACCGGGTGCAAAGACACCGGGCGCGGTGGCAGCCTGTCTTATCTGGGCTTTCATTCCGTCACCCGCCCGAAATCCTACCATCTGAAGAAGGTGCAGAAATGACCCACAACGTTCCCAACCGGAACTGGTCCTATCCGACCGCGATCAAATTCGGCGTTGGCCGGATTGCCGAACTGGCCGAGCATTGCGCGGCGGCGGGGGTCAAGAAACCTCTGCTGGTGACGGATAAGGCGCTGGCATCCTTGCCGATTACCGCCAATGCGGTGGCGGTGTTGCAGGCGGCTGGCCTTGGGTCGGCGGTGTTCTCGGAGGTCGATCCGAACCCGAATGAGACGAACATGGCCGATGGCATCGCGGTTTACCTCGCGGGCGGCCATGATGGGGTGATCTGCTTTGGTGGCGGGTCGGCGCTGGATCTGGGCAAGATGATTGCCTTGATGGCGCATCAGCGCAGTGACCTAAGCGTCTGGGATCTGGAGGATATCGACGATTGGTACACCCGTGCCGATGCGTCGAAAATCGCGCCGATCATCGCGGTGCCGACCACCGCAGGCACCGGGTCCGAAGTGGGGCGCGCAGGCGTTCTGACCAATTCCACCACGCATAAGAAAAAGATCATCTTCCACCCCAAACTGCTGCCCGTTGTCACCATCTGTGACCCGGCGCTGACGGTGGGGATGCCGCGTTTCATCACGGCAGGCACGGGGATGGACGCGCTGGCGCATTGCCTTGAGGCTTATTGCAGCCCGTTTTACCACCCGATGAGCCAAGGGATTGCCTTGGAAGGCATGCGCTTGGTGTTTGAAAACCTGCCCGTGGTTTATGCTGATCCGAACAACCTGGACGCGCGGGCGCATATGATGTCTGCCGCTGCCATGGGCGCTACGGCGTTTCAAAAGGGGTTGGGGGCGATCCATTCCCTAAGCCACCCGATTGGTGCGGTTTATGGCACCCATCACGGCACCACCAATGCCGTCGTGATGCCGATGGTGCTGGATTACAACCGCGCCAAGATTGAAACCCTGATCGAGCGTGCGGCGGCCTATCTGGGCATTGCGGGCGGCTTTGACGGCTTCCGCGCCGCCATCATGGCGCTGCGGGCAGAGTTGAACATCCCGGCCAATCTGACCGCCATGGGCGTAAAGCGCGAAGATCTGGACATGCTGACCGATATGGCGCTGGAAGATCCGTCCTGTGGCGGCAATCCGGTGGTGATGACGCAAGCCAACACCCGCGCGCTGTTCAACGCCTGTATGTAACCTGTGTTGGGGCGGCGCGCGCATGACCGCCCCACACCTGCCTTTTGGACCTAGCATGACCCAGCACCTGACCACCGACATTGCCGTACTTGGCGCGGGCGTTGTCGGTCTGGCGATTGCCGAGGCCCTGACCGCCGAGGGCCGCACAGTGGTGCTGGTGGACCCAAACTCCCCCGGCATGGGCGCATCTTATGGCAATGCGGGCACGATTGCCGATTACGCGATGATGCCGGTGGGGTCGCCCGATGTGCTGCGCAACCTGCCATCGTTGTTGTTTGACCAAGACTCCCCCTTGTCGATCCGGCGGGCGGCTTTGCCCAGCCTTGCGCCGTGGCTCTTGCGCTTTGCGGTGCAGTCCTTGCCGGGGGCGACGCGGCGCAATGCGGCGGCGATTGCGGCGCTGGTGGCGGATGCTTGCCCGTCCTGGCAGGCTTTGGCCGACCGCATCGGCGGGGCGGCGATCTTGCAGAACCGGGGCTGCTTGTATCTCTATGAAACCAAGGCTGCGTTTCGGGCGGCCGGGGCGGATATGGCGTTTCGGCGCAGCCATGGCATCACGGTGGACCTGATCAGCCCGGACACATTGGCCGCGATGGAGCCGGGCTTGCCTGCCGTGGAAGGCGGGGCTGCGTTCTTTCCCAAGGCAGTGTTTCTGTCCGATCCGGGGGCGATGATGGCGGCGTTGGCGCGGACGGTATTCGTCCAGGCACAGCATGTGCAGGCGCGGGCGCAGACTTTGACCCGGCAGAGCGACGGGGTGATTGTCGAAGGCCCCGGTCTGCGGCTGCATGCCAAGCGGGTGATCATTGCGGCGGGGGCGCATTCCCGCGCGCTGGCCTTGCAGGCGGGCGACCGGGTGCCGCTGGACACCGAACGCGGCTATCATGTGGAATGGGACATGGCCGCACCGCGCCTGTCGCGCCCCGCCTGCCCTACGTCGCGCGGGTTCTACCTGTGCCCGATGTCGGGGCGCCTGCGGGTGGCGGGGACGGTGGAATTGGGCGGGCTGACCGCACCGCCGTCGCCGCACCGGGTGGCGAAACTGGTGCAGGGCGCGCGGGCGATCTTTCCCGATCTGGGAGAGCCGTCGCGCGAGTGGATGGGCTTTCGCCCCTCAATGCCGGATTCAGTACCCGTGATCGGGCCATCGGCGGCGGGTGCAGAGGTGATCCACGCCTATGGGCATGGCCATATCGGGCTGACGCTGGCCCCGATCACCGCGCGGCTGGTGGCGGCACTGATCGCAGGGCGCGCGCCCGAGTTGGATTTGACGCCCTATCTGCCAGGACGGTTCTAGATGCGGGTGATCGTGCATCCCGGCTTTCACAAGACCGGCACTTCAAGCCTGCAAACCTGTCTGGCGGCCAATCGCGCGGCACTTGCGCCCTTTGCGCGGATTGTGCTGTTGGATGAATTGGCCGATCCGGTGCGCTGTGCCACGCGGTATTGCCTTGATGGTGACCCGCTGGATCTGGCCGGATTCACCGCAGCTTTTGCGCAGGTTTGCGAAACTGTGGCCGGGTCGCACACGCTGCTGATCAGCTGCGAAGGACTGTCAGGGCGGACGCCGGGCAAGAAGGGGATTGTCGATTATCGCGCGGCGGTGCCACTGGCTGCGGCCATGGCTGCGGCAGTCAAGGCGGTGTTTGGCGGCACTGCAGGACTGACCCTGATCTACACCACCCGCAACGCGCAGGCGTGGCTTTCGTCTGCGTGGCGGCACAATCTGTTCGGCTACCGGGTGACCGAGGATTTTGCGGCCTTCAGCGCTCGCTGTGCCGAGGCTGCCGATTTCGCAGGCATCACCGGGCAGATCGCGCAGAAACTGCGCCGGGCCGAGGTGATGTCGGTGGCGCTGGAGTCGGTGCAAGAGGCACCACTGGGGCCTGCCGAGGGGGTGCTGACGCTGCTGAATTTGCCCGAAGCGGTGCGGGCGGTGCTGCACAATCCGGGGCTGCGCAATGCGGGCAGCGGGCCGGATCTGACGGCGGCGCTGTTGGAATTGAACCGCAGCGCGTTGCCGGATGATGAGGTGAAACGCCGCAAAAGGGCGCTTATCAAGCCATAACCGGCTTTCTTCGCGCGTGAAGAAAGCCGGTATGTCTTGAAGAACGGGTTTACATGCTCAGTTGGGTCAGCACCAAGGGCTGCACTTCGTTCCAACCGCGCCAGATCATGTCGATCGCGACGTAAAGGATGATGACAAGGCCGACATAGGCAATCCAGCGGTGATTGTTCAGCAGTTTGGCAATGAACGAGGCCGCAAAGCCCATCAAGGCGATCGACAGAGCCAGACCAAAGATCAGGATGCTGGGATGCTCGCGCGCCGCACCCGCCACGGCCAGCACGTTGTCCAGAGACATCGACACGTCTGCGATGACAATTTGCCATGCCGCCTGACGGAAGGTTTTCTTCGGCCCACCGCCCGCGACGGTGCCGTCGGCGTTCAGATCTTCCCCCGACAACGCCTCTTCGGCGCGGTTTTCGGCGTCATGACCGTCGCGCAGTTCGCGCCACATCTTCCAGCACACCCACAGCAGCAAGATGCCACCGGCCAGCAAAAGCCCAACGATGGCAAGCAGTTGCGTGGTGATCAGGGCGAAGAATATCCGCAGGATGGTGGCGGCGGCGATGCCGACCAGAATGGCCTTGGCGCGCTGCTCTTTCGGCAAGCCGGCCGCCGCGAGACCGATCACGATGGCGTTGTCGCCCGCAAGCACAAGGTCGATTGTGATCACTTGAAAGAGGGCGGTCAGGCCTTCGGGGGTCAGAAATTCCATACGGGGCACCAGTGTTGTTGCGATTTTTGTCTAGTTAAGGGCTCACGGGGCTGTGTTCAACCATTTTCGACGACAATTTGGCCCCAGCTTGCCAGACAAACCGGGGGCAAGGCGGGAATGGGCTGTGAAGAGCCGCGGCTTGCGGTGAACCGGTGCAGGCGGTTTACCGTCATCTTGCCGACGCCAATCTGGGGGTTTTGCAGAAAACCATCCTGTGCCGGGGCGGTCGCCGCGCAACCGCCTGTAAGGATCTGATCGCCAGTAGCGATCAGTTCTTGGGACAAACCAGTTTGCCAGCCCGGCGCACGCAAGCCTTCTGGGGCGCCGTGGCTGCCGTTTCAGGGGCTGTGACGCTGCTGACTGTGCCTGCATCCGCCACACGCGCGCCGCTGACTTTTTGGGTGATGGACGACAATGGGTTGGCCGCCTTCGCGGGCGCGGCGGTGTCTTGTGGCGTTTCCGCAGCCGTGCTGTCTGCAATGTTTGCCAGCGGGTCAGCCAGCAAAGCATTCAGCATCACAAAATCCACCGCCGCCAGCACTTCGGCAATCGCTTCGTCGTCGGTGCTGCGGGTGAAGGCGGTCACGGTGATGGCATCGGTCAACGTGGCACGAAAGAGACGCAACGCCGGATCCGCCGTTGCGCCGCGGGCGAGTTCAGCAATCTGCACACCGTCCACAACGACAAAGTCGCGCGGCGCGGTGTCGGCCGCCGCTGCGGCCAGGCCGTTGATGAAGGCGTTTTGTGCTTGCAAGGCTTGCGTTGCCACACTGCCGTCCGGGGCCAGAAACACCCCGGTCAGGCGGATGCCCGTCTCGCCCTTGTAAAGCGCCAGATCCACCCTTTCGACAGCTTCGGTCTTCTGCATGGCCAAATTCTCTTGGTTGCGCGCGGCGATGAAGGCTTCGGACTCCTGTACCGTGGGCGCGCGGCCAGAGATCAGCGCAAGGTCTTCGGTTGTGAACGGATGCACTTGCCAACCCGGCAGCTGTGCGGGCATGGCCTTGGCAAGGCTGAACGGGCCAGAGCCTGCGCCCAGCGCCTGCTGGCGTGCGGCCATGTATTCGGCCAGGCCAAACGCCTGCCCGACATGCTTTTGCTTTAGCACATAGAAATCCAGCCCTCCGACCACGGCGGCAAGAAGAACGACAAACAGAACTGGCAAGAATTTGGTCATGCTACCCCACAAGACAACCGCTGTTGGCACAATGGTGCTGGGTTGGTGGGTCGTCTTTAAGGAGGAAATGCGGCGCGAATGAGGGGTTACAGCATCCCCGGCACCACCTGATCCGGTGGACGGTGGCCGTCGGCAAAGGTTTTGATGTTGATGATGACCTTTTCGCCCATCTCGATGCGGCCCTCAAGCGTGGCCGATCCCATGTGCGGCAACAGCACCACGTTGGGCAGATCGCGCAAGGCCGGATTGATGGTTGTGCCGTGTTCGTAGACGTCCAGCCCCGCACCTGCGATTTCGCGGTCGCGCAAGCCTCGGGTCAGGGCGTTTTCGTCGATGACTTCCCCGCGAGAGGTGTTGATGATGACGGCCGAGGGTTTCAGCAATTTCAGCCGCCGCGCGTTCAGCAAATGAAACGTGGACGGCGTGTGCGGGCAGTTGACGCTGATGATGTCCATCCGCGCGATCATCTGATCCAGACTTTCCCAATAGGTGGCGTCCAGTTCGGCCTCAACCTCGGGGCGCACGCGTTTGCGGTTGTGATAGTGGACCTGACAGCCAAAGGCCCGGGCCCGCCGCGCCACGGCTTGCCCGATGCGGCCCATGCCAAGGATGCCCAGACGTCGCCCGCCCAACCGCCCGCCAAGGAAGGCCATCGGCGACCAGCCCTGCCACTGCCCTGCCTGCATCGCGGACAGACCTTCGGGGATGCGGCGGGTGACGGCCAGCATCAGCGCAAGGGTCATGTCGGCGGTGTCTTCGGTGACGGTGCCGGGGGTGTTTGACACCAGAATGCCCCGGCTGCGGGCGGTGGCCACGTCGATGTGATCGACGCCCGATCCATAGTTGGCGATCAGTTTCAGCCGATCCCCGGCCTGCGCAATCAGCCCTGCGTCGATGTGATCGGTGATCGTGGGCACCAGAACATCGCAATGACGCATGGCGCGGGCCAGCTCTTCGCGGCTCATCGCGGTGTCGGGATCGCGCAGCACCACGTCGAACAATTCCTTCATCCGGGTCTCGACGGGTTCGGGCAAGCGTCGCGTTATGACAACACTCAGGCGTCCTGCGGGCATAGATGTCTCCCTGCACTTCCAAATCAGCGGTTTGAATGGCAAAGTGACCCCAAGCGGGGCGGTGTACAAGCCCCGGCAGCAAGCAAAATGCCTGCGGGCGGTCAAACGTCGCGGGCGCGAGGATGGAGCGGGTGTGATGGGTAAGCTGCGGCGTCTGGCCTGGGCCGGGATGATGGTGGTGCTGACCAGTGGCGGCGGGGCGCGGGTCATGGCGCAGGAAACCATGCCCGACGTGGCCCCGATTGCCACCAAAGAGGACAAGCCGCGCGACCCCAACAAGGGTGCGGTGACCAATTTGCCCATCCCGCGCTATGTCACGCTGAAGGGCGGCGAGGGCAATGCGCGGCGCGGGCCGGGTTTGACCCATCGCATCGACTGGGTGTTCGTCACCAGCGGCATGCCGCTGCGGGTGACTGCCGAGCATGAAAACTGGCGCAAGGTCGAGGATGCCGAAGGTCTGGGCGGCTGGGTGCATTATTCGCTGCTGTCGGGCGTGCGGTCCGTGTTGATCGCGCAGGACATGGCGGAATTCCGCGCCAGACCGGACATGGCGTCAGAAGTGGCGTTTCAGGCCGAAATGGGCGTGATCGGGCGGTTGTTGGCCTGTTCAGCAGACTGGTGCCGGGTCAGTACCAACGGAGAAAAGGGCTGGACGCCCAAGACATCGCTTTGGGGTGTCGAGCCGGGCGAGATTCTGGAGTAACATGGGTTTTGCCGCCGCCGCAGCCTGGCTGATGCGGCGGCTCAGGTTTTCACCGACCCGGTATCACGGGAAAACGCTTGCGACCGCAGCAAAAGGCCGCGATTTGCGTTTCCTTTTCAACCGGAACCGCGATAGGGCGCGGCAGTGACGTGAGGGCGACATGGCGGCAGCTGATTCCATCAAACTGAACCTGTCGGCGGGGGCGGCCTCGGTCGCTATGGCGGCGCTGTTGGTGGTGCTGAAGCTGTGGGCGCTGGGGGAAACCGGGGCGTTGTCGGTGGCGGCATCGCTGGCAGACAGTGCGATGGATCTGATGGTGTCTTTGGTTGCCATGGCCGCGCTGATCTATGCCGCCAAGCCAGCAGATGCGGATCACGCCTTTGGCCATACCAGCGCCGAAGATCTGGCTGCGCTGGGTCAGGCATTTTTCGTGCTGATCTCGGCTTTGGTGATTGCCGCGGCGGCGACGCTGCGCCTGTTGGCGCCGGGCGACGGGCGGCTGACATCCGAGGGGCCGGGCATGGCGGTGATGGCGCTGTCGGTGGGACTGACGCTGGGTCTGGTGTGGTGGCAAGGCCGCGTCGCCAAGCGCACCGGCAGCCGCGTTGTGGCGGCAGACAGGCTGCATTATCTGGGCGATTTGCTGCCGAACATCGGGGCGATTGTGTCGCTGTGGGCCTCGTCCCGGTTTGGTCTGGGCGCGATAGACTCGGTGGTGGCCTTGGGGGCTGCCGGGATGCTGGCGATCGGGGCTGTGCGCATCGGCAAAGGTGCCTGGGATGCCTTGATGGACCGCACCGCCGATCCGGCCATCGTTGACGGAATAGCGGCGATTACCAAAGCCTGGCCGGGGGTGCATGGCTTTCACGATCTGAAAACCCGTACCGCGGGCAGCCGGGTGTTCGTCAACCTGCACATCGAGTTGGACGGCAGCCAGAGCCTGCGCGACGCCCACGCCATTGGCGCAAGCCTGCGCCGCGCGATCTTGGATGCCTATCCGCAGACCGATGTGATCATCCACAAGGATGTGGCGCGTTAGGGTCTGCGGTATGGACGTCGGAATTGGCGGGTGTCACACCCTGCCCGGCCCGATCCTTGCGAACCCAATCGTGCGATGCTGTCAGCCTTCCATTGGCAAACCGTCCGGGCGCGTCTGCCCCATGGGACAATTGTGCCGAAAAGACACAGATTTTGGGCATAATGTCAGAGGCCTACGCGCTGCCTGCGGCGTTTGCAGAATGGCGCGGATATGATAGATTCGCAGAAATTGTGCCAGTTTGTTCAGCGGGGTGTTGCGTTCATCACGCTCTTGCCTGTAGCGTCGGAACAATTATACATCTGTACAATAGGCGGCGAGACCATGAACGACCGCAGGCCCTATCGACGCGAAAGCGAGGAACGCAGGCGCGATGATCTGATCGCGGCGGCGTTGCAGCTTGTGGCCGAAGGCGGGGCGCAGGCGGCCACGGTGCGCGCGATTGCCGAGGTGGCCGGGGTCACGCCGGGGCTGATCCGGCATTACTTTCAGACCAAGGAAGATCTGACCCGCGCCGCCTATCAGCGCCTGATGGAGCAGATGACGCATGACAGCGCCGAAGTGCTGATCACCGCACCGCGTGACCCGGTGACCCGGCTGGCAGGGTTTGTGGTGGCCTCGGTCAGCCCGCCGGTGCTGGACCCGGTGTCGGTGGGGCTTTGGGCCGGTTTTCTGCACAACGTGCGCCGTGATCCCGCGATGCGCGAGGTCCACCGCACCACCTATCTGGGTTTTCGCGACATGCTGCAGGGCCTGATCGCCGCACTGCCCCGCAGCCGCACCCCTGCACAGTTGCGCCGTGACGCCATCGCCTGCAACGCGGTGATCGACGGGCTGTGGCTGGAGGGGTCGGTCTTGCCCGAAGCCTTTGGCGACGGCGAGATCGCCAGCATCGCCCTCGCCTCGGTCGGATTGATCCTGAACATCGAGTTTCCCGCGCCCCTCGGCGCCAATGCCCGGACGGACATATGAAATACGCCTCGATCACCGACCGTTTGGCCCATCTCGGCAGCGCCAAATGGGAAATTCACGTCACGGCCAAGGCACTGGCGGCGGCGGGTCACGACTTGATCCAACTGACCATCGGTGAGCCGGATGTCGCCACCCCGCCCGAACTGGTGGCCGAAGCGCAGCGCGCCATGGGTGCCGGGCGGTTGACCTACAGCAGCGGGCGCGGAGAGCCGGACCTGCTGGCCGCGTTGGCCGCGCGCTATTCCCGCCGCACGGGGCGCGTGATCGTGCCTGAGCAGATCATTGCCCTGCCCGGCACTCAGACAGCGCTTTATGCCGTGATGATGGCGCTGGCGGGATCCGGGGATGAGGTGTTGGTGGGCGATCCGATGTACGCCACCTATGAAGGGGTCATTGCGGCCACCGGCGCGCAGATGGTGCAGGTGCCTTTGCGCCCCGAGCATGGCTTTCGCATGCAGGCGGCGGATGTTGCGGCGCGGATCACACCGCGCAGCCGGGTGTTGTTTCTGAACAGCCCGCACAATCCGACCGGCGCGGTGCTGCACAGCGCCGATCTGGCGGCTTTGGGCGCGGTGGCTGCGGCGCATGATCTGTGGATCGTCTGCGACGAGGTGTATGAAGAGATGATCTTTGACGGCGCGCGGTTCGTGTCGCCATTCGACATGGCCGATCTGGCGGACCGGGTGGTGGTGACGTCCTCGATTTCCAAATCACACGCGGCACCGGGGTTCCGGTCGGGCTGGTGCGTGGGATCGCTTGAATTTTCGGCGCGGTTGCTGCCGGTGGCGGAAACCATGCTGTTTGGCAACCAGCCTTTCATCGCCGATATGACCGCGCTTGCGGTGTCGCGTCCGTCTTCGGTGGCGCCGGGGATGGTGGAACGCTTTGCGCGGCGCGCGGGCCTGATTCATGCGCGGCTGCACGGGGTTCAGGGCATGCGCGTGCATCTGCCCGAGGCCGGGATGTTCACAGTGATCGATATCGGCGCGACGGGGCTGTCGGGCGCATGTTTCGCGCGGGCTTTGCTGACCGAAGAACGCGTGGCGGTGATGCCGGGGGAAAGCTTTGGCACCGCACTGGCCGGATGGCTGCGCATCAGTCTGACGCAGGACGACGCCGTGATCGCCGAGGCTTGCGACCGCATCGCAGCCTTTGCCGCCCGTCAGATGGAGCGCGCGGCATGATCACTGTTGGGATGCGGCTGGTGGAAGGATTGGCGGAGCGCGGCGTCAAGGTGGTGTTCGGGATACCCGGCGTGCACACCGTTGAGTTGTATCGCGGCTTGGCGGGCAGCAAATTGCGCCATGTGACCGCACGGCACGAACAGGGCTGTGCCTTTATGGCCGATGGCTATGCGCGGGTGTCGGGCAAGCCGGGGGTGGCATTCGTCATCACCGGGCCGGGGCTGCTGAACTGTTTGACGGCGATGGGGCAGGCCCGTGCGGATTCGGTGCCGATGCTGGTGATTTCCGGGGTAAACCGGGGCGACACGCAGGGCCTGGGGCTGGGCATGTTGCACGAATTGCCGGATCAGGCGGCGATGGTGCGTCCGCTTTGTCCGACGCGGCAGATCAACGATCCTTCGGAAGTGGGCGCGGTGCTGGACTGGGCCTTTGCCACGATGGCCACAGGGCGGCCCGGCCCGGTGCATGTTCAGGTGCCGACCGATGTGATGCCGATGCCTTGCCCTGCGTTGCCGGCCCCTGCGGCCTTGCCTGCGGTGGTGCAGCCGGATCCGGCGGCTTTGGAGTTGGCGGCGGCGCGGTTGAACGATGCGGAGCGGGTGGTGATTTTGGCCGGCGGCGGCGCAAAGCGCGCGCAGATCCGGGCACTGGCCGAGGTGCTGGATGCGCCCGTGGTGCAGACCGTAAACGCGCGCGGGATGATGTTTGCGCATGGTTTGTCGGTGGCGGCCTCGCCCAGCCTTGATGCCGCACGCGAGCTGATTGCGCAGGCGGATCAGGTGCTTGCGATTGGCACCGAATTCGGGATGACCGACTATGACATGTACATGCGCGGCGGCTTTCCCGATGTCTCGGGGATGATCCGGGTGGATATTTGCCCCGAGCAACTGGCACGGCAACCTGCGGCACTGGCGATTTGCGCCGATGCCGGGGCTGCGGCGGCGGCGCTGTTGCCGCTGCTTGCGCGCAAATCCGGGGATGGGTTCGGGCGGGCCGAGACAGCGCGGATGGCGGCGCGGGCCGAGATTTTGGCGATTGATCCACTGATGCCTGCGCGGTTGGAGATGGTGGAAACCATCCGCAGCGCCCTGCCCGGCTGTCTGATTGTCGGGGACAGCACCCAGCCGGTGTATGCCGCGAACCTTTTTTATGACCATGACCGCCCCGGTGGCTATTTCAATTCCGCCACCGGATTTGGGGCCTTGGGCTATGGCCCCGGCGCGGCCGTTGGCGCGGCTTTGGCGGCACCGGGGGTTCGGGTGGTCTGTCTGATCGGCGATGGCGGTTTGCAGTTCAGCCCCGGAGAGTTGCGCACAGCGGTGGATGAGCGGTTGGCCATAACCTTTGTCGTCTGGAACAACGCCGCCTACCGCGAGATTGCCGATGCCATGCGGGCCGCCAACACCGAAGTGATCGGCTGCAGCCCGTCGCCGTTGGTGATGGAGCCGTTTGCGGCGGCCTGCGATTTGCCGTTCATGTCGATCCCGCAGGACGCCGAAACGCTGGAATGGGCATTGCGCCACCCGATTTCGGGCCCCCGGATGATCGAAATGCGAGTCAACCTGTAGATGGCGATTTTCGAGCATGGCGGCTGGTAACGCCGGGGCCTTTACCTTTGACGCGGGCCTGCGGAACAGATGCTGGGGGGTTTCACACCCCCCAACCCCCGTGGGATATTTTGGGGACAGATGAAGCCAAATTTTAGTCAAGTTTGAATGGACGGTGCTGTCCGATTTGGGGCCAAGGTACATGCACTCACGCTTGGCGATCGGCCTCTTTCTTTTGATCAAATTATGCGACATAAGGGGGCAGCCGGTTTCAAGGGGGCCGAAATGACCAATGATCTGATTGCCGGGGTAGGCCGTGACCGACTGGACGCGCTGCGGACGCGCGAGGCCAAGCGGTTTGCCCAAGGGCGCCCCAAGGCCAAGGCGGCGTTGGACCGGAATGTGGGGGCGTTTCTGGACGGGGTGCCGCTGCATTGGATGAAGGACTGGCCGATGCCGCATTTGCCTGTGATCACCAAGGCCAAGGGCGCGCGCATCACCGATATCGACGGCTTTGAGATCGACGATTTCTGTCTGGGTGACACCGGGTCAATGTTTGGTCACTCACCTGCCCCTGTGGCACGCGCCATCCGCGCACAGGCCGGACGGGGGCTGACTTACATGTTGCCGTCCGAGGCAGCGCTGGCGGCGGGGCAATTGCTGCGCGCGCGCTTTGGCGCCTTTCAATGGCAGATTGCCACCACCGCCACCGACGCCAACCGCTTTGCCATTCGGGTGGCGCGGGCAGTGACGGGGCGGCCGAAGATACTGGTGTTCAACGGCTGTTATCACGGAACCGTGGATGATGTGATGGTGGAGCTTGCAGGCGGTGCCACGCAGAACCGCGCGGGGTTGCTGGGGCAGGTGGCGGATCTGACGCTGGGTGCGGTGTGCTGCGAATTCAATGACCTGGGCGCAGTCGAGGCGGCTTTGGCCAAGGGCGATGTGGCGGCGATCCTGACCGAGCCGGTGATGACCAATTCCTGCATGGTCTTGCCTGATCCGGGGTTCCATGCCGGCTTGCGCCAGCTTTGCGACCGCTATGGCGCTTTGTTGATCCTGGATGAGACGCACACGATTTCCAGCGGTTTGGGCGGGTATACCCGGGTGCATGCGTTGACCCCGGATGTGTTTGTGGTGGGCAAATGCGTGGCAGGCGGGATGCCTGCGGCGGTTTGGGGCCTGAGCGATGGGGTCGCGGCGCGCTACGGCGTGGCCAATGCGGCGCGGGCGCCGGGGCATTCGGGGATGGGGACCACTCTGTCAGCCAATCCGATGCAGTTTGCCTGTCTGCGCGCGACCTTGGCCGAGGTGATGACCGCCGAGGCCTATGCCCATATGGACAAGCTGGCCGAGCGGTTGGCGCGGGGCTTGGCGGCGGTGATTGACCAGGTGGCAGCCCCCTGGCATGTGGTGCGGGTGGGCGCGCGGGTGGAATTTATCTGTGCGCCGGGGCCTTTGAAGAACGGCGCTGCGGCGGCGGCGGCTCATATGCCCGCTGTGGAGGCGGCTTTGCATGTGGCGCTGCTCAATCGCGGCTGTCTGATTGCGCCGTTTCACAACATGATGCTGATCAGCCCGGCCACCAGGAAGCGGCAGGTCGATCGCTTGATTGCTGCCTTTGACGAAATCCTGATTGGGTTGTTTGACACCCAGTCTGTTCCCAAGACGAAAGCCTGAGACATGACCGATCTGCACAGCCTTTCTGGCTCTACCGTGGCCGAGGCCGAGGCCTTTCTGGCCGCCCACCCGGCGATAGAGGCGTTTGACATCGTGCTGCACGACGCCAATGGCATCGGGCGCGGCAAGATCATCCGGCGGCATGAGTTGCTGGGGATGTTCAAATCGGGGCGGCATTTGCCGGTCTCGATCCTCGGTCTGGACATCTGCGGCGAGGATGTGCACGAAACCGGGCTGATCTGGGATCAGGGCGACGGCGACCGCCGCGCCTGGCCGGTACCGGGGACGTTGCGCGCCATCCATGGCACCAACCCGGCGCGGGGTGAGGTGTTGATGGTGGTGTTTGATCTGGACGGCCAGCCGATGAGTTCGGACCCGCGCCATGCCTTGCAGCGGCAAGTCGCGGCGCTGGGGGCAGCGGGCTTGCATCCGGCGGGGGCGTTCGAGCTGGAATTTTTCCTGCTGCACAATGAGCGTGGCCCGGATGGCAAGATGGTGGCAGCGCGCGATGTTCTGGACGGGCGGCGCAATTCCAAGACCGATGTGTATTCGGTGGATCAGTTGCACGGCATGCTGCCGCTGTTCAACGATGTCTACGCCGATGCCAAACTGGCCGGGATCAAGGTAGAGACGCTGATTTCCGAATTCGCGCCGGGGCAGTACGAGTTGACGCTGCATTACCGCGACGACGTGATGCAGGCGGCGGACGATCTGCTGCGCTTGAAGCGGATGGTGCGCTATCATGCCCGTCAGCACGGCGTGACGGCCTGTTTCATGGCGAAACCGAACGAGGATTACGCCGGATCGGGGATGCATTTCCATGTCTCGATGCTGGACAATGCCGGGAAGAACGTCTTTGTCGAGACGGTCGAAGGCCAATACAACGACACCATCCTGCACTCGATTGGCGGGCTGCGGGCGACGATGGGCGAGTCGATGCTGGTCTTCGCGCCGCATGCGAATTCGTGGCGGCGGTTTGCGTCGAATTCCTATGCGCCGGTCAGCCCGACCTGGGGGGTGAACAACCGCTCGGTCGCGTTGCGCATCCCGGCTGGCGACATCAGGGCGCGACGGATTGAACATCGCCCGGCAGGGGTGGATGCGAACCCCTATCTGGTGGCCGCTGTGGTTTTGGCGGGCATCCGGCATGGGATGGCGCACCGGATCAACCCCGGGCCACAGACCACGGGCAATGGCTATGCTGACGGGGCCGATGCGCCGCCGATTCCGGTGGATTGGCGCTCGGCGATCGAGGCCGCGAAGGCCTCGGCGTTTTTGAAAGACGCGCTGGGAGGGGACATGCACCGCACCTTTACCGCGATCAAGTCGGCGGAATATGCGCGGGTGATGCGAACGGTGTCCGAGGTGGATTTCGATCTCTATCTGCACACGGTTTAGGCCGGGGCACGCGCTCTGCCTCACGGGCCAGTAAGGGTTACAGCCGCGCTATGCCCGATAGCGGCAGTCCACGGCGCAGACCGGTTGGGCTGCGGTGATGGCGCGGGCGACCAGCGCCGGCACCTGCGGGTGCAGGCCAAGCGGGGGCAGAACGCGACCCGTGAAACCAGCGGCGGTAAGGGCTGTGGGGATATCCTCGGTGACATGGCTGCCCTTTGCGGCAAAGAACGGCAGGCAGATGGCATCGGGCGCAAAGCCCTGCACATGCGACAGTTGCGGAGACTGGTCGATAAATGCGGCCTCGCAACGGGCCAGACCAAGAGCGGATTTCAGTTTGGCCGCAAGGTGATTGGCGATATCGGACGGCACCGACGTCTTGAACGATCCGTGGGCCGCCACCAGCACTTCGGGTTTCGGATGCCCGGCGATTGCCTGCGTCACCACGTCAACCGCCAGGTCGTGCAAATCGGGATTGCAGCCAAAGGGTTCCAGCACAAGCCAATCCGCCCCGCCTGCCGCGCGCAACTTGGCGGGCAGGTGGATGCGGGTGAACCACCCACCCGCCATGAACATCGGGAACACCACACCGCGCGGTCCCAACAGGTTCAGGGCCTGCGCCAAGGCAGCGGGTTCGGCCAGCGTGGCGGAAGCCACCGGACGGCCCGGCAGATGGGTGGCGACCTCTGCAGCAAAAGCGGCCAAGGCGACGGCCGCAGGTTGCGGGTCGGAGGGTTGGCCGTGAGAAACGATCAGGACAGCGGGCATGCGGGGCCTTTGTAAAAGCGTGGGACAGGGAAATCCGGGTTTGCCCAAGATCGGATGGTATCAGAAGGGGCAATCCCCTGCGATCCGTCCCCGCGCCGCCCCGGACATGATCCGGAGCCTTTGTCTGCGTGGTCGAGGCCCCGCATCATGTCCGGGGCGGCGCGGGGTTGGGGCTTGGACTGTGTACCGGTCGGTCTGCAACCTTCAAGCCCAGGCGCAATCCGCACCGGTGGCGGTTTGGCGCTGGTCGCGCGTCGTGCCTTTCGGATTGCGCCTGCATCAACTGTCATAGGGCCAATTCGCCTGTGAAAACGCGCCGCCATCGACCCACAGCGTTTGCCCGGTGACAAAGGCGGCGGCGTCCGATATCAGAAACAGCAAAGGGCCACACAAATCCTGCGGCGTGCCGACCCGGCGCAGGGGGGTGACGCGCGCCCATGTCGCGGCGTAATCGCCCGCCTCGGCGGCGGTGCGTTCGGTGGCGATGGCCCCCGGTGCGATGCAGTTGACGCGGATGTTGTGGGGGCCAAGCTCTACCGCTGCGACTTTGGTGAACTGTTCGATCCCGCCCTTGGAGGCGGTGTAATCGACCAGACGCGGGAAGGCGAGTTTGTTGCAGCCCGATCCCAATGTGATGACAGAGCCGCCCTGCCCCGCCGCGATCATGGCTTTTGCAGCCATCTGGGTGTTCAGGAAACTGCCGCGCAGGTTGGTGGCCATGACGCGGTCCCAGTCCTCGACCTTCAGATCCAGCAGGCTGGACCAGGTCTGTATCCCGGCGTTGTTGACCATCACCGACGGCGCGCAACCGGCCCAGGCGGCGGCTTGGGCGTGAAACTGTGCCACCTGCAGCGCATCACTCGCGTCGCTTTCCCAGGCGCGGGCGCGGCGGCCAAGGGCTTCGACTGCGGCGATCAGCGCGGCGGCGGCGGCGGTCTGACCCAAATGCGTGAAGCCCACATCATAGCCCGCCCCTGCCAATGCCGTGACAAGGCTGCGTCCGATGGCAGAGGGGCCTGCGGTGACAAGCGCGAGTTTGGCGGCGGGTTTGGGCATGTGTGGATCCTTGCGGCGGTTCTGGGGCAGGATGGCGAAACTTGTGCGACAAGAAAAGGGGGGTCAGCCGTGCCAAAATTTCTTGCGGCAGGGGCGTTGGTTTGCTTTTCTGGCCGGAATGTTGATGACCGCAAAAGGATCGCCCGCCATGCTGAGCCTGCCGAAAGTGCTGCCGCAAACCGCCCTGTCCTATGTGGCGATCACCGAAACCATTCCGATGGATCTGTTCGATCAAAAGGCGTCAACTCTGCTGGCCGAAGTTTACGACTGGCTGGCCGCGCGCGGGATTGCGGCGGCAGGTCCGGCCCTGTTGCGGCATAATTTCATCGGCCCGGCCTGTGATCTGGAGATCGCCTTTGGTGTGGTGGTGGCAGACCCGGTGCCAGGCGATGGACGGGTGCAGCCCGGCGAGATGCCCGCGGGCAATTACGGGGCTGTGCGCTACACCGGGCCCTATGACCAGTTGTTCGAGGTCAACGCGGTGCTGGTCGGCTGGGCGAAAGAGCGCGGCGTGGTCTGGGACGCGACCACCAGCACGGACGGCGACCGCTTTGCCGCGCGGGTGGAATATTATCATACCGACCCTGCCGAGAACACGGATCCGACCACCTGGGTCAGTGAGGTGATGATCAAGACGGCGTGAGCGCAAGAGCGGTTTTGACCGCCAATGCCACTTTGACCGCCAATGCCACGCCGCCCTGGACCTGATCCGGGGCCTCTGCGTGCAGGGTCGTGGCCCCCGATGAGGTGCAGGGCGGCGTGGGCGTGGCGGTCAAAGGGGGCTTGGGGGTGCAAAACCCACGTGGGCTC
>JANPOY010000233.1:0-1729 GCA_031428215.1 Paracoccaceae bacterium
CGCCGGGGTTGCCAAGCCGCTCGATGACCCGGGCGCGCGGCAGGCCCATGCGGCCTTTCGGGCCGGCCTGTTCGGCTTCGACCAGCTCGCCGTCCCGGGCGCCCTGGGTCGCGTCGGCGGCGACCAGCCATTCCTTGTCGGCGCCCTTGTCGATCGGCACGATCCGCCCGCCTTCGGTCTCCTTGCGGAACACCCCCAGAACCTTGATCGGATTCAGCCCGATCTTGCGGATCAGCCGCGCCTCGTAGTGGTAGCTTTCGCCCTGCACCTCGTTGAGGCGCGCCAGAATCCGGTCGCCCTGCGCGACCGGCGCATCGGCTTTGCGCGGCACGAACAGCACGCGCGGCTCGGGCGCGTCGCCCTGCCACTCCAGCGGCCGGGCGAACTGGTCGCCGTGGCTGTCGTCGGCAAGGATCATCAGGATCGTCACCGGCGGCAGCTTTTCGGGGTCGCGGTAACTGCCGCGACGCCGGTCAACCGTGCCCTCGCCCTCCAGCTCTTTCAACAGCCGCTTCAGCTCGATCCGCGCCGCGCCCTTGATGCCAAACGCCTTGGCGATGTCGCGCTTGGCGGCGGCACCGGGGTTCTCGCCGATCCAGGCGAGGATTTCGTCTTTGGAAGGGATGCGTGTCATGCCGGTCAGGTAGCATGCGCGGCGGGCAAGGTCACCCCGAAACCCGCCCCGATCTCAGGCGAAGTAATCGCGCAGGATGCGGCCATAGATCGCCTTCAGCTGATGGATCTGCGCCACCTCGACCCGCTCATCGACCTGATGCATGGTCTTGCCGACCAGCCCGAATTCCACCACCGGACAGTGGTCCTTGACAAACCGCGCGTCCGAGGTGCCACCCGAGGTCGACAGCTTGGGTTCCATCCCGGTCTCCGCCGTCACCGATCCTGCCACCAGCCGGACGAAATCGCCGGGCGGGGTGACGAAACTTTCGCCGGTCACCTGGATGTCGAGGCTGAAGGTCACCCCGCTGTCGGCCTGCACCTTCCCCGCCTCGCCCCGCAGCCAGTCCGACAGGCTGGCGGCGGTATGTGCATCGTTGAAGCGGATATTCACCGTGGCGCGGGCTTTCGCCGGGATGACGTTCGAGGCCCTGTTGCCGGTGTCGATGGTGGTCACCGCCAGCGACGAGGCATCGAAATGATCGGTGCCGTGGTCCAGCACATGTGACGCCAGCCGGTCCATCAGCCGCACCAGCGCGTGCAGCGGGTTCTTCGCCCGGTGCGGATAGGCCGAATGGCCCTGCACGCCCTGCGCTTCGAAATGGCAACTCAGCGATCCGCGCCGCCCGATCTTCATCATCTCGCCCAGATGGTCCGGGCAGGTCGGCTCGCCGACCAGACAAACGCTCATCGCTTCACGGTTGGCGTTCATCCAGTCCAGAATCGCCGCGGTGCCGTCGGCGCCCACGTCTTCCTCATCGCCGGTGATGGTCAGCACCACCGCGCCATCGGGCGGGGTGTCGCGCACGAAATCCACCGCCGCCGCGGCAAACGCCGCAACCCCGGATTTCATGTCGGTGGCGCCGCGCCCCCACAGCCAGCCGTCGACAACCTCACCGCCGAAAGGGTCGCGGGACCACGCGGCGGCGTCGCCGACCGGCACCACATCGGTGTGACCGTTGAAGCCAAAGGTCCGGTTCGCCCCTTGCCGGCCCCAGCGGGCGAAAAGGTTGGCAATGCCGTTGCGGTCCACCCGGCGGCACTCGAACCCCGCCCC
>JANPOY010000234.1:0-133751 GCA_031428215.1 Paracoccaceae bacterium
AAAGGCGACGCATCAAACTGAAAACCATCCAAAACCGCCGCTTGAACCATCAACGTCAAGCAGCATAACCTAAACCCGATGAGCCAAAAACTTCCGCTCCAGAATTAGGCCGCCTGTTCCAAATCATTCGACGACGGACACGCTGCAGCATCGGCGTCAGTTTAAGCATGTCAGCCGTGGCGCGGACGGCCCGGTCCACCTCGGCCGCCGAAATCCCCATCAGCCGCATCGGCGAGGCGATGTTGTCGTAAACGCTCATCGCCGGATAGTTGATGAATTGCTGATAGACCATGGCGACGCGGCGATCCTGCACCCGCATCCCGGTCACGTCTGCACCGTTCCAGAAGATCCGCCCCGTGGTCGGCGCATCCAGCCCCGCCATCAGACGCATCAGGCTGGTCTTGCCGGACAGCGTCGGGCCCAGCAACACGTTCATCGTCCCCAGTTCCAGCGTCAGGTCGGTCGGGTGGATGTGCATCCGCCCTTCGACTTGTCGAGAAACCCCCTTGAATTCGAATGCCATCCGCGTGTCCCTATTCCGCTGCGGGGGCAGCGGCCCCCTGTTCGACTTTGCCTGCCATGAACGCGTCAATTTCTGCGATCTGCTCTGCACTCAGCCGCAGGCCCAGCTTGCTGCGCCGCCAGACAACATCTGCTGCAGTGCGGGCGAATTCATGCGACATCAGCCATTGCAATTCCGCTTCGGTCAAGGTGGCACCAAAATCGCGACCCAGACCCAAGGCAGATTTTTCCGACCGCAACACCTGGCTTGCCTCGGTTCCATAGGCCCGGATCAACCGCGCGGCCCAGGCTTCGGTCAGAAACGGATACTCGCTGCGCAGTCTGGCGCGCAACGCCATCACGCCATCGTGCGGAAAATCACCGCCCGGCAAGGCCACGCGCGCCGTCCAGTCACCTGTGGCCTGCGCAAAGTACGGCACAAGCTTGGCCATCGCCTCTTCGGCCAGACGCCGGTAGGTGGTGATCTTGCCGCCGAATACATTCAGCAGCGGCGCTCCGTTCAAGTCCAGCGACAGCACGTAATCCCGCGTCGCCGCCGTGGCGGATTTCGCGCCATCATCATACAAGGGCCGCACGCCCGAATAGGTCCAGACCACATCGGCGCGGCTGACCGGTTTGGCGAAATACTGAGAGGCGAAGGCGCAAAGGTAATCCTGCTCGGCATCGGTGCAATGCGCCTCATTGGGTGAACCCTGATGGTCCTGATCCGTGGTGCCGATCAGGGTGAAATCCTGCTCGTAGGGGATAGCGAAAATGATGCGGCCATCGGCGCCCTGAAAAAAATAACAACGGTCGTGATCGTAAAGCTTGCGGGTGACGATATGGCTGCCGCGCACCAGTCGCACGCCTTCGGTCGAGGTGATGCGCGCGACATCCGTGATCACGCCGCCAACCCACGGTCCGCTGGCATTCACCAAGGCCCGCGCGTGGTAGACCGCTTTGCCGTGCGGCCCTTGGGTGGTCACCCGCCAAAGCCCGTCAATGCGCTCTGCCGAAATCACCCGGGTTGCCACCATGATCTGCGCGCCGCGGGCTTGTGCGTCGCGGGCATTCAGCACCACCAGACGTGAGTCTTCGACCCAGACATCCGAGTATTCATAGGCTTGCTCGAACGTGGGGTTGAGCGCCCGACCCGCCGGGTCGGATCGCAGATCCACCGTGCGCGTCCCGGGCAAAATCTTGCGCCCGCCAAGGTGATCGTACAAAAACAACCCAAGCCGGATCAGCCAGGCGGGGCGACGCCCCTTCATCCACGGCATGAAGCGCGCCAGAAGTTTTGAGGTCGGCGTGTCCCCTTCAAACCGCATGTCGGAGTGATAAGGCAGCACGAAGCGCATCGGCCAGGCAATATGCGGCATGGCCACAAGCAGCGTCTCACGCTCTTTCAGGGCTTTGCGCACCAGCCCGAATTCGAAATATTCCAGATAGCGCAACCCGCCATGAAACAGCTTGGTTGACGCACTTGAGGTGGCCTGCGCCAGATCGCCCTGCTCGGCCAAAGTCACCGACAGTCCGCGTCCGGCCGCATCGCGGGCGATGCCGGTTCCATTGATGCCGCCACCGATGACAAACAGGTCAACTGTGGCCGCATTGGCGGTGTCCTCGTGCAACGCGGTCTCCCCCCCAATCGTGCCAGCCGGTGATAGACCCGTTCATGCGCCGCTGTCAAAGATTTTGTTCGCTTTTGTGCTTTATCCGGTAAAACGCACATTTTCGGTTCATGATTGGCCAAATTTACCCGTGCAGCAGCCCGAAAATCGTGAAACCGAGCGATAGCGCAGATATTCAGCGTTGCCAAAAGCATTGGAATCCGAAACATTACTTTATCAATGCGCCGCCGACCCTTTGGTTCGATTGCGGAAAACGGGAAGAAACGCAGCCATGGCTCTCAGCTTTCGCCAATCAGAGATTCTGGAGGTGGCGCGCACCGAAGGCCGGGTGGTTGTCGAAACATTGGCCGAGAAGTTTCAGGTCACCTTGCAGACCATCCGCCGGGATCTGACGGAATTGGCCGACGCCGGTTTGCTGGACCGAGTCCATGGCGGTGCCGTGCTGCGGGCCGGGGTCGCGAATTTCGGCTATGAGGACCGGCGGCGGATGAACGATGCGGCCAAGGCCGCCATCGGCCGGCTGTGTGCGCAGGCGATCCCCAACAACAGTTCCATGATCCTGAACCTTGGCACGACAACCGAGGCGGTCGCGCGAGAGCTGTTGAATCACAGCAACATCACCGTTGTCACCAACAACATCAACGTCGCCAATATCCTGCTGGCCAACGAGTCGTGCGAAATCATGGTGGCGGGCGGGGCGTTGCGGCGGTCGGATGGCGGCCTTGTCGGCGCTTTGACCACGGACTTCATTGAACAATTCAAGGTCGATTTCGCGGTGATCGGCACATCGGCGCTGGACCTGGACGGTGATCTTTTGGACTTTGATCTGCCTGAAGTCCGGGTCTCACGCGCCATCATCCGGCAGTCGCGCAACGTGTTTCTGGTGACGGATGCCACGAAACTTGGCCGTTCGGCACCGGTCAAACTGGCCGCGCTGTCCGAGATCGACACGGTGTTCACCGACCGCCCCTTTCCGGCCGACCTTGCGCAGCGCTGCAAGGAGTGGGAAACCGAAATCCGCGTTTCGTGACCTGACCTACCCATCAGAACTGGCCGCTGCGGACCTGCACAGGGGCCAGGTCAGCTGTGATCTGCCCAGAAATCGCGGCACCGCAATTCGGCGCGCGCGCCCACAAGGCCAGTGACCGCGCAAACGGTGGGTCGCATAGCGCGCGCTTATGGGATGCCATCACCTCGTTTGCTCGCGTGACTGATCTCAGCAATCAGCGGCCTGCCCTTTCGTCCCGACAATCGCAGGGCGCAGGTTGCGCCCGAGTGCCTGCATGCAGTTGCGGTGAACGTCGACGCTGCCCAGTCACTTCTGGTCTTGCCGCACGACCCCTCATCCCTGCCGCCGTCTGCGCCCTCGCAGCCCCGCATGTTGCGAATGGGCTTGGATTTTCGGGCGGTTTGGCGCAGGGTTTGCGTGGGCCAAACGGATGGCCGCAGCGTTAAGGATTTCACGATGGCCAAAGGCATGAGCAAGCCCGGCAAGAACCTCAAGAAGCCGAAGAAAGAAGTGGCCAAGCCCGCGGTTGTGACGGCAAGCACCAAAGGTGCGGTTGTGATCAACGGCGGCAAGTCGAAAGACTGACCAGAATTTCGCGCAACGTTTGCGCATTGACAGAGCGAAAGTTCCCCCGGGAAAACCAACCGGGGCAAGCACGGCGCAGGCAGGCAGAAGCACGACACAGACGCTTGCCTGCCTACCGTCCGGCTTAGTGGCTGTGCACCGGCATTTGTCCCGAAGGCGCGACATAGGGGCGGGTGACATCGCGCAGGCTGGCGTCCAGCGCTTCGACCTGCAGGGCTATCTCGCCCTCCCCGGCCAAGATCAGGCTGATCTGACCGGTGCCATCCGGGCCGGAAACAAAGCTGATGTGCAGCAAAGACAGCACCGCAGCAACGTCGGCGCGATCAATGCCGGCGCTGCGCACGGAGAGGACGTCTTCAAACACCAGCAGCGCTTGCACCCGTTCAAACTGGCGTCCCACCGCCCGTGCCGCGGCCTCATCTTCCCAGCGGAACCGGTTCAGCAACAGCGCAAAGCGTTTGCGCCCTTTGGCGTAGGTCATTTCCGTGATGGGAAAAACCGCGTCCTGCAACAGGGCCGACAGCACACCCAGCCCTTCCGCATCCTGCGCGATCAGGCGCAGGGGGGCCTCGGCCCCGTCTTCGAAGCGCGCATCGCTCATGCTTTGATGCGTTCGATATGCGCGCCGATGCCACGCAGTTTTTCTTCAACCCGCTCATAGCCGCGGTCCAGATGATACACGCGACTGACCACGGTTTCACCTTCGGCCGCCAGACCCGCCAGGATCAGAGACACCGAAGCGCGCAGATCGGTGGCCATCACCCGCGCCCCGCGCAGTTTTTCAACGCCGGTCACGGTGGCATGGCCGCCATGCACCTCGATCTTGGCCCCCATGCGCAGCAGTTCCGGCGCATGCATGAAGCGGTTCTCGAAGATCTTTTCTTCCAGAACCGAAACCCCGTCCGCTGTACAAAGCAGCGCCATCATCTGTGCCTGCAAATCGGTCGGAAACCCGGGGAACGGTTCGGTCACCACGTCAACGGCCCTGACCCGGCCGTTCTTGCGCGATACCTTGAGCCCGCGCTCGGTTTCTTCCACCGAAACCCCCGCCGCATCCAGCCTTTCGGCAAACGCTCCCACCAGTTCCATCCGCCCGCCCAGGCATTCCACCTCACCGCCGCAAATTGCGGGGATCAGCATATAGGTGCCCAACTCGATGCGGTCGGTGACCACCGGATGCGTGGCGCCGCCCAGACGGTCGACGCCCTGAATGGTGATCGTGCTGGTGCCTTCACCCTCGATCTGTGCCCCCATGCGACGCAGACAGCGCGCCAGATCGACAATCTCGGGCTCTCGCGCGGCGTTGTTCAGAACGGTGCTGCCCTTGGCCAGCGTGGCCGCCATCAGCGCGTTTTCGGTTGCCCCCACCGATACAAACGGGAAATCCACGACAGCCCCGCGCAAACGCCCACCGGGTGCCTTGGCGTGAATGTAGCCGTCGCGCAGGTCCAACTCGGCCCCCATCGCCTCAAACGCCTTCAGGTGCAAATCGACGGGGCGCGCGCCAATGGCACAGCCGCCGGGCAACGACACCACCGCATGACCATCGCGCGCCAGCATCGGCCCCAGCACAAGGATCGACGCCCGCATCTTGCGCACGATGTCATAGTCAGCGGTGTGGTTGTCGATCTTGTGGCTGGACATCGCCAGCACCTTGCCGTCCTGCAACCCGGCCACTTCCGCCCCCAAGGACTGCAACAACTGCGTCATCGTCGCAATGTCCGACAGGCGCGGCGCGTTGGTCAGCGTCAGCGGTTCCTCGGTCAGCAAGGTCGCGGGCATCAGCGTCAGGCAGGCGTTCTTGGCCCCTGCAATCGGGATGACCCCCTTCAGTGCCCCATTGCCCTTTACCAGAATCGAATCCATCTGCCCGCCTCACTCGTTCTCGTTGTTGTCTGCGTCGCCTGCATCGGCCCGCGCGCGCGCCTGCGCCTTGCGACGGCCCATATTCGCCTTCAGCGCCGCCTTCAAGCGCGCATCCTTGGCCGATGTCGGCTTGGCTTGCACAGGGACTTGGCCCTTGTTCTCGGTGTTTTCCGTCATCCGCTCTTCCTATCGCAGGGGCCGCAAAGCGTCCAGCGATGTCGCGACAGGTTCTGCCAGATTGCACTTGCACCCATCTCAGAATGTGTCTAATCAGCCGCCAAGCAACGCGGTTTCAGGGCCGCACCGCATCCGGCGCTTCAGCCGCTCAGTGGTAGAGCACAGCCTTGGCAAGGGGCGGCGGTGGCGATGGGATCGGTTGTTCAGGCGGGGGATTTCCGAACCCTGCCGACTTCGGGGTTACGTACGGGGTTACGTTTCGGAAAAAGGCGGCTGTGGTAGCTCAGTGGTAGAGCACACCCTTGGTAAGGGTGAGGTCGAGAGTTCAATCCTCTCTCACAGCACCATTTATCTTCCCTTCATGTCAAGAAGATAGGCGCTATCAAGGGCTTAGATTGACTTCGGTTCTTCACCGGAGTGCTACACCATGGTATTGCAATTGGCCCGTCCGACGAAGAACGCCAAGACCGGTGTCTACTGGCCGGGGGCCTTGGCGGGCTGATTTCACATTGGCCCAAATATCCCCGCCGGAGGCTCTGCCATTGGGCCAAACCGTCTCCGAAGGTTAAAAAGTTCTGGCAGAAATTCATAACCCGTTGATATAAAGTCATAAATACAACGGCCCGAACTTGGGACCGGCCTGGATCAGTCCTGAAACGCGGCTGCAAATTGTGGCGGCAAATCAAACTCCGCCAAGGCGCGCGCCCGCGCCGGGGCCGACATTTTGCGTGCGGTTTTTTCCACGATTTTCAGCAAGGCCTCGGCCGCATGCTTGCCCGCAAAGGGCTGAAAATACCAGCGCAGAAAGGTAAAGCAGATCACATCTTCAAGCTGTTGCACCACTGGGTCGCGCTTCAGCCCCTCTTTGCGCAGCATTGCCGCGACCTGATCCTGCAGGCCCTGGTCATAGCCTGCAGTGGCCATCATCGCAGCCACCCGCGCCCCATGCCGCCGCCCCTGCTCGCGTCGCCACGCCAGATAGCCTTCCTTGCCCGCCGGATAATCGGTGCGCGGCAACAGCCAGCGCTCGATATGCTGGCCCCGCGCCGCGATCTGCAACACCTCGGGCGCGTCCGGCACCAGGCGTGCCAGCTCGGCCGTCATCCGCTCGCCGTAGATCACAGCCTCCCCGGTCGGGTCGGCGCCATTGGCCGCATCAATCGCCGCGATCACCTGTTGCAGCCTTTGGTTCATCCCCGCCCCCATGCTTTGGCCGCGTTCTGGCCGACGAAATCGCGCAAGTCGATCACCGCGTCAAGGCTTGCCACGCAGTGCAGAATTTTCACAGCGCGGTCACGCAGCTTGGCGAAAGCCCGGCTGAGGCTTGGTGGCTTCATCCCCAGACCTCCGTCGATCGGCACCCTCTCATTGGGCGGCGTCACCGGGTATGGCCTGCACCAGAACATCGCCGCCGCACCAAACCTGCGGCGCTTGGTGAATATTGCCCGCACCGCCTTAGCCCGATCAAACGCGATGCGGTTAAGCTTGCACGGCCCTGCGCTGTCCAGACCTGCAACCACGGCCACTTCCAGCGCCGCCGACAACAGCGTCGCGCTGCGGGCAATCTGAAGGCGTTCTGGGGTCATGGCGCACTCACTTTGCACGATTACAGCACAGTGGTTGCAAGAAAACCAGCCCCGCCGAATGGAATGCGGCAGGGCGGAAATGGCCGGACCGGCACGGGATCTGCCTTGGATCGCGCCCATGTTTGTGCCCGCGACCCGGCCAAAGTCAGCAAAGGGTTTGCGGCCACGTTATTGATACAAAACATGTTCACGCGCCCATGCCGGGCGAGGGTCTGGTGGCGACACTGCGCGTTCGGTCGATGCCCAGCCCTGCGGCGTTGCGCCAAAGCCATGCTTTCGCCTGACGACAAAAGCGAAAAATGTCGGCACCGCCCCATCGCCACCTTGATCGTCGGGGCGATCTGGGCGGGCGATCTGGGGGTGGCTACGAAGTGTTCAGCGGCTTGCCCGATCACCAACAAAAAGCCCCCGATCCGAGGATCAGGGGCTGTTCCTAATCGAAGGCCACCTTAAACGATGCCGCCACCGCCGCCACTGACCTTGGGTCGAATGGCCGACACGGCGGCCCGGTAGCCGCTGTCCCGGTAAGTCGCAATCGGGTCAATCGCCCCGCCTTTGCGCAGCCGCGCCATCGCCAGAATGGGTTCGACATCCGTTCGGAACGCCGCGCGCAGGGTGGCCGAGGCCATCAGCGCATCGTTGTTGCCCTGATAGCCATCCAGCGCCGCGCGGTCCACCAAAGACGCCTGCACAAAGGCGCGCTGAATCTCGCAAGCCGAGATCATCAGGCTTTCGATCGGGTCGGTGACATTGTGGCTTTGGTCGATCATATGCGCCAGATCAAGGCCTTGGGTGTTTTCCAACTCGACCAACTCGTTGAACACGAGGAACAAACGGTAGGGTTCAATCGTCCCCGCATCCAGATCGTCATCGCCGTACTTGCTGTCGTTGAAGTGGAACCCGCCCAGTTTGCCCGCCCGCACCAGCCGCGCCACGATCATCTCGATGTTCACATTCGGCGCATGGTGGCCAAGGTCGACAAGGCACTGCGCCTTGGACCCCAACTCATTGGCGATCATCAGGCTGGTGCCCCAATCCTGCACCACCGTCGAGTAAAACGCCGGTTCATAGATCTTGTGTTCGGAAAAGATCCGCCAATCGTCCGGCAGGCCTTTGTAGATCGCCTTCATCGAATCCAGATAGCGGTCAAACTGCTTTGACAATGACGTCTGGCCGGGGAAGTTCGACCCGTCGCCAATCCACACCGTCAGCGCCTTGGACCCCAAAGCAGCGCCAATCTCAACGCATTCCAGATTGTGATCCACCGCTTGCGCGCGTGTGGCCGCATCGACATGTGACAGCGAGCCGAATTTATAGCTGTGTGCCTGCGTCGCCTGATCCTGAAAGGTGTTCGAGTTCATCGCATCAAAGCCCAGCCCCATGACGGCGGCTTTGGCCTTCAGATCATCCACCGGGGCCTTGTCCCACGGAATGTGCAAGGACACCGTGGGGGTGGCGGCAGTCAGCTGATGGATAACGCCGCAATCTTCCAGCTTGTCAAAGATGTTGCGCGGCTCTCCCAAACCCGGAAAGCGGGCGAAGCGGGTGCCGCCGGTGCCAGTGCCCCAGCTGGGAACCGCGACGCCAAAGCCCATGGTGCGCGCCACCAGCGCCTCGATGTCCACGCCCCGGCGCGACAGCTGCGCGCCCAGGGCGTCGTAATCCGATTGCAAGGCCGCGTGGTGTTTGGCGTTGGCGGCGGTGATTATGTCTTTGCTGATCATGGCTTACCTCGTGAACGCTTGGACATTGCCCGCATCGACGTTCAGGATGTTGCCCGTCGATTTGGCCGAAAGATCGGAGGCGAAGAAATAGGCACCTTCCGCAATATCCTCGGGCAGCACCGAGCGTTTCAGCATCGACCGCTGGCGATACATTTCCTCCAGCCCGTCCTTGTCCTTGCCGTAAGTGCTGGCGCGTTGATCCAGCCATTCGCCCGACCAGATTTTCGATCCCTTCAGCACGGCATCGGGGTTGACAACGTTGACCCTGATACCACCCTCGGCCCCCTCCAGCGCCAGACAGCGCGCGAGGTGAATTTCGGCGGCCTTGGCGGTGCAATAGGCGCTGGCGTTCGGGCTGGCGGCCAGACCGTTTTTGGACGCGATGAACACCACCGACCCACCGATATTCTGCACCCGGAACAGCTTGAACGCCTCACGGCTGACAAGGAAATAGCCGGTGGACAGGATGTCCATATTCTTGTTCCACAGCGCCAGGCTGGTGTCTTCGATGGGGGCCGACGAGGCGATTCCGGCGTTGGACACCAGAATATCAAGGCCGCCAAATTCGGCCGCCGTTTCGACGTAGGCCGCGATCACTTGGGCCTCATCGGTGACGTTCATCTGCACCGACCGCACAACGTCACGCCCGTAAACCTTGGCCATGCCCGCCGCCACATCCGCCGCCGCCGCACCGTCGATATCGGCCAGCACCACGCAAGCGCCCTCTTTCAGAAAGCGTTCCGCCGTGGCAGACCCGATCCCGCCCGCTCCGCCAGTGACAAACGCCACCCGCCCGGCCAGCGATTTTGGGCGTGGCATCCGCGACAGCTTTGCCTCTTCCAGCAGCCAGTATTCGATGTCAAACGCCTCTTGCTCCGGCAGACCGCAATATTCGTCCACCGTATCGGCGCCGCGCATCACGTTGATTGCGTTGACATAAAACTCACCCGAAATCCGCGCGGTGGCCTTGTCCTTGGCAAAGGTCAGCATGCCGACGCCGGGCACCAGATAAACCACGGCATTCGGATCACGCAGCGGCGGCGAGTTGTCATGCTTGCAGCGGTCATAATAGGCGGCGTAGCCCTGACGATATTCGGCCACCTGCCCCGCCAAAGCGGCCAAAGTCGCGTCCACATCGGGGGCTGCGGGGTTGAAGCCCACCACCAGCGGACAGATCTTGGTGCGCAGAAAGTGGTCGGGGCAGGATGTCCCCAAAGCTGCCAGCGGGCCGAGTTTGGCGGAATTCACAAACTCCAGCACCGCAGGCTGATCGTCGAAATGGCCGACCATGCGGTGATCAGCACTGATCATGCCACGGATGGCGGGCATCAGGCGGGCGGCCACGGCGCGGCGGGCATCGGCGTCCAACGATTGCGCCACAGCGCCGCCGAAAATCGTCTTGCCAGCGGTTTGCGCCGCAAACCAGTCCATCGCCTTCTGAATGATCGAAACAGTCAGCTCGTAGCAAACCTTGGCATCATCATCCCAGGTGAACAACCCGTGGCTTTCCAGCACAACGCCCTTGGCATCGGGGTTTTTCAGGCAGAAATCCTCCAGCCACAGCCCCAACTCATAGCCGGGGCGCTTCCACGGCAGCCAACCGATATCGCTGCCGAAAATCTGGCTCGTCAGCGCGCGAGAGTTCTTTGACGCGGCAATCGCGATGATGGCATCGGGGTGCATGTGGTCGACGTGCTTGCGCGGGACGTAAGCGTGCAGCGGCGTGTCGATCGAGGCGGCGCGGGCGTTCAGATTGAAGGTGCAATGGGGCAGATAGCCCACCATGTCATCCTCCATGTGCACGCCCTTGTAGACGCCCTTCAGCGCGCGCAGTTTGTCCATATAAAGCGTCGCAAAGCCGTCCATCCTGATTGAGCCGACATCGCCGCCCGAGCCTTTGACCCACATCACCTCAACCAGATCGCCCGACAGCGGGTCTTTTTCCATCACCTTGGCGCTGGTGTTGCCGCCGCCGTAATTGGTGATGCGCTTGTCAGACCCCAGCAGATTGGAGCGATAGAGCAGCTTTTCTGATTCGCTCATCGCCTCCGCGCGGGCGTCATCCCATAGGTTTTGCAGTCGGTTGCCCGAAGATTGGCTCATGTCGTCCTCCCATTCTGTTGCGACAAATGTGCCGATATTGGGGGCCAAGTCAATCACAAACGATCATAACCAATCATGCTGCAGTGCAGAAACAAAGTATTTGATCGAAAATGATTGACACTGAGCATTTCTGGTGGAAACTTAGGGCAGGGAGGACGACATGCACGAAAGCGAACGCCACAGAATCATTCTGTCTGCCATCGAGGACCGCCCCGTTGTTTCGGTGGCCGATCTGGTGACTTTGACAGATTCCTCCGAGGCCACGATCCGTCGTGATATCGCGACTTTGCACGTCCAGAAAAGGCTGCGCCGGGTGCGGGGCGGGGCGGAATCGATTGCGCCGCCAAGCTATGTCGGCATCAACGCCCGGCCCTTTTCGGTCAACGAAGTCATCCGCATCGCCGAAAAGCGCGCCATTGCCCGCGCCGCCGTCGATCTGTGTGCGGACGGCGAGGCGATCATCATCAACGGCGGCACCACGACCTTTCAGATGGTGCATCCGCTGACCGCGAAACGCCTGCAAGTCTTCACCAATTCATTCCCGATTGCCGAACATCTGCTGAAGCATTCGAAAAACACCGTGCTGCTGCCCGCTGGCGCGATCTACCGCGAGCAGAACATCATCCTGTCGCCCTTTGACGAAGACGGCAGCCGCCATTTCTACGCGCGCCGCATGTTCATGGGCTGCCGGGGGCTTGGCCCGCTGGGTCTGATGGAGGGCGATCCGCTGCTGGTGCAGGCCGAGCAAAAACTGATCGGTCAGGCGGATGAGCTGGTGGTGCTGGCCGACAGCACGAAATTCGCGGCCCGCTCCAGCCTTTTGCTGTGCGCGTTGAACCGCATCCATACCGTCATCACCGATGACGGCATCACTGACCGGGACGCCGCCATGCTGGAGTCTGCGGATATCAAACTGATCGTGGCGGTGACAGGTGCCGCGGACAGGAACGAACGTGCGGGCGAGGCCTGACACGCGAAACCGCTCATAAGGGAGGAAACTATGAGCATTCTGAAGAAGGCCCTGACCACGGCGGCATTGGCCACCGCCTTGATTGCACAGTCGGCTTATGCCGAAAACATGAAAATCGCAATTGTTGTCAAAGCTTTGGGTATCGGCTTCTTTGAAGCTGCCAACAAGGGTGCGGAAGAAGCCGCGAAAGAGTTGGGCGATGTGGAAATCATCTACACCGGCCCGACCGAAACCACCGCCGAAGGTCAGATCGAAGTGCTGAACGCGCTGATCGCCCAAGGCGTGGACGCAATCGCGATTTCCGCCAACGACCCGGACGCCGTGGCCCCCACGCTGCAAAAGGCGATGGAACGCGGAATCACGGTGATTTCCTGGGATTCGGGCGTGGCCAAAGAAGGCCGTCAGATGCACCTGAACCCGTCGTCTTCGGCGCTGATCGGCAACACTATCATCAAACTGGCGGCGGATCATATGCCCGACGGCGGCGATGTGGCGATTTTGTCGGCCACCTCAACCTCGACCAACCAGAACATCTGGATTGAGGAAGCCAAGAAAGTACTGCCGAACTACCCGGGCATCAATCTGGTCGCCACCGTTTACGGCGACGATCTGGCCGACAAATCCTACCGCGAAGCCCAAGGCCTGATCGCCACCTACCCGAACCTTAAAGCAATCATCGCGCCGACGACCGTGGGCATACTGGCCGCGTCGCAGGCTGTCACCGATGCTGGCCTGATCGGCAAAGTGAACGTGACCGGTCTGGGTCTGCCGTCGGAAATGGCTGGCGCTGTTGACTCCGGCGCCACCGTTTCCTTCGCGATCTGGAACCCGATTGATCTGGGCTATGCCGCAACCATGTTGGCCTACAACATCAAGAAAGGTGCCACCACTGAGGCTGGCGCGTCCATCCCGATGGGCCGCATGGGCGCTGCAACCTTGGACGAAAACGGCGAAGCGGCGATGTCGGACCCCTTCACCTACGACAAATCGAACATCGCCGAGTTCAAGTCGATTTTCTGATCTGACGACGGCACCCGGTCTGGCGGCGGCTCCTCCGCCAGACCACCCTTTCCCCTTTCATAGGTTTCCCCATGACCCCCGTTCTGTCGTTGCGCGGCATTTCCAAGTCATTCCCCGGTGTCAAGGCGCTGTCGGGCGTGCAGCTTGATCTTTACCCCGGACAGGTGACGGCGCTTGTGGGCGAAAATGGCGCTGGCAAATCCACCATCGTCAAAGTGCTGACCGGAATTTATCAACCCGAAGAAGGCACGATTTCGGTGGATGGCAGCGTCACGCGCTTTGCCACGCCGGACGCGGCCGCAAAGGCCGGTGTCACCGCCATTCACCAAGAAACCGTGCTGTTTGACGAATTGTCGGTGGCCGAGAATATCTGGCTGGGCCATGCGCCGCGTGGGGCTTTTGGCCTGATCGACCGCCGCGCGATGAAATCAAAGGCTGTTGATCTGTTGCGCAGCATCGGCGCCGATCTGGACCCGGACGAATTGCTGAAAGAATTGGGCATTGCATCGAAACATCTGGTCGCCATTGCCCGCGCCTTGTCGATTGATGCGCGTGTGGTGATCATGGATGAACCGACCGCCGCGCTGTCGCACAAGGAAATCAACGAGCTTTATGAGCTTGTGGAAAAGCTGAAGGCGCAGGGCAAGGCGATCTTGTTCATCAGCCACAAGTTTGATGAAATTTTCCGCATCGCCGACCGCTACACTGTGTTCCGCGACGGTCAATTCGTCGGTGAAGGCAAGATTGCCGAAGTCACCGAAGGCGCTTTGGTGCAGATGATGGTCGGCCGTGCGGTGGATCAGATTTTCCCCAAACGCAGCCATAATATTGGGGCCGAGGTGTTGCGGGTGGCGGGCTACAACCACCCCACCGAATTCGCCGACATCGCCTTTTCCCTGAAACGCGGCGAGATTCTGGGCTTTTACGGACTTGTCGGCGCAGGTCGGTCCGAGGTGATGCAGGCGCTGTTTGGCATCACCAAACCGTCGCGCGGGGCCTGCATGATTGACGGCCGCGCCGCCATCATCCGATCCACCACCGAAGCCATCGCCCAAGGCATTGTCTATGTCCCCGAAGACCGGGGCCGTCAGGGTGCGGTCAAGGGCATGCCGATTTTCCAGAATGTGACCCTGCCGTCGCTGGCCAAAACCTCACGCGCGGGGTTCTTGCGGCTGGCCGAGGAATTCAAACTGGCCCGAGACTACACCGCCCGTCTGGATCTGCGGGCGGCGTCCCTGGATCAGGATGTGGGGCTGCTGTCGGGCGGCAATCAACAAAAGGTTGTCATCGCCAAGTGGTTGGCGACCAAACCTCGGGTGATCATTCTGGATGAGCCGACCAAGGGCATCGACATCGGATCGAAGGCCGCCGTGCATGAATTCATGGCCGAACTCGCCGCCGAAGGGTTGGCCGTGATCATGGTCAGCTCTGAAATCCCCGAGGTTTTGGGCATGTCCGACCGCGTGATCGTGATGCGCGAAGGCCGGATCGTGGCCGAAGTCAGCGGCGATCAGATGACCCCCGAAACCCTTGTCCGCGCCGCGGCCGGCATTCAGGAGGCCGCATGATGCGCCTGCTCAAATCCCGTGAGGCCCTGTTGGCGGCGGTGATCATCGCCATGACCGTGCTGATCGCCTTTCGGTTCCCCGCCTTTGTGGCCCCTGCCAATCTGGCATCCGTGTTCAACGACACCGCCCCCCTGATGATCCTCGCCATCGGGCAGATGATTGTCATTCTGACCAAATGCATCGACCTGTCCGTCACCGCCACCCTTGCGCTGACCGGGATGGCCGCGGCGCTGATGAACGGTGCGGGGGTGCCCTTGCCGCTGATCCTGCTGGCCGCCATCGCCCTGGGCGCGGCTTTGGGGGCGGCCAACGGGCTGCTGGTCTGGAAGGTCGGCATTCCGTCCATCGTGGTAACACTGGGCACCATGACCATATATCGCGGCATCATTTTTCTGATGACCGACGGCAAATGGGTCAACGCGCATGAGATGACCGACGGTTTCAAGGCCCTGCCGCGCGCGTCCATACTGGGTCTGCCGGTGATGAGCTGGATTGCCATCGCCCTGATCGCCGCCTTTGCCGTGGTGATGAGCCGCACGACATTGGGCCGCGCCTTTTTCGCCGTCGGTGGCAATCCGCATGCCGCCGTTTACACCGGGCTGAACGTCGGGCGCACGCAATTCGCGGCCTTTGTGATCTCGGGCGCGCTGGCGGGGTTGACGGGCTATCTGTGGGTCGCGCGCTATGCTGTGGCCTATGTCGATGTGGCGTCAGGGTTCGAGTTGAACGTCATCGCCGCCTGCGTGATCGGCGGAATTTCGATCGCGGGCGGAACCGGTTCCATCACCGGCGTCATTCTGGGCGCGATATTTCTGGGCGTGATTGCCAACGCGCTGCCCGTCGTCGGCATCTCGCCGTTCTGGCAAATGGCGATCTCCGGGTCTGCCATCATCATCGCCGTCGCCTTCAACGCCAGCCAGTCCCGCGCCAAGGGTCGCATCATCTTGAAACAGGCCGAAGCATGACCACCGCACCGCGTATCGTTCCCGACCGTCTGCAATCGTCCTTGTCGCGCGCACTGCGGTCATGGGAGGCGCTGTTGCTGGTGGTGTTTGTGCTGGTGTTCACCGCCAATGCCCTGGCCTCACCGTATTTTCTGAACGTCTGGAACCTGTCGGACGCCACTTTCAACTTCACCGAAAAGGCGATGATCGCCTTTGCCATGGCGATGCTGATCATCGCCGGAGAGATTGATCTTTCGGTCGCCTCGATCATTGCGCTGGCCTCTACCGCGATGGGGTTGGCCATGACGGCGGGGGCGGATACGCCGCTGATCGTATTGACCGGGCTGGCCACCGGCGTGGCCTGCGGGGCGATCAACGGCGCCTTCGTCGCGCGGCTGGGTCTGCCGTCCATCGTGGTGACCATCGGCACCATGAGTCTGTTTCGCGGTATCTCCTACATCATCCTGGGCGATCAGGCCTATACCAACTACCCGAAATCCATGGATTTTTTTGGTCAGGGTTATGTCTGGTGGGTGTTCTCGTTCGAGTTGGTGCTGTTTGCTGTCGCAGCCCTTGCCTTCTATGTGCTGCTGCACCGCACCAGCTTTGGCCGCGCCGTCTATGCCATCGGCAACAACGCCACCGCCGCGCAGTTTTCCGGGCTGCAGGTGGCGCGCATCCGGTTCATCCTGTTCCTGCTGACCGGATTGATGAGTGGCATCGCCGCCGTCTGCCTGACCTCGCGGCTTGGCTCCACCCGGCCCTCGATCGCGACCGGAATGGAGCTTGAGATTGTCACCATGGTGGTGCTGGGTGGCGTCAGCATTCTGGGTGGATCGGGGCGCATTCTGGGCGTCGTGCTGGCCGCCCTGATCATGGGTTGCGTGACCTTCGGTTTTGGTCTTTTGAACGTGCCGGGCATCGTGATGAGCATCTTCCTCGGCCTGCTGCTGATCGGCGTCATCGCCATTCCGCGGCTGTTGTCCGGGCGGTTCAAGGGGGCGTGATGCAGAAATATGCCTTCAGGATGCGGCTGAACCCCGGCTGCGAAGCAGAGTACCGAAAGCGGCATGACGAGATCTGGCCGGAACTGGTGGATTTGCTGCACCGCGCCGGAGTGTCTGATTATGCGATCTATCTGGATCCCGAAACGCTGTGCCTGTTCGGCATTCTGACCCGCAGCGACGATCACGGCATGGACGATCTGCCAGGTGATCCGGTGATGCAGCGCTGGTGGGCGCATATGGCCGACATCATGCAATCGCACCCCGACAACGCGCCGGTATCCGCGCCGTTGGTTCAGCTTTTCCATATGAAATGAGACACATAGCGGTCATAGATATCGGCAAGACCAACGCCAAGCTGGCGGTGGTGGATCTGCAGGTCGGTGCCGAGATTGCGGTTCTGACCACACCGAACCGGGTGCTGCCCGGCCCGCCCTATCCGCATTTTGACACCGAAACCATCTGGGATTTTGTGAAATCTGCGCTGGCCCGGTTTCAGAAAGCGCATGGCATCGACGGCATTTCCATCACCACCCATGGCGCTTGTGCGGCCTTGCTGGCGGCCAATGGCCAGCTGGCCGCGCCGGTGCTGGATTACGAGCACCCCGGCCCCGATGCCACCCGCGCAAGCTATGACCGGATTCGCCCGAACTTTGCCGCCACCGGATCGCCCGCCCTGCCGGTGGGGCTGAACCTTGGCGCGCAGCTGTACTGGCAGTTGGACCGCGACCCGGGCTTGCGCGACCGCATCGCACAGGTTGCGACCTGGCCGCAGTATTGGGGCCATCGGCTGACGGGGCAGACGGCGACTGACCTGTGCTCGCTGGGTTGCCACACCGATCTTTGGAACCCGATTGCGTGCGATTGGTCTGACCTGCCGCGCGCCCTTGGGCTTGACCGCAAGATGGCACGCCCACAAAAGCCCTCGGATGTGCTGGGCACCCTGCTGCCCTCATTGCAAGCCGAGTTGGGGCTTGGCCCGGTGCCGGTGCTGACCGGCATCCACGACAGCAACGCCTCGCTGGTCCCGCATCTTGCGCACAGCGCACCCTTTGCGGTGGTGTCCACCGGCACTTGGGTGATTGCGATGGCGATGGGGGGACGGCCCATCGCGCTGGACCCGGACCGCGATGTCTTGGTCAACGTCAATGCCTTGGGCCAGCCGGTGCCTTCGGCGCGGTTCATGGGCGGGCGCGAGTATGAAATCATCCGTCAAGGCCACGCGCCTGTCGCAACCGATGCCGACGCGCTGGCAGTGCTGAACCGGGGTCTGATGCTGCTGCCATCGGTGGTGGCGGGCAGCGGGCCGTTTCCCCAAGCGGTGATGCGTTGGACCCACCCCGACCGCAGCGATACCGAAACCGAGGTCGCGTTGGGCTACTATCTGGCGCTGATGACGGCGGAATGTCTGGCCAAAATCGGCGCAGAGGGACCGACGCTGATCGAGGGGCCTTTTGCCGCAAATCCGTGGTTCCGCGCCATGCTGACAGCGGCCACGGGCCGTCCCGCCCATGCGTCTGCGGCGCGCACGGGGACCGCGATTGGTGCGGCCCTGCTGTTTCAACCCGGCGCGCCACCGGCCAGCCTCCCGGCCCCGGCCACAAGGATTGCGCAGCACAGCGACTACGCCGCCGCATGGGCGCGAATGGCACGCCGCGCTCTGTAGCGGCAGGGCCATCGCGCGGCGTTGCTGCGGGCAAGATCCCACGCGATCTGTGCCTCGGCCGCCACAGTGCGCCGGGCTTTCAAAGGCAGTTGCGCCTGCACCCTGCCTGATACGTCAGTCTTCCGGTCTGTCGCCCGCCCTGTGGTCAAACCCGGTGGGCGCGCGGCGCGGCGTTTCAAGCGGCAGACCGGCGTCTTGCAGCAAGTCCTGCACCATCGCATCGACATTTGGCCCCGCCGCCATCAGCTGCTGCCATATCCGGGCCACGGGCGGCGCCACGCGGGGTTCTGTCACCGCGCGGGCAGTGTGCAGCCAGACCGCCAGACCGTCGCTGCTGTCGTAGTCGCGTTTCTTGCGCAAGGCCGCGATCTTGGTCTGGGTCGCAGTCGTGAACCGCGTGACGGCGTGCGGTGCCCAATCGGACAATTCATGCAGGTCCTGTCCCGCCGCAAGGTGAAAGACGGCCCAGAACTGCGCCGTGGCGGCAAAGCTGTCGACAATATGCGGCTTGGCTGCGGCCAGCTTGTCCGCCAGCGCCTGCGCCTCATCCACCAAAGCTGCGGTGGCTTTTTCCTGCTTCCATGCGTTGAACATCCGTCCTCCTGCCCGGTTTATGCCGGACAACGCGCGAAAGGAAAACAGATGTTCCGGCCCTTCGGTGCATTTGACCCACAACAGCCGTGGGATGGACCACGCCGCTCTAGTCACTGGCCTGAGAGGGTTCGGTCGCGGTCTGACGCTGCGCCAGGATGTGGTCTGCCAGAAACGCGGCATCCTGCCAAACACCCCAGATGAACGGTGACGCGCGGCGCGACAGCCAGGGCAGGCCCAAAAAGTACAGGCCGGGCACCTGCGACACGCCGCGATCATGCAGTGGCGTGCCTTTGGCGTCAAAGCTGTCGACCTTCAGCCAGCCAAAATCGCGTGCAAAACCCGTCGACCACACGATGGCCGTGATGCCCGCCTCTTTCAGGTTCAGCTGCAATATCGGATCCGACACGCAGGCCGGGTCTGTGTCGAACTTGCGCGCTTCGGGTTCGGCGGGCAGATCAAGGTTGTTCTGAGTGGCATAGGCGTCGGCCAAGTCCAGCAGCGACAGATAATTCGCATCGCCCCCGGCAATGTTGTGCGCAAGATCCGGCGCGATCTGCATCACGCCGTCCGTGACCGCCCCGGCGCGACCCAAAAGCGTCATGCCACGCGCGGCAAAGCGCCGGAAATCAATGGTATGGCCGCCATGCGCGCCGCTGACGGCGATGGTCACATGCTCCATCCCCGGTGCGCGGGTCTTGGCATCCCACAAACCGAGAACCCCAAGCCACCAACAAAAGTCGCGGCCACGATAGCGCAGTGGCGGGCGATCATGCGGGCCAACCGACAGGTAGACCCGTTTGCCTGCGCGCAACAGCTCATCCGCGATCTGCGCCCCGGAAGAGCCCGCGCCCACCACCAGCACCGCCCCTTCTGGCAACTGGCCGGGGTTGCGGTAATTGGACGAATGGACCTGCATTATGCCCAGGTCCTGCGGAACGATTGTCGGGATCAACGGACGCTGAAACGGCCCCGTAGCGGCCACCAGACGGGTGGCTTGGATCACGCCTTGCGATGTCTCAACCAGAAAGCCGCTGCCATCTGCCTGTTTCCTGGCCGAAATCACCTCAACCCCACAGCGGACCGGGGCTTTGATCTGTGCGGCGTAGGTTTCGAAATAGCGCACGATGCGGTCTTTGCTGGCAAAGCTGTCGGGATCAATGTCTTCAAAAGCGAGGTCTGGAAAACGGTCATGCCAGGCTGGACCATTGGCCACCAAAGAATCCCACCGCCCGGTGCGCCATTTTTCGACAATCCGGTCGCGTTCCAGCACCAGATGCGGCACACCGCGACGCCCCAGATGGCCGCTGATCGCCAGACCGGCCTGACCTGCCCCGATGACCAGCGTGTCGATCGTCTCAATTGACATGGCACCCTCATCCCTGCGATGCGGCCCGTCACCCGATGTGATCTTGCCGCTGAGTGACCTTTAGGCAAAGCCCTTGCCGCAGACCATACGCATTTGGTGCAGCGTTGGTTAGCCTGTCTCTAACCGGCTGCGCCATAACGCGATGGGCTGGCCCAAACCCGATTAATGGCAGGCTAATCAGTGGTGAGCAAAACACAGGTAGTGTTGCCCTTGGGTTTTGTGAAATACCATGGTTCTGCGCGCTTTGCGCCGCACAGGTTTGAACATCCGCACGTCACCTTTGAAAGTTAGCCCCGCCATGGCCGATCCGCACACCCGCTATCGCAAGTTCAACACCAAGGACACCTACCCCGAGCAGAACCTGTCCAACGATCTGTGCCAGGCCGTGGCCACGCGCGGCGGTCGCACGCTTTATCTGCGCGGCCAGTGTCCGCAGAACCTTGACGACGCCCGCGATATCGGCAGCCATGACCCGGTGGAGCAGACCCACAAGGTGATGCAGAACATCCGCCAGCTGATCGAAGAGGCGGGCGGCGAGATGCAGCATCTGGTCAAGGTCGTGGTCTATCTGACCGACGTGCGCCACCGCGAAGCGGTGTACCGCACCATGGGCGAATATCTTGAAGGCGTGCATCCGGTGTCGACCGGGCTGGTGGTGTCGGCCTTGGCCCGGCCAAGCTGGCTGGTCGAAATAGATGGCACTGCGGTCATTCCTGATTGAACGCGGCAGCAACGGGAGACAGCCGATGACCTTTTCCCTGATCGCGCGTTGCGCCAGGACCGGGCAGTTCGGCATGGTGATCGCATCGTCGTCACCTGCAGTGGCGTCGCGCTGTGCCCATGTGCGGGCGGGCGTGGGCGTGGTGGCCAGCCAGAACATCACCGATCCCGGCCTTGGCCCGGCCGTGCTGGATCAGTTGGCGCAAGGCAAATCGGCCAGCGCCGCTTTGGCCGCCGTCACCACCGGGCGGCCCCATATCGACTATCGCCAATTGCTGGTGGTGGATGCGACAGGCGCGGGGGCGATCCATTCAGGAGCGCAGGTCTTGGGCAACTGGGCCGAGGCCTTGGGGCAAGACTGTGCCGCCGGGGGAAACCTGTTGGCCAACACCCGCGTGCCCCAGGCGATGATCGCAGCGTTTGAGGCAGCGACAGGCCATCTGGGTGACCGGCTTATGGCTGCCTTGCAGGCCGGTCTGGCGGCGGGCGGTGAAGCCGGGCCGGTGCATTCGGCGGGTCTGAAGATCGCCGACACGCTGGATTGGCCGCTGGTTGATCTGCGCATCGACTGGTCGGACGCGCCGATTGCGGCACTGGCCGTGGCGTGGCAGGTCTATCGCCCGCAGATGGCCGCCTATGTGCAGCGCGCGCTTGATCCCGGCATCGCGCCGTCTTACGGTGTGCCCGGCGACGCCTAGCGGCAATGCCCGCCAAGACAGGCCCGCGCCGCGCCCGTGCGATCCATTCGTTTGACAAATCCGGTGCATTCAAGACAGTTTGGACCCAGAACTGACAGCATGGCAACGCCATGACAGGACGGACAAAGTGCAGACCAGATTCACCTTGCGACAGCTGGAATATCTGGTCGCCGTCGGTCGGTTCGGGTCGATCTCTTTGGCCGCAGATCACCTGTCGGTGTCACCGCCGTCGATTTCCAACGCAATCGCCCAACTGGAGGCGGAATTTGGCCTGCCGCTGTTTGTGCGCAAACATGCGCAGGGCATGGCACTGACGCAAAGTGGCCGCGCGTTGATGGATCAGGCGGCGCAAGTGCTGAAGCAGGCGCGCGGACTGTCCAATCTGGCCGATCTGCAAAAAGGCACGGTGCGCGGCGAGTTGAACGTCGGTTGTTTGCTGACCTTCGCCCAGATCATTTTGCCGCGACTGCGCAAGTCCTACACACAGACCTATCCCGACGTGGTGTTTCGCCAGTTTCAGAATCATCAGATGGGCCTGATTGACGCGCTGCGCGATGCCTCGATTGACATTGCGCTGACCTATGATCTGGCAATCCCGACCGATCTGGAGTTTGTCGCACTATCCGTGTTGCCGCCTTATGTCCTTCTGGCCAAGACACATCCCTTGGCGCAGCGCCCCAGCCTGTCGGTGCAGGATCTTGCCGCCTGCCCGATGATCCTGCTGGATCTGCCGCTGAGTGCCGCTTATTTCCTGTCGTTCTTCGAGCAGGCCGGGGTGACGCCCCGCATTGTGGAACGTACCCGGGATATGGCAGTTCTGCAATCTCTGGTTGGCAATGATTTCGGATATTCCATCATCAATATCAAACCTTTGACCAACACTTCCCCCGATGGAAAACAGCTGTGCTTTGTGCCGCTGATGGGTCAGGTTCAGCCGATGCGGATGGGTCTATTGTGCGCGCGGGGGGCACAATCTTCGCTGACGGTGAAGGCGTTTGTGGACCTGTGCGCCCAACTTCTGGACAGTGACGTGATGGCGCAAGTCACGGTCCGGGCACCGCCCAATCCACATGACGCCAAACCCGGCGCAAGCGTGGCTGAGATCAAGAATGCCCGCAAGTGACGGCAAATCAGGCGGTCGCGACCTCGTGGACGGTGATCTTCCTTTTCCTGTCCTGCAAACGCTGCCTGATCTTCGTCAACGATCCCCCCCTTTACACCCCGACATCCGCGGGCCGGGGCATCCGAACCTGTGATGCCAAGGCTTTGACGTCGTTGCATATGGGTTTGCGCAACCGGTGCGACGCTGGGGTGCGGCCCCGGTGCAGATCAAAGCTGACATCTGACATCCGCGCGCCCTGCGCCGAAAGCCGTTTCAGCCCCTGCACCTTGACAGACTGCAAGATCTGCGCGTTGGCGTGCAAGATAAGCTCGCCAAAAAGATGCGCCATTTCGCAGTCGGCCCTCTTGCGGATCAGAAATTCGCGCGTCATCTCGGCGATCAGGCGGGGGCCGCATGCTCATTGCCGCCGGTGGCACAGACGTGGCGGCCAAACCGCGCGCGCTTGATGATCATGGCAAACAGCACATCGACTTCACACATTTGCCGAATTTGCGCCAGAGTGGCGCAGTGACTGGGGTTGCGGCTTTGGTGACGGGCGCGGTCTTGCAACGTTGCTTTGTGAGTCCCAAAGGCCAGGTCACGGCAATCATCGTCAACGCGATCTGACCGGATTGCGCAGGGCAAGGCGCATGACTGCGTCCGTGCCGGCCAAGCCATCAATGACAACGCTGGCATTTTTTATCCGATGCCGGTGGTGTTCAATCGCCCTGTTCAAACGGAAACACTTCCAAATCGGAAGCCACCCGCGTCTTGACGCAGGACATCTGCGGTTCGTCGCAAGCCGCCGCTGTTGTCCATCGCGCGGCGCGATCCGCAATGGGGCGCTGTGCAAACTGGCCCCGTTTTGCATGGTTTTCCTCGATTGCTTTGCCTTTCAGCGGGACGGCAGTGAATTTTACGGCGGGCTTTTCGGGCAAGATTTCAAATGGCAGCGCAGCCGCAAGTCAGCATCCCGCTGATCCATTCCAGCGCAGATCCGGATATTTTGCAGGCCATTCCGGTGCGGCTGGGTCAGAAGGCGTCGGGCGCGCTGCTGGAGACGACGCTGGCTCAGGTGGCCCGCCTTTTGCAAGGCGCCCGGTTCAGCCATGATCTGATCGCGGGGGGCGAAACTTCCGGAGCGGCGGTGGCCGCATTCGGCATCACAACGCTGGAAATCGGCCCAGCGGTGCCGTGGACCCGCAGTATTTGTGGGTCTGATCTGGTATTGGCATTGAAATCAGGCAATTTTGGTGCCGAAGATTTCTTCGCCAAAGCCTGGACCATGTTGGAAACGGACCCTTCAGATGACTGACGCGATCCACATTAGGGACAAGATTTGCCAGGGGCGCGCGTTGGAGCAGGTGCGCCTGACACGGCTGGACGCGAAGGGACGGTTGATGTGCGGGGATACGGCCACCAAGCAAGCGTTTCTGCATCTGTCGATGTCTGGCACCGTGAGTGCTGACCCCCGAACAGATCGCCGATCTGCACTGAAATTTCAATTTGTCCAGACATATCCGGAGAATGACAATGTCGCAAACGCGTGAAAAAGTGGGATTTATCGGTCTTGGCCTGATGGGGCAAGGCATGGCCAAGAACATCGTCGAAAAAGGCTATCCTTTGACCGTTGTGGCGCATCGCAAGCGCGCAGCGGTCGATGACCTCGTGTCGCGCGGGGCAGTAGAGGCCGCGTCACTGCAGGATTTGGCGCGCGGTTGCACGGTGATCCTGTTGTGCCTGACTGGTTCGCCCGAGGTGGCTGCAGCCATTGCGGCGCTGAGGCCCGGATTGGCGCGCGGCACGGTGATTGTGGATTGTTCGACCTCTGACCCGACGGTCAGTCTGCGTCTGGCGGCAGAACTGGCCGAGATTGGCGTTGATTTCGTCGACGCCCCCCTGTCGCGCACCCCGAAAGAGGCCTGGGCCGGAACGCTCGATTGCATGGTCGGGGCCAGTGACGACACCTTCGCGCGGGTGCATCCGATCCTGGCCACCTGGGCCGCCAAGATCGTGCATATCGGCGCGGTGGGTGACGGCCACAAGATGAAACTTCTCAACAACTTCCTGTCGCTGGGCTATGCGGCTTTGTATGCCGAGGCGTTGGCCCTGTCACGCAAGGTGGGCATTCCGGTGGCAGAATTTGACAAGGTCATTCGCGGCGGCCGGATGGATTGCGGCTTTTATCAAACCTTCATGGGCTACGCGCTGGAGGGCAACCGCGAGGCGCACAAGTTCACTTTGGGCAATGCTTACAAAGACATGCGCTATGTCGAATCGATGGCGAACGCGGCAACCGTCGCCACGCCGATGGCCAGCGCCGTGAAAAATTCCTTCGCACTGGCGATGGCCACAGGCGGCAGCGGCCCCGAAGACTATGTGCCGCATCTGTCCGATTTCATCGCCAAGGCGAATGGGCTTTAGGCCAGCCAAGCGCCCCCCAATCCGGGGGCGCTACAACAACCCGCGCGCAGCCAGGTTGCGCATCAATGCGGCGGTGCCAAACTGCCATTCCGGTGCTTCGGTGGACAGCCGCACCGTGTTGGTCAGGCTGCCCAATTCGGGGGCCGAGATCGTCACCACATCGCCCAGATGATGGGTGAAGCCCTGCCCCGGACCATCGCGGTCTTGCATCGGCGAAAACATGGTACCGCAATAGAGCACAAAGCCGTCCGGGTATTGATGATGCCGCCCGCGCGTCTGCGCCACCAGATTGGCCGGATCGCGGCTGATCTGACGCATCGACGACGCACCTTGCAGCACAAAGCCATCTGCGCCCGTGACGGTCAGCGACAATTCCAGCCCGCGCACGGTGTCCAGCGTGAAATCGCTGTCAAACAGCCGGATGAACGGGCCGATGCTGGCCGCCGCGTTGTTGTCCTTGGCCTTGCCCAGCAGCAATGCCGATCGACCTTCGACATCGCGCAGATTGACATCATTGCCCAAAGTGGCACCGACGATCTGACCTTTGGAATTGACCACCAGGACCACCTCGGGTTCGGGGTTGTTCCACTTGCTGATCGGGTGCAGGCCGACCGATGCGCCATAGCCCACGGCCGCCATCGGCTGCGCCTTGGTGAACACCTCGGCGTCAGGACCGATGCCAACCTCCAGATACTGGCTCCACAGGCCTTCGGCTTGCAGCAGCGCCTTGACCTCGGCGGCTTTGGCCGAACCGGGCACCAGATCGCGCAGGCTGTCACCGATCACGTCCGCCACGCGGATGCGGATTTCGGCAGCAAGCGCGGGGTTTCCGGCGGCGCGTTCCTCGATCACCCGTTCCACCATCGAGCGCGCGAATGTGACGCCGCAAGCCTTGATGGCCTGCAGATCACAGGGGGCAAGCAGGCGCGTGGTGTCCACGGCGGGTTCGACAGAGGCCGCGATGAACGCCGAAAGCACGCCCAGATCTTCGCCGGGAACGCTGGCAACAAAGGCTGCGATATCGGGCAACTCCAGAAGATCACGCATCGTGGGCGCGGCCTTGCTGGTGATGTCAAACACATGGCCCGCACGGACCGTCACCAGAGCGGGGCCAATGCCCGCGCGCCAGACACGGCCCAGCCACAGGCCTTGGGGAAGCGAAAAAGTGGTCATTCCTGCACCCATGTCTTGAAGGTTTCCGCGTAATCCGGGTGCCAGCGCGACAGTGGCGGGCGGTTGTCGGCAATGTCGCCCGCAGCCCAGCGGATGCGCTTTTCGTCGGTGCGCCGATCCACCTCGTTGTCTGGGCACAGGATGTAGAAATCGCCGCGATCAACCGATGCGAACAGGAAATCGACGGTTTGCTGCGGCGTCCAGGCCCCCGCCGGTTTTTCGGTCCGGCCATGCGCGGTCAGGGCGGTGTGGACGTAACCGGGTATCAACAGACGCGCCTCGACCCGGCAATCGGGCAGGTTGCGCAGATGGTGCTGCAGCGCCTCGGTGAACACCTTCACCCCGGCTTTCGAGACGTTATAGGCCGGATCACCGGGGGGCGTGGTGATGCCCTGTTTGGACCCGGTGTTGATGATCAGCCCCGCCGCCCCTCCGGCAATCATCCGGGGTGCAAAGATTTGGGATCCGCGGATGACCCCCATCATGTTGACGGCAAGAATGCGGTCCCAGTTGCCTTCAGTGTCGAAAATATTGCTGCCCGGCTGCATGCCTGCGTTGTTCATCAGCACATGCACGCCGCCAAAGGCCGCGAAGGCATGGTCGGCCAGCGCGGCCAAGGCAACCGGATCGCCGACATCGGTTTCCTGCGTGATAACATCAGCCCCGGCCGCACCCGTCGCCAGAATCTGCGCCCGTGCGGCGGCCAGTCGGTCTGCGCCAAGATCGGCCAGACAGACCCGCAAGCCGATGCTTGCCAGATGCTGTGCGGCGGCCAGACCGATGCCCGAAGCGCCCCCCGTGATGACCGCCGCGTTGCCCCTTGCCAGTGCCGGATGCATCATAATTCCCCTTGAATTCCAGATCTCAAAAGGCAGGCCCGACGCGGGCTTGTCAAGCGCGGGAACTGGCAAATTTGTTGCGGGAAATGACCGCAACGACTTTTGCCCCGACACCCCTGACATGTTAGTTTCCGGCAGGACACAGGAGGCCCGCGTGACCGCATTGACCATCCGTTTGCACCAGAAAGATTCCGTGGCGATTGCGCTGCAAGATCTTGAGCAGGGCCAGTATCTGCCGGACCATGACATCACGTTGACCACACAAGTCAAACGCGGCCACAAGTTTGCACTGTCGGCTGTGGCGGCGGGTGACAAGCTGCTGCGCTATGGCCAGATCATCGGGCAAGCGCTGGAGCCGATCGCGGTGGCCAAGGGTGACCGGGCCCCAGTAGCGGGTCTTAATGAATATGCCCAGCCGAACACCACGCCCGGCTTCATCTATATGGACAACCCCGGCTATGATCCGGCCTCGGTCACCGGGCAGATTGCCAGCGGCGCCAATCTGATCGCCTTCACCACCGGGCGCGGGTCGGTGTCCGGCTTCAAACCTGCGCCGGGGCTGAAACTGGCGATCAATACCGAAATGTACACCCATAAGGCCGAGGATATGGACATCAACTGCGGCGATATCATCACCGGCGGGGTGTCGATTGCCGACAAGGGCCGCGAGATCTTTGAGACGCTGGTGGCAGGGGCCTCGGGCAAGCAGACCAAATCCGAAGACCTGGGCTTTGGTGGTGCGGAATTCGTGCCGTGGCAGATCGGGGCTGTGATGTAACCAGATGCCCGCGCAAGGAAACCTCCGGGTCGGCATGGGCTTGATGCTGCTGGGCATGCTGATGTTTTCGCTGAACGATGTGATGGGCAAGTGGCTGATGGGCAGCTATCCGGTGGCGCAGCTTATGGCGGTGCGCAGCCTGTCGGCACTGGTGGTGCTGATGCCTTTTCTGCTGCAGGGTGGGTTGGCCCGTGTCTGGCAGGCGGACCGCCCTGCCCTGCAAGCCCTGCGCGCCGGGCTGTTGGTGGTGGAGGGATTCGGGTTCTACGCCGCCGTGGCCTATTTGCCCCTGGCGGATGTGGTGACCTATTGGCTGGCCGCGCCGATCTATGTGGCGGCACTCGCCCCCCTTGTGTTGGGTGAGCGGGTTGCGCCCCCGGTCTGGGCAGCGATTGCCTGTGGCTTTGCCGGCGTGGTGGTGGCGATGGAGCCGTCACGCGACAGCCTGACGCCCGCAGCGGGCATTGCCCTGCTGGGCAGTGCTGCGTTCGCGGGCGCAATGTTGCTGGGCCGCAAGCTGCGCGGCACGCCCGACACCGTGATGGTGGGCTGGCAGATTGTCGGTGCCTTGATCGCCTCTGCGGCGGTGCTGGCCGTCAATCCCGCAGCCTGGCAGCCAACGCCACCGCGCGATTTGGCGGCGCTGTGCCTGCTCGGCGTGGTGGCGATGCTGGCGCATATGCTGGTGAACCGGTCGTTCAAGCATGCCGAAGCAGCCGTGGTGATGCCGCTTCAATACACGCTGCTGATCTGGGCGCTTGTGTTCGGGGCGCTGTTCTTTTCCGATGCGCCCCGACCCAGGATGCTGCTGGGCGCGGTGCTGATCGTGGCCTCGGGCCTGTTCATCGCGCGGGTAAGCCGCCGCTAGGGCGTGTTGCGTTCCATCGGGTTCAGCCGGTTGCACGCGGCACGCAACAGTCACCGGCCCATCTGGTCTTGGGTCTCTTTCAATCTGACTCAGATTGAAGGAAACCTGCTTTAGGGCCGCTGCGCGCCGGTGGTGGTCAGGTAGATCGCATAAAGCGACGTTGTGGCGGTGATTAACAGTCTGTTGCGGCGCGGGCCGCCAAAAGTCAGATTGGCCACCGCTTCGGGCACCAATATCTTGCCCAGACGATGCCCGTCGGGCGCAAAGCAATGCACGCCATCGGCGGCACTGGACCACAGGTTGCCCGCCATATCGGTGCGGATGCCGTCCGGAATGCCCGCGTCGATCACCGCAAAGATGCGGTCGTTGGTCAGTTTGCCATCGGTGACATCGAAGGCGCGGATGTGGCGCGGTTTGCGGCCATCGTGACTGGCCCCGGAATCCGCGATGTAAAGCGTGCGCTCATCCGGCGAAAATGCAAGCCCATTGGGTTGACAGAAATCATCGACGACGCAGGTGATTGCGCCACTGTTGGCATCGACGCGGTAGACCCCGCGTACCGGCTGTTCGGGCGCAGACCGAAACCCCTCATAATCCGACAAGATGCCATAGGTCGGATCGGTGAACCAAAGGCTGCCATCGGACTGCACCACCACATCATTGGGCGAATTCAAGCGTTTGCCCTGAAAGGTTTCGGCCAGCACGGTGATGCTGCCATCGACTTCGGTGCGGATCACCCGCCGCAACCCATGCTCACAGGTCACAAGACGGCCCTGGCGGTCGCGGGTCTGGCCGTTGGCGAAATGTGATGGCTGGCGGAAGGTTGATACCGCCCCGCCGCCGGTTGCATCCGCGGCCCAGCGCAAGATCCGTTGGCCGGGAATGTCGCTGAACAGCAGGCATTGCAGATCATCAAACCACACCGGCCCCTCGGCCCAGCGACAGCCGGTGTAAAGCAGATCCAGCGCGGCAGAGCTGACGATCAGGTGCGAAAAGGCCGGGTCGTCGATTTGATACAGCGGGGCGGTCATGGACATACTTTCTTAACGAATATTGGCTTTGCGACCACTGGCCAGCAAGATGACGGTGATGATGATGGCTCCGGTCATGATCAGACGCACGCCTGCGCCAAGGCCATAGGTGTTCAGCATCGAGACGACCAGAAACATGAACAAGGACGCGCCCCAGATGCCCGGTACGTTGCTGTCTCCGCCGGCCACAGCGGTGCCGCCGATCACCACCACGGCAATCGACATCAAGAGGTATTCTGTGCCCATGTTCAGCGCGGCCCCGCCCGAAAAACAGGCCAGCAGATAGCCGCAGACGGCAGCCAGCACGGCACAGAGCAGGTAGGTGACAAAGCGGTTGCCATCCACCGCGATGCCCGCCATGCGGGCGGCGGGCAGGCTTTGGCCGATGGCGGCGATCCAGCGGCCATAAGGTGTGCGGTGCAGCAGCACCCAGGCGACGATGGAAATCAGCAGCGCCAGCAGGGCGATGTTGGGAATGCCGAAACTGGTCTGCGTGGTGAAATCGGCCAGCACCTGCGGCGGTTTGATCCGCAGGCCCCGGTTGGTCCAGATCGCGGCGGATTGGACGATAAAACTCATCGACAGGGTCGCGATGATCGGCGGGATGCGCAGCGCCTTGATCAGCGCGTAATTCAGCACGCCAACCGCAACACCAACCGCGATGGCGATCACAAGCCCGTGCAGGATCAACCCGTTCGCCCCGTCCATGTATTTCAACGCCACCGTGCCGGACAGCGTCATTGTGGCGGGCACCGACAGATCAATGTTGCCGGGGCCAAGGGTGATCACGAACATCTGCCCGATGCCAACCAGCACCGAGAAGGCGGCAAAGGTCAGCGCGGCTTGGGACAGACCCACGGTTGACGCACCGCCGGTCACGCCAATGGTCGCCAGCCAGACCGACAGTGCCGCGACGAACGACCATATCCAAGGCTTTGTGAACAGCACTTTCATGCGCCACCGCCTTTGCTGTCGAGCCGGTTCAACAGCAGCCGCAACGCCAGCACGATGATCAGAATCATGCCCTGGGCGCCGATTTGCCAGTCAGGCGAGATGCGCAGGAAAGACAGGAACGACCCCGCCAGCGTCAGCGTCAACGCACCGACCACCGCGCCAATGGGGGATATCCGCCCGCCGGTGAATTCACCCCCGCCCAAGATAACGCCCGCGATCGACAACAGCGTGTAGCGCAGCGCGATATTGGCGTCGGCGCTGGTGGTCAGGCCGACCAGGCAGATGCCAGCCGCAACGGCAAAGCAGGCGGCCAAGGCATAGGCCGCGGCGCGGGCCAAGACAATCGACCAGCCCGCGCGCTGCACCGAGCGCTGGTTGCCACCCACCCCCCGGATCAGCACGCCAAACGAAGACCGCATGATCAGCAGATGCGCGAAAACCGCCAGCACGGCGCTGGCCACAATCGCCATCGGCACCAGCGGCGGTTTCGAGATCATCACCGCACGCGCCCATTCCGGTGCCGTGCCCCCCGGCGCGGGCAGGATCAGGACGGCAAGACCCGCCCAGACAAAACTCATCCCGAGGGTGACCACGATGGAGGGCAGATCACGCAGATAAATGATCACCCCCATGACGGCATAAGCGGCGATGGCGGTCAGAAGGATCAGCACCCCGAGCGATGGCGTGTCGTGCAGATAGGTGGCGGCGACACAGGCGACAAAGCTGACAAAACTGCCCATCGACAGGTCAAGATCGTTCACCGCCATGATCAGCATCTGCGCGATGGTCGCCAGCGCGATCGGCACCGCGAGGTTGAACAGCAGGTTAAGGCCAGTGTAGCTCATCGCGCGCGGTTGCAGATAGAACACCCCCGCCAGCAGCAGCAGCAGCGACGCGACCGGCACGATCAGGCGCAGGGTGTCAGCCGAGATTTTCATGCCGCCGCTGCCTTGAACGACGCGCGCAGGATGTTGTGTTCTGAAATCGCATCGCCTGTCAGTTCGGCCACGATTGCGCCTTCACGAAAGACATAGACCCGGTCGCAGAGCTGCATTTCCTCCATCTCGGTGGAGTACCACACGAAAGTGCGGCCCGCTGCGGCCTCGGCCCGGATCATCCCGTACACCTCTTGCTTGGTGCCGACATCGACACCGCGCATGGGATCATCCATCAACACGACCGGCGCGCGGGTGGACAGCGCGCGGGCGAACAGCACCTTTTGCTGGTTGCCGCCCGACAGTGACAGGATCGGGTTGCCCATGTCGGGCGTGCGGATGTCGATGCGGGATTTCCACTCGGCGCCGCGTGCGGCCTCGGCTGCGTCTTGCAGCAGGCCACGTCGCGACAGATCACCAAGGGCGGCCGCGCTCATGTTCTTCAGAATGCTCCACAGCTCGAAAATGCCGTTTTCGCGGCGATCACCGGCGACAAACGTGACCGCGGGGTCGCGGCGCGGCCACCACTGCGGGCTGTGATGATCAAACAGCGCCAGCAGCATCCGGGTCTGGCCATGCCCCCCCAATCCGGCAAGGCCCACCACCTCACCCCTGCTGGCGCGGAAGGGCTGACCCTTGGGCAAGGCCAGATTCAGCACCGGATCAGTCGCGGCGGTGCTGCGGCGGGTGGCGGCCTGATGCGGCACGGCACTGCCCATCGCCTCGACCAGACCGGCGTGATCAAAGCCACCAGCGGCCCGTTCAGCGACGATCTTGCCGTCTTTCATCACCACAATGCGGCTGGCGGTTTCCAGAATTTCGTTCAACATGTGGGAAATCAGGATCACCGCCCCGCCCGCAGCCACAAAGCGGCGGACATGCGCCAAAAGTTGTGCGGCAAGCCCTGCGTCCAGCGATGAGGTCGGCTCGTCCAGGATCACCAGACGCGGCGGCTGGCCTGCATCGGAAAACGCCATGGCAATTTCGACCATCTGGCGTTGTGCGATGGACAGCGCGCCGACAGGGCCTGCAACATCCATGCCATGACAGGGAAACACCAGGTCCAGACTCGTGGCGATGATGGCCGCTGCGCGCGCACGCCAGCCAATGCCCCCCAGATTGCGGTGCATGATCCGGGTGTTTTCAACGATGCTCAGGTTGGGACACAGCGACAATTCCTGAAACACACAGCGCACGCCGCGACTGCGCGCCACAGCGATGCCATAAGGCGCAAGCCTTGTGCCGTCACTGGAAATCTCACCCTGCTGCGGGGTGAGGCCGCCATTGATCACCGAAACGATGGTGGATTTGCCAGCGCCATTGTGGCCGACAAGCCCGATACACTCGCCGGGCAAAATCGCCAAAGACACATCATCCAACGCCCGAACTTCGCCGAACCGCACGGCGGCGTTGGCGACTTTCAGCACGGCGGGAGGTGGCAGGGGCATGGCGGCGATCCGGGACAGAATTCAGGTGACCTGCCCCATGGGAGGCAAGGGGCAGGTCTGGCTGCCCGCGCGACTGGGGGCGCGGACAGGGTTTGGTTATTTGGCGCCGTCGATCACCGCAATCGCGTCGGCCTGGCTGTATTCGACATTGGCCACGCCACCGGCCTGGGTGCTGGCCAGATTGGCCTCCAGATTGTCCTGATCAATACGCAGGAATGGTACGGTCAGATCCTTCGGCACCTCTTTGCCGTCCAGAATCTGCTGGGCGACCCAGAAGGCCAGCGTCGACACACCGGGGGCAATCGACACCGACATCGTGGTGTAGCCATTGGCGTCTTTCTGCTCTTTCCACCATTTCAGCTCGTCCTCGCGGTTGCCCATGACGATTGTGGGCATCGGTCGGTCGGTCGCGGCGATGGCCTGCGCCGCGCCATAGCCGTCCCCGCCCTGTGTCACCACGCCGACCAGTTCGGGCAGCGACGGCAAGATACCGGCGACGGCCTTTTGCGCCACGTCTTGCGCCCAGTCGCCATGCACCGACCCTGCAATCTTGAACTGCGGGAACTGCGCCACGCCCTCATGGATCCCGGCGGAAATTTCGTCATCGACGAAAACGCCAGCCAGGCCCCGGATTTCCAGCAGATTGCCGCCCTCAGGCAACACGCCTGCCAGATACTCCACCTGACTGCGGCCCATTTCCTTGAAGTTCACCGCGATGCGCCAGGCGCAAGGCTCGGTCACGATGCCGTCAAACGACACCACGGTGATGCCCGCATCGCAAGCCTCTTTCACCGCCCCGTTCAGCGCGGTCGGCGAGGCTGCGTTGATGACGATGGCGTCATAACCCTGCAGAATCATGTTCTGAATTTGTGCGGCCTGCTCGGTCGCCTGATTTTCGGCGGTGGTGAAGGCATCCGCTGCGGCGACGGTGCCATCGGCCACAGCGGGAGCGGTGATCTTTTCCCAGCTGGTCAGCATGGCCTGACGCCACGAGTTGCCCGCATAGTTGTTTGAAAGTGCAATCTTTTTCGCCGAGGTTTCTGCCAAGGCCGGCATGGCAACGGCAAGGATCGTGGCCGAGGCCAGCAACACTGATTTGGTATTCATGTCTCTCTCCCTAGGTGTGCTGCACGCATGGCAGCCTTGATGGCCACCCAAAGGGCGACCCAATTCCGCTTGTCTTCCCGCTGAGGTTCCTCCACTCAGTTCGGGCAGGATGGGTCAGAAGCGCGGGCCTGTATAGGTTGCTACAGGCAAAGCGTTTGCGGGTTTCCCCCGAAACTCTGCGGGTTCACGCAAGGCCTTTGCGCGGGTTGCTGTAGGTCTGACGCGGCTTCTCTGCCATGCTGCCCGGGTGGTGGCACGGCGTGGACCGCCTGGGCGGAGGGTCGCAAAATGGTCGAAACGTCTCCGGTGGCCCTGCTGAACCATCTGTTCAGCATTTCGCGCTTGCTGGCCGGTCAGCTGGATTTTCGCTCGGCCATACAAGCAATCTCCACCGAGATCGCACAGATCCTGCCGCATGATCACCTGGATGTCTGCATTCTGCGACAGGACGGGCAATTTCACACTGCCTATGAAAGCGGGATAGAGACCGATTGGGGCAAGCAACCGCACGCGCCGATTGGCAACAGCCCGATCCGGGCGCTGTTGCAGGGGGCTGTCGATCACATCCTGACCGAAGATGCCTGCACCGATCCGCGCTTTCAGTTTGCGGGCGGGTTCTACAAGCCGATCCATGACCACGGCCTGCGCGCCCGCATTCATGTGCCGATGATGGTGCATGGCGAAGTGATCGGCGCCTTCAGCGCCTCGTTGCAGCGCGCCGGGGCCTATGGTGCGGAAGATGTGCGCAACGCCCGTTACATCGCCGATCTGCTGTCGCCCTATTTCTTTGCCTTGCGGGCGGCCGAACAGGCCCAGCAATCCGCCATCATCGAGGCCGAAGCACGGGCGCGCGAGGAAGGCTTGCGCTTTGGCGCATTGAAACTGACCGAAGCGTTGGAAAGTGAACGGCAGCGCATCGGCATGGACCTGCACGATCAGACCCTGGCCGATCTGACGCGGTTGACCCGGCATCTGGAGCGCTTGCCGCATGACGGCCCTGCCCCCGCCGAGGCGCTGGAGCCGATCACCCGCGGCCTGCACCGCTGCATGCAGGATCTGCGCCAGATCATCGAACAGGCAAAGCCGTCGCTGCTGCAGCTGTTCGGCTTTGCCCATGCCGTGGAACATCATCTGGATCGGGCAATCCGCGATTCTGGCCAGGACATCGACTGGATCTTGAATGATGTCTCGGGCGGCGCGTTCGATACGCTTGACCCCACGGTCAGCATTGCACTTTACCGCATCGCCCAAGAAGCGATCAACAACGCGGTCAGCCACGCCGCAGCCGGACAGATTTCGGTACAGCTGGCCGCAACACCGGGGCAAATCTCATTGGCGGTCAGCGACAATGGCAAGGGCATTGCCAAAAAGCGCACCCGGATCGGCAGCGGCATCGACAACATGAAAACGCGGTCGCGGCTGATCTCTGCGCGCTGTACGCTGGCGGCGGGCATCGGTGGCGCCGGCACCAGCGTCGGCATCGTGCTGCCGTTGACACCGGCGATGCAGGCGGTGGCAGAATGAAGGGGGCGGCCATGGACGTTTTGATCGTTGAAGATGACCCGCTGCACCGGTCCTACCTGCGCGAACAGGTCACGGCGGCGCTGCCGGAATGCGGGACCATCCATGAAGCCGAAAATGGCCAGCAGGGTGAGGCTTTGGCGCGCGCGCATCGGTCCGCCCATATCGTGATGGATTTGCAGATGAACGCCCGCAACGGCATCGAAGCCGCGCGCACGATCTGGCGCGAACGCCCCGACACCCGCATCCTGTTCTGGTCGAACTACGCCGACGAGGCCTATGTGCGCGGGGTCAGCCGCATCGTGCCGAATGGTGCCGCCTATGGTTATGTGCTGAAATCCACCTCGGAAGAGCGGTTGAAGCTGGCCCTGCGCAGCATTTTCATTGAAAACCAATGCGTGATCGACAACGAAGTGCGCGGCATGCAGCAGCGCAGTTTCGCGCAGGCCTCGGGGTTCAGCGATTCCGAATACGAGATACTGATGGATATCGCATTGGGGATGACGGACCGGGCGATTTCGGTGCGCAGACATCTGTCGCTGCGGTCGGTGCAGAACCGGTTGCAGCAAATCTACAGCAAGCTGGAGGTGTATCAGCCTGCCGAAACCGCGCGGGATGATGGCGCTTTCAACCTGCGCGCAAGGGCGGTGACTGTGGCCATCCTGCGCAAACTTCTGAACTACGGCGCCATGGAAAAGGCCGAGGCAGAGTTGCAGCATTGGTTGCGCGGGCGCTAGTCCGGCAGGCTGCCCCCGCAGACACGCAAGGCAATCGCGGCAAATCGGCGGGGCCGAAAGGACGGCATCCGGCTTTGTCCCGGCCCGTCTGGCAACAGATCAACCTGCTGTCAGCCTGGCATTACGACACCGCAGCCGGGCCGCAGCCTGTGGCACACATGCCCGGGCCAAGCTGCAATTTCGCGTGCATTCTGACAGAAGAAAACGAGAGGTGGCGGCGGCAATTCGGTTATTGCATAGGAATGCAAATCTTGTAAACTTGCTCCAACTGAACATCTGTCATGCCTGATTTCAGGCTCTGGAGGCCCGATGAAACCTGCTGAACCCACCCACAAGGAAGCCGGCACCCCGGCGCGGATCAAATCCGATGTCATGCAGGTCGAACGGCATGATTACGTCGATCTTGCGCCCACCACCCGCGCGCGGGTGCAGCCGATGCAAGGGTTTGATGAGATCTACACCGATATCGTCGACTACATCGTGCGTTGCACCCACCGGATCTGGGACGAACGCGACGTCGGGCTGATCTACACCCACTACACCCACAACTGCGTGCTCTATGGCTCGTCTGGCACGCTTTACACCCGCGAAGAGGTGGTGCGCGACACCATTCAGCGGCTGGTGGCCCTGCCCGAACGGCGTGGGATGGCGACGCATGTGATCTGGGACGGCGATGATCAGCAGGGGTTTTACACCTCGCATCTGGTGACCGGGACCGGGCGGCACAGCCAGCACGGGGCCTATGGCGCGCCAACGGGACGCACCTTCACCTCGCGGACCGTGGCCGACTGCATGATCTTCGAGAACAAGATTTACCGGGAATGGGTGGTCGCCGACCCGCTTTCCGTGATGAAACAGCTGGGCCTTGATACCGAAGCCTATGCCACCGCCATGGCGCAGACCTATTTCGACAAAGGTCTGCTGGCAATTGATATCGGCGAAAACCGCCGGATGATCGGGCAGTATCCACCAGAGTCCAAGGCCGATCTGAGCATCGCCAAGACCGATCTGGAACGTGACACGCTGACCTGGCTGCACGAGGTGTTCAACAAGCGGATGTTCGGCAAGATCAAGGATGTCTACGCGCCCACCGTGCAATACCACGGCCCCCAGATGGCCGAGTTGTATGGCATCGCCGCTGTGATGCATCAGACCATCGGGCTGGTCGGATCGGTGCCGGATTGCAGTTTTGAGCCGCAGCACATCTGCTCGACCCCTTGCACAGAGGGCGGCACCAAGGTGGCCGTGCGCTGGATCATGGAGGGCCACCACATCGGCTATGGCCTGTTGCACGAATTGGGCAAGCCCACGGGCAAGCGCCTGCAGATCATGGGAATGACGCATTACCACTACAAAGACGGCAAGATCGTCGATGAGTGGCGCGTCTATGACGAGTTGTCGCTGTCGATGCAGGTGAAGCTGGCGCAGATGGCCGATCAGATTTCGGTACTGTCCTGAGGCCAGATGGGCGGGGATTGCCCCCGCCTTGGGTCGTGTTGCGTGCCATCGGGTTTCGCCGGTTGAACGCAACAGGCAACGGTCACCGGCCGGTCTGGTCTTGGCTGCCTTCAATCGCAATCAGATTGAAGGAAACCCGCCCTTGCCACCGCGCTTGAAAATGGGCTGCATGCGGGCCAACACATCCACTCCCATCTGCAACAGCAGATCAAGGATATCCAAAGGCACCCAGTTTTCGCGGATGCGGCCTTCGTGGTGCAAATAGAAGTCCATCACCCGCATGGTCACTGGCTTGCCTGTGGCCGGAACACCCAGAAAATCGGGGCCGACATGCATCGCAAACACCGAAGGCCAGCCGCCGGTGACCGAATAAGCCCCATCGCCGATGCGGACGTAATGGCCGCCACCGTGCCGGGCTTTCAGATCGGCGATCTGGTCCCATTGCCCGCCGCCGGTGCGCTTTGGAAAGGCGCGGCGAAAGGGCAATTGATGGTAATCGACAAAGCCCTGCAACCCACGCGTCGTGCCAATGCCTGACGGGCCGTACCACATCATCTTGGGGTGCCAATGGTCGCGCTGTGGCATCGCCAGAAGCCCATCGCGTCCAGCACCGCTCTGATCATCATAGGCCCCTAACGTGGCATGCATCGCGAGGGTTTGCGCAAGACTGGCCGCAGACTCCGCAGGGTCGGTTTCGCGAAACACCCGGCCATCGCCGGTGAAGGGTGCGGGCCACATGCCTTCCACGCCCAAGGACGGCGCAAGCGGCCAGAACCCGGCCTGCCGGATCACGTCCAGCACGTCCCACAGACAGTTGGACTGCACGATCCGCCCGTCCAGGATTTGATGCACTTCGCCGTAGCGGATGAAAACCGGTGCCCCTGTGGCGGGAATGCCCAGCCAGTCGCGCCGCATCGTCCCGCAGTAATGACCAACGGTCGCCACATAGTCGCGCCCCTCATAGCTGCCCCCGGTCACAATCACATCGCGGCGTTCCAGATCCGGGAACGCATCCAGCAGATCCAGCCAGACGGCGGCAATCGCCTCTGTCCCGGTCACCTCATTGATCGGATGGGCGCCGCGCCACTGGGCCTGTGGTGCATAAAGTGCGGCAATCTGTTTTGGAACGTCAGTCGGGCGCGCTTCGGCCAGGGCGGCAAGGGCCCGCGCGATGTGATGTTTGTTGGCCAGATGAGGGCTGTGCATGACAATCTCCGCTATCAGTTGGCGGCACAAAACCGTGCCGACGATGAAAATGCAAGCCTATGCAGAATCATATTGCAAGCGTATTCACTGACTGCTAGCGTTTCAATACAGAACGGTGCGGCGTCGCATTTCTGGCGGGCTGCGACCCCGTTCAATCCAAAGTCAAACGGCGGAAACAGCCGTCAAGCGAACCCAAAGCTCTCAACAGGAGATGGAAATGAAACAGACCTTCAAATATGCGATTGGCCTCGCGGCACTGCTGTCGACGACCGGCATGGCCTATGCCGAATGTGGCATCGAAAAAGGCTCGGTGCGCATCTTGTCGAACGACTTTCTGGCCCTGCAACTGGTGAACGCCGCCGCCGCGACCTGCGCCAGTGACACGGTCGAGGTCACCAACAACCTGACCGCCGAACACAAGAAAATTCAGGTCGCGGCCCTGACATCCAACCCGGCAGCCTACACCGTGGCTGTGGTCGCCAACGGCTCGGTTGTGCCGCTGCTGAACGACGGTCTGGTGCGTCCTCTGGACGATCTGGTGGCGAAATACGGTCAGGATCTGCAGCCAAACCAGTTGATCAAGATTGACGGCAAGGTGATGGCGATTGCCTTCATGGCCAATGCGCAGCACCTGATGTACCGCAAGTCGATCCTCGAAGCCGCTGGCATTGCGCCGCCGAAAACCTACGAAGAGGTTGTGGCCGCAGCCGTTTTGCTGAAGGAAAAAGGTGGCATTGCCAGCCCGGTGGTTGCCAACTTCAAACCCGGCTGGGATCTCGCGCAAGAGTTCGTGAACATGTACACAGGCTTTGGCGGCGAGTTCTTTGAGCCCGGCACCGCGAATGCCGCCATCAGCGGCGAGGCTGGCGTCAAGGCTTTGGCGATGATGAAGGCAATGGCCGACACCATGTCGCCCGAATACATGACCTTTGAAACCAACAGTTTGGGCACTGTCTGGGAAGGCGGCGGTGCAGCAATGCAAAACATGTGGGGCTCACGCGCCAGTGCCTTGATTGACACAGCGGGTGCTGCACCTGAAGTGGCCGCAGACACCGTGATGGCCGCAGCGCCGACGGTGGGCGGCGGTGCGATCCCGGCAACGACGCTGTGGTGGGATGGCTTTGTCATTGCAAAGAACATCACCGATGAAGATGCCGACGCCTCGTTCCGCGCCATGATGACGGCAATCTCGCCGGAGATGGCGGCCGCCAACCCCACGGCCGCAGCCTGGCTGATCAAAGGCTACACCCCAACACCTGCCGCAGTGGGCGTGTTTGAAACCGTGAAGGCTGGGGCCAAGCCCTATCCGATGCTGCCCTACATGGGTCTTTTGCACACCGCACTGGGCGACAATCTGGCCGAGTTCATGCAAGGTCAGGAAACCGCCGAGCAGGCATTGGCAGACGCAACCACGGCCTACAACACCGCAGCCACCGAAGCGGGCTTCTTGAAGTAGGCCCATGCCTTGCCTGACACGCGGCGTTCTTGTCGCCGCGTGTCAGCCCCCTTCCCTGCCTTTTTTCAGACAGGACAACCGATGCGCCACCGCACATTCCTTGCATTCACAATCCCTTCGCTGTTCGTGATGGTGTTGTTCATTGCTCTGCCGATCCTCTCGGTGGCCTACCAGTCGCTGTTCATCGAACATGAACAGGTGATGTCGGCGGTTGAAACCTGTGATCCGTTCACCTGCAAGACCGAGATGCGGGTCGACGCGACCGCGATGCAGGCGCTGCGGGCCGAGCAGCCGATGGGCAAGTTCAACGGCCTTGGCACCTATGTGAATTCCAGTCATCTGGCCCTGTCCAATGTCGGGCAGGTCTGGCGCGATGCACCGACCCTTGGCGCGTTCTTTTCAGGTCTGATGAACCTGCCGCTTTACAATGCACTGGCCTTCACGCTGGCCTACACCTTCATCGTGACGCCGCTGGTGATCGTTTTCGGATTTTTCATCGCTTTGGGCGTGAACGCCATTCCCGGCCTGATCAAGGGTCCGGTGATCTTTTTCTCGCTGCTGCCGATGATTGTCACGCCGCTGATCGGGTCGCTGGTGCTGTTCTGGATGATCGACAGCAAGGGCGTGTTGGGAGCGAACCTTGCCTACCTGCTGGGCGATCCCAACCTGACGCTGAAAGCCTCACCGACGCTGACCTGGACCGTCTTGATGATTTACGGCGTCTGGCACGCGGCACCCTTCAGTTTCATCGTGTTCTATGCGGGTCTGCAAAGCGTGCCGAAAGACACCCTGGAATCCGCGATGATAGACGGCGCCAGCCGGTGGGAGCGCGTGCGCTTTGTCATCATCCCGCACCTGATCCCGCTGACCACCTTTATCGCCCTGATGCAGCTGATGGACAATTTCCGCGTGCTGGAACCCATCGTCGGCTTTTCTGCCTCGGCCAATGCCACGTCGTTGTCTTACCTGATCTACAACGATCTGAGGGGTGCCGAGACGCCGCTGTTCGGGTCTGCCGGTGCCACGTCGATGCTGACGATCTTTGGCGTCGTGATCTTGTTGCTGCCGGTGCTGATCCGCACCTCACGCGATTTCAACCGCAAATCGCATTAGGGGATGGCCATGAAAAACCGCGCTGACCGCCAACCTTTGCCCGTGATGCTGCTGTGCTTTGGCTTTGTGGCAATCTGGCTGATCGCCGCCGCCTTTCCCTTTGCCTGGACATTGTGGGGTTCTTTCAAGGTTGAGGCCGACTTCTTTTCCTACGCCAACTGGACATCCGCGCTGACCGGCACCAAGACCATTCAGCAGACGGGCAGCGCCTTTACAGGCAATGGCTATGCGGGGGCCTGGATCGAGCAAGAGTTCTGGAGATCGGTCATCAACACTGCCATCGTCACCGTCAGCGTGGTCGTCATCTCATTGTCGATCGGCACGCTGGGCGGCTATGCGCTGGCGCGCTCGGGCTTTCGCTACACGTTCTGGATTCTGATCGTGGCGCTGATCTTTCGGGCGATGCCACATGTGACACTGGTGTCGGGGTATTTGCTGCCGTTCTTCCAGATGAACATCTGGGGCTATCTGCCGACCACGATCATCGTGCTGGTGGCGATCAATCAACCGTTCACCCTGTGGATGCTGCATTCGTTCTTTCTGTCCATCCCCAAGGACCTCGACGAATCCGCCATGGTCGATGGCTGCACCCGGTTCGGGGCGTTTCGGCTGGTGATTATCCCGGTGATGTGGCCCGGCGTGGTGACCACGGGACTGTTCAGCTTCCTTCTGGCCTACAATGATTTCACCGTCACCTCGATGCTGCTCAATCAGGACAACCAGACCATGGTGCCCAAGATTGCCAGCTTTCTGGGCACCGTGCAGGCCGAGAACAAGGTGATGTATGCCGTTGCCGCCGTTGTGTCCGCCATGGCCCCGCTGTTCGTGCTGGTCTTGTTTTTTCAACGTCAAATTGTCAGCGGCCTTACCGCTGGTGCGGTTAAGGGATAGGCTGAAATGGCACAACTTCGACTGGTCAATGTCACCAAGACCTATGGCACCTATGTCGGCGTCAAAGGCTTCAGCCTTGATATCGCGGATCAGGAATTTCTGGTGCTGCTCGGCCCCTCGGGCTGCGGCAAATCCACCACGATGCGGATGATTGCGGGGCTCGAGGATGTGACCTCGGGTGAGATCTGGCTGGGTGACCGCATCGTGAATGATCTGGAACCCAAGGATCGCGACATCTCGATGGTGTTTCAATCCTATGGGCTTTACCCCAACCTGTCGGTTTATGAGAACATCCGCTTTCCGCTGCGGGTGCGCAAAGTACCGAAAGACCAACATCACGCCATGGTGATGCGCGCGGCAGAAATGGTGGAACTGACTGAATTTCTGGACCGCCGCCCCGCCGCGTTGTCCGGCGGGCAGCGTCAACGGGTGGCCTTGGGCCGTGCCATTGTGCGCAAACCAACCGTGTTCCTGATGGACGAACCGCTGTCGAACCTCGATGCCAAGCTGCGGGTGTCCACCCGGGCGCAGATCAAGAACCTGCAGCATACGCTGAAAACCACCACCGTCTATGTGACCCATGACCAGATCGAAGCGATGACGCTGGCCGACCGCGTTGTGGTGATGAACAAGGGCGAAATTCAGCAGGTGGGCACGCCGACCGACATTTACGACCACCCCGCCAACACCTTTGTCGCGGGCTTCATCGGCAGCCCGGCGATGAACCTTGTCGACGGCACGCTGGCGGACGGCAGTTTTACCGCCGACGGGTTGCGCGTCGATGGCCTGCCCACCACCCATTCGGGCAAGATCACGCTGGGTTTTCGGGCCGAGGATGCGAGCCTAGCCACCGCCAACGGCCAGATTGCCGCCCCGGTCTATTCGATAGAGCTGTTGGGTGAGGCGTCGATGATCAGCTACCGCATCGGCGGCGCGCTGGTGTCGGTCAAGGCGGGCAAGGAATATCGTGCCAACATCGGCGATATTGTCCACGCCACGGTGCCGGCCTCTATCTGCCATTTGTTCGACACGGCCTCTGGCCTGCGCCTGGGGGCCAAGTGATGCCTGCCGGACGCGTCAAGACAAGGGACATGCCATGACCATCACCCATCTCAAAACCGGCAAACCTGCGGCCGACCGTGACAGTGACGATGCCGCCGTCCGCGCCACCGTGGAAACCACGCTGGCCGATATTGCGGCGCGGGGCGATGCGGCGGTGCGCGATCTGAGCCTGAAATTCGACGGCTATGCGCGGCCCTCGTTTTTGCTGACCCGGTCGGAAATTGACGCGGCGATGCAACAGGTCAGCGCCCGCGACATGGATGACATCCGCTTTGCCCAAACCCAGATCCGCCGCTTTGCCATGGCACAGCGCGCGTCGATCACGGATATCGAGGTGGAAACCCTGCCCGGCGTGATCCTTGGTCATCGCACCATTCCGGTACAATCGGTGGGTTGCTATGTGCCGGGTGGCAAGTTTCCGATGGTGGCCTCGGCGCATATGTCGGTGCTGACCGCCTCTGTTGCGGGCGTGCCGCGCATCGTGGCCTCGGCCCCGCCGGTGAAGGGCGAGCCGCATCCGGCGATTGTGGCGGCCATGCAGATGGGCGGCGCGCATGAGATTTATGTTCTGGGTGGCATGCAAGCCGTGGGCGCGATGGCGATTGGCACCCAAACCATCCAGCCGGTGGATATGCTGGTCGGCCCCGGCAACGCCTTTGTCGCCGAGGCCAAGCGCCAATTGTACGGCCGTGTCGGCATTGATCTGTTCGCAGGCCCGACCGAAACCATGGTGATCGCGGATGACACCGTGGACGCGGAACTGTGCGCCACCGATCTTTTGGGACAGGCCGAACACGGCTACAACTCACCCGCTGTTTTGCTGACGACCTCACGCAAACTGGCCGAGGCGACGCTGCGCGAGATTGACCGTCTGCTGACGATCCTGCCAACCGCAGCAACGGCTTCGGTGTCGTGGCGCGATTACGGCGAGGTGATTGTCTGCGATACGCATGATGAAATGCTGGCCGTCGCCAATGACATCGCATCGGAACATGTGCAGGTGATGACCGACCGCGATGATTGGTATCTGGAACACATGCACAGCTATGGCGCGCTGTTTCTGGGTCCGCGCACCAATGTGGCCAATGGTGACAAGGTCATCGGCACCAACCACACCCTACCCACCAAGAAGGCCGGTCGCTATACGGGCGGGCTTTGGGTGGGAAAATTCCTGAAAACCCATTCTTATCAGCGCGTCACCACAGATGCCGCCGCCGCCATGATCGGCGCCTACGGGTCGCGCCTGTGCATGCTGGAGGGTTTTGTCGGCCATGCCGAGCAGTGCAACATTCGCGTGCGCCGTTATGGTGGGCGCAATGTGGCCTATGGGACCGCCGCCGAATGACCCTGCCCCGCACCCCTTCGTTCCGGCTGGATGGCCGCCTTGCCCTGGTAACCGGGGCCTCGTCCGGCATCGGGCTTGGGGCGGCGGTGGCTTTGGCCGAACAAGGCGCGCGCGTGGTTCTGGCGGCGCGCAAGGCAGAAGCTTTGCAGGCGGTGGCCGAGGAAATGACGAAAGCCGGGTTTGATGTGGTGGCTTTGCCTTTGGACATCACGGATCTGGCGGCCACGGCGCAGGCAGTGGCGGCGCATGGCCCGTTCGATGTGCTGGTCAATTCTGCCGGGCTGGCGCGCCATTCTGCCGCCACGGCCACCACACCTGCCGATTATGACGCGGTGACGGACCTGAATGTGCGGGCTGCGTATTTTCTGGCCCAAGCCGTCGCCAAAGGTCTGATCGCGGCGCAAAAGCCCGGGTCGATCATCACGATTTCCAGCCAGATGGGGCATGTGGGCGGGATAGACCGGGCAGTTTATGCCGCCACCAAACACGCGATCGAAGGCATGACCAAATCCATGGCGATTGAGTGGGGGCCGTGCGGCATCCGCGTCAACACGCTGTGCCCGACCTTCATCCGCACGCCCCTGGCCGAGCAAACCCTGCAAAACCCCGAACGCAAGGCGTGGATCCTGTCCAAGATCAAACTTGGCCGGGTGGGCGAGGTGGAAGACATCATGGGGGCCGTGGCGTTTCTTGCCTCGGATGCCAGCAGTCTGATAACCGGAACCGGGCTGATGGTGGACGGAGGTTGGACGGCAGATTGATGGCGATGGAAAAAGTCACATCCATGGAGGTGGCCAAACGCGCAGGCGTCAGCCAATCGGCGGTCAGCCGGGTTTTCACGCCGGGGGCGTCGGCGTCGAAATCCACCGTCCTGAAAGTGCGGCAGGCGGCCGAGGAGTTGGGCTATCGCCCGAACGTCCTGGCCCGCAGCCTGATCACCGGGCGCACCCGCATCATCGGTCTGGTCGTCGCCTATCTGGAAATTCAGTTCTATCCGGTGGTGCTGGAACTGCTGTCGCGCGCGCTGCAGGCCAAGGGCTATCACGTGCTGGTGTTCATGGCCGAGAACTCGACCGAAAAGGTGGCCGAGGTGATGGAGGAGCTGCTCGACTATCAAGTCGATGGCATCATCACCGCGTCGGTCGCCATCACCAATGATCTGACCGCCCGCTGCACCGCCGTCGGCATTCCGGTGGTGATGTTCAACCGCGGCCAAGACGATGCCCGCCTGTCCGAGGTGACCTCAGACAACATTCCCGGTGCGCGGCGTGCGACCGAATATCTGATCGCGGGCGGCCACCGCCGCATTGCCCATGTGATGGGATGGCAAGGGTCGTCCACCGGCCGCGACCGCGCGGCGGGTTTTCAACAGGCGATGCAGGCCGCCAAGCTTGCGCCGCACGCCATGATCGACGGCATGTATTCGCGCGAAACCGCCGCCGAAGTGACGCGCGATCTGTTCGCAGGCCCCAGCCGCCCCGATGCGATCTTTGTCGGCAATGATCACATGGCCTTTGCCGTGATGGACACGCTGCGGTTTGAACTGGGCTTCAGCATTCCCGGCGATGTCTCGGTGATCGGCTATGACGATGTGCCTTTGGCCGCCTGGCCCGCCTACAACCTGACCACGATCCGCCAGCCGGTGAACCGCATGGTTGACGCCACGGTTCAGGCGCTCATGACCCAGATTGACGCCCCCGAAACCCCGCCGCGCAAACTGCGCATCGACGGCCCGCTGGTGATCCGCACCTCGGCCCGCAAACCGGAATGACCCATGCTTGGCTTTGACCCCAAATTCCGCGACTTTCCCGATTACATCATCGGGATCACCAAAGAGATCTGGGAGGATCGCGGCATTGCAACCCTGCTTCACTACTATGCGCCGGGTATCGTGGTGCGCTCCCCCGCCAGCGTGGTGGTGGGCAACCAGAATGTCATTGGCGCCACCATGGCCACTTTGGCCGAATTTCCCGACCGCACCCTGCTGGGCGAGGATGTGATCTGGTCGGGCACGCCCGAGACGGGGATGCTGTCTTCGCACCGCTTGCTGTCAACGGCCACGCATCTGGGCGACGGGGCTTATGGGGCGGCGACGGGCAAGAAGCTGACTTACCGGATCATGGCCGATTGTCACGCCATCGCCAACCAGATCAACGACGAATGGCTGATCCGCGATCAGGGCGCGATTGTGCGCCAGATGGGCTGGGATCCGCAGGACTTTGCCCGCGACCAGATCGCGCGTGAGGGTGGGCCAGCGGCTTGCACCAAGCCCCTGACCCCGGCCAATGATGTGCAGGGCCCCTACACCGCGCGCGGCAATGACAACGCATGGGGTCAACTCCACGCCGATATTCTGACGCGGATCATGGCCGCAGACTTTGCCGCAATCACCCAGACCTATGACCGTGCGGCGCAGCTGGAATACGCAGGCGGCATCACGGCCCACGGTCCCGCCGCCGCTGATCGGTTCTGGATGGGCCTGCGCGCGGCTTTTCCAGATGCGGTCTTTGCCATCGATCACCAGATTGGCCGCGAAGACCCGATGATGCCGCCCCGGTCGGCGCTGCGCTGGTCGCTGACAGGCACCCATTCGGGGTGGGGCGCGTTCGGGGTCCCCACGGGTGCGCCGGTGTATCTTTTGGGCATATCGCACGCCGAGCACGGGCCATGGGGCCTGCGCCGCGAATACACGCTGTTCGACGATACCGCCGTTTGGAAACAGATCCTCTTGCACACAGGTGCCCTATGACCGCTCCCACCCTGACACAGGCCGACATGGAAGCCCGCATCGTTCGTTACGGCGATTTGCGGCCCTGCAAGACCGCCTTCATTGACGCGCATACGCCCGGATCTGACCAAAAGGAAAATTTCACCATCATCGGCGGTGGCGTGTCCGAGGCCGCCGACCAGCATGTGCATGTCGTGGAAACCCCCGGCTTCAACATCGGCGCGGCGGGACAGCCGCCGAAATGTCGCAACTCCTTGCATTCTCACCGCACCGCCGAGGTGTTCTTCGCGCTGAAAGGCCGTTGGCGGTTCTTCTGGGGCCGTTGGGGCACAGCAGGCGAAGTGGTGCTGGAGGAAGGCGATATCATCAACATCCCGACCGGGATCTTCCGCGCCTTTGAAAACATCGGCACCGATTACGGGATGATCATGGCCATCCTTGGCGGCGATGATGCGGGTGGCGGCGTTTTGTGGGCGCCGCAGGTGATCACCGATGCCAAGGATTATGGCTTGGTTTTGGGCGAGAATGGCAAGCTCTATGACACCAAAAAGGGCCACGCCTTGCCTGCGGGCGTCCGCCCGATGCCGTTGCTGACGGATGAAGAGCTGAAAGCCTTTCCTGAACCCACCACCGCCAATGTCGTGCCGCACCATGTGGCACGCTATTGGGACCTGATGGCGCTTTCGGATCATCAGCCCGCCCGCGTGATCGGCCCCAATGCCAAGCTGCGCGACCGACCCGGTTTTGATGTGGATCTGCTGTCGCGCAAGTCCATTCCCGACACGATGTACACCACACCCAAACACGAGGTGCTGATGCCGATGCGCGGGCATTGGCGGCTGAGCTGGGCCAACGCCGATGGCGCAGGCGGATCTTCGGTGCTGAACCCCGGCGACACCTGCGCGGTGCCACCCGGCCTGCCGCATGCCCTTGCCCCCGCCATGACCGGCGAGGCCAGTCTTTACCGCATCACCGCCACCGACGACGCGGCTGGCGCCACGGGGCGGCTGCTATGACCGGGCTTCTTGCAACCCATGTCGGCTCGCTTCCACGCTCACAGGCTGTGGTCGATTATCTTTTCGCCCGCGAACGCGGCGAAGATTATGACGTGGGAGGGTTTGATGCCTGCATGGCCGACCATGTGTCACAGGTTGTGGCGCGTCAGGTGGCGGCGGGCATCGACATTGTCAGCGATGGCGAGACATCGAAAATCTCTTATGCCACTTATGTCAAAGACCGCTACACCGGGTTCTCCGGCGACAGCCCGCGCAACGCGCCCGCCGACCTGAAAAAATTCCCGACCTTTCTGGACCGTCTGGCTGCCCAAGGCGGCACCCCGAAATACGCGCGCCCGATGTGTACCGCAGAGGTGAAATCCAAAGGCCAGGGCGAGTTGCAAAAGGACATTGCCGCCCTGAAGGCCGCGATGGCCGCCCACGGCGCCAAGCGCGGCTTCATGAACGCGGCCTCGCCGGGTGTCGTATCGCTGTTCCTGCAAAACGCGCATTATGCAACGCGCGAGGCCTATCTGGCCGCGCTTGCCGACGCGATGCGCGACGAATATCGCACCATCGTTGCGTCGGGCCTTGATCTGCAGCTGGACTGCCCCGATCTGGCCCTGTCGCGCCACATGCTGTTCACTGACCTGACCGATGCCGAATTTCTGAAGATCGCCGCCGCCCATGTCGAGGCGCTGAACTATGCGCTGGAGGGTATCGCGCAAGACCGCGTGCGCATCCACATCTGCTGGGGCAATTATGAAGGCCCGCATGTCTGCGATATCGACATGGCCAAGGTGTTCCCGGTGCTGATGGCGGCAAAGGCCCGCTATCTGCTGTTTGAAACCGCCAATCCGCGCCATGGCCATGAATGGACGGTGTTTCGCGACCGGGCGACGGAGATACCCGATGACAAGGTGCTGGTGCCGGGTGTTGTCGATACCACCACAAACTTTGTCGAACACCCGCAGCTTGTGGCGCAGCGATTGGAACGGTTCACCGACGTCGTTGGTCATGACCGGGTGATCGCGGGGTCCGATTGCGGTTTTGGCACCTTCGCGGGCTTTGGCGCGGTGGACCCCGAAATCGCCTGGGCCAAGCTGGCGACCCTGAAAGACGGCGCGCGGCTGGTTGCATGACCGCGCTGGTTCTGCTGCCCGGCATGATGTGCGATGCGCGGCTGTTCGGGCCGCAGATTTCTGCGTTGTCGGCCCATCACACGCTGCACCTGCCCCGCTTGCGCGGGGCCGACAGCATGGCCGCCCTTGCCGTGCAAATACTGCACGATGCCCCGCCACGCTTTGCCCTTGCCGGCCTGAGCATGGGCGGAATCGTGGCGATGGAGATGCTGCGACAAGCGCCGGATCGCATCACCAAGCTGGCGCTGATGGACACCAACCCCTTGGCCGAGGCCCCCGAGGTGAAGGCCCGCCGCCTGCCGCAGATCGCCCGGGTGCTGGCGGGGGGCCTCGACGTCGTGATGCGCGATGAGATGAAGCCGCTCTATCTGGCTGACACGCCGCAGCGGGGCGACATTCTGGAGCTGTGCATGGCAATGGCCCGCGTCCTTGGCCCCGCGACCTTTGCCGAACAGTCGCGTGCTCTGGCCGCAAGGCCGGATCAGACCGTCACCCTGACCGCCTTCAAAGGACCCGCCCTTGTGCTGATGGGCGAACATGACATTCCCTGCCCAAGGGATCGCCACGATTTGATGCACGCGCTGATGCCGCAATCCCGACTGGCTGTAATTGCTGGCGCCGGTCACCTGCCAACGCTGGAAAAACCCGAAGAAACCACGGCGGCCCTGCGCCGCTGGCTGGAGGAATGATGGACGCCGCCCTGCTGACGCTTTTGCAATCGGTCGATACCCCCACGGTCTGCAACGCCATCGAAGTTGCCCAAGGCAAGCGCGGGTTCAACGCCTTCACCCGCGGCACCATGCTGGCCTCTGACCCACGGCCCATGGTGGGCTATGCGGTGACCGCGCAAATTGCGGCGACCTCCCCGCCAACCGAGGATGCCGCGACCATCCGCACCCGCCGCATGGCCTATTACCGCGCGATGGCCGAGGGGCCAAAACCGTCGGTCGCGGTGGTGCAGGATCTGGATTACCCGGATTGCATCGGTGCCTTTTGGGGCGAAGTGAACACCACCATCCACAAGGGCTTTGGCCTGTCGGGCGCGCTGACCGATGGGGTGATGCGCGATCTGGGTGATCTTGCGCCGGATTTTCCCGTGGTGGCGGGCAGCATTGGCCCCAGCCACGGCTTTGTGCATGTGCGCGCGGTGAACACCTCGGTTCAGATCTTTGGTTTGACCATTGCCCCGGGCGATCTGGTGCATGCCGACCGCCACGGCGCGGTTGTGATCCCGCCCGAAGTGGTGCCGCATCTGGCGAACGCCATCGCCAGAATGCAGGCAACCGAGCGGCTGATCCTTGGACCCGCCCGCGCGCCCGGCTTTGATTTTGCCGCATTCGAGACGGCTTGGGCCGCGTTTGAAGCGGCCCGCACATGACCGACCCGACCCTGCTTTCCATCGCAGAGGCGGGCGCGGCATACCGCTCGGGGACATTGACCGCAACCGATCTGGCGCGGGCGCAGTTGGACCGCATCGCCGCGCTGAACCCGAAAATCCGCGCCTTTGTTGCGGTGACGCCTGATCTGGCGCTGGCCGCTGCGGCGCAGGCGGATGCCGATTTTGCGGCGGGCATCGACCATGGCCCGATGCAGGGCATCGGCTTTGCGATCAAGGATCTGATGGACCTGCAAGGACTGCCCACCACCTGCGGATCCCGTCAGCAATCGACCACGCCCGCCGTGCAGGATGCCGAGGTTGTGGCCCGCCTGCGCGCCGCCGGGGCGGTGCCATTGGGCAAGGTTGCAACTTATGAATATGCGCTGGTCGGCCCCAGTTTTGACGGATTGCATCCGCCTGCGGCGAACCCGTGGAACCCCGACCACATCACCGGCGGGTCATCCTCGGGTTCTGCCGCCGCCGTGGCCGCAGGGATGGTGCGCTGTGCCATCGGCACCGATACCGGCGGGTCGATCCGCAGCCCTGCCGCCTATTGCGGGGTGGTCGGGCTGAAACCCACCAAGGGCGTCGTCCCTTTGACAGGGGTATTCCCGCTGTCCGCCGATCTGGATCATGTCGGGCCCTTGGCGGCCACGGTTGCCGATGCGGCGCTGATGGCGCAGGCGATGGGCATTGATGCCGCCTCGCGTTTGGGTCAACCGGTGCAGGGCCTGACCATCGGCTACGCCCGCGATTGGTTTGCCGATGATCCCGCCACTGCGTCCGATGTGCTGGTGGCGATGGATGAAACGCTGTCTGACCTCAGCCTTTTGGGGTGCCGGGTGACGCTGATCAGCCTGCCCGACTATGCCGAAATAGAGGCGCTCGGGATCACGCTGTTGCAATATCAGGCGCTGCAGGTTCACCAAGCCACCCTGCACAGCGGCAAATACGGTGGGCAAGCGGTCGAAACCCTATTGTCAGGCCAACATATCACTGCCGCCGCATTCGCCAGGGCGCAAGCGGCGGCCGCAGCTTTACGCGCCGAATTTGCCGCAATTCTGGCGCGGTTTGATGCCGTTGCCACCGCGAACGTACTGTCCACCGCGCCGCCGTTCAGCGCCTTTGCCGCCAATCGGGCGGTGTGGACGGCGATGCGCACCTTGCCGTTCAACATCAGCGGGCATCCGGTGCTGGCCCTGCCCATCGGGTTTTCAGACGGCTTGCCGATGGGCATGCAACTGATCGGACCCGATCACGCCGAGGCGCGGCTGTGCCAGATCGGTGATGCCTATGAACGCGCCACCGATCATGCCGTGCTGCGCCCCAGCCTTTCGCCGAACTAGTCTTTCGCCAAACTAGTCTTTGGCCGCCTGCAACCGGTCCAGCCGCAATTGGGCGGCGCGGCGGTGTCCCTCCAGACCTTCGCTGGCCGATTGCCGCGCAGCGGGCGGACCAACCGCAGCGACACCGCGTTCGTCAAGCCATTGGTGCGTCGCGATTTTCACATAGGCCCCCACCCAAAGCCCGCCGGTATAGCGGCCAGCGGCCATGGTGGGCAAGGTGTGGTTGGTGCCCGAACATTTGTCGGAATAGACCACGCTGGCCAATTCGCCGATGAACAGCGAGCCATAGTTGCGCAGCCGTTTGGCAAGGCCGTGCGAATCGGCAGTGTGCACTTGCAAATGTTCAGACGCGATAAAATCGGAATAGGCGATCATCGCCGCCTCATCGGTGCAAATCGCGATTTCGCCCATTTCGCGCCAGGCAGGCCCGGCCACATGTGCGGTGGACAGGGTGGCCATCTGCGCGTCCACCTCGGCCAGAACCCTGTCCGCCAGCGCCGCATCCGTGGTGATCAGGCCCACCCGCGTGCGCACGTCATGTTCCGCCTGCGCCAGCATGTCGGTGGCCAGCATCTCGGCATCGCCAGTGCTGTCGGACAGAGTGTAGATTTCGGACGGGCCAGCCAATTGGTCGATACCGACGGGGCCGAACACCTGCCGCTTGGCCTCGTTCACAAAGGCATTGCCGGGGCCGACGATCTTCACCACCTGCGGCACGGTTTCGGTGCCATAGGCCATTGCGGCAATCGCCTGCGCGCCGCCGATGCGGAAAATCCGATGCGCGCCTGCCAGATGACAGCCGGCGATCATGGCGCGGTGGGCGTTCGGCGGCAGGCAGGCGATCACCTCATCCACCCCGGCCACCACGGCGGGAACGATGGTCATGATCGGCGCAGACAGCAACGGGAACCGCCCGCCCGGCACATAGCAGCCCACCCGCTCTATCGGGATGACCCGGTGGCCCATAAACACGCCTGGGCGAATTTCCACGTCCAGCGGCAGGATCGTGGCAAGTTGTGCCCTGGCAAAGGCCGTCACATTGGCAATGGCAAATTCGGTGTCGGCGCGGGTTTGCGGGTCCAGCTCGGCCACCGCCGCCAGCCGGTCGTTCATCGGCACCTCAAAGGCGGTCAGGTCGGATTTGTCGAACCGTTGCGCAAAGGCGCTGACCGCCGCATCGCCATTTCGGCGCACTTCGGCCAGCACATCTGCGACGGTGCCCGCAATCTGCGCGGTGTCGCCGGCATCCTCGCGCTTGGGCGCCTTGAGCCAGCGGACGCCGGGAAAGGTGAAGGGCTGAGTTGAAGCGTTTGCCATGGCGGTCCTCGATACAGATGCGTGTCCAGAAAGGTCACGACAACATTAATCAAGATTCAGGCGAATGGGAGTCCTTTTTGCATACGCTTGCAGAAAAGGCCGGATTTTTCTGATTGGTGCAAGTGAGTCTGCTCGATCTTGGTGCAGCTGCGCACCTCCGGCATGCCAACTGCGGCATGCCGGAAGCGTGTCTATGCCAAAGCGCCTGCTGCGGGCAGCCTTGATTTGGCGGCAAAGCCTGCGATCTGGCTTGCAGGCCGCGATGACCACAAATTCACCCCAACTTGGCCAGCCGGACCTGAAACCGCCCGGCCAAAAGCCGAGTCAAATGCAGCAATTGTTCGAGGGTCAAAGCACCTCGGACAGGGCTACGCTGCGGGCCTCGGCCACTGATTTCAGCGCGGCTTCGGCCAGTGCCAGTGCCATCAGACCATCCTGTGCCGTCGTGGGCGTATCCTTGCCATTGGTCACCGCATCAACAAATGCCGCGATTTCGTTGGCGTAGGCGGCGATGTAGCGCGTCATGAAGAAGTTCAACAAGGGCGCGGCATGAAAGCCCGCCTTGTCAGCGATCACGACACGGCTTTCACCCTGATTTTCGGCATAGGCCATGCCCTTGGACCCCAGCACCTCGATCCGCTGGTCGTAGCCATAGGTGGCGCGGCGGCTGTTGGTGATGATCGCCTGCTTGCCGCTGGCGGTGCGCAGGATGACATTGACGCTGTCGAAATCGCCCAGCTTGCCGATGGCCGGATCGGTCAGCACCGAGGCGGCGGCTTGTACAGTTTCCACCTCTTCACCCAAAAGCCAGCGCGCCATGTCGAAATCATGGATCGTCATGTCGCGGAAGATGCCGCCCGAACGGGTGATGTAGTCGGCGGGCGGCGCGCCGGGGTCACGGCTGGTGATGGTGATCATCTCGACATCGCCGACGGTGCCGTTGTCAATCGCGGCCTTCACGCCGATGAAATCGGGGTCAAAGCGGCGGTTGAAGCCGACCATGACAGTGCCTTTGTTGGCCGCAACCGCCGTGAGGCAGGCTTTCACGCGGGCCAGCGACAGGTCGATCGGCTTTTCACAGAACACCGCCTTGCCGGCCTTGGTGAACTTTTCGATCAGGTCGGCGTGGGTGTCGGTGGGGGTGCAGATCACCACGGCGTCCACATCGGCAGAAGCGAGGATCGCGTCGATGCTGCGGATGTCGCAGCCATAAGCCGCTTTCACGGATTCGGCCGCTTTGGCCACCGGATCAGCGATGGCAATCAGTTTGGCACCGGGCGTGCCAGCCACGGCGCGGGCGTGAACCTGGCCAATGCGGCCTGCGCCCAGAATGGCGAAACGTAGGGTCATGTGTTCTTTCCTTGGATCATTGAAACTGACGGGCCTCAGGCCGCGCCTTCGAATTCGACGCCGGTTTTGGCTCCGGTGATGTAGGATACAACGTCTTGTCCGTTGGTGTCTTCCTTGCGCAGGTTGGCAACCATCCGGCCTCGGCGGAACACCACGATGCGGTCGACCAGATCGAACACCTGCCGCATGTTGTGGCTGATCAGGATCAGCGGTTCGCCCGCCTCTTTCAGGGTGCGGATGATGTTTTCGACCTGTGCGGTTTCCTGCACGCCCAGCGCTGCGGTGGGTTCGTCCATGATCACCAGCTTGGACTTGAACGCCGCAGTGCGCGCGATGGCCACGCATTGCCGCTGTCCGCCCGACATGTTGCGGATGGTGTTCATCAGGTTGGGGATCTTCACCCCGGTCTTGATCAGTGCAGCCGTCGTCGCCTCTCGCATCGCCTTTTTGTCCAGAATGGAAAACGGCCCCAGCCTGAACAGGAACTTCTCGCGGCCCAGAAACAGGTTCGACGGCACGTCCAGATCATCGGCAAGTGCCAGATTTTGAAAAACCGTTTCAATCCCGGCTTCACGCGCCTCGATCGGGCTGGCAAAGGTGTGTTCCACGCCGTCAAAGACAATCTGGCCACGGGTGGGCTGTTCCACCCCGGTCAACTGGCGCACGAATGTGGATTTGCCCGCGCCGTTGTCGCCCATGATCGCCACATGCTCGCCCTTCAGCAGGGTGAAGTTGGCATCTGACAGGGCATGGACGCCGCCATAATGTTTGGTCAGACCGCGCGTTTCAAGAATGATATCAGTCATGACCTACACGCGCCCCCGCTTTTGCTGCCGCCATTGGTCGAGGACCACGGCTCCGACAATGATCACACCTTTGACCATTTCCTGGTAATAGGCGTCGAGTTTCAGGAAGGTGAACCCCGAGATGATCACCCCGAAAATCAGCGCGCCCAGCACGGTGCCAAGGATCGACCCACGCCCGCCTTGCAAGGATATCCCGCCAATGACGGCCATGGCGATGGCGTCCAACTCGTACATCACCCCCATGCCGGCCTGTGCGGTCAGGTTCTTCGAGGACCGCACGACAGCGGCCAGCGCGGCCAGCATCCCGGCGATGGTATAGACCAGCACCTTGTGGTTGTTGACCTTGATCCCCGACATCCGGCTGGCCTGTTCATTTGAGCCCACGGCATAGCAGTGCTTGCCATATTTGGTGTGGTTCAGGATCAGGTGAAACAGGATGGCAAGGGAGACAAAGATGACAACCGGCATCATGCCCTTGCCAATGGCGGCGTAACCTTCGGTCGGGAAGGACACCGGGTTGCCGTTGGACCACCAGCGCGAAAATCCGCGGGCGAAAACCATCATGCCCAGCGTGGCAATAAACGGCGGGATGCGGGTGTAGGCGATCAGCGCGCCGTTCACGAACCCGGCCACCAGCCCACAGCCAAGGCCCACCACCACCGGCACCAGAACCGGCAGATCCATCGCCCATGCGCCGAAAATGGCCTTGGGGTTGGGGTTGCCGTTCACCAATTCGGTCTGCGCGAAACTCATCGTGATCATCGCGGTGGCACCGACAATAGACCCCGAGGACAGGTCGATCCCGCCCGAGATAATCACTTGCGTCACCCCCAACGCGATGATGCCGACGATGGAAACCTGAAGGATGATGATGTTCAGCCGCTGCCAGTTGAAGATGCCTTCGACATTGTCGCGGGTGTTGAACAGAAAACTGTCGCCAAAGAACACCCGCCCGATCACCTCGAACGCCGTCGTGATCAGAACCAGCGCCATCAGCACGTTCAGTTCCGGTGGTCGGGCCGTTTTGGCCGGATCGTAGCTCAGGCCTCCGATGCCATGCGAAGATTGTGCCATGGGTGTCCCTTTCTGGGTGCGCGCAAGGGGGGCGGCATTGACTGCCGCCCCCGTCGTTACCTTGACCGCAAGAAGATCAGTTTTTTGCAGCGTAGTCAGCAACGTTCGCCGGCGTTACCAGTTCGAACGGGATGTAGACTTTCTGCTCGACAGCTTCGCCTGCAGCAAGCTTGACAGCCGCGTCCAGCGCGCCTGCACCCTGACCGGCCGCGTTCTGGAACACGGTCACGTCCAGATCACCGGCCTGCATGGCGGCCAATGCGTCTTGCGTGGCGTCGATGCCACCGACCACAACGGATGCCATATCAATGCCAGCCGCTTTCATCGCCTGAATGGCACCGATGGCCATTTCGTCGTTGTTGGCGATCACACCGTCAAACGCAGCGCCGGTCGACAGCCAGTTGGTCATCATGTTCTGCGCTTCGTCGCGCGACCAGTTGGCGGTCTGCTCGTCGATGATCGTCAGCTCGACCACGCATTTGCCAGCGGCCATCACGTCATGGATGTCGGCGGTGCGCTGCACTGCGGCCTGGTTGGAAAGTTCGCCCATCATGACATAGACGTTGGCTTTGTCTTTGCCAGCGGCTTTCAACTGCGCGCAAACCTCGATGGTTTCCAGCGTGCCGCTGTCCACTTCGTTTGACGCGACAAATGCCTGGTTGTCTGGCATGGTGTCGACGTTGATCGGCTGACGGTTCACATAGACCAGCGGGATATTGGCTGCAGCTGCCGCGTCCGACATCGCTTGGGTGGCCGAGGTGTCAACCGGGTTCACGATGATCGCGGATACGCCCGACGCGATGAAGTTGTTGATCTGGTCCAACTGCTTGGCCACATCGTTTTGTGCGTCTTCGATTTGTACCGACAGGCCCTTGGCATCGGCATCGGCCTGAATGCCGTTGCGCAGAACGGTCAGGAAGTTGTCGTCGAACTTTGCCATCGAAACGCCAATCCCTTCAGCCATGGCGGTGGTCGACAGAAGTGCCGCGAAGCCAGCAACAAGTAGAGTCTTTTTCATTGTTTATTCCTCCCAAAAAGGCCTGACGCCCAATACATCAGGCACTACGCAGTTCAGTTCGCCCGGCGCTTGATGCGCCATTGGTGCGACTCGATCAGCCCGATAAGGTAGGCTGAAGAGTTTCTTGTGATCCGTCAACTCACTTTGCAACCGGTTGCAATTCCTTTCCACAAGGCTTGTGGTCACGCGACGGATCAGGCTATTCCAGAAATTATATGGCTCATGCTGGCGCGGAGCGCGGCTGCAGGGTCTGGCAATGCGTGAACAGACGGTGCAAACGCCTCGTATGAGACAGGGCCAGTATAGCCCGCCGACTGCAACGCAACGATCTGATCAATATTGCCAAGCCGGTCGTCTGCACCCACCAGAACCCGGTGTGCGTCGGCCATCTGGCCCAAGGTCACCGTCTGATCGACCACGCCAGAGATGTGGATGATGCCGGTGTGTTCAGGAAAATACGCGCCGCCATGTGCCAAAGTATGATGGAACGTGTCATGCACCAACTTCAAGCGCCCCTTGCCGCCAATCGCTTCGATGACCTCGACAGCTTCGGATTTGTAGCGCAGCGCGCAGATCTCAAACCCCAAGGGTTCGACCATCCCCGTCAAACCATGATCTTCCAGCATTGGCTTCAACGCCTTGAGTGCCACGCGCAAAGCAGCCTGGCGTTCGCCGTTGCCCATGCCCAGATTGTCATTGCGCGGGATCAGGCTGACCGCTTCGGCGCCCGCCGCTTGGGCGATTTTCATCAGGGCCAGTGCTTCGGCGGCCTTGGTGTCGGACCAGTCGTTGAAGCGCTTGACTTCGGCCACCGCCAGCAGGCGCAGACCTTTGGCGCGGGCCAACTCGCCAGCGACAGCCGGATCCATCCCGTCAAACAGCGGCTGCGGCAGGTCGTTGCGCACCTCAACCCCGATGCAGCCGAGGTCAGCGGCCAGATCCAGCAATTGAACATAGGTCAGACGAGCAACTGTCATGTGGTTTAAAGCGAAAGCTGTCATCGCATGGCCCCCTGCCGGATGGTTGTTGAAGCCGACCATGTTGGGCGCGGATCAATAGGTCAATTCAGCGCATATGTTTTCACGTCAAAAATGATGTTAACCGCAAAACAGGATGATGTGAACTTCGTCAGATTGCAATCAGGGCTTTCTCAGACCGACTCGGGCAGATACAAGTCCGGCGGCAGAAAATGCTGGGCTTGCAGCGGGGCGATACCACCGCGCACCGCCTCGGCCGCCAGTGCCACCAGATCGGCACACAGCAATCCCAAAGGTGTGGCAATGGCCATGCCGACATAGCGCGAAATCAAGGCCGCGCGGCTTTCCGGTGTCAACTCGTTCACAATCAACGTCACTTCGCCCGCCGCGCGAACTTCGCGCAGCGCGGCAATGGCGCCCTCCATGCCGCCGCCCGCACAATAGATGCCCCGCAAATCCGGATGGCGGTTCAACAAATCCAATGTCGCTTCATAGGTCAGCTGCCGGGTTTCAAGGTTCACCAGCGTGTCCAGCACGGTAAACTGTGGCGCATATTCGCGGAAATAACTGCGAAACCCGGTCTCACGCAGTTCATGCCCATGCCAGCGATACCCGCCGACAAACACCGCGATCTTGCCGGGCTGGTGACTGGACACCGCAATCATATGCGCGGCAATCCGGCCGATTTTCATATTGTTCAAGCCAAGATAGTTCTGCCGCACGCCTTGGGCAAAGTCATTCAGCAAAGCAAAACAGGGAATGCCCTTGGCGTTCAGCCGGATGACCGCTTCGGTCACATCGGGATGGGTGACGGCGGTGGCTGCGACCACATCAACGCGCGTACCCAGATTGTCCATTATGGCCGCAAAGTCGGCCGGAGTTTGTGACGGTGCAAATTCGATCACCACCGAAGCCCGCAGCCCCGTGGCCTGAGCGACGGCCCGCTCAAGTTCGAGTTTGAAGGTCTGATAGAAGGCCTGCTTTTCCTTGTGCAGCACCACCCCGAGGCGCAGACGCGGCAGATCCATCTGCACCCGCTGCCCGATCAACGGGGCCGCATGGTATCCGACCAGCCGTGCCGCCTCGTAGACCCGCCGCGCGGTGTCTTCGCGCACCTTTTCGCGCGCGTTCAGCACCCGGTCAACCGTTGCACTTGAAACGCCGGCCTCTCGGGCGACATCGTGGATTGTGGGCCTGCGGGTCATGGCGTTTCCTGACGAAGCAACATCATTTACCCCACAATCCTGATGGTTTTTGATGCGACTTGCAACCATGCCTATTGGAAGATCACGGTTCTGAGGTCTATCGAAGAGGCAAGCCTGACATTAGGGTCGAACTCTGGGCACCAAAGCCGGATACCAGCATCAAAGAGGACGAAATGGGACAGCGAGATTACAGCCCCTTTGGCGCAGATGCCAAACGCGCTCTGGAAAGTGGGCTGACAGCGGCGCATTGGTATCACACCGAAGTGCCGCGCAAAGTCATGAAAGATCTGATGGCCCGCAGTGATACTCCGGCCATAAGGGACACACTTGTGCTTTACGGCCTGATGATCGCATTTGCCAGTCTGGGCATCGCGCTTTGGCCAAGCTGGTGGTCGGCACCGTTCTGGCTGGCTTACGGCGTGCTCTACGGATCGGCTTCCGATTCGCGTTGGCACGAATGTGGGCACGGCACGCCGTTTCGCACCCCTTGGATGAACGCCGTGGTGTTTGAAATTGCGTCCTTCATGATCATGCGCAATTCGGCCACTTGGCGGTGGAGCCACGCACGGCACCACTCGGAAACCTACATCATCGGACGTGACCCCGAAATCGCGGTGATGCGGCCGACCGTCTTTGCCAAACTGTTGCTGAATTTTTTTGGCGTTTTCGATGTTCTGGCCTTTGTCCCGACCATGGTGCGCAACGCGATCTCTGGTCCGACCGCCGCCGAAAAGACCTTTGTACCACAAAGCGAATGGCCCAAGGTTCAGAAGGTGGCGCAAATCCATCTGGCAATCTATCTGGCGACCATCGGGCTTGCCCTCTGGATGGGGTCGATCCTGCCGCTGATGGTGATCGGTCTGCCGCGCCTTTACGGTGCGTGGCACCACGTCATGACCGGATTGCTGCAGCATGGCGGGCTGGCCGACAACGTCATCGACCATCGGTTGAACAGCCGCACGGTGCTGATGAACCCGATCAGCCGTTTCATCTACTGGAACATGAACTATCACGTCGAGCATCACATGTTCCCGATGGTGCCCTACCACGCCCTGCCCCGCCTGCATGAGCTGATCAAAGGCGACTTGCCGGCTCCCAACCGCTCTATCGCCGAAGGATTTGCAGAAATGTGGCCCGCGCTGAAGCGGCAGATGTTGCAAGAGGATTACTTTGTGAAACGCGCGCTGCCGCCCAGTGCAAAACCCTATCGCGAAGATTTCAACAACTATGTTCCGGGCGCTATGGCCCCTGATGCTGCGGAGTAAGATGATGCCTTGGATTGATGCCTGCGCCACCGACGATATCGACGAAGAAGATCTGATCCGTTTTGACCATGGCGGAAAAAGCTATGCCATCTACCACGGGGTCGATGGCAAGTTCTATGCCACCGCCGGGCTTTGCACGCATGAACAGGTGCATCTGTGTGATGGGCTGGTGATGGATTTCATGATCGAATGCCCCAAGCACAATGGCCAGTTCGATTACCGCACCGGCGAGGCGATGCGCGCACCGGTCTGCGTCAACCTCAAGACCTTCCCGGTCAAGGTTGACGGCGACCGCGTGCTGATCGAGGTCGCGTAAGATGGCCCGCCTGACGGTCAAAGACCTGTTGGACCAGCGCGGCAAGCATCAGTTTGCCATGCTGCGGGTTGAAACTCTGGACGAGGCCGCGGCAGCGTCCAAGGCGGGGGTGGAATTGTTGTCTGTGCCCCCGGCGATGGTGTTTGACCGCCACTTCCGCGAGGTGGCGCCGGATGCCTTTATCTTCCCCGGCGACAATTTCTATGAAATCGGCGGCAGCGAGGATTTCCTGAAATGGGCCTTTCCGCTGTTCAAACACGGCGCGGATGCGTTTTATTGCTCGGGCTCCATGGGCACCATCCGTGCCATGACCGACCACGGCTTGCCGGTGTGCGGCCATGTCGGGCTGATCCCGTCCAAAGCCACCTGGACCGGCGGTTTCAAGGCGGTTGGCAAGACGCTCGACAGTGCAAAACTGGTCTGGGCGCAGTGCAAGGCGGCGGAAGAGGCCGGGGCTTTCGCGGTGGAAATCGAAGTGGTCCCCCATGCCATCACCCAAGCGATTGCCGAAAAGACCAACCTGTTCCTGATCTCGATGGGGGCTGGGGCGGCAGGACATGCACAGTATCTGTTCAGCGATGATGTGCTGGGACAAAACCGCGGTCGGGTGCCGCGCCATGCCAAGGTCTATGCCAATTTCGCCGCCGAACATGACCGGCTGCAAGAGTTGCGCATCGCCGCGATGAGCCAGTTTGCCCGTGACGTGCACGGCGGCGACTATCCCGCGTCGCAGTATCTGGTGGAAGGTGAAAGCGAAGTCACAGCCTCCTTTCGGGACTGGCTGGACCAGAACACCTAAAGCGCGTTTCTGTCCATCTGAGTCAGATTGAAGGAAACCCAAGACCAGACGGGCCGGTGACTGTTGCATGCTGCGTGCAACCGGCGCGTTGACACGTCGGTGGGCATGGCTGTTGCTCAGCCCGGCGATCACGGCGTTGGTGGGAGCGTCGAATGTGCCGCCGAAGGCCAGTTCCGGCAACATCGGTTGCAGCATCCATGCGCGGGTTTGGGACGATCCCGCGACCCGGCTTTGACGCTTGAAAACGGCCCCCAAGGTTCGGGGGCCGTTTGCTCGTTTCAGCGGTTATTGCAGGTCTTTGGCCCGTTCTGCGTCCACCATCGCCTGAGCCGCGACGACCGAGGCGTCGAAAGACGCCAGCACTTCGGGGCCGCCTTTCACATTGGCTTTGAACCAGTCCATCACCGGGGCAACGGCGGTTTTGAAGGCGGCTTTTTCCGCGGCCGTTGGCACATAGACCTCACCCCCAGCGGCCTTGAAATCGGCATAGGCCTGAATTTCCTTGCGCTTGGGGCTGGCAAAGGTCGCCTGTTGCAGGGCGGCAAAACCATCCACCACGATCTGCTTTTGGGCGTCGGTCAGGCTGGAAAAACGATCCTGGCCCATCCACCAGAACGCGCCCATGTAGGAATGACCATCCAGCGTCAGGTATTTCACGCCGGCATCGGTGAACTTCATCGACATAATGTCGGTGATGCCATTGGCCGTGCCTTCCACAACGCCCGTCTGCAACGAGGTGAAAAGTTCCGGCCACGGAATGGGGGTCGGTGCCGCACCAAGCGTGGTGGCCAGAAACTGCGGCAGATCGGCCGGAACCGTGCGCATCTTCAGGCCGGCCAGATCGGCGGGGGCAGCCACACGTTGCTTGGTATTGGCATAGTTGCGCCAGCCGCCGGTGTTGCCGATGGTCATCAGGCGGATCTTGTCACCCGAATCCGCCAGAGCCATGCTGCGCAGGGTCTTGGTGAAATCGGTCTGGGTCAGCACGGCCTCGGCCACGCGGTCATCCGACATCAGGTAAGGCAGGTCCAGCACCTGAATATAGGGGAACAGACCCGCCGCCCCGCCCGAGGTGGAGATGTAGACGTCGATCGAGCCATCCGCGACACCGGCCAGACATTCATCGCCCTTGGCGCACAGCTGGGTGCCGATGAACAGCTCTACCTTCATCGCGCCGTTCGAAGCGTTTTCGACATAGTTCTTGAAGACGACAAGACCGTCATAATCCTCATCGGTCTCATTCGAATTGGCGGTGGCGCGCAGGGTGATCTCTTGCGCCAGGGCCAGGCTGGCAGACCCTGCCAGCAGCGCGGCCATGACCGCAGTTTTAAGTGTTTTCATCAACATGGTCTTCTCCCTTGGTTTTTTGTGGTTGTTCAATTCAGTCAACAAACCCCGCCAATCGTGGCAAGGTCAGCGAAATGGCCGGGATATAGGTGACCAGCAGGATCACCAGAAATTCCACAGCCAGAAAGGGCAGGACCGCGCGGGCAATGGTTTCCACCCGCAGGCCCGACACGGCAGAGGTTGCAAACAACACCAGCCCCATCGGCGGGGTCAGCAGGCCCACGGTCAGGTTGATCACCATCACCACGGCGAAATGCACCGGATCCACGCCCATCTGCACAAAGATCGGGGCCAGGATCGGGCCCAGAATGATGATCGCGGGCCCGGCATCCAGAAACATGCCGACAATGAACAGCAAGATGTTGACCAGCAGCAACAACAGCAACGGGTTCTCCGTGATGCCCAGCAGCCCTGCCGCCAGAAGTTCCGGGGTGTGGGCCAGGGCGGCCACCGTCTTGAAGGCCATGGCGGCCCCCACCAGCAACATCACCACGGATGAGGTGATGCCCGCCCGTGTCAACACACTGGGCACGTCGCGCCAGGTCAGCGTTTTCAGCACGAAAAGCGAGATGAAAAAACTGTAACCCACCGTCACCGCCGCCGCCTCGGTCGGCGTGAACACTCCGGTCAGGATACCACCCATCAGCAGAATGGGCGTCAGCAGCGGCCAGAAAGCCGCACCCCCCGCCCGCCCCGCCTCGCGCCAGCTGGCACGGGGCAAAGCGGCGGGCAGTCTGTAGCGATTGGCCATCAGCTTGATCGTGATCATCAGCGCAATGCCGATCAGAATGCCCGGCACGATCCCGGCGAGAAACAGCGCCGCCACGCTTTCGCCCATCACATAGGCATAGATGATCATGATGCCCGACGGTGGAATGATCGGCCCGATGATGGCACTGGCGGCGGTGATCGCAGCGGCAAAGGGCTTGGGGTACCCTTTGGCCTCCATCTGCGGAATGATGATCGACCCCAAAGCCGAGACATCGGCCACCGCCGACCCGGAAATCCCGGCAAACAGCATGGAATCCACGACGTTCACCTGCGCAAGGCCAGCCCGGAAATGCCCGACCATTGCCTGCGCAAACCCCACGATCCGCGCCGAGATGCCGCCGCGGTTCATCAACTCGCCCGCAAGCATGAAGAACGGAATCGCCATCAGGGGGAAGCTGTTCATGCCCTCATAGACATTGCGGTACAGCAGCACGATGTCGCGCTCTTGCCCGTTCACCCACAGCAAGATGGCAGGCGAGGCCAGCAGACCAAAGACCACAGGCAGGCCCAGCAGCAGAAAGATGATGAAAAGCGGCAGGAAAAAACTCAGCATCACTCGGCCCCCGATCCCAAGGTGATGGTTTCGGGAATGCTGCGCAGGCCATCGGGTCCTTGGATCAGGATGCAGAGGTTGCGCAAGACCAGTTCAACCGCCACCAGCAACAAAAGCGCCACCCCGACCAGCAAAGATGCCATCATAGCGGACTTGGGCACCTTGACCCAGACCGACAGGTCCAGCGCGGCTGGTGCGCGCAGCGCATCCAACTCGAACCGGCCCCCCAGGCCCGTGACCTCAGACCACCCAATGCCAAGGGCGATCCACAGAACCAGAATCGCCAGCGACATCAGCAGCACCGAAAGCGCGGTGGCAACCATCCGCGGCAGCAGCCGAACCACCATGTCTATTGCCACAAAGCCGCCGCGTCGAAAGGCAGTGGGGGCCATCAGTCCGGTGGACCACAACATCAGGAACCGCGACGCCTCTTCAGGCCAGGGCAGCGCATGACCCAGCACATAGCGGAAAAACACCTGCATCAGGATCACGACCACCATCAGGCCCAGGCATGCCGCGCCCAGCCAGCGGCCAAGCGTCAGCAGCGCGGCATTCACCACGCCCAAGCCGTTGGCAAAGCTCAGTAACACTCCCAAACGTCACCCCCCCTTTTCGCCCCGCAACCAAGTCGGGGCGGTGTTTGCCTGTGCCGTCAGGCAGCGGCAAACCGTCCGATCTGGCCTTTTGCAAAGACCAGTGCCGCGCCGTCCTGACAGACGACACGGGCCACGCGCCCCACGACGATCAGATGATCGCCTCCCTCGTGGGTTGCGTGTTGTTCACATTCAAATCGCGCCAACGCGCCTGCAATCAGCGGCACGTTTTGGTGGTTCAGGTCATGGTCCAATCCGTCAAAGCCGGGACCGGCGCTGTTGAACCGTGCAATCAGACCGGTTTGATCGGCGGCCAGCACATGGATGGCAAAATGGCGCGCCATGGCAAAATGCGGAAACCGGCGCGCGGCTCTGGCCAGCGACCACAGAACCAGTGGCGGGTCCATCGACAGGCTGGAAAAACTGTTGGCGGTGAATCCCATCGGGCCGCTGTCCGCATTGACGGTGACAATCGTGACGCCGGTGGCAAAGCTGCCCAAAGCATCGCGAAAGGCGCGGCTGGTGTCGGCGGTCGGGATAAACCCTTGCTCCAAGATTGATCCGCCGTCTGCCATCACGCCACCTCATGTCCCATGGCCAGAGCATAAAGTTCGAACCATGTCTGGCGGTCGATCTGCACCTTCAGCGCATCGCTGATGCCCGCAATCCGATCCAATGAATTGGTGCCAAGCACCGGCATGATCCGTGCTGGATGGCGCAACAGCCAAGCCACCGCGACGGCAGACCAGTCGGTGCCGTGCGCCGCTCCGATTTCGGTCAACCGCGCGCGCAGTCCGCCATCGGCCTCGGCCAGCAACCGCCCCCCTGCCAGCGGCGACCATGCCATGATCGCGGTGCCCTGCTCTTGATGAAACGCCACATCGCCATTGGTCAGGCTGTCATGCGCCAGCAGGCTCAACTCGATCTGATTGGTCGCAAGCCGCGCTGTCATCGCCGATTGCAACAGCGCCAGATCCCAGGGGCGAAAGTTCGAAACCCCCAACGCCCGCACTTTGCCCGAGGCCACAAGCGCATCGAGCGCCGCCCCCGTCTCGTGATGATCCATCAGCGGATCGGGGCGGTGGATCAGCAAAAGGTCAATTGTTTCAATGGCCATATCGCGCAAAGACGCCTCAACCGATGCGTTGATATGCGCGCCAGAGGTGTCGTAATGTTTGACCCGCGCGCCCGCATGACGGCCTGCCGGAGCGACGATACCGCATTTCGTCACGATCTCCATCCGGTCGCGCAAACCGGGGGCCGCCCGCAGTGCCGCGCCAAGCAGCGCCTCGGCGGTGTAGCCGCCATAGATATCGGCCTGATCAAATGAGGTGATGCCCTGGGCCAGACAGGCCTCGATCTTGGCCTGTACATGGGCCGGGCTGGTGTCGGCATCATCCCCCAGCCGCCACATGCCATATACCAGACGCGACAAGGTGGTGTTGCCCAAAGAAACCCGTTCCATCAGCGGCGCACTCCGTTGCCCAGCGGTGTCGCCGGGGTGTCTTTGGGTACCCGACCATAGGCATGGGGCAATGAGCAGGTTTTCAGATGTGGCAGCACTTTTGTGCCAAAATGCGCGGCCTCATCCTTGTGGGGATAACCCGAGAAGATGAAGGCGCGGATGCCCATTTTCTGATAGGCCTCGATTTCAGACAGCACCTGATCGGTTGACCCCACCAGCGCAGCCCCGCAGCCAGACCGCGCTCGGCCGATCCCGGTCCACATATGCGGTTCAATGTAACCGAACTGATCGGCCAGTTCGCGCGCGCGGGCCTGATGTGCTACCCCAAGGGAAATGCTGTCATGCCCCCGCTCACGGATCAGCTTGCCATACTCGTCGTCCAGCTGGCTGGCGATATGGTCGGCATATTCCTTGGCTTCGGCCTCGGTGTCGCGCACGATCATGTGGACGCGCAGGCCGTAATCCAGCGTGCGCCCATGCGCCGCCGCCCGCGCATGCACGGCGCGCATCCGTTCTGCCAGCGTTTCGCGGATTTCGGGCCACATCAGGTAGACATCGCACTGCGCGCCGCACAGTTCTAAGGCATCCGGGGAATAACCCCCAAAATACAACAGCGGCCCGCCGTTCTGCTGATAAGGTCGGGCGGGGTCAGAGGACAGTTTGCTGATCTTGTATATCTCGCCGTCATACTCGATGTGATCGCGCGTCCAGGCCTGACGCAGGATTTCCACCACCTCATGGCTGCGCCGATAGCGAAAGGCGCTGTCGGCCACTTCGCCCGGAAAGTCCGACGAGATCACATTCAGCGTCAACCGGCCCTTCAGCATATGGTCCAGCGTGGCGATCGTGCGGGCCAGCATCACCGGCTGCACTTCCCCACAGCGAATTGCGGCCAGAAAGTTGATCGACGCGGTGATCGGCGCGCAACCGGCCACGAAGGACAGCGTGTCCTGCCCCACCTGATAGGACGACGGGCACAAGATGTTGCGGAAACCGTGGCTTTCGGCCGCTTTGACGATGCCCGAACAATGCTCCCAACTCGACCGCAACGAGCCGTCCGGTTGTCCCAGAAACTGATAGTCGTCAGAACAAAGTGCCGCGAACCAGCTGACTTCGGCTGCGTCCAAATCAGGGGATGTGATCGGCACGACAGCCATCGATTCTCTCTCCCAAAGAGTCAGCTTTGCCCTTGCGTAGCACTCAAAATGATATAGATCAATACTGTATCAATTTGCAGGATGTCACGCCGATGGCCGCGCCGGGATCTTTGCCGCTTTACATGCAGATCAGCGAGTTGCTGATCCGTGACATCGCGGCGGGTCGGCTGATCGACGGCGAAAAGCTGCCACCCGAGCGCGATATGGCGACCCAGTTGGGCATTGCAGTGGGCACTCTGCGGCAGGCGTTGAAAGATCTGACGGCCAAGGGGATGCTGGCCCGCGTGCAGGGGTCGGGGAACTATATCCAGGCCAAGGCAGACCCGGCCTCGGTTTACGCGCTGTTGCGGATTGAACTTGCCAGTGGCGGCGGCCTGCCCACAGCGCGCGTGCTGTCGGTGGACCGCGTGGCCAAAGACCCGCGCCTGCCCAGGTTCGGCATCAGCGATGAGGGCCACCGCATTCGCCGGCTGCGTTTTTTGTCCAGCGTTGTCGCGGCGGTGGAAGAGATCTGGCTGGACGCAAGCTATGCCCCGCACATCGCCATCGACGCGCTTTCGGAGTCGCTTTACCTTTATTACCGCCAACGACTTGGCCTGTGGATCGCGCGGGCCGAAGACAGCATCGGCATGGGTCCGTTGCCCGACTGGGCCCCGACGGCGTTTCCGCATCCACCGGGCAAGGCTTTGCCTCTGATCACCCGCATCAGCCATGACCAGGAGGGTCGCGCCGCCGAGGCCTCTTGGACATGGTATGACCCCGAAACCGTGCGCTATGTGGCGCGACTGAAATAGGCAGTATAATGAAATCAGTGCGTTACGGGATTATCGGCTGCGGCATGATGGGTCAGGAACACCTGCGCAACATCGCGCTTTTGCCAGATGCCGAGGTGGTGGCGATATTCGAGCCCGACGCCGCAATGCGGGCCCGTGCCGCCGCACTGGTGCCACAGGCGCAGCTTGCAGGGTCTGTGGCCGAGGTTCTGACGGTTCCTGCGGTGAACTGCCTGCTGATCGCCTCGCCCAACCACATGCATCTTGGCCAACTGGAAGACATCGCCGCCCTTCGTCCGCTGCCTGTGCTGGTGGAAAAGCCGCTGTTCACCGATGAGGCTGACGTTGCCCGACTGGCCCGCTTGCGCGCCCGCTACACCGCGCCGATCTGGGTGGCGATGGAATACCGCTTCATGCCGCCCGTGGCTCATCTGATCCGCGAAGCACAGGCGGCCACAGGTGGTATCAAGATGCTGACCATCCGCGAACACCGCTTTCCCTTTCTGGAAAAAATCGGCGACTGGAACCGCTTCAACCGCAACACCGGCGGGACTCTGGTGGAGAAATGCTGCCACTTCTTCGACCTGATGCGCCTGATTGCAGGCTGTGATCCGGTGCGGGTCATGGCCTCGGGCGGGCAGGCGGTGAACCATCTGGACGAGGTTTACGGCGGCCAGACCCCGGATATCTGGGACAGTGCCTATGTGATCGTCGATTTCGAAAACGGCTTGCGCGCCATGCTGGAGCTGTGCATGTTCGCCGAAGGTGCGCGCTATCAGGAAGAGATTTCGGCGGTTGGCCCCAAGGGCAAGATCGAATGCCTTGTTCCCGGTCCGGGCCGGTTCTGGCCGACGCATCTGGGCGCAGCACCCACGCCGCAGGTTGTGGTCAGCCCACGCCACCCCGCCGGACCGCAGGTGCTGGAGGTGCCGGTTGACCCGATGCTGTTGCAGGCGGGCGATCACAACGGATCAACCTTTTATCAGCACCGCCACTTTGCCGATGTGGTGGCAAAGGGCACTGCGCCGCAAGTCAGCCTTGATGACGGCTGGTGGGCGGTGGCCATCGGCAAGGCAGCACAGGTCTCAGCCAGCACAGGGCAGGTCATCACAGGTCAGGCGTTGCGGGCTTTTGCCCCCTCTTCGGCAACGCGCGCTTGACCACACGGACGACGGCACGCCTTGACGCTGGCCTTGCGCGCCCATGGGGCAGCGACACGGCATAAGCCAACGGCTTGTCAATCCACCTGCGGCCATGCCTATGGCGCGTTCAGGGTCAGTTCCAACTGGCAGCGGTGGCCTGCGGGAATGCTGCCGTCCGGGTTCGGCAGCGACAGCCGGATTCCGAAGGTGCCGGACGCGGCGTCAAAGACCCGATCAATGACTTGCAGCTCTGCTGCGAACGCGCCTGCGACCGGGGCATCCGGTTTCACCTGGATCGTCATGCCGGGGGACAACAGCGGATAGTTGGTGACGGGCAGAAAAGCCTCGACATGCAACGGGTTGATCTGGGCGACGGTCACGACGCTGTCTTCGCTGCCCAGAAATTCACCGGCGTAAAGGTGGCGGATCACCACCAAGCCGTCGATCGGGCTGCGTATCACGCGCTGGTCCAGTTGCGCCCGCGCACGCTGCAATTCCAACCCGATCACCTCGCGCCGCATTTCTGCGATGACATGTTCTCGGGTGATGACATCGACCTCGGCTTCGGCCGCCTCCAACTTTTCAAGCGTGCCGACATTGCGACCTGCAAGGTCGCGGGCGCGCTCCAGCCGCTTCTGCGCCAATTCCAGCCGGCTGGTCTGCGCCTCGATTTCGGCTGTGCTGCGCGCCTGAATTTCCAGCAGTTCAACGGTCTTGGCCTCAACCTCAGAGCGCAGCCGGGCAATCACCTGTCCTGCCTTCAGGGTGTCGCCCTGATCTACCAGGACTTCGGCCAGCAGGCCGGATACGGGCGATCCGACCCGCACCGTGACAGCCGGTGTGATCACGCAATCAAAGGTTTCGGCCTGCGCCGCGCCGACTCCGACTCCGGCTGCAAGGCACGAAACGGCGATGCAAAGGCAAGTGACGTGCGACATTGATGGTTTTTTCCTCATTCCGGCTTTCCACTGAAGGCCAACATCGTGCCCAACCGGCGGTCCTGGTCCAGCAGGATGCGACGGGCACGGGCATGGGCGCGTTCGGCGCGCTTCTGGGCACGCCGAAAAAGCTGCAGCGCCGCGAGACGGCCCAACGCGCCGGGCAGTCGCGCCAGACGCACCAGCAGCCCTTTCCGCGCCGAGGTGTTTTCAAGAAGCGTGTCTTCCAGCGACAGCATCGCCTCGCTGGACCCCGGTTCGCCGCAGCGCGCGGTGCGGCCGACCAGCTGGCGGTCAATCCGCTTGGAATCGTGCCATTCCGTGAGGATCACGTGCAGCCCGCCCCTTTCGGCAACCTCAGCGCCCAGCGCGATGTCCACGCCGCGACCAGCCATGTTGGTGGCCACCGTCACGCGCGCCGTCTCACCGGCATGGGCAATGATTTCCGCCTCAGCTTTTTCGTTTTTGGCATTCAAGAGATCATGCGGAATGCCAAGTGCCGCAAGGTGTTGCGCTGCCTGCTCTGATGCCGCAACCGACCTTGTGCCAATCAGCACCGGTCGACCGGACGCCTGCAAAGCCTGCGCCCGCGCCGCAACCGCGCGCCACCGCGCATCAGAGGTGGCGAACAACCGCATAGGGTCATATCGGCGCTGCGACGGCGCGTTGGTCGGGATCGCAACCACGTTCAGCCGGTAAACCGTGGAAAGCTCTGCCGCAACCTCGCGCGCCGTTCCGGTCATCCCGGCGAGGTGATTGTAGCGCCGAAAAAATCTCTGATAGGTGATGCGCGCCATCACATCCTTGCGCGGGGTGACTTCGACCCCTTCCTTGGCTTCGACCAGCTGGTGCATGCCGTCGTTCCAGGACCGCTCTTCCATCACCCGGCCAGAGTATTCGTCAACGATCAACACCTTCCCGTCGGCAACAATGTAATGATCGCCTTCGTTGAACAGACACCGTGCCGTCAATGCCTGACTGACGGCCTGCTCACGGCGGATGCGGTTTGCCCAAATCCCGCCGGTGTGCCGACCCAGACGCTCCAAAGTGACTTTGCCCCTGTCGGTCAACGCCACCCGACGCTCACGCTGGTGGATCACATAGTCGCGATCTTCAAACAACGAGCGGGCCATCTGATGCGCAGTTTCGGCCCAGATGCGTTCAGCGTCGGCGTCCGTTTCTCGCGACAAAATGAGCGGCGTGCGGGCCTCGTCGATCAGAACGCTGTCGGCTTCATCCACGATGGCGAAAAACAGACCGCGCATCACCGGCGGATCGCCCTGCCCGTCGGGATCAAAAAATTGCCGCAACTTGAGCGAGATGTTTTGCGGCGGCCCCCCGAACTTGACGCGGTCGCGCAGGTAGTCGAACACGATTTCCTTGTTGGACGCGTAAACGATGTCGCTGCGATAAATCCGGCGACGCTCTGATGGCGGCAAGCCGTGTTTCAACGTACCGACTGTCAGACCCAATCTTGCAAAGAGCGGGCGCATTTTTTCCGCATCGCGATCCGCGAGATAATCGTTGACGGTCACCACATGAACCGGAATGCCCGCCAGCCCTGCTGCCCCGGCGGTCAACGTCGCGGTCAGCGTCTTGCCCTCGCCGGTTGCCATTTCGGCCACAGCACCGCGCACCATGGCCAGCGCGCCCAGCAGTTGCACCTTGTGGTGATAAAGCCCGAGGATGCGGCGCGACACCTCCCGGATCAGCGCAAATGCCTCGACCAGGTTTTCGTCGGTCAACCCTTGCCTGCAGGCGCGGCCGTGGACCGCCGCGATCCTTGCATCAAGGGCCGCGTCCTCCAGCGCTGCTATCGGTTTCGCCCGCGCTACCGTCCGCGCAAGCAAAAGCCGCAACCGCAGCCGGAACAACGGCACTGACAAACGGCCATAGACATAGCGCGCGGCGGCCTCGGCAGGGTCAAGCCAATGATGGCGCGGTTCTTCGCGCTCGGGGTAAAGAACCAGCGCAGGAGACGAAAAAGCGTCGCCCCGAAGGGCGGCGCCAGTTTTTCGATCGGCCCAAGGGCCGAAATCAAGCATCCGACTTGGACAATGACTTGGCGGTGTCCGGCGTGTCTTCGGTCACGGCTTCTTCGACCTTTTCAGCCGATTGGGCCGAACGAAATCCGGCATCGACGCCCGTGTCACCATCGACCGAGAACCGCTCCGCGATAGACCCGAAGTGCCGCTGCGAACTCAGATGCAGGAAAATGCACTCAAGCTCGTCGGTGCGCAGCATCTTGCCCAGATCTTCATTCGAAATCGCCTTGAGCTTTTCACGATCCACAGTCTGAAAGCCGGACAATGACTGACGCTCACCCGAGGGCATGTTGAATTGGGCTTCCATCGGGCGCAAAAGCGAAAGCTCAACCAGGCGTTTGCAGAACAACTGCGTGCGGTTGAACCGTTGTTGATAGTCCTGCAGGAAGGCCAGCACGTTCTTCAGGTATTGCGTCTGGTTGCCATCCGAGTCGAACAACCGCTCACCGCGGTCCTTTTCGTTGCAGCCTTCAAAACTTTCGTCGATGTGCAGGATCAGTTGTTTGCCGGTCTGATCTTGAGAGAAAACGAAAGGATACCGGCGGACAAAAGCCGGGACGTATTTACCACCCCAGGTGCCGTCTTCTTTGACGAAAAGGTTTTTCGTAGCGGTGGCGCCAAGGATGGCGCAGGGCATCACATTCTCTGCGTTCCCGGTAAAAACAATCGGATATTCAGCGGCGGCTTGACCAAATTCAATGGCGGTCAGGGGTACGGAGTTTACCTTTTGGGCGAAATTGTAATTTGCGCCGGTCTTGACTGACATCTTCTTGTGACGCGCCGAACTGACAGGCTGGGCGTTCTCATAAAACAGCAACTGGGCCATGGGAGGATCCTTTGTTGTTGAAAATGAAGTGGGGAAACGAACCAATAAATACAGCCTTCAAGATACCAGCAAGGCTATGTGAAACAAGGTTTTTCTTGCAAATGTCGGGTCTGGTGTCAGATGTCGAACTGGCTGAGGAAAATCTGCCGGAAGACACGGTAGATCTGTGCTGCCGCCGGTTCGCGGCCATGATCAAACCGGACATAGACGCGCTCGCCCAGACTACGAAATGTCGTACCCGGCGCCAGCCGAATGTCTAAATGCAGAAGATTGGACAGGGTGCGCCGTTCGCCTGCTGCATCTGTGGCACTCGGGTCCAGCGCGATACGTCCGCCGCCTTCGGTAGCCAGTGCCATTGAGGGCAAACTGGCCGACATTGCCGGCACTTCACGTTCGATCCGGGCAGGCAATATCCGGTCAGGGTCGGACGCGAATCGAAGCTGAACCTTCAGGGTTTCGCTGCGCACAAGATCGCTGCGATCTTCGGCAACGATCACCCGGATCAGCGGATCCTGAAAGTCGGTGACATAGCCCACGACATCGCCCTTTTGCAAAAATCGTCCGATGATCCCTTGACCGAGTGGCAGCACCAGAACACCCGCCGTCGCTGTGCGCACGGTGAGACTCTCACTGCGTTTGAGCGTCAGTGCGCGGTCAGCCTCGGCAGCGCGCAGCTCTTCTTGCAGCGCGCGCGCGGCTGATCTGTCGACAAAATCCTGCGCAGCTAGGCGTCTTTGCAACTCGTCGATGTAGTCTTCCAGCAGCTTCACCCGCGCCGCGATCAGCGGATTGTCGAGCGTGACCAGCGCAGCCCCCGGGCCGACATGGCCTCCGGGCAAGGCGGAAAGGGCGATCACAATGCCTTCGGCCTCGCTGTGCACCACCCTGTCACCCGAAACCCAGACCACACCTTCGGCCACGGTCGCATGTGGCAGCGGTATGGCGAACAGCAGCCCCGCAAGGGCTGCGATGACCCCGCCGGTCATGGCAAAAGCCCGTCCCCGATGATGGCGCAACGCAGGGCTGGTCAACAAAAACCAGCTTTGCTTCATCAATGGCCAGACAAACATCAGAGTCACCGACCAGATCGCCATCAGGACGCCGAAAAAGAAGAACTTGGTGCTGATCAGCAGCACGATCGCGAAGGTGATGAACAGGCGATAAATGAAGGCTGCGATGGCATAAAACGTGAACCAAACCGCCTCTCCGGGGGCCGTTGCCGGACTTTCGACCTCCTCCATGCCAAAGGCATAGCGCTTGATAAGATAGCCGATATGGGTTTTTGACCGATTGGTGAGGTTTGGAATCTCAATCAGGTCGGACAAGACATAATAACCGTCGAATTTCAAAAGTGGATTTCCGTTGAACAAGAATGTGGAAACCCCGCCGATCAGCATGACGTTGAAGGCAAAGGCCCGCACCAATCCATCCTCGGCATTGAGCCAGACGATCATGGCGACGGCTGCAAGGAAGGCCTCGACGATGATACCGGCCGCGCCAACAAGGGCGCGTTGCCATTTCGACTGAAACCGCATCGAGTCCGATGCATCGACGTAGGGAACAGGCATGAAAACAAGGAACATCACCCCGATTTCATGCACGTCGCCGCCCCAATGCTTGACCACATAGGCATGACCCAACTCATGCACGGCCTTGACGCCGACATAGCACAGCATCAGCAAGCCAAGGTTCTCGGCGGTCAGCACCCGGTCCATCACATTTTTGGTCAGTTCTTCCCAATGCGCCAACGCAAGAAAGCCGCCATAGCCAACCACCGCCAGCCAGATCAACGCTCCGAACCACGAGATGAAGGGGCGGACCAATGGCATGGTGGCCGAAATGAAATCATCCGGGTCGAGGATTGGCATCCGAACCGCAAGCGGGTTCATGAAACTCATCAGCATCATTTTGTTGCGCTGATGCGCGCCGCGGTCAGAAAGTTCCTCGATATCGGGCGGGATGTCACCCAGCAGAACGTCCGCTGTGTGCAATTGGCCCAGCAGGCGGATCACCTCATCCTGGGTCAATGTCTCGTCGTCAAGTTGCTCACAAGTGGTGTCCCAGACCTGTTGAACGGTCCGGCTTCCATCCAGCATCGAGATCACCCGATAACTTGACGGCGAAAACCGATGGAACCTGCCAGAGGTCCGATCTTGCAGCACATACCAAAGCTGGCCGCGATAACGCGTTCGGTGCAGCGTTGCGTGCCGCCGCAGTCGAGGCCGAAGCCCGGCGACGCGATACCAGTTTTGAGACAGGAATGCTTTTGCCATGACTCAAGGCATCCAGCGCCAGAATGTCAGTTTGGCCCAATTCACGAATGGCCGGGTCCAGATGGTAAACAACAGCCGCTCGTCAATGTCTGTGCGCGCTATCCCCTCCATGGAGGGTCTGAGCCGCGGGTCATTTTCGGTCAGCGCCGCATCAACCCGGAAGAAATTGCGTCCTTCGCGCTGATCCGAAATCGGCGTGATCCGGTCGATGGTATATCCAAGCGGCAGGTCCGGAAGCGAGGCGACGCGCAGTTGCCCGGTTTGGCCCGGCACGATTTCGGCAAGGTCGCGTTCATCCACTTCCAGGACCACACGCCACTCTCCCAAGGGCGCAATCTTGAACAACTCTTGCCCGCGTTCGACCGTCGCGCCAATCTTCTGGCTTAGGTCACCCGAAACCACAACACCGTCAAAGGGCGCGCGAATCTCTGTCCGGGCGATCTGCTCGGCCACAAGGGCGATCTGGCTGTCGATTTGTCGGATCTGACTTTCGATGATATTGGCTTCTGCCCGCTCACGGGTGGCCAGCGCCTGAGCGTATTCCGCCTGACGCTGACCGCGTGATGTGACAAGGCGCAGATGTTCCAGCGCCAGATCCTGATCGTCCAGCCGCGCCATTACCTCGCCCTGTTTGACAATGGCACCGGCCTGCACCTGTTCGTCGGCGATATAACCGTTGAACGGTGCGACGATCGTGCGCTGTACCACGCCCTGAAGTTCCGCTGGTGCCGTCACGGTGAAGGTGGTGGTGGCAGTTGCAAAATACCAGGCAAGCCCCGCAAAGACCACCGTGGCAAGCTTGCGGCCGAAATGGCTGGGGCCAAGCAGGCGTTTCAGCTGATTGCCGATGACTTCGAAAACCTTGACAATCAGAACCCGGTCGTTGCGCCGCTTTTCCTCGATCACCGGGCCGACCACGGTGGCGATCACATCGACAAGTTTGACCGCATCATCGTCGAACCCGACTTTGCCCGCTTTTTCCAGCGTCAGCGCGCCGATGATCCGGCCCTCGTACTGGATCGGCACGGTCAGGACGCTGACGGTCTTGTGGGCGCGGACAAGGTCTTCATGCGCCAGCGTCACGCGATACTCCCAGCCCGGCGCCATGGGGTAAAGAATGACCGCCGCTTGGTCCACTGCCTCGTTCATCGCCGCGCGGATATCGCGGATGAGGCTTACCCGTTTGCCAAAGCCCGCGACATGGCTGACCGCGACCACTTTGATGTTGCCGTTGCGGGTCACGCCAAGGCTCACCGGGTCGCAGTCAAGCGACCGCGCAAGCTCGGTGACCAGCGCGTTGGCCGATGCGTGAAAGCGTTTTTGCTCCAGCACCGTGGCCAGCATCCCCAGGGCGGTGGCGGTGCGCTGTTGCAGCTTTTCAAAGGACCGGCCCTGATCGCGGCGCAAAAGCACCTCGATCCAGCCCGCACCCCAGCGCAGGTGACGCAGGACCTCGCCCGCAGCCATCGCATCACCTTCGATGGTGACCGCAACCGCACCATAAAGCTGTCCGTCCATCACAAAGGGCAAGGCTATTTCGTGACGGGCATCCGTTTTTGCAAGGATGGGTTGACGCTTGCCAAGTGCCCGCTCGGTCGCCGCCATCAAGCCAGGGCTGATCGCCGATTCCTCGGGCCAGCGGGCCACAGGCAGGAAAGGCCCGGTGTCGGGGTCACCGAGCACCGTTACGGCGGAGGTGGCGCCGGTCAAGTTGCGGGCCAGCAGCGCAAGCCAGGTTTCGGCATAGTCATCAATCGAGGCGGCTTCCGAAAACCGGTTCCAAAGCGCCTGATCGAAAATCGCATAACTGACCTGACCGCTCGCGCTTTCGCGTCGGGTCGGGGGATCAAGGGGATTGTCCGTCGTCATACTTTGGTCAATCCCCTCAATCCCTTGTCCTTACTTTTGAAAAAGGCTGGTCAGGCGGTCGAGCAGACCGCTGCGGGCCTTCCATGTCACCGCCGACTCCGCGGAATCATCCTTTTTCGGTGCCTCGGACTGGCTGTTCTCGGTCCGCTTTGCCATGCCGGTGTCATCGGCCAGGTCGGCCACGGCACCGGGTTCGCTCTGCAACCGGGCAGTGCTGGCTATGGCAGCCCCCCGCGTCGGGCCAACTGTGGTCTGGTTGTCCTTCCAGACCCAGGCCACCAGACTGTCAGCAGGCAGGACGGCTTCTTCGGGGCGGTTGTCTTCGCCGCCGCGCTTGTCCACGCCCAAGACCCGGACCACGCTGTTGACCAAACCGGGCTGATCGTCACGGGTCCGGGCGGCAGCAACCACGACGTCGCCCTCGCTCAGATCCAGCCCCAGTTTGCGCGCCGAAGTCATGTGGCGCAGGCCCTCATCGGTGACAAAGCGGCCAAGCGTATTGTCGTAGATCAGCACGCCCCGCTGACCCGTATCTGCGGTGGCTTCATCGCCTGCGAAGATCGAAAGCCGCAGGCCCGGCGCCATGGTGCTGTCCATCAGATCGCCTTCCTCGGCATACGCGAGGTGGGTCGATCCCAGCATGTGATCAAGCTCGTGGGTCAACACGCTCAACAGATCGATCCGACCAGCCGAGGCAGCGCCCGGAAGCGCCCGCAGCAATCCGTTCACGTCCGCCAGATATTCGGCGTCAGAGAGCGGTGTCAGATCCACGAACCAGCCATGGCCCGCGGCGTCGGCATCAAGAACAATACGAGCGCCTTGCGTCCGGCCCAACAGAGTGCCGGCCAGATCGGCGATGGTCACTTCGACCGCCCTCAACAGGGCCTCTTGCTCTGCCGTCAGGTTCAGACGCGCCACCATGATCCCGATGGCCGCATCCTTCATCAGCGCCACTTCGGTCGGGGTCAGCAGGGTCACGTCACCTGCCCCCAATGCGGTTGCCCGCAAACCTTGCGACACTTCGAACACCTGATCGTTGGTGCGGACCGCTGCCTCCTGGAAATCGGCCCCGTTGAAACTGATCAGACCCATGCCGCCATCGACCAGGACCGAGTTGAAGCCATGGCTGCCGATGTTGGAACCATTGACAGTGATCTGTATCGACGCACCCGAAGTCTTGAGTTTCAGATGCTGTGACAGTGCCGGATCGAGAGCCATCGCAAAGCTGCGGTCGATAACCACGCCCGCGCCATCCACATGTCCGACCACCACCTTGTCATTCTGGGCGTCAACCAGGACGAACTTGTAGCGGGTGTCGTCGTAGTAGTCGAAGACGATACCCCCCACATCCCCGCTGGCGAGCCTGGTCTCGACCTCGATGATCGCGCTGGCCGAGATCGGGGCACCAAGGTCGATCAGGCTGATCGCCACATCCGCGCCGTTCAGGGCCGACTCGTACTCGCCCTGATTGACGTTCAGTGCCCATGCACCGGTTTCAACCGCGAAGTCGATCGTCCGGGTCGAGCCGACAAAATCGTCAGCTTGCTCCAGCGTCCAGTCGGGCGGCAGAACCTGCACAGTGAAGTTGTCAACCTTCGCCACACCCCCATCGACGGCAAAGCCCACAAAGCCCTTGTTCAGTGGGATCGGCAGACCTTCCTCGTCATACTTCGGCGCATAGTTGTAGGTGAACCAGTTCACACCGGCGACCTGCAGCGTCACGTTGTTGCCATTCACTGCCACCAGCACGTCGTACATCGCGTTCGGCTTCAGCAGAACCGGCTTGTTCGACTGGATCAGCTGGTGATACCCGGTCGCGTCGCGATAACCCATCTCGATCTTGTTGGTCGAAACGTTGATGCCTGCATATTTGAAATCAATGTCCGACATGTAGTCGAAGATGATGTAGGCGTTGGACTTAGCACCGCCGACCGGCTTGGCCGCCAGGATCTGCGCCCGGATTTCGTAGTAGATCGGCAGGTATTGATCCATGTTGTAGACCGCCGACCCCTGCGTCGTGTTGCTTGTGGCAGCCAGGGTCATTGCACCGCCCTGCACCGTCAGGTTGCCGGTGTCGCGGACGAAGATGTCTTGCGAGTTGTTGTTGAAGTCCGAGGTGCGCAACACGTCGCGGCGCCCACCGGGGATGTTGCCAGCCTGCGGATCGGTCGGACCGCCGGTCTGATCCTGCCAGTAGCCGTGATCCTTCTGCGTCACCAGACCGATCTCGCCCCGGATGCCACCCTGCAACAAAGCCACGTTGGAGTAGCGGTTGTTGTGGTTCGGCTGGTTGCCGTCCTCGGTGCGGGTGATGTCTGCCCCGTCGCCGAACGCCTGAGCGTAGAGGAAGTCGAACAAGTGCGGCGGCACCTGACGACTGACCGTGGCGATACCGAACGGCGCAAAGGGCACGATGTAGGAATTGAACTCGCCCACCCAGTCGATCAGACGATCGCCTTTGGTATTGCCGATCAGGATGTCAAGCCCAGCGCCGCCGAACGCCCGGTCTTCATAGAGCCAATGCGTATCGGTGCCGTTGTTCAAGGCCTTGTGGCTGTCGTAGATAGACACATCGGCCAGCTTGACCGGCACGGTCACAGTTTGGCCCTGTGCGTTGATCAGTCTGCCTTCGGCGTCGCGAAGATAGACCGCGGGCCCGCCCATCACATCATCAGCGTTCATCAGGTCGTTGCCGAAACCGCCATACATCCGGTCACGCCCGGTGCCGCCGACCATCCAGTCATTGCCAAGATCACCAAAGATCATGTCATCGCCATCCGACTGGCGGTATTGCGCGGGCACGCTGGTGTCCGGCGTCTGGCCGTCCGGCTTGAAGGCCACATAGCCCAGACGCGTGATGCCTTCATTGTCGTGGAAGTTCAGGAAATAGTGCAGCAAAGTCGCATCGGTGGGCAACACAACCGTCGACCCTAGATCACCCCATATCTGGCCATGATAGCCAAGCACCGCGTTGTGATCCTCAGACCGCTCGAACAGGATCGTACGGCGGGGGTCGTATTCGTCATAAAGGAAGAACTCTCCCAGACGCATCTGTACCGGCTTTGGATCATTCCACGGGTCGCTGTCGTCGCCGAATTTCAGGATGTCCGACGGGTTGTAGGGGCTGTTGAAATCCGATTTCCAAAGCCCGACAATGCCGATCACCGGATCGCCGTTTTCATCGACCATCAACTGGCCCGCGGCATCGCGCAATTGGCCAAAGCGCGGCGCATAGCTGTCTTCCAGTGCCTCGGCCCCCGAAATGGCGTCATCACCGTCACCGCCATGCATCCAGTCGACCCCAAGTCCGCCGAAGATCACGTCGTCGGCGTATTTCGGGTTTGCGCCCAACGGATCGTCAAGTACCCAGGTTTCATTCAAAGCGAACGGCGTAAGGTCGACCGATTTCTTCAAATCCCCTGCGACGTTGATCAGTTCGACCTGAACATTGCCCGGTGTATGGATCAACTCGCTGAGGACATTGCCCTGACTGGTGCGGGCGTCCGGATCGCGGTTGAGCAGGAAATCAACGCCGAACAGCGTCTCATTCGTGCCAAACTCGCTGCGGCGTTCAGAGCTGGTGTTGCGGCTGGTGAAGATCCGGCCGTCATCGCCCAGGATACCATCCAGCCCGGTGCCGCCCGAAATCCAGTCGTGGCCCCATCCGCCGATGATGTCGTCGTCGTCGGCATCCCCGAAAGCTATGTCGAAGCCGCCGCCAAGGTAGATGAAGTCGTCACCCGTCTCGCCATGCACCTCGTCATGACCGCCAATATCCGTCGACCAGAAGCCTTCGGTGGGATCACAAGTCTCGGACCACATCAGGTGGCCTTGTCCTTGCTGGAAATTCTGTGGCGCGAAATCCGGTCCGCCTGCTGTGTAGTCGATCAGGCGGATGCCGCGCACCACAATCTTTTCGCCGCCGTAGTTGTCATAGTTGAACTGGACATAAAGCGCCCCGTTGGCCGGATTGCCGGTCGGGTTCACGTCGGTGCCGTTGACGCCCACGATACGAATGATGTCGCCGTTGTCACCAACGATGGCATCACTGTCGCGGCCATGCTTGTTCGCATAAGTCACGCCAAGCGCAGTTGGCCGATCTTCGCCATAACCAGTGGCCGCGTTGTTGTCGCTGTCCGCAGTCGGATTGAAGCCGTTGTTGCGGCTGATTTGCGTGCCAGCGCCGCCAAACAGCCAGTCATCGCTGTCAGGACGGTTTCCGGACGTCACCAGACTGAAGAACTCGGACGAGCCGCCGACGATGTCATCCTGGCCAAGTCCGCCAAAGATCACATCCCGTCCACCGCCGCCTTCGATGTAATCCTGACCGTCGGTCAGCGCTTCAAAGCTGGCCACCACAACCAGCGGTCCGACCGGATCGTCGATGCCAAAGCCATCGACATTCGGCACCCGGGCCGCGCCGACATGCGAGAGGTTGGCAACCGCAGCATCGATCGAGCCGTCACCCTGTATCCAGTCATGGCCAAGCTGACCGAAGATCTGGTCATTGCCTGCGCCCCCGGCAATGTAGTCATTGCCGAAGGTTCCGACCCCGACTGCGCCATCGTTGATGGCGAAGGTATGGAACTGGGCGTAGTCGATCTTGTACTCGGTCCACCAGTCTGGCCCCGTCGGATCGCGGTAGATCTGCGCGATGCCATTGGTCAGCAGACGGCCCGAGTTGTACTCGCCCAGCGATTCTGTTCCGGTCAGCGTATAAGGGAACTCTGGCGTGCGGGCAGCAGTAGTGCCGTCACCCATCAGCGCCGGCAGGTCGCGGTCGGTGCGGGAATACAGCAGCACTCCGGCCAGCGCCTGGAAGCGCAGGCTGGTCATGTTGCCTTGTCCAACCGGCACGCCCAGGATGGTGTTGGTCGGGTCCACACGCCGTGTCAGCGCGACATGATCGCCAAAGATAAGATCGTCGCCGCCGCGGCCGTCGATCATGTCATGGCCCGCACCACCGATCAGCATATCGGCGATGGCCGAGCCGAAGATGATGTCATCCGCGCCGTTCTGGAACTCTTTCGTGTTGATTTCGAGGACCAGCGCCAGATCTGTGGACTGAATCCGCTGCAACAACATCGGCGGCAGGTTCGGATCGTCAACCCACATCACAACTTCACCGTGATCGCCGAAGATGATGTTCGGTGTGGTTTCAGCATCGCCCGCAAGGCTGTCGTCGCCGTAGATCACATCGCGACCCGCGACCATGTCGTCGCGCATCGGCGCGGCCACTTTCACCGGTTTGAAGGTCTGGTCCGACGCCCCAATGAAGGGATCAACCGTCGGTGCCGGGCTGTTGTCCACCGTGGCGATGTTCAGCGCACGGGTTAGGATGTTCACGTTGATGCCGCTGTCGCCATAGATGTGGTCGGTGCCGTTGTGACCAAGGATGGTGTCGTCACCCGAGCCACCGGCCAGATGATCGCCCGCCTGGCTGCCGATGATCAGGTCGTTGCCCGCACCGCCATAAGCCGTCAGACCGACCGACTGCACCGGGCGCAGCGTGAACAGGGCGCTGGCGTCGATGATGTCATGGCCCGCGAAGTCGTAGGGATTGGCCAGCGGGAAGACCCACTCGTCATCCTCGTTCTGCTCATCGGGCAGATGCGGGAACATGTTGAACGGCTTTGGCCCGAACTCCAGCCCCAGCCGATCATAGGCACGGCCGCTGTACCACACCCCATCCTGGCTGGTGTCACCGTAAACCACCAACGGGCTTTCCGACCCTGCCAGCACGGCGTTGTTGATCTTCACCTGTTCGGCGGCGCTGATGCCGTCGGCGATGATCACTCCCAGCGCGCCCAGGTCCAGCCCGATGACAAAGTGATCGCCGCCGATCTGGGCCCCGGCATCCTTTGACAGGTCGATCCGGTAGACGGTGATTTCGCTGCCTTCCTCGATCACGCATTCATGGATCGCGGCACCAGCCAGTTTGATGGTGGTCGCGGTCACACTTTCAATGGTGAAGCCGCCCGGAATGCCCTCGATAAAGATCACCTGCCCCGCCGCAAAGTCCGTGGTCCAGTTGCCGCCATCGGTGCGGGTCAACCGGTCGGCCAACAGAGTTACGGTGGCCGTCACTTCGATGCGTGCGGCAACCGACTTGTGGATGTCGATCTTGCCGTCACTATCAACATCAGAAGCCACAATCGGATTGCCGCTGAGCACCAGCACAGACCCATTGCCCCAGCTGGCCGAGGCACCGGCTGGCTTGCCAAAGGCTGCAGGATTGGTCGGCACACCATTCGCATTCAGGATCGCCACGATTTGACGGGTGGTCGTCTCGCCTTCGATCGAGATGATCTGGCCGACCGCATAGCCGTCGCTCGCCCAGTTGCGGCCATCGTCCCGCAGCAGATAATTCACACCAGCAATGGTTTGGGCCTTGTAGGCACCGAAGGTCTGCACCGGCAGGTTGCCGCCGCCATGCACGACGGTCAGACCGCCATGCGGGCCCTGCACCCAGATGTTGTTGCTGGCCGCGCCAGCCGCAATCGGTTCGCCCAATATCTCCATCGTGGTGCCATTGATCGACAGCACGCGGTACTGCACCGCCTGATTGAAGCTGCCATTCACACCGCCGATGTTGATCAGATGGCCTTCAAGGAAGCCTTCCTGCTCCCAATTGACCCCGCTCAGCACCGCACCTGTCGGCGTGCTTTCCACGCCATAGCTGTACTGGCCAAGCACCAGCGCATCGACCGCCACTAGCCGAACTTCGCCCACAAAGGCGTCGATCAAAGCTGTGATGCTCTCGCCGCTCAGCGTACCAACCGCCTGCAGCACCAGGATCGAGTTGTCGTTCGGGTCGCGCAAAGCGGTTCCGGCTTCAAGGACCGGCAGGCCGTCGCCATCAAGATAAATGGCATCCGCCACTTCAACCACAATGAAGGACACGCCCGGCACGCCATCGACCGTCACCAGTTGGTTCGGCAAGAAGCCTTCGGCCTTCCAGTCGATCACATTGGACCGCACAGTGTAATAGCCGGCGAACGCATTCTCGGCATCGGGGTCGGCGCCCACAGTCGAGAAGCTAAACACGTTCTGCGCCGATACGAACGGGGCTGGGTCCAGCGTGCCATTGATGTCAAGCCGGTCATTGCCCTGACCGAGCATGATGTTCAGAACTTCGATGGTCGATTGCGCACCGTCGGTGCCGACGCTGAGCGAGCCGAAATTCACCTTGCCAAAGCTGATGCCGCCCGGAACCGTGATCGAGGTCGAACCCGCCGCAGCCTCGCCAAACAGCGGACCAGAAACGTCTTTGAACACCAGATCATTCGCCATGCCAAAGCCGCGCAGCGTGGTCTGGGTCAGCACGCCCGACGTATCCGCCATGCTTGAGTCGTTGAAGATGTTCAGCACGTCGATCTGCTGGCTTTCCGGTGCCTGCGCGCCGATGGCGATCAGGAAGTCGTCATCCTCGCCCGGAAGTTTCACACCCGACGTCAGCGAGCGGTCAGCACCCGCCGGACCGCCTTCAACCGCCAGCGGCCCGCGCAGTTTCGACAGAAGATGCGTCGAGACCGGGAAGATCTTCACCCCGTCGCGGGTTGGCGGCACCACGTAATCCGCATCGGCCGCAAGGACCACGGTTTGAAGTTCGTGCCAGTCGGTTCCGCTAAATGTCGCCTCTGGAGCGATCCGCACAACCTGAACGTTGTGACTGCCCGTCCCCAGCCATGTCGCGGAAAGAAGTTGCTCCACCTCGTTGATCGTCACGTTGATCAACTGCAGCTTGGAATCCTGGCTGTCATTGTCACCACGGATCAGCTGGATCTTGGCTTCGACGCTCCGCGTGAGCGGATCATCAGGCGTGTCAAGATTGATGATCCGCACCCACATGCCTTCAAGGAAGCCATCGGCCAGCCAGCCTTCCTGTGCGCCAGCAGCGCCAAGGTCAAGGAACTGGCCCGGGAAAGCATTCAGCCCCGTCTCTGCGCCATAGGTCACACTGCCCGAGAAGATGGTGTTTTCCGCCAGATCCGATAGCACAGCGGGAACAACCGTCGCGCCCTGAGTCCAGCCCGGTGTCGCGGCCAGAGTGCTGCCCAAAGTGATGGTCTTGCCATTGGCCGAAACCGACTTGACGACAAAATCGCCCGTGTTGCCGGCAAAGCCACCCGTGGCAGTCAGGCGCAGGCGTTGGCCCGGCACAAGGGCGAAGTCCGAAAGCTGGACGTCTTGTTCAACACCGGTCTCTCCCCAGTTGCCACCGCTAAGCAGCGCGGTCAGAACGATCAGATTTCCCGAGACCGACTGCACGACATAATCATCGTTGTTGTCATCGAAACCATCGGCAGACCCCGCACGCACGCGGATCGTCTCGCCTGCCGTGAACCCGGTGCCGACGCCCGTGCCGCTGATCGTCAGATATGTGCCATTGTCGCCAAAGGTCACCGTGCCATCGAAGCGGACCGAAGCTTGCAGGCTTTCCCCGAAGAAGCCTTCGTCCTGGAAGCTGCCAAAGTCCGAGCCTGCGCCGCGGGTCACTGTCAGATTGCCAGTGCCATCCACCCCGAAAATCAGATTGCCGGTGAACAGTTGCGTGGCGATCACCCCGCCAACCGCGAGATAGCTCTCGGGTGTGACGGCGGTGCCGTTGATCGAGATCACATCGGCCAGACCGTCGGTCAGCACCGCCACGGTGACATTGGCATCCGGCTGACGGGTCAGGCGGATATGGTAGGTGTCGGTGCTTTGGTTCGGCACCAGCAGCGTGCTGCCGCCCGATTCCAGCACCACGGCCCCCGAAGTCTCGTCGTCGAACACCTCGACGTCGATCAACTGGAAGCCCGAGCGCAGGTTCGGGAAGATGTAATCAGCATCAGTCGTCTCATCATTGCGCTCGAATTCAAGCACAGCGATTTCCAGATCCTCACGCACGAAGTCTTCGCGCGCCTCAACCCCGACGCGGATTTCATCGTCCCAGTTGGCGGCGGTAAAGGTCATCTGGCCAATCAGCACCTTGCCATCCGCGCGCACCGTCGTGGTGGCGAAAAGGGTCAGGCGGGTATCACCGGTGATGTTCGTGAAGGTCAGCGCATTGTCGCTGGCAACATCAACCACCAGATCGACCACCACGTTACCGAAGACCGGCGCCTTGGCCAGCGACAGACGGATTTCGTCACTCAGCTTGCTGACGCTGCTGCCCTCAACGACCACAGTGCGGCCATCCTCCAACCCGCCTGCATCGACCTCGCGCACTTTGATGCCGGGGGTGTCATTGTCACGCACCGCGACCTCGACATTGCGCACGTCGATGCCATCATAGGCGATGTCCTCAGACACCACGCTGTGCTGAATCACCGTCACCCGGTCGCCCTCCGAGCGGTCGTCATCGGGCGCAAAGACCCAGACCCCCACCGCGTTGGCGAAATTACCTGCTGTAAAGGCAAAAGTGATCGCGTTTTGTGACACATAGGCGGTGACGCCGTTCACGGTGATCACCCGCTGGAACTCCTGGTCGGTCACAGTACTGAAGGTATTTGGCCCAACGGCGTAGTCAGTACCGGGACCACCTGCGAGGGTCGGATTGACCGCCGACAGCCAGACCGTTTCGCCCAAGGCGTCGGTCAGGAAAGCTGGGTTCAGATCATAGGGCAGCCCGGTGATCGGATCAAGTGCACGCTCTTCCTGGAAGCTGCGCGCCGCCGAAACCGTGACATAAACGACCGAGGTCGGGGCCTGCGCCAGACGGATCGTGTAGAAATCGGCAAACTGGTCCAGCACATCGGATTCTTCGCCGACCACCGTGCGGCCAAGCGACTGGTCGCCCGTAGCCTCTTGGTTGATGACCACAAGGCCCTCGCCACTGCGGGCGACATTGTAGTCAAAGCCGTCGATCACCAGACCGTCGTAAAGCGCATCACCCGACCGCACCAGATGGTCGACGGTGCCGGTCGCGCCTTCCAACTCGCGCGTCACGATGTCTTCGGTCACGTCACCACCGACGTTGATCACATCGGACCCAAGCCCGCCGATCACCCGATAGCTGACACCGAAGGCGGTGGAGAGGACGAAGAATTCGTCATCGCCTTCCAGACCGTCGACCTCCACAACCTCGATGGTGCTGTAACGCACGTTTAGACCAGCACCAAAGATGCCATCGGCGCGGATCACGATGTCATCGGCAAATTCGGTGCCAAGGATCACCATCTTGTCAAATCCGGTGCCGCCATCGACCGAAACCGGCGCGTTGACATTGTAGCGCACCTCGTCCTGCCCGCCGCCGGCGCGGATGTCCGGCGCCTGCGCGACCGAGAATCCGAGTCCGATCTGCGGCGTCGCCACGCCGTCCACGTCCAGAACGATCACGTCGTCAGAGCGATTGTTCAGGGTCTTGTAGACGTCAAGGAAGTTGATGCCACCATCGTTGTTCAAGTCGTTTTTGATTGCAATCTGATAGGCAAGGCCGGCGGCAAGATCGGCCTTGTTGATCTGGCCGTCGCCGTTCCAGTCGAAATCGGTCGTCGCGGCCAGCGCGAAGGCGCGGATGATGAACAGATCGTTGTGATCGTCACCTTCCAGCCGCAGTTCGGACTGGTTCGAATAGACGCGGAAAGTGTCGTTGCCGGTGCCACCCTGCGCCACCAGCGGTGCGGACGAGCCCGGCGACAGCCAGCCGCGCGTCGTCGCCACCAGATCCGGGAACACGTCATTCGGCAGCAGGTTGGCCGCCGCCGAGCGGTTCTGGCCAAAGATCTGCCCGACCTGGAAGGTGTCGTCCCCCGCCCCGCCATCCAGCGTGGTGATGATCGTCACATCATCCGAATAGAACTGGTCATTGCCCTCACGGCCTTCGACAACCATCCGGCCATTGATGCCGCTGTCATACTGGACGCGGCCAACTTCAGGGCTGTCCTCATTGAACTGGACGATGTCCTGATAGGTCGAAACCGTGCCGTGCAGCAGGGCGACAAAGCCCGCGCGGTGGACATCTTCATTGTCGATGTCCCGCATCGCCCGCAACAGGAACAGGTCATTCGTGCCAGCCAGTCTGCTGGGCGAACCGGCAGGGGCCAGGATGTGCAGCTCATCCACCCCATCAGTCTCGGCACCGGTGTCCAGTGCGTTGATGATGTAATTGCGGGGATCAGTGCCGTTGGACCCAAGCACATGGATTTCATAGCGATCGGTATCGGCCTGACCGTCCAGTGTCAGCGTGTGTTCGGCCAGCGCGCGACCAAGGTTGGTCAGATCCGGGCCAAAGGCAAGATCAGCATCCTGCGGATTGTTTAGCATAGATGGCGAAGTCACTGTGGCGGTGTCTTGCAGGAAATACACGCGGAACAGGTCTTCGCCATCGTCGCCGATGCTCAGATCCTTGTCATGCAGGCCGGTGCCATCCGCAGGCACATCACGCGAGCCATAGGCGCGGGTTTTGGACCCCAGATAGATGAAGCCCGCGCTGCCCTGAATGGTGCCGCCCGCGACACCGCTGGTATCGCCGAACTCGATCAGATCGACGCCGGTGTTGCCGAAAATCTGCGCCGTGTTGACCGGCGTGCCATAGAAGGCGACGGCGGTGCCCATGGCCGGATCACCACTTTGTCCAGCCGAATAGCCGTCGTTGCCGGGGGTCACAACCGCCCCGGCGATAAGCCGGCCGCGCAGCACGATGGTGGTGCCAAAGTTGTCGCCAGCGACGCTGTCCGGATCAGCCGCACTGAAGGTGCCGTCGGTGTAGTTGGCGTCCCCCTTGATGACGATGTTTCCGGCCGCCAGCACATCGGCATTGGCATCAAACGCGATGCTGTCGCCGACAAACAATGTCACCGAACCACGCTCGGCAAAGATCGTGCCGTGCTGGAAATTGCGCAGGTGGTCGGTCTGGTTGCCCGGATTCCGGGTGTTGGATTCAGCAAAATTCGCCGATCCGCTGTCTTGCAGGTACAGATGCTCGTTCTTGGCCGAGGACTCGCGCACCGTCAGGCGGATCGCGCCATAGAAGGTATGCGCCAGCGCCAGCCGCAGCGCGCCGTCCGTCTCGCTGAGGAAGATGTCCAGCGAGGCCTCCAGCGACACATCATCAAGGCTGGTGTTGTTCAGCGCGGCGTCACGCGCCGCCGTGTCGTAGAAACTCACCTCGGACGCGGTGTCCCCGACATTCGAGTCGATCTCCAGATCATTGCCGATCTGACCGATAGAGGCGTTCAGACCGTTGGCATCGACATCGATGCTTTCGCCCAGAACATCGGCGGTGGTGTCGGTGTCGGCATCGACAATCGACCCCGCCACGGTGCGCAACGACACATTCGCCAGCGTGGTGACGATGCTGATGCGCATGTCGCCCGTCAACTCGTCAAGATGGATGCCGTCGTGGCTGGTGTCGGCCGTCGTTTCATAGGCGAAAAGCATGCCGCCGCTGTTGTTGCGGTCAGAGTTGATTTCGAGGAAATCATCGGATTGCCCGATCCCGCCGTTGTCGGCATTGGCCGCGCTGGTGCCAGCCGGGATGGCCAGACCGCCCACGGTAAAGCCGCCGCCCGTAGCTACACCGGAATGCAAGGTGACATTCACCCCCGACACATCCACCGTCGGCAACCCGTTCGCATCCAGTATGCGCCCCGGCGACCGCAGTGTCACATCATTCCCGGTCGAGTGGATATGGCCGACCAACATGTCACCCAGAAGTTCCGTTGCCTGAACAAAGCCGTTGGTGGTCAGGAAAATCTGCGCCCCGCCGCTCTCTTCATCGTTTTCCAGCCCGGTATTGGACGCATCGACATCGGTGTAGATGACGAAATTGATCGTGGTCGATGGACTGTTTTCCTCAATCACGTTGATACTGCGCGTGCCATTGGGCTGCATCGCGCCGTATTCGAAGGTGGTGGTGCGGTAAGTACGGTTCTCGGCGCCAACATAGGCATCGGACGTGTCGACGTGGCCGATGTCGATGTCATCACCCGACCGCACTTCGACAAACACATAGGTGCTGTTTACTTCAGTGCCGGTTACGCCAAGGCTGCGGCCGATGAAGTCATATGCGCTTGCCGCATTGGCCACAGGTTCCGGGCTCCAATGCAGGAACCAGGTGCCGGTGCGCGCCTGCGTTGCGCCAAGGTTGAGCGCGGGTGTGTAGGCACCCGTCGGCGCAACGTAGGTGCTGACCGTAACGCCGTCGATTGGTGCGACGTTGTCTCCGGCCTTGGAGTCATTGATCACCACGTCAACATCGTCACCCGCCGTCAGCCGTTTGATTTCAACCACCAGCAAAGTGTTCTCCGCCGGGGTTTTCGAGCGGTCGAAGAACGTCAGATCAAGGACGGCATCGCGCCCGGCATCAGCCGTCAGCGAGATTTCCTTCAGAGTCAGGTTGGTCGGCACATCGGCGCGTTCGACTGCATGCAGGATGCGCAGCAGTTCGACCGAAAGCGCTTTGCGCGTGGTGCCGTTGGTGCCGCCAGTCTGGTTGCCGATGTCACCCGAGGCGACGACTGACAGGGTATTGGTGCGGATCAGCGCCTCGTCATAGATCGCTGTGGGCAGAACGCCTTGCTCGGTCACCAGCTGACGCTCATCAACCCGGATATTGCCGCGCTGGTTGAGAATCGTCGTGGAGCCGAAGGTGTTTTCGATTCCACCCAACAGGATGATTTCGCTGGCCGCCACCGGGCTTCCGGTGCCATCAAGACCCGAAAGGTTGCGGATCAGAACGCCGGTCTGCGGATAGCGCAGGTTCAGGTCGAACTCGAAGGTACGCTCAGGCACCTCGGCATTCAGCCCGATGTTGGAGCCAAAGGCATCGTCAAACTTGATGTCATCCGCCACGACTTTCACGACTGCCGATCCGTCGATCACGTCGATATGGTTGATGACCACATCGTAATCTGAATAGTTCGTGATCTTCACGCTGTCCCAGGTGCGCTGGCTTTCGATCAAACCAAGGTTGCCCCAGACGACTGACGCCTCCTGGCCCGCCACGTCGTTGGTGAAGAAGACAACTTCGCCCGCTTCATCATAGATGATGTCATCCAGTATCACCTGATCATTTGCGGTTGAAAGCTGCTGGCCTTCCTGCTTGTTAAGGTTCACGCCCAGCAGCTTGATGTTGGTCAGTTTGCTGATCGTACCGTCGGCCAGAATCTCCAGTTCAGGGTTCGGTTCGCCCAGCAGGTAAACGTGGCTTTCCCAGAAGATCCAGCGCAGCGGGTTGAACTGACCCTCGTTTGCACTGCCGCCAAATCCGCCGAACACGGCACCGTCGCCGCGGCGGATGGCCCGGTTGACCAGATTGAACTGGGTCGCGCTGACCACAAGGGACGCCGTGGTCAGTTCGGCCTCCCAGAAGCCCTGAACGAAATCCAACAGGTCAAGCGAGGCGGTGGCATTGGCATCGGAATCGCCGCCCAGCGCATCCAGAGAGCTGTCGGCGGTGGCGCGGCTGGTGGCCTCGGCTGTCGTTGCCTCGATCAGAATGGCCTCGTCAGCTTCGATCCACGCTCCGTTTCCCGCACCTGTGCCGGCAAGGATCACCCGGTTGTCGGTGTATATCCGCGCTGTCGCGTCAGCTTCGGCATCGCCGCCCGCCGCATCGACTTCGGTTTTGGCAAGGGCCACGGCGGTAAGCTTGGTGTTTTGCGAGCGGAAAATGATCGAGCTGGCCTGAACATCGGCCGTGGCCAGGATTGTGATCGTGCTGTTCGCTTTGTCGCCGGACGTGCCGATCGAGGCGTTCGATGTTGTGTCACCTGTACCGCCCAGACCACCGGCAAAACCGTTTGTTTCGGCATTCGCATTGGCGCTCGTGTTGGTCTGGACGGTGATCGTCCCGTCCGAAAGCAGCGTGCCCGCAATGTCGATGTCGACGCTGTAGTTCAGCGAAGCGTTTGCAGAACCGCCGATGAAGGCGACAAAGCCACCGCGGTTCGACTCGGCATAGGCGGTCACGTTGGACGCCGTGTTGGTGGTGATGTCGAGCGTGTTGTCGCCCTCGATCTCGGCACCGCTTCCGATGGCGATCTTGTTGGTGTTGCTGCCGGTTGCGGTTGCATTGGCGCTGCCGATGCTGGCAAAGCCGCCGCCACGGCCGTCGGCGATGCCGCTGACACCGATTGCGCTGTTAGAAACGATGTCGACATCGGCAGAGAAGATGTCGGCGCTGCCCACTGTCAGGTTCACATTGGCCCCATGGTGGGCGGTGACAGTCGCATTGGCGACATCCACAACACCGCCAGACCGACCCGTGGCCGTCGCTGTCACAGTCGAGTCGCCCGACGGCGCACCCGCAAAGCCGCGCGCCCCGCCGATACCGTCAAATCTACCAGACACGGCGCTTGTCAGATCAACCACCAGCTGCTGGTTGCTGCCGGGGCCCTGATCCTGAAGATCAAGTCCTTCGACCGCAAAGATATGCTGGCCAAAAGCCCCCGACGCAATCATGAGCGCCGGAAGGTTGAAGCGGTTGTTCAGTTCGAACCAGCTGCCGTCGCCGGCCACCGCCGAGACAAAATAAACCTCGCCAACATTAAGCACCGGGCTGTTGAACAGCGAGGTCAGCCGATGGACCGTGTCAAGTGCCGCGGCCGAGGTATTGCGGACGATGTTGATCGGTGTGACGGGAACGGATTGGTCGCCGGCCGTGTCCGGATCGTCCGGTAGGCCAGTCGACTCATTCTGGGTGGCAGCAAGTTGGATGTAATTGCTGTCGATCCGGATAACATAATAGGTTCCGTTGTTGCTCAGCGCTCCACCCGGAAAAGCGATATCAATCGCCGTTCCATTGCCGAAGTTCAGCGTTCCGTCATTGTTGACCGTATAATGCTGATAGGTGACCGCCTCTCCGGTCTGCAAGCCATGACCTTGGACGTAAATGCGGTTGTTGTCTGAGGCAGAAAAGGTGAACGGATTGCTGTTGGTCACCGTGCCGTCGACCACAGCGCTTGAAAACTCGGCTGGCGGCGCGACGCGGTAGGTGACCGGATCGCCGACCACAAAGGTGTTCGGGATGACCACACGGTTGTCAAACAGCCCGATCTGGCTGCGCGTTGCCGTCACACTCTCGATGTTCTGGCTCAGCCCTTGCAGCTTGATCGTGTTGTCATCGACTTTGTAGACACGATATTGTGTGCCCTGTGCCAGCCCGTCAACGATGTTACCGGAAGTACCCGAGTGATACCAGACGATCTGGCCATTCTCAAGGTTGTGGCCATTCAGGAAGGTGATTTCATCGCGCACCGTGTCGACCTGCGAGTCACCAAACACCTCTCCCAGCCGGATTTCGTTGCTGTCCATCACGATCACGGAATATTGCCGACCTTCGACAAGGCCGCCGCTGGATTGGCTGGCGAAAGTGACACTCGATCCGGTTTGCAACTGGTGCGGCAGGTTGAAGTTGATCGAATTGGTGGTGCCTGTCGCGGTCGGCTCTCCTGCCGCGTTGGCCGGGTCCGAACTAACGACCGTGCCATCCGAAACCGGCGCGGGCGATGCGCCATGGTTGGCACTTATCAGCACCCTGGTCGCGGCGTTGATCGCATTCGCGGCCCCCACGTCCATATCGACAAGGCCGTAAGCCCAGGCATCAGACGTAAGCGAAGCCACCGTCACCAGGCCGCCCTGGGCCGAACTGGACCGGACGTCAGCATCGGTCAACAGGTTGGTCGTCGCGCTGATCTCGCTGCCCAGCAACAGATCGCTTGAACTGCCGGCGAAATCGAAGTTCTGGCTGACGTTGGTGACGCCCTGCACTGTCGATCCGGCACCACTGACAGTCACCAGACCACCGCCGTCGGTGGTCGCCACCGCCTCTGCGGCAGCCAGCGTTTCAAGACTGACGTTCAGGAATTGGGCACCGTCGCCACCCGCACCATCCGTGACGTCCCCAAGGAAGGACATCGAAGAAATCTGCAGAGTCGTGCCATTCTTTTCGCCGCCGCTGCGGGCAAAGGAATCCCCCGACTGCACATTCACCAAACCGCCGCCCGCACTTGCAAGGGTCGAGAAGGCGGTGTTGGCGTGCTTGGCCTGCACGTTGACAGTCGACCCGGCCTGGAAGTTGGCGTTGGCGGCCACGCTGAAAGTCATGATCGACGCCGCATAGGCATCAATATCCGCATTGGTAATCGCCACCAGACCGGCAGTGTCGTTGTCGGCCCCCGCAATGGCACCGCGGCCACTGACGCCACCGCCCGCTTGATCGAAGAAGGTCGAAGCCCCGCGGTTGTAGTTCAGATCCGCATAGAGGTTGACGTTGCCCGAGGCATGGATCGTGCCGCCACTGCCAACATTGAAATCGACCCCGGCGATAAAATCGGCGTCCGAAGTGCTAAGCGAAACCGCCACACCGCCGACATTCAGGCCCTGAGATTCAGACCGGGCATAGCCATCCAGTGAAACCAGCATGTCGAAATTGCCACTGGTCACGGTGATGTCCATGTTGTCGCCGATCCGGCCCTTGGCATCGGCGTCATTGATCGCCTGTGCCGTCAGATTTCCGGCCGAGACAAGCGAGAAACTAAGGGTTTCGGATTCAGAATTGACGTTGCTGTCAAGAATGGCATCGACATCAAAGCCAGTTGCCACGTTGATCGTGCCGCCAGTGCCCCCCGCCGCGCCAATCCGGGCTTCGACACTGCCTTTGTCCTCGGCTTTTGCCAGCAGCGACTGAATATCGGCAATCAGCGAGCCGCCACCCTGGTCGATATCGGCTGAAGCATTGTGGGTGGCGTCGGCCTTCATGGTGATAGAACCGACATTGATGGTCACGCCGTCACCGATGCTGACTTCGGTATCGCTATCCAGAACGGTCGAAATCTCGGTCGAACCGAAGGTGACTGCGCCTGCAATGGCGGTGTTGTCCGAATAGGGGTTGGCCGTGATCGTCGACTTGGCGTCAATCGTCAATGCACCGCTCAAGGTCAGCGTAACATTGTCCGCGACATAGGTTTTTGTAACATGAGCGTTGGTGGCGATTATGCGCGTGCTGGAAATGTCCGCGATCCCGGCGCCGCTGCCCGCATCGACAACCGCAGCGGTCGACACGATGGAAAGGGCGTCCAGATCAACACTGGCCGCCGTGACCTTTGCACCATCCGCGACATAGCTGCGAGTCGCTGAGGCCTGACTGCCGCCCTGCCCGACAATGGCCCTTGCCTCGAAATTCGACACATTCGCAATGCCCGCCCCGGCCGCCGCGTCAATCACTGCGCTGGCCATCGCGCTGCTGAGGGTGTTCTCGGCCTTGGCAACCAACGTGCCAGTTCCCAGATTGAGTGTCGAGTTTGTGCCAACGAAGGCTTCGGTGATCCGGCTGGCGGTCGCCACTGCCTTGAAAGTGTTGAGCGTCAGGAAAAGGCTGGCATTGGTGCCGTCATAAAGGGCATTGGCCATCGCCATGCCGCCATCCGGGTCCAGTTCGTTGGCGTAAAGGTCGACACTGACGGCGTTGAGCGTGGTGTTCTTGCCGATATAGGCGCGGGTGGCGCCCGAGGCATCGGACAGAATCGTGGTGTCATCTACAGCTGCCGCAACGCCGAAGTCGAACCCGGCAACCTTCGAGAACGCCACCGATTTGCTTCTCGCATCGATGTCGATATCGCCCGCGGTGATCGTTGCCGTATCACTGGTAGATGTGTCAAAAGCGCGACCCACGAAGGCTTCGGTCACATTCGACACGCGTGTGGTGGGCGAAAGCAGGTCTATGGCAGCAATACCCGCCAGTTCGACGCCGTCAATGGCCGCATCGGACCGGGCGACGCCATCCGCCAACAGTTTCAGATCCAGAGTGCCCAGATTGATGCCGTCATTGACAAAGGCACGGGTAAAGCCACCGGCATCCGCATAGGGGCTGATCGCACTGACATCGACCCCCAATGTCCCACCGGTGTCGTCGACCTTGGCATCGGCTTTGAAGTTGCCCCAGGCCTGAATATCCAGCTGCGTCACACCACGCAGGGTGATGGTGGCCAACGGGTTGCCGGTGCCGTCTTCCTCAAGTGATGCACCGATGAAGGCTTCGACGGTGCCGGTCACGAAGGCCTTGGGCTGCAAATCGCGGAAGGCCCCAAGAAGGGCAAAATCATCGCCGCCCCCCGTCACCGCAGTGGCCGTGTAGTCGATGCGGTCACTGCTTTCCCCAGCCCGGATGATCAGGTTGTTGGCATTCACCCCTGCCCCGTCGCGCACATAGGCGCGGGTCGCGCCATTTATCATCGCAATCGGCTCGTAGGATTCGATGTTGACCAACGCAAAGCCGGCGCCGTTGACCGTTGAATTCGCGCTCATGACCGCATCGGCATCGACGCTGACATTGTTGCTGCCTGTCGTGGTCACCTGTGTGACGGCCGTTGGCGAGGCCTCGGTGCCCGCATAGGCCCCGATGAAGGCCTCTGTCCGGCTCGAGACGGTGGCAAGTGCGTCCGATTTGGTGATCGTCACCACACCGGCGGTGATGGAATCGTTGGTGGCCGAGGCGGTATCGCCCGATGTCGCCGAGATGGTCACCGCGCCTGCGTTGACGGTCGCACCTTCGCCGACATAGGCCAGCGTCGTGCCGTTCACCGTGGCACGCGAACTTGCCAAAGCTTCGCCGGCGAACAGGCCGATGCCCATGGTAAAGCTGGAGACAGTGGCATTTAGCGTTGCATTGGATGTAATGTTCAGCGCCTTGCTCCCCAGCGCCACTACGGCGGACGCCGTAGGCGTCTCACCGGCTCGGGTGCCGACATAGGCCGCGGTTTCACGGGTCACATTGGCTTCAAACACCGTCTGGGCCGCGCCAGCTGCCAGACCGACCGCCACCGCAAACCCCTTCGGGGTGGCGCTGGCGATGCTGGTCGCGTTGATGTCCATCGGCTGCGAAGAAATCACCGAAGACTCGCCATCAAGGTAGGCACGGGTCGCACCACCGACGTTGGCATAGGAATCCATCCGCGCGATGGACAGTCCCGTCGACAAAGCCACGCCCGTCACCACCGGGTCTACATAATGCGTGCTGGTAGCGGCGATGATCACGTCGCCGGAAGCTTCAAGATCGGCATTCGAACCGAAGGCCTCGACGACCGAATTGATGCTTTCGGTTGCCGCGCCGCCAGCGACGGCAAAGCCCACAAGACCGACCGATGCGGCAAGGACCCGCACATTGGTGGTAAGGTCACCCAGTTGGTAATCAGACCCGGCCATAATGGTCAGCGCGCCACCATTCGCATCCGCCTCGCTGTCTTCGACCGAAGCGAAGGTCTGCGTGGCAATCGTGTTGGTGCCAAGCCCGATGCCGAACGCAACAGAGAAAGTCAGCCCGAACGAAGCTGCGGTCGCACCGACATCCACTGTCGATGACAGTGAATCATCGGCCTGCACTGTGATGTAAGTTCCGGCCTCTACTTCGGACTGCCCACCGATCTGTGCGCGAACCTCGCGATTGACACTTGTATAACCCGAGGCCCCTGCCCCACTGAGAGCGAAGCCGGAAAGCGAAACCGATGCCGCCACAGCGACGGCTTCGGGCACGTTGGACATGGACGACGTCGTGCGCGCATCCACCAAGACATAGCCGGCGGTGGCCTGAATCTCGCTGTTCAGGATCTGGGCGCGGGTTTTGCCGTTAAGGTTGATAGTTGTCTTGGCAGCGGCGATGCTGAGGGTCGCTGCGCCAAGGCCGACTGCAACGCTGACCGAAACGGCGCTGGCATTGGCGTTGATCGTGACGCTGTCCTGCGCCTTGACTTCGACGTTGCTGCCGGCGGTGACCGACTGGCTGCCTGCTGTATCGGCGTTGCTGATGATGGCATCAACGGTCTGCGCCATGGTGTTGGTGACAACACCCGCCGCGAAACCCAACGCCGCGGCCACGCCACCAGCAGAAATGGCAACCGAAACGCCGACAGCATCGGCGCTGGAGGTCGTGGTTGCATCTGCCAGAACCTGCACCATGCCAGCGGCATCGACAGAGCTGTCGTCGATCTGTGCGCGTACCACCCCATCATAGTTCACGTCCACGATGGACACGACACCTGCGATGGCGGCAGAGAACCCGAAGCTGAACGACAGGCTCACCGCGACACTGACGACATCCGTGGTCAGGATCTTGGTGTCATCCGCATCCAGTGTCACGTTTCCTGACAAGGCCGAGACGTCTGCGTTTCCGCTTATCCGGGCCTCGGTCAGGCTGCCGGCAATGATCGAACCGACCGCCCCCGCACCAGAACCGCTGATCGACAAACCGACGGCGCCGCCCACCGTGACAGCAGCTGCCGCCCCGACAATGGTGATCGACCCTGCGGCCTGAGCCTTGACCAGCACGTTTCCTGTCGTGGCTGTGACCGTCGCATTGTGGATTTCAGCAATTGTCTTGGTATTGTATTCAACTTCGGTCAACGACACGGCCACGGCCAGATTGACCGCCGCGCCCGCAGAAATTCCGCCCGCCACGCTGACCGCAATGACATCTGCCGATACCGTCGAGGCATCGGTGACCTGTACCGTGACTTGTCCAGCCGAAGTGACTGACGAATCCGCAATGCGGGCCAATACCTTGTTGTTCATGACCGAGCGCGAATCCGCGCCGGTTCCAGCGCCGGAAACGCTGATACCGCCGCCTGCTCCCAAGGCCAGGCCAACAGCCGCCGCAGTGCTGACGATTGTGGCATCCGACCGGGCATCGACGGTGACGGACCCTGCCGTCACCCCGCTGCCGGTCACCTCGGCCAGTGTCTTGCCTTCAAGGGTGTTTTCCGCAAGTGTCGCCGAAACCGCCAGGCTTATTGATGCCCCGACGCCCACCGACAGGCTGAAGGAAACCGATGTCAGAATTGCGTTGATCTGGGCATTGTCGTCGGCATGGACCGTGACAGCGCCGCCTGTGACGGTTGCTGTTGCGTTGCGGATATAGGCCTCGGTCGAACCTGTTATGGTGTTGGTGGCATCGACGCCCGCGCCAGCACCCGAAACGGTGACGCCGCCTGAACCACCTCCCGACAAGGCCACCGCGATACCCAAAGCATCAATTCTGGCCCCGCCGATGGCATCAATATCCAGAAGATCGGTAGTGACGGTGGTGGTGTCGAGCGCCGAGTCACTGCCCACGCCAGCCAGCGCCTTGGTGCCGATCACGTTCTCGGCCACTGTGGCGGCCACCGCGAGGTTGATCGAAGCTGTACCACTGATGCCGATGGACACCGCGACTGTCGTCAGGTCTGCAGTGATCAAGGCGCTGTCTTCGGCCAGAATGTCAACCGAACCCGCACCCGCTGTCGCCGTGATCTGGGCATTGTTCCGGATCGTTGCAGTTGTTTCATTGGTCAGCACATTGCGCGCCTTGACCCCGGCACCGGTGCCGCTGACCGTGATGCCACCCGACCCACCCAGACTAAAGGCGATGGTGGCCGCGAAGGCGTCGATCTCGGTGTCGTTCAGCGCATCCAGATCAATGGTTGATCCAATCACAGTCGAATTGTCGATGATCGCACTGGTGCTGCCGCCAATCACGTTGACAGCCTCGGTCGCAGCCACGGCGATGGTCACGCTCGCTCCGCCGGAAATCCCTATGGCGGCAGAAACGCTTGCCAGATCCGATTTGATCTTGGCCTTGTCTTCGGCATTGACCGTGACAGCGCCGGATCCGACGTTGACGGTGCTGTCAACGATAGAAGCCACGTTGTCACTGGTGATCGTGTTCCGCCCGACGGCCCCAGCCCCGGCTATATCAACGGTGAAGCCAGCGCTCACGCCCACGTCAAGGCTGATCGTCGCTGCAATCACGTCGATCTGTGCCTGGTTCAGGGTTTCGACGGACAGACCTGTGCCTGTGACGGTCGATCTGTCCACCGTGGCGGTTGTATCACCCTCAACCACGTTCTCTGCCAGCGTCAGCGCGAAGGTGACAGACATCGACGCCCCGCCTGACACACCGACCGAAGCAGCAACCGTTGCCAGCACGGCATCTATATTGCTGGTGTTGTGCGCCAGCACGGTCGTCGTGGTTCCAATAGTCGCCGTTGAATCGAAAATTGACGCCTCAGTGTCGCGGTTCATGGTGTTCTTGGCCTCGACACCGGCGCCGGTGCCGTCGATGGTCAAGCCGCTGGACCCCGAGACCGTCACCGATACTGTAATAGCCAACGCGTCGATCTGCGACTGATTGTAGGCTTCGACGTTCAATGTCGAACCCGATACGGTCGAGGCAGCAATCGTCGCGATGGTGGACCCGTCGACCTCGTTCACCGCCTTGTTCGCCGCGATGGTCAGCGCGATTGAACCGCCGCCCGAGAAGCTGAGCGAAATCGCAAAAGTCGCGATATCGGCATTGATTTGCGAACTGTCGGTGGCCTTCACCATCACCGCGCCTGTTGCCGTAACATCCGAGCCGCTTCTGATCGACGCCTCGGTGGTGTTGGTCAGCGTATTGCGCGCCACCACACCGGCACCCGTGCCCGATACCGTCAGCCCGCCCGATCCGGTGGCCGAGAAGGCCACCGTCGCGGCAAGCGTGTCGATCTTGGCCGAATTTGTGGCCAGCACGTCAACTGCGCCCGCAGTCACGATCGAATTATCGATGGTGGCCGTGGTCGATCCGGTGATCACGTTGACCGCATCGGTGAACGCGATGTTCAGCGACAGACTCGCCCCGCCCGAAACCCCGACCGAGGCCGAGACATTGGCGATGTCTGCAAGGATGACCGACTCGTCGCGGGCGGTGACGCTGGTCTTGGCTGTGGTCACGACAGTGCTGTCGGTTACCGAAGCTTCGGTTACGGTGCCGATCTCGTTGTGCGAGATGACGCCAGTACCGGCGCCGCCGACGGTAACCCCGCCCGAGCCCGATATGCTGAGGCCCACGGTCACGGCAAGCGTGTCGATATCCATTTCGTTCAACGCATCGACCGTCAAACTGCTGCCGGTCAGCGATGTCACCCCGTCAACCCTGGCCAAAGTCTGACTGTCAATGTCGTTCAGCGACTCGGTATAGGCGATGCTGACCGCGATCGCGACTCCCGAAGATATCGCCACGGACGTCGAGACATTCGCCGCGTCGGAGAGGATTCTGGACGAGTCGCTGGCCTGGACTTCGACCGCGCCAATGCTGGCAACACTCCCGCCGAGGATCTGTGCCGAGGTCTCATTGGTCATGATATTGCGAGCGATCAGACCGGTGATCGAAACTCCAGCGGCAAAGCCGGAAGAGCCTGAGATTGAAACCCCGATGGCCATGGCAAAGGCGTCGATGCTGTTGTCCGTCTCCGCTTTGACCAGAACACCTTGCGGCGCGATCACGGCCGCACTGGAAATCAGCGCCTTGTTGTCGGTCTCAATAGTGTTTTCGGCGATGGTGACGCTGACGGCGAAGGATACCGCTGCGGCCGAAGAGATAGACACCGCCAGTGTTGCAGATGCAATATCGGCAAAGATCGAGGATGTGTCGCTTGAAGTGACGTTGACCCGTCCACCTGCCGTGACACTTCCACCTTCGATGGTGGCGGCAAGCGTGTTCTGCATCAGGTTTTTAGCCACGACACCAGAGCCACCGACACCGACCGAAAATCCCGAGCTGGCGGCGACAGTGATACCGATGGCCAAGGCCAGCGCGTCGATTGAATCCATCGCCTCGGCCGAAACCGTGACGTCACCGGCTGTGGCAACCACAGTCGAATTCAGGATATTGGCGCTGTACTGACCGCCGATCTGGTTCGAGGCAAGGTTGATCGCCACAACAGCCGAGATCGAGCCGCCACCCGAGGCGGAAATGCCGACAGCTGCGGCAGCACTGTCGGCCAGAATGGTTGACTGGTCGGTCAGGCTCACGCTGACATCGTCCGCCGCCGTCACTGTCGATCCGGTGATCTGCGCAGCCACCGTGTTGCTGGTGATGTTGCGGGTTTCTGTGCCCGCGCCTGCCCCCGCCAGCGCCAGCGAAGAACTGGCCGAAACCGACACCGCAGCCGAAATGGCCAGCGCGTCGATGCTGTTCTGGATGTTGGCGCTGACAATCACGTCGTCACCCTGCGCCGTCACAGTCGAATTTTCGATCAGCGCGTGATAGTCGCCTGCGATCTCGTTCTCCGAGATGTTGACCGCAACCACACCGGTCAAGGCCACCCCCGAACTTGCCGAGACGCCCACCGCAGCAGCTATTGTGTTGGACTCAATTCCCGACTGGTCGCTCAGTGTCACGCTGACATCGTCCGCCGAAATGACGGTCGAGCCAGTGATCGCGGCACCCAGCGTGTTGGTCATGTAGTTGCGCGACTTGGTGCCCGATCCGGCACCACTGATCGCCACTGCGCCGCTCGACGCCGATACCGAAATCGCAGCCGCGATCCCAAGGGCATGGATGGTGTTCATCGCGACCGCCGAGACAATCACATCACTGCCAACGCCCTTTGCCGTAACCGTCGAATTCTCGATGGCCGCACGGCTGATGCCTTCGATGACATTTTCAGCGAGCGAAACGGCAACCGACAGACCGACCCCCGCAATGCCACCAGAGACGGCAACCGAAACCGAAGCCGCGATCACATCAGAGGTGATCTGGGCGGTATCGAGCAGCGTGGCGGACACCGACCCTGCGGCATTGACCAAAGAATTCTGAATCAGCGATTCGGTCGATCCCGAGATGGTGTTGGTGGCAGTTGCCACGGCAAGGGCGGCAGAAATCGCGGCAGAACTGCCCACCGACACCGCAATCGCCACCCCAACCGAAATGGCATCAATGTCGCTGGCGTTCGTGGCGGCAACTGTCACGGCACCACCCGCGCTCACTGTGGAATTCACGATGCCTGCAAGAACTGCTGTGGTGATCGAGTTGGAGGCAAGCGCGATGGCCGCAGACATCGCCAGCGTCACCAACCCTGATCCAACGGCAACAGAGGCCGTCACCGCCACCAGTGTCGCACTGATCGCGCTGCTGCTGTCTGCTGTGATGGTCAGCGGGCCGCCAAAATTGGCGGTATCAGCGCCAAAAATGCCCGCCTGCGTCGACCCCCCGATGACGTTCACGGTATTGGCAATACCGAAGGCCCCGGACAGTGTCAGCGATCCAGAACCGATCGACACATCCACAGACACGGCAATCTGGGTCGCCGAGATCGACTTGGTCGAGTCCGCAGCAATTGTCCCGCTGCCACCCGCGATCAGGTCAGAGTCCCCGACATGCGCGGCCACCGTGTTGTTGATGGTATTTTTGGCCAGCGAGACAGCGGCGGTAATGCTGATCGTCGCAGCTGATCCGCCGATCGTGGCCGAAACCGCCGCAGTGATGACATTGGCCTCAACGGTGGCACTGTCGGTGGCGAAAATCCCGGCCGTTCCGTCTGCCTCGACCGACGACCCCTGAATAACGCCGGCTTCGACCGTGTTGGTGATGGTGTTGACCGCAATGGCACCCACACCCGAACCACTGAGCCCGACAGTGCCCCCGGAGACACCCACGCTCAGCGATGCAGCAATGGCAGTGGCGGTGATGGAACCATCCGACGAGGCGTTCAAACGCATATCACCACCGGTCGACTCGACCCTCGACGCGTCTTCGATCACCGCGCGGGTGGTGTTGGTGATCGCGTTGTTCGCATCGCTGACCGTGACGGTCAGTGTCGCCGAAGCGCCGCTGCCACCGCTGACCGAAACAGAGGCGGCGACCGCCACCAGCGTTGCCGAAATCGCCGTTGTGTCAATGGCGTCCAGCGTGATGTCCCCGCCAGCCGTCACATTCGCACTGCGGATGATGGCCAGGACCGAATTCGTCGTCTCGTTGTAAGACCGCGTCCCTGCGCCGGTCAGCGAGGCCGAAGCGCCACTGCCACTGCCCAAGCTTACACCGACCGAGGCGGCGGTCACGATGGCGGAAATCGACTTGGACGATGACGCGTCCATGTCGACGACCCCCGACACATCCACGTCGACATTGTCGATCAAGGCTTCGGTGGTCGACACGATGCTGTTGTCGGCAACCGAGACATTGACGGCCCCGGAAACAGACACGCTGCTGCTGGACGACGATACTGCCAGACCGACCGATGTGGCACTTGCCTTGATGTTGCCTGTATCTGTTGCCCTTACGATCAGATCCGCCGCAACCGAGATCGAGTCGTCGCCAGCCGAATCCGACAGGACCGCCCGTGTCGTCAGGTTGATATCGTTCAAAGAAACCGCGACGTTGGCGCTGGCGCCAACCGCGGCACCGCTTCCCGATGTCGACACACTCAGCGAGACACCGAAGGCGGTCGAGTCGATCGAGGCCGCATTGGCTGCGGTGATCACGACGTTTTGGCCAACAGCATTGATAGTGGTGTCATCCACCATCGCGATCGCAGAGGCGGTCACCTGGTTGATCGTGACCGCAATGCCCAGCCCGACACCTACCTTAGCGCCAGTGCCGCTGCCGAAGTTCAGCGCGATGCCCAAAGAGCCGGTTGTGGCGTCAATGGTTCCCGCCTCCGAGGCGTTGACCGTGACCAGTCCGGTCGCAGTGATATCACTGGCCGTGACCGTGGCCAGAACGGTCGAGGTGATGGCGTTGCCCGAACCCGAGCCCGCGCCCGCCAGTGCCAGCGTGCCGCTTCCCGAAGACAAGGAACCGGACACGGCGAAAGTGAAGGCGTCGATGTCCGAGGTGGACTTGGCCTCGACGGTGAAGGCCGCAGAATCGACATCGGCAAGATTGACCTGCGCCGTCGTCGACTTGGTGATGTCGTTGACGGCCATCGCCGCACCAATGGCCACCGCCCCGGCGTTGCTGCCGCTGCTGGCCGTAGACACAGCCAACGCGCCCGAGCCCGCATCGGCGTTGACCTTGCTGTTGTCCTTCGCATTGACAGAAACGGCCCCGCCGACTGCATTCACGATCTGGATGCCCGAGGGATTGCTGATGCTGGCGATGGTGGTGGCGTTGATGTAGTTGCCCGATCCGGCACCGGCACCGGCAAAGGCGGTGGAACTGTTCGAGACCGCCGCCGACCCTGCGATGGTCAGCGTGTCGATCTGGGCGTTGTTTGACGCATCCATATCGACACTGGCCGCCGTGATCGGCGTGTCGGTGATGGTGGCGCGGATGGTCTGGGTGATGTCATTGACCGCAACCGAAGCACCGATGGAACCGGCGGAATCGCCGCTGGAATTCGACAGCGCAAGCGCAAAGGCCACGCCGCCCGCATCCGAGGTGATGTCGGAATTGTCCGCAGCGTTCACGATCATCGCGCCGGTTGTGTCGATCAGGCTGGCTGCGCCAACCTCGGCCAGAACCTCGTTCTTGACAATATTGACTGTAACCGCACCAGCCCCGGCGAACTTGATTTCGCCGCCGCTGCTTTGTTGCGAACCCGAACCGGTGTCCACCACGCCCGCAACGGCAATCACCAATGCGTCGATGTCGGTCTTGCCCTTGGCATCCAGTTCGACGCCCCCGGTTTTCGACCGCAATGTGTTGTTGCCCAGCGCCTTGGCCCAAACCTTCTGGTCCGCAATAACCACTGCGACCGAACCGGTCAGGCCCACATCACCGTTCAAAGCAAAGGTACCACCGCCCGCAACCTGTTGGATCGAAGTCTCATCGGTGCCGCGCACGAAAATGCCTTGCAAGTCGTTGCCTTCGGTCGCGTTCAAACCCGCATCGGCGTTCACGTCAACATTATTGCCAAGAACCGCCTTTGTCTCACCATTCACAACCGCAACTGTCACTGCCCCGGCGATCCCGATGGTGGTGCTATCGCCGCCGCCCGACTGGCTGCTGCCCCCGCCGCTTGAATTGCCGCTTTTGTCCGACCCAAGCGAGGCCGAAGCCGCGATGGCAAGTTGGAAGATGTCGTCATAGCTCGTCGCGGTCACAGCCAGGCCGCGGACCGTGTCCTGGATCGGATCACCAGCACTGTTGAAAACACCGCTTGACACCTCGATGCCATTGCTGCCGTTGCCGCGCGCGATCACCGAGGTGCCATCGCCCAGAATTGCCAGCGTATCATCCAGATCGACCACAACGCTGACCGAAATGCCAACAGCAGAACCACTGAGGCTGACGCCACCACTTCCGGCATAGCTGTCGATGATGGTTTTGGACACCGCCGCAACTTCGACGCTGCCACCGGCGGTGACGCTTGCCACGCCATCCACGACTGCATCAAGGGCGCGGTTGATGCGCGCCTCGGTGGTGGTGATGTTGACCAGCACATTCGCGCCGCCCGCACCCGACGTGCTGTCGCCTGCCCCCACGTTGACCGCAAGCTGGAAGAAGTCTTCTACCGATTCCGCCTCGATGATCACGTTGCCGCCAGCCGTCAGCGTGGTCGGCGTGCCGACCGCACCACCATCGACGATGGCCAGAGTCGTTGCGATATGTACCGTCACGTCCAGCCCGACGCCGACCCCGGCGCCATCTTTCGAGAATGCCAGCGAGCCTGCGGCGTCGGTAATCCGCACTTCGGACAGCGCCCGCACGGAAATATCACCGGTGGTGGCGATGATGGTGGACCCGGCACCGATGATGGCGCGGGTGTCTGGGGTGAACACGTTGATCACAGCCGAACCGGCACCGGCATCAGACCCGCTGCTTTGCTGGTCACCGCCGCCCGAGGCGATAGAGGCCCCGATGGCCAGTCCGGTGACGAAAAGCCCGGTCTCGATCACGCCGATGCCCAGCGCCTCTGGCAAGACGTCCGGGATGATGATTTCCATAGGCAGGATGGCGCTGTCGGCCAGCATCTTGACCGATCCCTGCGCCGTCACTTCAGCGCCCGCGCCGATGCTGACATCGGTATCAATCGGCACGATGTTCACAGCCACCGCAGCGCCAACGCTGGTGCCGCCATCGCTGCCTCCACCGCTTGCGCCGCCGCCGCTGTTGCTTAGCAGCAATGCGGCACCGCCTGCGATGTTCTGGACGCCGACGCGCTGCCGCGCGGTCATGTCCACATCACCGCTTGTCGCAGTCACTTCTGCACCACCTGCAATGCTGGCGTCGGTATCGCTTTCGTAATAGTTGACCCCGGCCGCACCAGCGATGGCCAGACCACCGTTGGAGTTGGTGCCCCCGCCGCTTCCTGGATTCGACTGTTCGTTGCTCTTCTGCTTGACGCCCGCGCCGGCAAGCGCAATGGCCTGCATCTCATTCATCTCGCCGTCCGACGTGCCAGCCTCGACCTTGAGCGACCCGGTGCTGATAGTGGCCGCTGCAATTGCGGCGTTGGCCGACAGGATGGCCACGTTTATGGCAACTGCCGCCCCGACCCCGGTCTCGCCGTCGGTGGTGTTCAGCGCCAGACCTGTGGCCAACGAAGAGGCGTCGGCATTGTTCAGCGCCTTGACTTCCATGGCACCTGTGGAGTTGATCGTCACGGCCTCGACCTTGGCCGAGACATCCATCACCATGACATTGGCCGCAAGCGCCCCTGCAACGCGGACGGAACCGCCGGTGGTCTTTTGGGATGCCTGCTGGCCGTTGCCGCCGACACCGCCCGGATTGCTGGTCTGAGCCCCAGCCGCGTTGTTGCCGGTTTGCACCTGGCTGCCGGGCTGTGGCGTGGTGAGAGCTGCGCCCGATTGTTGGTTGGCAGCGCCGGTCGCGCTCGTTGACTGTTCGTCAGCACTGGTGCCGTCGCCTTGACTCGTCTGTTTCTTGGCACCCTGCGAACTGCCTGCGGACACTGTCACAGATTTGGCCGTACTGACCGCCTGCACCGTCACATTGTTGGCGGTGGCTCCGGTCGCTGACACATTGCGCGCCAGCAGGGCGCTGGTGTCATCCTCGGCCCAGACAATGGCCAATGCGATGCCCACGCCGGTCTCGCCGCCCTTGGTGTCGGCATCGGCTTCGGTCACAAGGTTGAGAGAGTGGGTCGCCGAGACCGTCAGGTCGCCATCCACCGACAGACCGGTGGCGCCAGCCGGAATCGTGGCGTCGGTGTTGTTCAGCGACACCATCAGCGCCAGTGCCCCGCCAACCGAGGTGCCGTCGGTGGCTGTTGTGATGCCGCCAGCCTTTGCCTTGGTCACTTCGGTGTGGTTGCCGGTGGCCGCGACCGTCAGGTTGCCAAACCCGGCCAAGGTCGCGCCGCCTGCAACCGAGGCTGCGACGTTGTGATCCGATACGCCGATGGCGAAGGACAGGCCCAGCCCCAGTGACTTGCCCTTGACATCAGCCGAGGGCAAGGCGCGGGTCAGGCTGTAGGTGGTGCTTTCGGCGGCCACCGTGCTGGCACCGCCGCCCGTCACGGTCAGAACCGCCCCTGCGCCATAGAGAGCCGACGCATCGCCAAGACCGACATTCACCGCAACCGATCCGGCCACGCTGGTTTTGCCGCCCGAAGCGCCGGAAATCGCGGTTGCTCCGGCGCTGTGGCTGGCCTCGGTCAGCTTGTGTTCGGCCGCCGAAGCGGCAGAGGTCAGCACGATCGCCTCGCCCTTCATGGCCTTTGTGCGGTCTGCGGCCAGCTTCAGTCGGCCGTCGGCCTCGACAATGGCAAAATAGGTCGTGCCATCGGTCAGACCGCCGATGGCAGCACCGTTGGTGTCATAAACAACGGCCTCGCCGGTCTGGATGCCGCCGGGATTGTCAAAGACAATCTCGAACCGGCTCAGATCCGGATCGAAGGTTATGGTGTCGGCGCTGGGCGCGGTGCGGACCAGTTCATGCGCGTCGCCCACGCCTTGTGACTTTAGGTCAATGGCCTTGCCTGCCTCGGCATCAGACTGGCTGGCAGCCAGCTTGATGGTGCCGTTTTCGCCCATGATGACGAAGTAGTCGGTGCCGGTGGTCAGCCCTTCGATGGCGGTGCCACCAGTACCTTGATTGTAAGTCACTTTCTCGCCGGTGGTGAAGGCCACTTCGGGCGTACCCACGAATATCGTGTTGGCCTCGACATCGACGGTGTCCAGATCGCTGGCCTCGATCTTGATGTCGCGTGCCGCCATCAGCGCCTGCACGTTGATGCCTGCGCCGGTGACGCTGGCTTTGTCCAGAAGGGCGGTGTTGTCGACATCCGACACGTTGACGGCAATGGCCGCGCCGATGGTGGTGTCATTCGAATTGTTGCTGCCCTGGCTCGCCTTTTTCTTCAGCGTTGCCTGCCCATCGGCGCGGGCATTGGCATCGGCATTGGCCTCGGATTTCACCGTGACGGCACCGCCTGCGACAACAGTGATCGGCGCACCGTCAGCCCCAAGGATCACCGCCCGCGCGCCGGTGTCGCCAATGTTGATGCCGATGGCCGCCGCGACCGTCAGTTGACCGCTGCTTGTATTCTGCCGGCTGCTGGGGCTGGCTGCGGCGTTGCCGGTTCCGGTGGTTGTTGTGCGGCTGTTGGCCTCGCCGACCTGATTGTTGGTCTGGTTTTGGACGCTGTTGCCGTTTTGCGCACTCCCATTGCTTGCGGCCTGCTGCGACCCAACGGCCGAGGCGCGTGCATCGCTGCGACTGATGGCCGTCGCCCGCGCCGTCACAAGGATCGCGCCGCCCGCAGTGATCGACCGCGACAAGGTTGCCACGGCGCTGTCGAAGGTGACGGTCAAAGCCAGCGAAGCCCCGATGGCGGCGTTGGTTGCATCAGCACTGCCCATGGCCTCGGTCGCGGTATCGGCGTCCAGTGTCGCCTTCAGTGTCAGGTCGCCTGTGATGGCCAGCGCACTGCCCGAAGGCAGGCTGGCCAGCACGTCGTTTTGAGCAACAGTGATGCCGATCACCGGAGTGACCGCCGTGCCTCCGGTGGCAGACGCGCCGCCCTCGACCTCGGTCATCATCTTGTGGCTGCCAGCGGACTCGATGGTCAGGTTGTTGGCCCCGGCCAAGGTGGCGGCGCCAGCCATCGCGGCTTCGGTCAGCATGTCACTGACGTTGATGCCGATCGACACGCCGACGCCGATGGCATTGCCCGAACTGGTCGAGCTTGATCCGGTGCCTGCACCGCCACTGGTGCCGCCAGCGCCCGCACCACCAGAGCTTTGGGCCTTCTTGGCGGCGGTGGCCGCCCCCGCCTTCACGGTTGCATCGGTTGCCGACTGGGCTTTGATCGTCACGTCGCCCGCGCCGGTGATGATCACCTTCGCCTGATCAGACACCAGGGCAGAGGTAGAAACGCTGGGCAGGTTCAACGCAAAAGACCCGGCCACGCCGGTGGATCCGCCGCTGGCACCCGATGTGGACTCGGCGCTGAAGGTATGGGTCTTGTCGTCGCCGCGCTCAAACATCAGCGCCTGTACGGCAAGGCCGCCCGCAGTCACATCGGCATTGCCAAGGGTGGCGTCGATGTCGGCAGACCCCCAGTTCAAAGACACCGCCGCGCCAACATTGGTGCTGTTGGCGCCACTGGCCGGAATTGTGGTGGCTGTGCCGTCCGCCTTGGCCGAACCATCCAGATTGCCGCGCGCCGTCACCGCAACCACGCCGGTGGTGTTCAGAACCGCGCCATTGTCGATGGTCGCAATCACATCAAGATCAGCGATGTTCAGGCTGATCGCGGCGGCAACCGACAGGCTGCTGCCGTTGTTGGAGGCATTAGACTGTGACTGGCCGGTCCCCGCCGAAGCCGGCGCAGCTGCGCTGCTGGTCCGGGCTGCAGTCTGGCTTTGGGCCTGACCTGTCTGTGCCGCTGTCTGGTCGTTGACATTCTGGCCGCCGTTGGCTTCAGGCGCGCCGGTGGCGCTGGCCTCGGCCTCGGTGCGGCTCGCCGCTGCGCCTTGGGCCAGCAGCGACACGCCGCCGCCGGTTGAGGTCACGCCGCGCAGAAGCTGCGCCTTCACGTCATCTTCGGCCACGGTCAGACCAAACGAGATGCCGACCGCCGCACTGGTGCCTTTGGCGTCGCCCTTCGCCACGGTGGCGGTATCCGCCACATGGGTGGCTGTGACCGACAGATCGCCGCCGATGGTCAGGGTGGCCCCCGACTGGACCACCGCCGCAGTTTCATTCATTGCCACCGAAATGCCCAGCACCGGGGTCGCCCCGACACCGCCGGTGGATTGCGCGCCGCCTTCGACAGTCGTGCGCATGGCATAATCGCCGGTCGCAGCCAGCGTGATGTCATCAGGCGCACCAGCGACGGTGTTGATCAGCGCGCCGGTTTCATAAGTGGCACGGGTGTTGTGATCGGTGATGTTCAGCCCGAACGAAAAGCCGACGCCGGTTTTGCCGGCCTTGGACTGCTGGGCATTTGCATCGACACCCGCCATCGTGTCTGCGGTGGCGCTGATCGTCAGCGCACCAACCGTTCCGCCAACATCGGCGCCGTCACGCAGCACCGCCGTCGCGGTGTTGGCATGGCTGGCCGTGGTGTTCACTTCGGCCACATTGATCGCCAGCGACCCGGCGATGCCTAGATTGCCGTTTGATGCGCCAGACATCGCATCCGCCGCCGCCCGGCTTTCGGTTTCAGTGAGTTGATGGTTGGTGCCAGTGCCCGCACTGGTGATCTTGATGGTGTCACCTGCAAATGCCTTGTCACGCGACAAGGCCAGCTTCAGGTCGCCATCCGCGTCGATCACCGCAAAATAGGCGGTGCCAGTGGTCAGCCCGCCGATATCGGTGCCACCGCCACCGCCATTGCCATAGACCACCTCATCGCCGGTCCGCAGGCTGGCTTTCTCTGTGCTGTCGAGGCCAAAAACATCGGTCGTCGGGTCGAATTTGATCGCATCTTCACCGGTCTTTTGCAGCTGATGCTCACCCGAAGCGGATCCCAGCGTAAGGTCGATGGTCACAGCCGGGTCGGCAATGGCGTTGGCCGCAGACGCCGCCAATTTCACCCGGTCATCCCCGGCGGCGACCACATAATAGGTCTGGCCAGTGGTCAGACCGCCGATCGCATCGCCACCGCTGTTGTTGGTGTAGACCACCGCATCGCCGGTGCTCAGACCGTGATCCTTGCCGACAAAAATCGTATTGCCAGCCTCGTCCAGCGTCTTGGCGGTCACAACGGTCAGCGGCAGGCTGCGCGTGGCTTTGCCTGCGTTGATCTCGATGCCGTCGCCGGTCAGGGTGGTGCCCGCGCCGGAAGACGCAAGGGTCGAGACGTTGGAATAGGTCAGTGCTACTGCCGCACCAATCGAGCCACTCGTGCCCTTCGTGGCGCTGCCATCGGCGTCGGCCAAGGCATCCACATTCGACAGGGCGCTCAGGGTCAATTTGTCATCGGCACTGATCGACACGCCATTTGCGGGAACGGTGGCGGTATCGACATTCTGTATCGTCAAGGAAATCGCCGCCGCGACCGACATCTTGCCGCCGCCCTGCCCCGCAGCCGAAGGTGTCGCGGTGGTGCGCGGACCTGAGCCAGTACGGTTCTCTGTTTGCTTGTCGGCAAAAGTGGCCTGTTGGTCTGCGGTGTCATCGACGCCGTCCGGGTTCGACCCATCATCAGCGGCAGCCCCGGCGGCCGAAGCCTTGGCATCGGTGCGCGACCGGATCAGGCTGCTCGCGGTCAGCGCAACCGCGCCGCCGGTCGAGGCGAGATTGCGCAGCACCCGCACCAGCGAGGTTTGCTCGTCCACCGTCAGACCGAACGAAATGCCAACGGCGGTGCCGCCTTTGGCATTGCCTTCGGCGGTGGTCAAAGCCCCGGCGTCATGGGTGGCGTTCAGGCCGATGTCACCGGCAAAGCTGACCGCGCCTGTGCCCGTGCCGATCTCGGCCACGGTGTCACTGAACAGCAGCGTGATCGCCGCGACCGGCACAAAGGACGTGGCACCCGAGGCCCCGGTGGCCCCGCTTTTGGCAAAGGTTTCCACATCTTGACGGCTGGTGGCCGACAGGGTCAGATCATTGCCACCCGAGATGTTGGCATCCGTATCGACGGCGGCCCGCGTTTGAAAGTCGATGATCGCCAGCGCGACCGAAGCTCCGACGCCGGTGGATGAGCCTGTCACGCCGTCCTCGGACGGAATCGCTTTGGTCACGGTACTGGTTTCGGACAGCGCGGTCACGCTCAGGTGCGAGCTGTTCAGATTGACCGTTCCACCGATGCGCGCCTCGACATTGGCTAGGCCGACATGGATCGCCAATGAGCCTGCGACCGAGGTTTTGGCACCGGCCCCGATGCCCGAGACCGCCTCGACGGCAAAGGTGTCGTCCGCGTTCAAATGCGCGGTCATGGTGATGCCACCCGTGGCAGTCAGACTGCCGCCCGAGATGATGGCGCTGACGGTCGGGTCAACAATACCGATGGCCACGCCGATGCCGACCCCGGTGGCGCCGCCTGCGCTGCCGGTCACCGAAGCGTCAGCCTTGGTCAGCACGCTGTCGGTGCTCAACGCGGTGATGGTCAGGGCTTGCCCGGTGTTGATCGTGCCCGCGACGTTGATTGAGGTCGTGGGCCGGTAATCTGTCACTGCGACCGCCCCGGCAAAGGACACATTGCCCCCCGGGCCAGCCGCGCGGTCGGCTATACTGCCATCGGAATTCGGATCAGCCAGACGCTGTTCAGACTGGTTGGCGCTGGTGGTGCCGCCACCGGCGGAATCCGCCCCCTGTTGCGTTGAAATCGCCGTGGTCGAAATCACCGAAGACAACGTGGCGGCCAGCCCGATGTTGCCAATTGCGGCGGTGATCGAGGCGGTGTTTGCAATCTGCAGCGTCGTGGTGATCGCCATCTCGGTCACAGCCAGCGTGGCACCCTTGGCCCCCGCTTCGGCAGAACCATCAGCCAGAGTTGCGACATCCACTTCGGAAACGGCACTCAGGGTCACGGCACCGCTGGTCGCAGTGATCGCCGATGCCCCGTCAACCGTCATACTACTGGAGCCGAGGATCAGGATGACCGACACGGCCGCGTCACTGGAGGTCGAGGCCGCACCACCGGAGTCGCTTGCATCTGCAGCGTCGGCCAAGGCCACGTCGATATCCGCGGTGGCGGTCGCGGTGACGCTGGCGGCAGACAGGGTCGCGTTGGTCAGCGTGATGGCGACATTCGGCACAACGCCAACGACGGTCAGGTTCAGCACCCCAGCCCCGGCCAGATCACCGGTTGTGGTAGCGATGCTGGCCGCCCCTTCGGCGGTCATCGTCAAATCGCCCGTGGCCGTGATCGTGCCAGAAACCGTGATCTTGGCCTCGGTTGCGGCCACGAAGAACCCTGCCAGCCCGATGCCTTGCAGGAAGGCCGGTGAATTGGTGTCGACAATGACCCCGTCATCCTCGGCCAGCGCGTTCAAGATCACAGCACCCGAGGCAGAGATCGTGCCGGAAACCTCGATGATTTCGGCGTTCAGTGTCAGGTCGCCGACCGTCAGCGTGCCAGTGACCAAGACAACGTCCTTGTCGTTGTCGCCGTTGATGATCAGGTCCATCACACCCAGGTTGACCGTACCTGAAATCGTCACCTCGTCGCGCGAGATGAACGGAATTGCCTTGTCCGGATCGGCGATGGTGTTGTCGGCACTGTTGCCCAGATTGATGGTCAGTGAATTGGTCGGCAGGGTTCCAATCGTGATCCCTTCGAAGGTCAGTCCAGCCGGAATGCCCGGCGGTATGGTCAAGCCAAAAAAGGTCGGCGTGATGTGCAATCCAGTGCCGTCTTGCGTGATAACGGCAGTGTCCGACATGTCCGAAAGTTTTATGATACGGTCCGTCGTGTTGGCATTGTCGAAGATTGGCTCCAGCCCGGCATATTGCAGGGTGACGCCATCGCGTGTCACGGTCCCGGAATGCAGGTCGAAGGCCAGATATTCGATTGTCTCAAAGCTGCCGCCGTTGAAGATCAGCGTGTCAAACCCGCCAACACCACCGTCCAGGATCCCGGACAGACTCCCCCCTTCAGAAACGACAAAGGTGTCCTCGTTGTCAGCCGAACCCAGAAGGTTTTCGACCGAAACGAAGGACACCCCTGCAACATCACCGGCATTCGCGGCAGTGACACTCCAGATCGTGTCAGCCGGCGGGCCGGTCACCGCATCGGACCCGGCACCACCGCTCAGCAGCACCCGACCGACAAGACCGGCGTCGATGGATTGCAGTGCAAATGCGTCGTCGCCCACGCCCGCTTCGACCGTCACAAGTCTGGATGGGGCCACGAAGGAATAGGCGATCAGCCCGTCGCCGGTGATCGTCGAGATACCGTCGGAGGTGCTGCCACTGTTGTCTTGTATCCGCAGGGTCTGACCCAGCGCCGTTGCATCGGAATACAGCCGGTCGGTTGCCGCGTTCTGATCGTTCACCGCCTCGGTGCCGGTCAGCAACAGATTCACCACCGCCGAACCATCCGTCATCGCAAGCGTGCCTGCGCCATTGCCGGTCACGCTGAGGGAAACCGTGGACAGCGAAGCGCCAGAAAGGGTCACACTGTCAGAACCGCCACCGCCGTCGAAGGAAATCTCCACCGGCGACACGAAGCCTTCGCTGAAATCAATTTCAAGCCTGTCGTCCTGCGCCGTACCGGTCACCCGGATATACGACATCTCGCGAACCAGACGCTGACCGATGAGGGTGTTCGCCTGCTGGTCGTAGAGATTGATCGACTGTGTCAGCGCGTCATAGCGCAGAAGGTAGTCGCTGCCATCCGGCGCATTCATGTCGACCAGGAATGGGGCCAGATCGGCCGACAAAAGGAATCGGGGCTCGATTGCCTCCATCTTGAGGCCCGGCTTCCCGGTGGACGCCTGACGTTTTGTCCTTCGGAAAGTGTTCGCTCGGACATCCGAGAACCACTCAAAAGCCTGTTTCCAACTTGTACCTGAACCTCCGGAACGCTTTTCGCGACGGTTCGCGCCAGACTCGAATGGTAGGGCCATCGAAGGTCTCCCTTACGGTGAAATGTCAAGGACGAAGCAAAAGTTGTTGATATTGCTACGAAAATGTAGCGATCAAAGCAAAAAATGTGACCGGAAACGGAAAGCAACCACTAATTTGGGCTATACCTGTCCACGACGCTACGTATGCCGAATGAGTCGCTCAAGAAGAATATCTTTGCTTTCTTTGCATTTTTATCTTGCCAACGAGCGAAATCTGAATTCGCAGGCGCGAACCGGGGACTGGCCCAAGTTGTGGCCCAGGCGGCTGCACGCCGCAGCACGCGCATGACGGCAAAACAGAGGATCGCGCCCGACCCGTTTCAAGGAGATTGGGTTGCTATTGACATTATTGATGATAACTATCATTTATAAATGATGTCGCTGATCACAATCGACTTCACAAAATTTGCCACCCGTTTCGACTCTATCGGGGCCAGTGGTTGCGACCAGAGTTGCGGATAAGGTGATGTCTGATATCAATGCGTCGCGAATAACGGCAGGCTTGCCGAAGCGTCGCGTGGCATCGGCAGAGCAGCCTCTGACAGGGCACGAGCCTTTGCGGGTTCGCACCGCGCCGCTGTGAGACTGCCCATAAAAGGTGGGGCGTCTTCTTGCGGGACACCCGGACTTTTACCCACCACCACACATGAAAGAGTTGGAGCAAGCCGATGAAGGCGTTCGTTGTCGATGCATACAGGAAAAAGGGCGCGCTGCGTCTGGCCGATGTCGCAGAGCCGGAAACGGGGCCCGAGGATGTTCTGGTCCGCATTCAGGCAACTGCAGTGAACCTGCTGGATTCCAAAGTGCGCGATGGTGACTTCAAAGCCTTTCTGCCTTACCGCCCCTCATTCATCCTGGGTCACGATCTGGCCGGAACAGTTGTCCGGGTTGGCGCAAATGTCAGGCGCTTCAAGGTGGGCGACGAAGTCTATGCCAGACCGCGGGATCACCGGATCGGCAGTTTTGCGGAGTTTATCGCAATCAACGCAGCGGATGTCGCGCAGAAACCCCAGAACCTGACCATGGCAGAAGCCGCCTCGATACCCCTGGTGGGGCTGACTGCCTGGCAGGCGTTGGTCGAGATTGGCAAGATCAAACCCGGCCAGAAGGTTTTCATTCAGGCAGGCTCTGGCGGCGTGGGGACCTTTGCGATCCAGTTGGCCAAACATCTGGGGGCCACGGTTGCGACCACGACCAGCGCAAGGAATATCGACCTTGTCCAAAGTCTGGGGGCCGATGTGGTCATCGACTACACCGTGCAGGATTTCGAAAAACTCCTGTCGGGCTATGACCTTGTGTTGCACAGCCAGGAAGGCAAGACGCTGGAAAAATCGCTGCGGGTGTTGAAACCCGGCGGTCGATTGATCTCGATCTCTGGCCCGCCAGATGTCGGGTTTGCGAAAACTCTGGGCCTGAATTTCGTTCTGACACTGGTGATGCGGGTATTAAGCTTTGGCGTGTTGAAAAAGGCCAAAAGCCGGGGCGTTGGCTATGCTTTCCTGTTCATGCGCGCCGACGGACAGCAATTGGATCAGATCACCGCGCTGATCGAGTCCGGTGTGATTCGCCCGGTCATCGACAGGGAGTTTCCGTTTGACCAAACCGGCGACGCGCTGGCTTATGTGGAATCCGGGCGGGCCAAGGGCAAGGTTGTCATCACACTGGCCGGCTGACCCGCGCGCAGCCGCGCAAGCGCAGCGGGCCGGTCAACGCCGCGCTTTGAGCAAACGAAGCCCTGCAGATCACAAGATCAGATTTCGGTTTCGCCGCCGACCATGACCCGACAGGCATCGAGGATTTCATCAGCCAGTGCGGAGGTGTCCGGGCAGGCGCGTGACAGAATGATCGCGCCGACGGCCTGAGCCAGAACACGGATCGCCTGCGCCCGCGCGCCAGCATTAGTCTGTTGCGCCATGTTGCCTTCAACCGCGCCAATGAGGCCCTCAATTCCGGCCGCAAAAACCGCCTTGGTGTCTTCCGGTTGCCGGGCCGCCTCACAGCTGAGCGCCGCCGCGGGACACCCCTGCCCGCGCGCATCGCGGTGGGCGCGTGACACATAAAGCCCGAGGGCATCTGTGCGGGTATGGCCGGTGTAACGCCTTGCCGTATCGGCAAAACCCTTGGCTGAAGCTTCGGCGATCAGCGCTTCTTTCGAGGTGAAGTGATTGTAAAAGCCGCCGTGGGTCAGCCCCGCGCGCTGCATCAGATCCGCGACGCCCACGCCATCAAAGCCGTTCTCGCGAAACATCTCGGACGCGATGGTGACAATGCGGTCATGGTTTTCCCGCTTCTTTTCCTTGCTGATCCGCATTTCGCAGCCCTTTGCAAAAAGTCGCCTGTGTCGTGACTTAAGATCCTCAACTGACGGTATTGATGACAATAAACATTATTACTTTTGCAGGCGCAAGGATCGCATCACCACGGGCAGACATTCGACAGCCGCTGCGAACTGCAGTGACATAAACAGCGGCCGGTTGGCCCATCACCTTCGGGCGATTGCGGCCTGTCGACAAGCGGATCGAATAGCTGCGGCAAAGGTCACGGAGCAGACCGTTGCTGCGATCTGATCTGGAAGATGGCCACAGTCTGCGCTTGACCTTCCAGTGCTGGGAAGGGCCATACCCATGGACAGGCCGCAGAATCGTTGTCGCGCGGCACAACCGCGACAGGAGAACACCATGCCCACCGTCGATCCACACGCCGACCACGCCCATGCCAACCCTGAAATGACCGGCGGTCAGATGGGGCCAGCATCCGGCACCGGGCCCACGGCCGTTGATCCGGTCTGCGGCATGACCGTGACCCTTAAACCCGATACGCGGACCGAGCGGTTTGGCGGTGCGGAGTTTCACTTCTGTTCCGGCAAGTGCCAGACGAAATTCAAGGCTGATCCGTGGTTCTATGTTTCGGGCAACAAGGCGAGGCGGGGCAAGGTGGCGGTCGTGGCCGCTCAGTACACCTGCCCCATGCATCCCGAAATCATCCGCGACGCGCCGGGTGCCTGCCCGCTTTGCGGCATGGCGCTGGAGCCGATGTTGCCGTTGGACGAGCCCAGCCATGAGCTGACGGATTTCACCCGCCGGATGTGGATTTCGGCCGCGGCGGCGGTGCCTCTGATCGTGCTGACGATGGGCGAACTTGTAGCCCTGCCAGTGCGCGACTGGATCGGCCATCCAACCGCCGGTTATGTGGAATTCGCACTGGCGACGCCGATCATCCTGTGGGCGGCGCTGCCATTTTTTCAGCGTGGATGGGAGTCGCTGGTGAACCGGTCTCCGAACATGTGGACGCTGATCAGTCTTGGCGTGGCGGCGGCCTATCTCTACTCGCTGGTCGCCACCTTCCTGCCCGGGGTTTTTCCGGCGCAGTACCGGATGGGCCACGGCGTCGGCACCTATTACGAGGCGGCGGTGGTGATCGTGGCGCTGGTCTTTGTCGGTCAGGTGCTGGAACTGCAGGCACGGGAACGCACCGGCGATGCGATCAGGGCATTGCTGGACCTGGCACCCAAAACAGCGCGGCGCATTTTGCCTGATGGGTCGGAATATGACGCACCGCTGGAAAACATCATGCAGGGCGACCGGTTGCGCCTGCGCCCCGGCGATGCGGTGCCGGTGGATGGGGTGGTGATCGAGGGTCATTCGTCGTTGGACGAAAGCATGCTCACCGGCGAATCGATGCCGGTCGAAAAAGGCCCGGGCGATGCGATCACCGGGGCCACGATCAACAAGAACGGCAGTCTTGTGATCGAGGCGGGCAAGGTCGGGGCCGATACAGTGCTGGCGCAGATCGTGGCGATGGTGTCGAACGCGCGCCGGTCGCGGGCGCCGATCCAGGGGCTGGCGGATCGGGTGTCTGCGATATTTGTGCCGGCAGTGGTCGGCATTGCCCTCTTCGCTTTCGTCGTCTGGATGATCATTGGCCCCGAACCTGCGCTGGTCTTCGCCATCGCCTCGGCGGTGTCGGTGTTGATCATCGCCTGCCCCTGCGCGCTTGGGCTGGCCACACCGATTTCCATCACCACTGCGGCGGGGCGCGGCGCGCAGGCAGGGGTTCTGATTAAGGATGCCGAAGCGCTGGAGCGGATGGCAGGCGTCGACATACTGATCGTCGACAAGACCGGCACCCTGACCATGGGCAAGCCGAAACTGACGGATACGCTTGCGCTGGCGGATTTGCCCGTGACCGATCTGCTTTCGTTTGCCGCAGCACTGGAGCGCGGCTCGGAACACCCGCTGGCCGAGGCCATTGTGGAGGGAGCCGAGGCGCAACGCGCTGCCCGGCAGGAGGCCCAGGATTTTGAAGCCGTCACCGGCAAAGGTGTACGGGGCAAGGTGGGCGGGCGCGCGGTGGCGCTTGGCAATGCGGCGATGATGCAGGACTTGGGGCTGGATATCGGCGCGGCCGAAGCCAAGGCCGACAGCCTGCGCGCGATGGGCAAGACGGCGATGTTCATCGCGGTCGACGGCGCACTGGCGGGTATCGTGGCGGTGGCCGACCCGATCAAAGGCTCGACGGCGCAGGCGATCAAGGAACTGCATGCGCAGGGGCTGCGTATCATCATGGCGACGGGTGACAATGAACGCACGGCGCAGGCTGTGGCGGCCACGCTTGGCATCGACGAGGTGCGCGCGGGCGTGCTGCCCGAGGCCAAGAAAGTCCTGATCGACCAGTTGCGCAAGGCCGGCCACAAGATCGCCATGGCAGGCGACGGCGTGAACGATGCCCCCGCACTGGCCGCCGCAGATGTCGGCATCGCCATGGGCACCGGCGCGGATGTGGCGATGGAAAGCGCAGGCATCACCCTGCTGGGCGGCGATCTGATGGGCATCGTGCGGGCCCGCAAACTCGCCCGCGCCACGTTGCGCAACATCAAGCAGAACCTGTTCTTTGCCTTTGCCTACAACGCACTTGGTGTGCCAATCGCCGCAGGGTTGCTCTATCCTGTCACCGGCCTACTTCTATCGCCGATGATCGCGGCAGCGGCGATGAGCTTGTCGTCGGTGTCGGTGATCACCAACGCGCTGCGGCTGCGCCGGGTGGAGCTTTGATCTCGCTCATCGGCATCAGGCTGCACACCAAACACTGTCAGACTTTTGGCTGAAAAGGAAAACCAGATGACCCAAGACAGGCTTTCGCGCCGTGCGGTGCTGATCGGCGCAACCGCGCTGATGGCCGCTTCGTCGTTGTGCGCACAGGCGCAAGCCGCAGGACCGGCAATCCATGTGTTGAAGGATCCGAACTGCGGCTGCTGCACGGGATGGATCGAGATTCTCGAAACCGATGGCTTTGCCGTCACCACCGAGCCGAGCGCCGGAGACCAGCTCACGCGCTACAAATCCGAAAACGGCATCCCGGCGACGATGGTCTCGTGCCACACCGGGCGTGTCGAGGGCTATATGATCGAAGGCCATGTGCCCTCTGCCGACATCCGCCGTCTGCTGAATGAACGCCCCGATGCCATCGGACTTGCCGTGCCAGGCATGCCCTATGGCTCGCCCGGAATGGGCCCGGACGCCGAGCGCGAGGCCTATGATGTGTTCCTGATCGCACGCGATGGCAGCACAACCGTGTTCAGCCACTACGATGCGGCCTGACATTCGCCCATCTTTTTTGCATCGTCGCAGAGGGCGAACACCTGATGTGTCTCTGGCCTGCCCAACCCTGACGCAGGCCAGATTTTGTGCCTGGGTCAGCGGCCGAAGCGGCCAGATGTCAACTCACGCTGTCGCCAAGACTTGGCCCTGATGGCTTTGCCCAACGCAACAATTTGTGCCGCGTTTTCTATGGCCTTGTCCAGATTTCGATAACACTGCGAAACGGAAGGGCTATAGTTTTGCAACACAAGTTGTCTTTCAACATTGGGCTTTGCGTGCATGCCGCCCATATCGGAGCCGCCCATGCGCACCTATGCCTCCGTGCCTTTTTCCGCCGTCAAGATCACCGGGCCATTCTGGGCGGAGCGTCTGGAAACCGTGTTGACCCGCACCATTCCCAGCCAGCACAGGCAGTTGGACGCGCATAATATCCTGCGGTCGCTCAAATTGCCAAAACCGGTGCCGCCCACAACGATCCCGCCGCATGCCAACGGCTTCACCACCGAGATTTTCTGGGACAGCGATGTCGGCAAATGGGTCGAAGCCGCCTCCTACGCCCTGTCGCACCGCCGCGATCCGGTGATCGAGGCGCAGATTGAGCAGATCGTGACGGACCTTGAGGCGGCGCAGGCCCCGGATGGGTATCTGAACTGCTGGTATCTGGAGCGTGAGCCGGAAAACCGCTGGACCAACCTGCGCGACAATCACGAGCTGTACAACTGCGGCCACCTGCTCGAAGGCGCGGTGGCCTATTTCCACGCCACCGGACGCGACCGGATGCTGGCGATCATGGAGCGCTATGTCGACCACATCGCCGCCCGCTTTGGCCGGGGTGAAGCGCAACGGCGCGGCTATCCGGGGCATCAGGAAATCGAACTGGCCCTGGTGCGGGCCTTCCACGCCACTGGCAAGCGCAAGTATCTGGATCTGGCCACTTATTTCATCGACGAGCGTGGGGCACAGCCGCATTATTTCGACATCGAACGTGATGCGCGTGGCGAAGCCCCCGGCCACTACGGGCAGGGCACTTACGAATACGGTCAGGCGCATCTGCCGGTCCGTCAGCAAACCAAGGTCGTCGGCCATGCCGTGCGCGCGATGTACATGTACACGGCGATGGCCGATCTGGCCGCCGAACAGGACGACGCTGATCTGAAAGCCGCCTGTCAGGTGCTGTGGCGCGATGTCACCGAAACCCGGATGTATGTGACGGGCGGCTTTGGGCCCTCGGCCAGCAATGAGGGGTTCACCACCGATTACGCCCTGCCCAATGACACCGCCTATGCTGAAACCTGCGCGAGCGTGGCGATGGTGTTCTGGGCCGCGCGGATGCTGAACCTTGATCTGGACGGGCAGTATGCCGACATGCTGGAACTGGCGCTGTACAACAACGCCTTGGCCGGGCTGTCGCGCGATGGCACCCAATATTTCTATGACAACAAACTGGACAGCGACGGCAGCCACCGCCGCTGGGACTGGCACCCCTGCCCCTGCTGCACGATGAATGTGGCCCGGCTGGTGGCATCCGTGGGCGGCTATGTGTTCGGGGTGGCGGAAACGGAGGTGGCGCTGCATCTGTATGGCGGGGCGCAGGCCACCCTGCCCGTGGCGGGCGGGCAGGTGACGATCACAGAGACGTCGCATTATCCGTGGGATGGCGCAATCCGTGTTCAGGTGGACCCCGAAGGCACCGGCCAGTTCACCCTGTCGCTGCGCATTCCAGCCTGGGCCAAGGGTGCAAGCCTGTCGGTCAACGGCCATCCGCAGCAGGTATCGCCGCAGCGTGGCTATGCAAGACTGACGCGGACCTGGGCCAAAGGCGATGTGGTGGACCTGACGCTGCCGATGGTGCCAGAACGCAGCTATGCCCACCCATCCGTGGCCGCCGATGCCGGCCGCGTGGCGCTGCGCCGTGGCCCGCTGATCTACTGCTTCGAGCAAACCGATCAGACCCTGCCACTGTCGCGCCTGCGCCTGCCGCGGAGCGGGGCGCTGACGGCCCGGTTTGCGGCCGATCTCTTGGGCGGTATCACCCTGATCGCAGCCGAAGGCCAGGCACTGGATCTCACGGACTGGCAGCCCAGCTTGTATCGGCCAGCACCTCCGAACGAAGTGTCCACCACTTTGACCGCAGTTCCGTATTACATCTGGTGCAATCGCGGATCAAACCCGATGCAGGTTTGGCTGCGGGAATAGCCACGGCGGCAAGGGGGCCGGGAAGTGCCGCGCCCCGCCCCGCGTCACGCCGCCCCGGACTGGATCCGGGGCCTCTGCTGATGCATTGGGGCCGTGAACCCCCGCCGTGCCGTGGGTTGGCACGTTCGATGCAAGCTGGTTGATCGGCCGCCCCGGCCTCCCGGCCAGTGGCAAGCGGTTTTTCACAATCTGACATCGCAGCCAGAAATCCAGCCATAACAGCTACATGCGCCAGTTGTGTTTCAACTCAGCCGGCGGGCTGCTGATTTGCCGTGCCGATCTGCCAGCCACATTTGAGCCAGCCGCACGTCAAAAGGCGTGATGAACGCCGCCACCAGTTTTCGCGCGATTTCACACAGTGAGGCTGATGAACCACCTTCTGCCCGAACGCGGTCACGCGGCGACCAAGACCTGCCCGGCCTGATTGAAGACATGGGCGCGGGCGGCGTCAATTGTCAGCCCCACATCATCCCCTGCGGCGATGCCTTCCAGCGCGTCAGCCTCGACGATCACTTGCCCCAGCGCGGTATCGACATAGGCGTAAGTGGTGTTGCCCAGATATTCGACCACAACCGCCTTGCCCGCAATCTGCCCCGGCTCTCGGGTGATGCGGATATGTTCGGGGCGAATGCCAAGCTCGACCGGTTGCAAGGCCGCCAAATCCACTTGGCGCGCCGGCAACTGCACAAAGGTTTCATCCAAGGCAACACGCAAGCCGCCATCGGCAGAACTGGCCATACCGGGCAAGAAATTCATCGCAGGCGAGCCGATGAACGACGCGACAAAGCGGTTTTCGGGCTGGTTGTACAACTGCCACGGGGTGCCGACCTGACGGATCTCACCCTTTTCCAGCACCACGATCTGATCGGCCAAGGTCATCGCCTCGATCTGATCATGGGTCACATAGATCATCGTGGTTTTCAGATCCTTGTGCAGCTTGGCCAGTTCCAGCCGCATCTGCACCCGCAGCATGGCGTCCAGATTGGACAGGGGTTCGTCGAACAGGAACACCTCGGGGTTGCGCACCAGGGCGCGGCCAATCGCCACCCGCTGCCGCTGGCCGCCCGACAATTGCGCCGGACGCCGCGCCATCAGCGGCTCCAGTTGCAGCATCTTGGCCACGCCCGCCGCGCGTTCCTTTTGCGCCGCCTTGGGCATCCCGGCCAAGGACAGTGAGAAGCACACGTTTTCTTCCACCGTCAGATGCGGGTAAAGCGCGTAGGACTGGAACACCATCGCCACCTTGCGCTTGGCGGGTTCCTCATCGGTGATGTCCACCCCGCCGATCAGGGCGCGGCCGCCGGTGATGTCCTCCAGCCCGGCAATCATCCGCAGCAGTGTTGATTTCCCGCAGCCGGACGGGCCAAGCAGAGCGGTGAACGATCCGTTCGGCACCGTCAGGTTCAGCCCGCCGATCACAGCCAGGCCGCCGAAAACCTTGCTGATGTTTTGCAATTCGACCGATGCCATCAGGCGCACTCCCCTAGATACAGATTCATCCCTTGATCCCCGCCGTCAGCATGATCGCCTGCGTCACCCGGCGTTGGAAAATCAGATACACCAGCGCCACCGGCAGACCCGCCAGCACCGCCGAAGCCAGATCGCGGGCGTATTTCACCCCGAAGGCATCGGTCACCTGGGTGATGCCGACCGAGACGTTCATCATGTCTTCGGTCGTCACCGCAAGGAACGGCCACAGGAATTGGTTCCACGCCCCGATGAAGGTGATGATTGCCAGCGCCGTGGTGATCCCCCAGTTCATCGGCAGATACAGACGGAACAAAAGCTGCATCTGCGTCGCGCCGTCCATCAACGCCGCCTCGCGGAATTCTTTTGGAACAGAATCGAAAAACTGCTTGTAGATCATCACCGTCACCGGCGCCAAAAGCTGCGGCAAGATCACGCCCGCCCAGGTGTTCAGCAGCTTGAACTCGTTCATCAGCACGAAATGGTTCACAATCAGCGCCGGGATCGGCACCATGAAACTGGCCAGGATCATCCACCACAACACCCGGCGACCCGGAAAATGCAGCTGCGAAATCGCATATCCCGCCGCCGCCGACATCACCACCACAGCCACGGTGACCGACCCCGCCGTGACCAGAGAATTCAGATACCATTTGCCGATGTTGGTTTTGAACAGCACATGGATATAGGCGTCAAAGGTCAGCGCATTGGGCCACAGATCAATGCCCGGACGCACGATGTCTTGTTCGGGCTTCAGCGTGGTGGCCAGCACCCAATAAATCGGGAAGGCCCAAAAGATTGCGCCCAGAACGATCAGGGCGGTCAAGGCTCCGGCGGCCAGGTTGATGCGGCGGATGCGGCTGGCGGCAGGGTTCACAATGCCGGTCATTTTTCACCCCGCGCGCGCAGCAGTTGGTATTGCAGGATCGACAGGATCACGATCAGCAAAAACAGCATCAAGGCCACTGTCGCCCCGTAACCGCCCTGGTTCTTCTGAAATGCCGAACGGAAGATCAGTTGCACCAGCACAATCGTGCTGTCGCCGCGCCCGCCTTGGGCAAACAGATAGACCTGATCGAAGATTTTCAGCTGCATGATCAACTGGATCGTCGCCACCAGCACCGTGATCGGCCAGATCAGCGGCCAAGTGATACGCCGGAACATCTGCCCGCGCGATGCACCGTCCAACCGCGCCGCCTCGTAAATCTCCGACGAAATGTTGCGCAACCCGGCAATGAACAGCAGGATGTTGAACCCGATCAGCCACCAGACCGTGATCCAGGCCACCGTGGGCATGAACAAAGGGATGGTGCGGAAGATCGGCACGTTTTCACCGACAATCATCGCAATCGGATATTGGGCGATGCCGAACTGGCTGTCCAGCATCCAGTTCCAGGTGCGGTAAACCACCGACACCGGCAGGATATAGGGGATGAAAAAACAGGCCAGCACCGCGCTTTGCAGCCAGCCCTTCAGCCGGTTGACACCCATGGCGATGAACAGCGCCAGCAGGGTCGAAGGGATCACGGTCAGCGCCACGAAATAGAAGGTGTTCTTTACCGCGGTGAAGAACAGCTTGTCCTTGAACAAACGCTCGTAGTTCTTCAATCCCACCCAGTCACCTTCACCGATCAGCGGGGCTTTGGTGAAGGTCATCGCCACCATTTTCAGGGTCGGGTAAACGAAAAGGACAGCATAAACGATCACGAAGGGGGCCAGCAGAACGAAGGCCGTGGTCACCTCTGAGCGACGGTATTTCGACATGACGGCCCCTGCTTGAATGTGAAAAAAGCTCTGCTGACGCGGGAGGTTGCGCCAGCAGAGCCAGTGCGTCAGGGGTTATTCGACCTGACTGTTCAAATCGTCACGCATGCCTTCCATGGCCTCTTGCGCTTCCATCTCACCGTTCACCGCGGGCATCAGGAAGTTGCCAGCCGCGTCATAGACGGACGAAGCCACACCGGCCAGAACCGAAGACGGGTCAAACACCGCCGTGTCGGCCAGCTTGGCATAGGTGGCGTTCGGCTGCATGGTCTTGAACTCTTCGTTGTCGCGCGCCGGGCTGTAGGCGGGCAAGTGGCCGGCGGTGGCCCAGAAGGTCGAGTTCTTGTTCATCCAGGCGATGACTTCCATCACAGCGGCTTTCTTTTCCGCCGTCATTTCCTTGCCCACATTATTCGGGATGGCAAAGGCGTGGCTGTCGGCCCAGGTGGCGGGATGATCAAAGAAGGTCGGCAGCTGGATGGCACCCCATTCGAACAACTGGCCCTTGGCATGCAAGTCGGTCATCGTCGGGACTTCCCAGACACCGTTGATGTGCATCGCCGCTTTGCCGCCGGTGAACAGCGCGATTGAAGCCGGATATTCCACAGCCGCAGGGGCGTAGCCGTCCTTGACCCAGTTTTGAATCACGGTTGCGGCCTTGACGGCCTTGTCGAGGTTGTCGCCGTCAAGAAAACCGGTTTCGTTCAGGAAAACGCCGTCCTGTTGACCGTAAAGCGAGTAGAAAATCCGCCACAGCGAGTCCCCCGCGCCGGAGTGGATCGAAATGCCATATTCCGTGCCGCCTTCTTGCAGCTTTTTCAGCGCCGCCGAGAAATTGTCCACACCGTCCAGCCCGCTGGGCAGACCATCCGCGCCGATCAGGCCAGCCTTGGCCAGCAAGTCCTTGTTGTAATAAAGGACGGCTGCGTGCATATCGAAGGGGATCGCGTAAAGTTTGCCGTCGACCTGCGCAGCGGCATAGTTGGCGGCAGCGTAGTCTTCACCCTTCAGACCAACAGCGGCCATATCTTCGGCGCTGATTTCCGCCAGCGTGCCGGTCGAAACGCCCAAAGGCAGACGCGACAGGTGATAGGTCATCACATCGGGGCCCTCGCCCACCGCCGCAGCGGTTTGCGCCTTGGTGTAGAACGGCACACCCCATTCCAGCGTGGTCGCCGAAATTTCAATGCTGTCGGCATGTTCGGCGTTGAACTTTTCGATCAGCGTCTTCATGCGAACGCCGTCGCCGCCACCCAGAAAATCCCACCAGACCACGGTTTCCTTCGCCATCGCAGCGCTGGCCGCCATAATGGCCGTCACAGCAACGGCACCCAAAAGCTTCTTCATGCGCATTCTCCTCCCAGTGTTGTGGGGTCAACCGCCCCTGCGCCCCCTGCCGTGTTGCACTCCGCCGGCGCCTGCGGTGCAAATCTTGTGTCAGTCGCATCGGACCCAACCCCTCCCAAGGCAGCGTCCTAGCCTGACCGCTGTCACCACTATGAATGGCCAGCCCAATGTGTCAACCTTCTTTTCCGATATGTATCAGGTAGAATGATATTCATACAGAGTTCGCGCGATCCACGGTCATATCTGCGGTCAGTCGGATCAAAGCGTTCAGCAGATAGCTGGCCACCGGATCAACCCCCGGCGCGTCCTGTGTCAGCCGGAAGGTCGATGCCACCAACCCACCCCGGCCAACCCGACGTTCGGCGATCAAAGCGGCCGGTTTGTGCGCCCATCCCACCACGATCCCGGCATGAACCGGGCCGCCAAATTCCCAGGCGCGAAAGCCCGTCAGCACATGCTGCGGGATGACCCGGTCAAATGACAGATCGACCAGTGGGCCACCCGGCATGTCAATAAAAACACCCGCACGCCGGATCCAGGAAAAGCCCGCGATCCAGTCGCCGCGCCACATGGTGCCATGCCGCGCGTGCAACACCATGTTCGGGACCTGACCTTCCAGGCTGCCCGGCAGGCCCGGCACCTCATCCACCACAGGGATAAAAGGTTGCTCGCGCCGGGGCGGATCAAGGCGGATTTTCCCCATGCCATCAGGATGTTCCCCGGCTATCAGCAAATAGCGTGCACCGTTTTGCAACCGCGCGATGTCGCCCGCATCCAAGGCCCGCACCAGCGTGACGTCGGCCTGATCCGGTGCCACGGCAGTCAGCCCAAGCGCCGCGCAATGGGCGGCCAGCGCCTTATCGTCGGTCGCAACCGTGACCGCCGCCGGAACCGCCGCGTGATAAACCGCAACCTCAATCTGATTGCGCGCCACCTCGGCGCCGGTTGCGTGCAATGTGAACTGCACCGTCAGTACCCGGTTGGCACCCGCAGCGATCTGCAGCGCAATCTGGCCCAGTTCGACCACCGAATGTGCCGCCGCATTGACGGCAATCTGCCCCGTTTGTCCCTCGGCATGCCAGCGCAGCACACCATCGGGGACAGCCGCGCCGCCGGTGGCCACCGCAACGCCAAAGTCATAGCCCCGCCCGCCCCAGGCCGCATAGCGGCTGACACGCGGTACAATCACCACATTGGCGTTGATTTCGGCAAAACGGTCGTGAAACACGCGCGGGTTACGGTTCATATCCAGAAGTCCGTTAGACTCCCAATGAACATCGGTAAATTCCGTGATCACATAGCCGGTGATCTGCGGCCAGGACCGCATCACCTCTATTTCATACTTCAGATTGGCAAATTGATACCACTGCACCGCCGCGATGAAGCGCTCAAAACTGCCGAACACCGTGTCCAGTTGCAAAGTTGCAAACCGGTTCTGGATGCCATGCGGATAGGCCACGCCATCGCCCCAGGTGCCGCCGGTTTCCATCCACCACGGCTCAGCCCCGTTGATCTGCACTTGGCGCGGATCGGGCAGACCCCAGACCCCGAATTCCGACACCACCAAGGGCTCTGAGCCCACCCGCTGCGCGTCGCCATAAGGCGTGTAGGTCCAGTCGGCACCGCCCGCAAATTCCGCTGTCAGCGCATCCCATTCGGCGCGCCGCTCTGGCACCGAGCGGTAATAGTGGAAATCATTGATGTCGGTCTTGACGTGAAAATTGCCATGGCACGGCGAGTTATCGACCACCAGCCGCGAGGGATCGCGCTGCTTCAGCCAGTCGAATTCGCGCGCCAGCCAGGCCCGATGGCCCGGATCTTCGCACAGCCGCGTGCCCCAATCCTCGTTGATCAGCGTCCAGATCACGATGCTGGGATGGTTGCCGTCGCGGCGCAGGATGCCCTCCATCGTCGCGCGCATCCGGAGGGCGGCGGCGTCACTGAACACGCCAACGTTGGGAATTTCCGTCCAGATCAGCATGCCAAGCCGGTCTGCCACCTCGTAATAGCGAGGGTCGGGCACCTTGATGTGACAGCGCAGCATGTTCAGGCCAAGCGCCTTTGCCTTGAGCAACTGATCCTCAAGATAGGCCAGCGACGGCGGCGTGCAGATGCCTTCGGGGTAGTAGTCCTGATCCAGCGCGGCGCGCATGTACCAGGGTTGACCGTTCAGAAAGAACTGTCCTTCGCGGGTTTCAAAGCTTCGGAAACCGAAGACGTGTTCGGTGGTTTCTTCGGGCAGGATCACGCGCAGGCGGTACAGATTGGGCTGATCGGGCGACCAAAGCGCGGGGGCATCGACGTGCAGATGGGCTTCGGCGGTGGCCGTGCCTTGCGCCACCACTTGTCCCGCGCCATCAAGGATTTCCAGCCTTGCGGTTGCGGGCAAGGACATCTCAAGCGCCAAAGACACGCTGCCCGACAGCTGCGCCGAAATCGCGCAGTGCAGCAGATGGCAAGGAGCGCGCAACTCCAGCGTCACCGATTGCCAGATGCCGCCGATGGGCCCGTACCAGCTTTGTTTGCCATGCGGAATTTCGGCAAAAGGCGTGGTTGAAGAGGCGCCGTCCGGCAGATGAACTTCGACCGTCAATTCGTTGACCTCTTGCAGTATTTCTGCAGAAATCGCGCATTCAAACGGCAGGTATCCGCCTTCGTTTTGTCCGACGATCTGGCCATTCACCTGCACCACAGCATTGTAGCTGACCGCGCCAAAACACAGCACCGCGCGGCGGTCGCCCAAGGGTTCAACGCGAAACTGCCGTGTGTAAATCGCCCGGCCAGACGCGTGGCGCAGATCGGCAAACTGCGCTTGCCAGGGCAGTGGGACAACGGCCTCACGCCGGGGCCCGGCTTCGTGCTGAAACTGCCAGATGCCGTCCAAGCTGATCTGCGTTGCGGCGGCGGTGCTTGCTGTCACGGTTCTTCTCCAGCTGATAATACATTAGTGATAATATTAGCTCTGGCGTCTGGCAAGTTGATTCGCCAAAAGACTCGCACGCTTCACTTGTCCGCAGGCCCCGCATGTCCAAACGCGCCACCATGATTGACATTGCTGAAAAAGCCGGGGTTTCGCAGGCCACGGTGTCACTGGTTCTGGGCGGCGTGACCAATGCGCGGATATCGCAGGACACCCGCGACAAAGTGCACGCGATTGCCGAAGCGATGGGATATGTGCGCAAATCCGCTCTGAGCCGCAGCAGCGAAGTGCGGGTGATCGGCCTGCTGATCGACGAGGTGATGACCACGCCCTTTGCCGCCCAATTCATTGAGGGTGCCCGGCTGGAAGCGGCGCGGCAAGGCGCGCTGATCGCAGTGTTTTGCACCGGCGGCGATGCGCAGGTCGAGGCGGCGGCGCTGGACGTGTTGCGCACAACCTCGCTGATCGGGGTGCTTTACACCTCGCTCATGACCCGCAGCGTGCGTCCGCCCGTACAACTGGCCGGGATACCAACCGTCTTGCTGAACTGTCACGCCCCCGCGGGTCAGTTTGCGTCGGTGGTTCCGGCGGATGTGACCGGTGCCTTTGCGGCGACCGAGGCGCTGATCCGCGCCGGGCACCGCCGCATCGCCCATATTGCCGGCGAAGCCTGGGGCGAGGCGGCGCGGGACCGCATGTTGGGCTACCGGCGCGCGCTGGCTTCGCATGACATCAGTTTCGTGCCGGACTGGCTGGCTGGCCCCGCCTGGACCGCAGCTTCGGGGCGCGCGGTGACGCTGGATTTGCTGAGCCTGCCGCGCCCGCCGACCGCAATCTTTTGCTTCAACGATCGGGTGGCACTTGGCTGTTATGAGGCACTGCACGAACGCGGATTGCAGGTGCCGCGCGACGTGTCGGTCGTGGGGTTTGACAACGACGAGCTGGCTGCCACTCTGCGCCCTGCCCTGACCACCATGGTGCTGCCGCATGAGGAAATGGCCCGCTGGGCCGTCGGCACTTTGCAGGACCGCGCCGGTCGGGTTGGTTTTGCGGCGGTTTTGCGGGTGAAGATTGAATGCGCGTTGATCGCGCGCTGTTCGGTTGGCCCGCCCGGATTTGACCAAACCGGATAATCTGATACATATGACCAAATACCGCGAAAGGTT
>JANPOY010000235.1:0-8116 GCA_031428215.1 Paracoccaceae bacterium
AAGGCGACGCATCAAACTGAAAACCATCCAAAACCGCCGCTTGAACCATCAACGTCAAGCAGCATAACCTAAACCCGATGAGCCAAAAACTTCCGCTCCAGAATTAGGCCGCCTGTTCCAAATCATTCGACGACGGACAAAGTTCACCTCCGACCTAGTGGCTCTGTTGTTGCAGAAGGGGATGAGAGACGTAACGCCGAACGGTCGGCAGCGACGTGTTCGGCCCATACCGGACGATCAGCGAAATGCGGTTCTGCGCGGAGGTCGTCAAAAGAGTTGACGGTAGCCAAGGCGCAACGAGCCCAATGGGCTCGATCCTTGACCTATGCAGTGGCGAGTTGCCGGTTGGCGCCAAAGGATTGTTACAAAAAATACACGCTCCTATAGGCTTGGCGTTACGGTCGCTCGTGATCTTGCCCCGGTATTTCAATGTCGGGGAAATCTGAAGATGACATCACGACCCATACTTGGCGCTGCTCTTGGCCATGAAGACCTTGCATCCCACCGGGACTGGTTGTTGGAAGCCCCGCGTGATCTTGAACTTCAGGCCTTTGTCGATGCCGAGGTTCTTGATGGTGACTGGTCCGGACTGGCAGCTGAGACGGTAAAGCTTCTGGAAGGGCATCAAGGCCGGCTTGGTATCCATGGGCCGTTTTGGGGCTTTACCATAGCGTCCTATGAGCCTGAGGTGCGCAAGATCGTGACGAAACGGTTCCAGCAGGCGCTGGACGTTTGCACGGCGGTCAGGGGAACGCATGTGGTGATCCACTCGCCCTTTACCACATGGGGCTACAATCACCGCGGGATGTACCCCAAGGATGCCGCCCGCATGATCGAGTCAGTGCGGCAGACGCTGGCGCCTGTGCTATCGCGGGCGGCGGATATGGGCGTGACTTTCATGCTGGAGAACATCGAGGATGTCGAACCGGCAGATCGCGCGCAGTTGTGCGACGCACTGGACTGGCAGGCGTTGGCGCTGTCAGTCGATACCGGGCACGCACATTATGCGCATGGCTCCACTGGTGGGCCGCCTGTCGACTGCTACATCCGCGCCGCCGGGGCGCGGCTTGGCCATGTGCATCTGCAGGATGCCGATGGCTTTGCCGACCGGCACTGGCAGATCGGCCATGGCACGATCCTTTGGCCATCGGTCTTCAAGGCCATTGCCGAAACCGGGGCGAACCCGCGCCTGATTCTGGAACTGCGTGACAAGGCCGGGGTCATCCCGTCTGCCAGGTATCTGGCCGATCTGGGGCTGGCGCAGTGAAGTTCGTAGTCCTGTCCGACCTTCACCTTGGCCCGCCCGGCGCTGCGGTCAACGGTCTCGATCCTGCGGCCCGCCTGGCCGCGGCGGTAGAGGCGATCAACCGCGATCACGCCAACGCCGATTTTGTCGCCATCGCGGGCGACCTTGCCGATCTGGGCGAGGTGGCGGCCTATGAGGTGCTGCGCGACACGCTGGCCCCCCTGACCGTGCCCTGCCACATCACGCTGGGCAACCATGATGCGCCAGAGGCCTATCTGTCGGTCTTTGGCCCAGAGCATTCCGACCCGCAGGCTCGCGTGTCAAAGGCGATGGATCTTGATGGCTACCGGGTGATTCTGCTGGACACTACAACCCCCGGCACCCACGCAGGCGCACTGTGCGACGGCCGTCGTGACTGGCTGGCTGCAAAGCTGGACGAGGCGGCGGACCGCCCTGTGATCATCGTCATGCACCACCATGCCAATGTCCTTTCCCTGCCGGTGGATGCGATCCCGCTGGCCGATGGCGCGGGCTTTGCGCGGCTGCTGAAACGGCACCTGGATGTGCGCATGGTGATTTCGGGGCATGTGCATCTGACATCGTCAGGCGTCTGGCACGGCATCCCGATGACCACGCTCGCGGGCAGCCATTATTCGGTGAACGCGCATCTTCCGGGCATGGCGGGCGCCCAGTTGCGGCTGGAAGGCCCGGCACAGATGGCGGTGGTTCTGGCGGATACCGATGGGGTGACCGTGCACTTTCAGGATTATCTGCCTCGGCACATTGAACTGGCCCCGGGTCTTTTCCCGGAAGATTAACGGGATCTTGCAACCCTTTTAAGCGCGCAAGCCCGGCTTGCGCGCCCCTTTGGCATTATTGATATAATACACTGTTTTTGGTTATTAAAAATTTCACAAAGTCATTGATTCAATGTCACCTTTGCCTGCCATGACCCGCTCATGCTGCAGCCTGCATGCGGCTTCTTTTTGACGGAGACAGGGATATGACATTCAAGCTAGCGACCACTGCCATGGTGCTTCTGGCAACTGCCGGAGCCGCCCATGCCGAGAAGATCAAGTTCGAATACTGGTACGGCCTGACGGGCGACCTTGGCGCTGTCGTGCTGGAAACCTGCAACCGCTTCAACGCAAGCCAGGACCTGTACGAGGCGGTTTGCGTCGGACAGGACGGCTATGAAAAGGCCGTGCAGAACACCATCGCCGCCTTCCGTGCGGGCAAGCACCCGGTGCTGCTGCAGTCGTTCGACGCCGGTACTGCCGACCTGATGCTTTCGGGCGAATTCTATCCGGTGACGCAGCTGATGGCCGACACTGGCGTGACGGTCGACTGGGCTGACTACTTCCCCGGGATCGCCAACTACTATTCGTCGACCAAGGGCGAATTCTTCTCGATGCCGTGGAACTCGTCGACCCCGGTCTACTATTTCAACAAGGATCACTTCGCCAAGGCCGGGATCACCGAAGCCCCGGTTACCTGGGAAGGCATGGAAGCCGCCTTCGTGAAGCTGAAGGAGTCGGGCCAGGCTTGCGGTCTTGCTTACGCGCCGTCATCCTGGATCGACCTCGAGCAGTTCTCGATGGCGCACGGCGTTCCGGTTGCGTCGAACAACAACGGCTATGACGGGCTGGACACCGAGCTTCTGTTCAACACCACGCTCCACGTCAAGCACATGGAGAACATCCAGCGCTGGATGACCGAAGGTTATGCCATGCTGCGTACGCAAGCTGCTGGCAAGACCTCGCGCGACAGCTTCGTCGAAGGCGAATGCTCGGTCTTCTTTTCGTCAATCGCTGACCACAACACCATCCACAAGCTGACCCCGACCTTTGGCTGGGACGTGCAGATCATCCCGACCTACGAGGGTGTGGAACGCAAGAACACCGTCGTGGGCGGTGCCTCGCTTTGGGTGCTGTCGGGCAAGTCCGATGACGAATACAAGGCAGCGGCCAACTATCTGGCATTCCTTGCCACGAAGGAAGAACAGCAGTTCCTGCTGGAAAACTCGGGCTACATCCCGGTGACCAAGTCGACCTATGAGGCGCTTCTGGCCGAAGGCTTCTACGCAGCCGAGCCCTACATCAACCGCGACATCGCGATGAAATCGCTGACCTGGACCGAGCCGACCCCGCTGACCCGCGGCATCCGTCTGGGTGGCATGATCCAGATCCGGGCCGAATGGCAGGCCGAGGTTGAAGCCGCCATTGCCGGGCAGAAGACCATGCAAGAGGCACTGGATACCGCCGTCTCGCGCGGCAACGAGCAGCTGGCCCGCTTTGCCCAGACCTACGCTGGCAAATCCTTCCCGTAAGAAATGAACGAAAAGGGCGTAGCCAACCCGGCTGCGCCCGCTTTTTTGTCCGGGGGAAGTGAATGCGCCGCGCCTACTTCAAGTTCAGCTGGATTGTGGCCGCCCTGCTGGCCCCACAGCTTCTGATCATTTTCGTCTTCTTCTACTGGCCCTCGGCCCAGGCGCTTTACTGGGCCTTCACGCTGGAACAGCCGTGGGGTGGCGGCAACACCTGGGTTGGCTTTGACAACTTCAGGAAGGTCCTAAGCGACCCTTATTACTGGAGTTCGGTCAAGGTCTCGGTGATCTACGCGCTGGCGACAACCGTTCTGGCCATGTCAATGGCGCTGACCCTTGCCATTTTCGTAGACCGTCAGCTTGCAGGCTACAAGGCCTACCGGATCGCGATCATCTGGCCCTATGCCGTGGCCGCCCCTGCGGTGGGTCTGGCATTCCAGTTCGTCTTCAACCCCGGTGCGGGCATCTTCAGCTACATCAACACCATCGCCCCCGGCTGGTGGGACCTGTCGAAGTACCCATGGCAAGCTGTGACCGCCATCGTGGTGGCTGGTGCCTGGAAGCAGGTCGCCTACAGTTTCATCTTCTTTCTTGCCGCGCTCCAGTCCATCCCCCGCAGCTTGACCGAGGCCGCCGCGATGGATGGAGCGCGCCCCCTGCGCCGAATGATCGATCTGCAGCTGCCGCTGCTGACGCCCACGTTCTTCTTCCTTCTGGTCATCAACATCACCGACAGCTTCACCGACAGCTTCGGCATCGTTGACACCCTGACCGGTGGCGGGCCGTTCCGGGCGACCGACCTGATGGTCTACAAGATCTACGCCGACGGCTTCCGGGGCTTCGACTACTCCGGTGCTGCGGCCCAATCCATCATCCTGATGCTTCTCGTCATGGCGCTGACCTTCGTTCAGTTTCGCTATGTCGAGCGGCGCGTCCATTACACCTGAGGGCAGGCCCATGATCGAACGCACACCCATCCTGAATGTCGTGACCCATGCCATCCTGATCTTCGGGCTGGTCCTGATTCTGGTGCCGATCTGGCTGGCCTTCGTCGGCGCGACCCTGACCTTGCAAGAGGTGAACAGCGCCCCGATCGAGCTTTGGCCGGGCGATCAGCTGTTCGTCAACCTGCGCGAGGCCTGGGCGCTGTCGGACTTCGGGCTGAAGTTCGTCAACACGCTGATCGTCGCGACCGGGGTCGTCGTCGGCAAGATTACCTTGGCCTGCATCACCGCCTTTGCGCTGGTGTTTTTCAACTTCCGCGGGCGGATGCTGATCTTTTGGATGATTTTCATCACCCTGATGCTGCCATTGGAAGTACGGATCGTTCCAACCTATGCGGTGGCCGCCAACGCACTGACCCCGTTCCAGACCCTGATGGACTGGACCGGCATCAGCTGGCTGATCACCACCCTGTCCGGGGTCGAGGTTGCGCTGGAGTGGAACCTCCTCAACTCCTACACCGGCCTCATCCTGCCCTTGGTTGCTACTGCCACCGGCACGTTCCTGTATCGCCAGTTCTTCCTGACCATCCCGGATGAGCTGGTAGAGGCTGCGCGGATGGATGGTGCCGGGCCGCTTCGCTTCCTTTGGGACGTGCTCATCCCGCTCTCCAAGACCAACATCGCGGCCTTGGCGACGATCATGTTCGTCTATGCCTGGAACCAGTACCTGTGGCCGCTTCTCGTCGTCACTGACCGGGCGAACTACGGGATGGTCGTGGTCCAGCTGTCCGACCTTGTGCCCGATCAACTGACCACCGGCGGCGGCACGCCAACCTGGCACCTTGCGATGGCCGCGACGCTGGTCGTCATGCTGCCACCCATCGCCATCGTCATCCTCATGCAGCGCTGGTTCGTGCGCGGCCTGATCAACACCGACAAGTAGGGGCATCCCATGGCCGAAATCAGCATCCGCAACGTCGCCAAGACCTACGGCAAGACCACGATCATGGAAGGCGTCAACCTTGACATCCACAATGGCGAGTTCGTGGTGATCCTCGGCCCCTCGGGTTGTGGCAAGTCCACCCTGCTGCGGCTGATCGCCGGGCTGGAAGAGATCACGTCTGGCGAGATTTCCATTGCGGGCGAGGTCGTCAACAAGCTGGAGCCGCGCGAACGGGGTTGCGCCATGGTGTTCCAGAACTACGCGCTTTACCCCCACATGACGGTGTCGGAAAACATCGGCTATGCCCTGAAGGTCGCAGGCGTGCCGAAGGTCGAACGTATGGCGCGGATCGAAGTCACCGCGAAATCCGTCGGTCTGGCAGATTTCCTTGACCGCAAGCCCGGCCAGCTTTCCGGCGGCCAGCGCCAGCGCGTTGCAATGGCCCGTGCCATCATCCGCGAGCCTAAGGTGTTCCTCTTCGACGAACCCCTGTCAAACCTTGATGCGAAGCTGCGTGTCCAGATGCGCCACGAAATCCGCCGCATCCACAATGCCGTAGGTGCGACCAGCGTGTTCGTCACCCACGACCAGCACGAGGGCATGACGCTGGCTGACCGTTTGGTGATCATGAACAAGGGCACCATCGAACAGATCGGCACGCCGGAGGAAATCTATGAACACCCCGCCTCGCTTTACGTCGCGGGCTTCGTGGGCAGCCCGGCTATGAACATCCTGCCCGGCACGGTCGCGGCCTCCGGCGTGTCTGTTCTGCTTGCCGATGGTCAAACCCTGGACATCCAGTCGTCCTTCAAGGCGTTGCCGGGGCAGCTTGTCCAGATCGGACTTCGGCCGGAAAAGCTGTCGATCAGCATGAAGGGACAAGGCTTGCTCGCGGCGAAGTTCCAATTCTTCGAAGAGCTGGGTTCCGCCCGCATTTACCACCTTGAGATCGAGGATATCCCGGTCGGTGTGGTGTCAGACCTGAAGCTGGCCCTGACAGAAGGCGAGGAGGTCGGTCTGGCCTTCCCACCGTCGGCACTGCATGTCTTCGACGGACCAAGCGGGCGCAGTCTTGTGCGGGCTGGGGCTAGGCGAGAGGGTCAGGGAATCGGCATGAGCACAACCGGACTTTCACTACATAGGCTCCTGTCTTGACGAGGCACTACGAGGCGGCTGCGTTTGCCAGATGAATAGCGTGCCTCAGCGGTGAAGGTCAGCTTTCCGCCCAGTTCGACCATTGTTACCAAAACAAAACGTCACCTCCAGCGGACTGCCCGTGGTGCACAATTGTGCCCATTTTGAATCGCGACACACGGCGACGGTTTGTGCGCTATCCGGCTGCGGGGAAAGCTCCATTCTGCTCTTTGAAACCGTAAACCTGTGAAACGGGCTGGGCGTGACGCCGCGGTCGAGGCGTTTGGCGCTTCCCGCTGGCTATTTGCCCGGCCCAGTTTTCACCTACACGCGCGCGCCTGATCTCGCAGGACAGCTTAGTCACTGAGCATCCGAACAACGATCGCGCCCTGCGCCAGCGCATCCACCTCCTCTGAAGCGCGGGCCTGTTCGACCGAGCTGTAAACGGTGATAGGGGGGCACGGGGCGCTCTCTTCAGAACCTGCCGTCACGCAGCCGCTCAGACAGAGCATGGCGATCAGCGGGGCGGCGGCTGGCGGCTTCCAGCATCTCGCGTTGACTTTCATGGGTTCTCTCCGATGTTGAAAGCCTCTCGGCCAGCCGACCGGCGCGTTCACCGGCGCGGCGGAGGTTCAGCAGGAACAAGGCGATGGTGAGGGCGGCCAGTAGGAGGCCCAGCGCCTTGCGCGCCGGGCCGATGGCGAGGATCGCTATAATCCAGCCCATTACCGCTGGCCCCGCTTCCAGTCATCGATCCGGGCGCGGATGGCGACGGCGATGCCTGTCAGCGCCACGGCGATGAACACCCAGCGCAAGGTGTCGAGGTAGGGCACCAGGGGCAGGATGGCGGATTGTGTTTCCGCCAGGACCTCTTGCGCCACTTCAACACCAGCAGCACCGACGGTCGCAATGCCAGCTGCCCCGCCACCCTTCAGCGTGCGGCTGTCGGCCAGGACTTCCCGGGCGGGGGCCACTTCCGGCACGAAGGGCGTTGCGCGAATGGGGAACGGCTCGCCCCAGCTGCGCGCAGGCCGGAGGTCGATATGCATGAAGCCTGAGCGGGGATAGGTGCCGAAGCCGATGAAGCCCACGGCGCGCGCAGCCTCTGCAAAGGCGGCGGGATCGAGGTTCGACATGGCGATGTCAAACGCTGTGCCCAGAATGTGCTTGGAAGCCGGTGCACCGCCGACGGCGCGGTTGTGGCTGGGGCTGCGATAGCCAGAGCGGACGATCAGCGGCTTGCCGAGGCGGTTGCGCAGGGATTGAAGCTTGTCCATCGCCTCTGTATTGATCTTGATCGCCCCAGTGCCGCGGCAGGCGATCTCGGCGGGAGAAAAGTTGGGCCAGCGCCATTCGGATTCAGGCACGTCGCGGAAATGGGCATTGTCCGCCGTCAACGCCCATGGAACAATTTAGGTTGATTGCGTAGCGGAGGGTTTGCGGCTCATCTTGACCCCACATGGAGTTGAAGATGATGAAGAAACCCGTGACGACGAAGGCCCCTGCTGAGCAGGTTGTCAAGG
>JANPOY010000236.1:0-1560 GCA_031428215.1 Paracoccaceae bacterium
CCTGTTCCACCGCCTGCAGAAGAGCGAGATGGGCCGGATCGTCGAGATCCAGTTCAGCCGGCTGCAGAAGCTGCTGGAGGAGCGCAAGATCACGCTCACGCTGGATGCCGCCGCGCGCGACTGGCTGGCGGCCAAGGGCTGGGATCCCGCCTATGGCGCCCGGCCCCTGAAGCGGGTGATCCAGCGCCACCTGCAGGACCCGCTGGCCGAGATGCTGTTGTCGGGCAATGTGAAGGACGGCGAAACCGTGGTGGTCAGTGCCGGGGTCGAAGGGCTGATCGTTGGCGCCCGGGTGTCGCGGTCGGTCCGGCCACGGCCCGGGGATGCGGTGCTGCATTAGGACCGGTGCGGGACGATGGACGGGCGCGGGGGCAGGCGCGGGAAAACCTGCGGGTGTCAGGCGGCGAGTCTGGGGGCGAGTCCGGGGGCGATTTGGGGGCGAGTCTGGCCTGCCGGCGCTCAGACTGCGGCACCGCCGCCGCCGAGTCGCGCTCTGACGGCGGGGTTTTGGCTTTTTGGGGCAAAAGCCCTGCGGTGCGGGGATCCCGGCGCGGGCGAGTCGTTGGCTTTGGCGGTTCTGCCGGTGTGGCTCGGGCTTGATGGTGGAATTTTCTTGCTTTTGGGCGGAGATATTGTTGCGGATATTTCCTCATCCGCAAGATATTGAGGGGGCGCGCGGGGGGGAGAAGAAAATGTGTTGATTGCGAAGAAACTGCTTGCGGCGCCGGGAGGGGGGCCGTAGATAGCGGCCTACCGAAGCGGCGCAGACTGCATCGGCGGACGGAACGGCTGCGAGGCTGGTTTGTCGGACGGACTTGAGGGAAAAGCGGGCGGGTGTGCCAGACAGGTTTGGCGCTTCCGGTTTATTTTGTCTTCGGTGCTCTTTGAAATTGCTGGTTACTGAAGAGATATGTGGGCGGTTTGGCCATTCGATGGACAAACGCTGCATATCGGCCCGTTAGTCCCGGATCTGATCCGGGGCGATGATGCGGGTGTCAGCTTCACTGTTTGACGGACTTCGTTCCTGAAGGAACGATGTGCATCAGACGGTAGACATCCGCCCGCAAGGCGGATGAACGATGTGCAGAGGTTCGAACGTCAAGGACAGCGTCGCGAGATGCTTTCAACTTGAGAGTTTGATCCTGGCTCAGAACGAACGCTGGCGGCAGGCCTAACACATGCAAGTCGAGCGGACCTTTCGGGGTCAGCGGCGGACGGGTTAGTAACGCGTGGGAACATACCCTTTGGTACGGAATAGCCTCTGGAAACGGAGCGTAATACCGTATGTGCCCTTTGGTTGTAGTGATCAGGGGGGAAAGATTTATCGCCAAAGGATTGGCCCGCGTTGGATTAGGTAGTTGGTGGGGTAATGGCCTACCAAGCCTACGATCCATAGCTGGTTTGAGAGGATGATCAGCAACACTGGGACTGAGACACGGCCCAGACTCCTACGGGAGGCAGCAGTGGGGAATCTTAGACAATGGGCGCAAGCCTGATCTAGCCATGCCGCGTGATCGATGAAGGCCTTAGGGTTGTAAAGATCTTTCAGTGGGGAAGATA
>JANPOY010000237.1:0-1817 GCA_031428215.1 Paracoccaceae bacterium
TGGAGACAGCGGGGAAGTCGTTACGCCATTCGTGCAGGTCGGAACTTACCCGACAAGGAATTTCGCTACCTTAGGACCGTTATAGTTACGGCCGCCGTTTACTGGGGCTTCAATTCAAAGCTTTCACCTCTCCTTTTAACCTTCCAGCACCGGGCAGGCGTCAGACCCTATACGTCGTCTTACGACTTCGCAGAGCCCTGTGTTTTTAGTAAACAGTCGCCACCCCCTGGTTTGTGCCCCCGCCCCATACTTGCGTACAAAGCGGGCCTCCTTCTCGCGAACTTACGGAGGTAATTTGCCGAGTTCCTTCAACATCGTTCTCTCAAGCGCCTTGGTATACTCTACCAGTCCACCTGTGTCGGTTTAGGGTACGATCTTACGGAGGGTTATTTCCAGGAACCTCTAAGCAGCCCACCCAATCCGATAAGGGCAAACTACAGTCGAGATCCGTCACATCCTCCTGGCTCAGGAATATTAACCTGATTCCCATCGACTACGCCTTTCGGCCTCGCCTTAGGGGTCGGCTTACCCTGCTCAGATTAGCTTTAAGCAGGAACCCTTGGACTTTCGGCGAGAGGGTCTCTCACCCTCTTTATCGCTACTTATATCATCATTCTCACTGGTGATCTCTCCACCGGATCCCTCACAGGCCAGCTTCACAGAAAACTCCGCGTCTCCAAGGTTTGCGCTATCGCTTCGCTACTTCAGCGCATTGCTGCGCCGCTGCATTTCCGCGATCCGCTTAAACAAAAGAGACATGGAGTTATATCACACCACGCTCTGCTACCACGTGTATTGCTACACATCCTAAGCTTCGGCTCATGGCTTGAGCCCCGTTACATCTTCGCCGCAAGACAACTTATTTAGACCAGTGAGCTGTTACGCTATCTTTAAAGGATGGCTGCTTCTAAGCCAACCTCCTGGTTGTTTTGGTCGTCTCACTTGCTTTCCCACTTAGCCATGAATTAGGGGCCTTAGCTGTAGGTCAGGGTTGTTTCCCTTTTCACACCGGACGTTAGCACCCGATGTGTGTCTGCCTGATAGTACTCCTCGGTATTCGGAGTTTGGTTAGGATCAGTAAGTCTGTGGGACCCCATTACCCATCCAGTGCTCTACCCCCGAGGGTATTCGTCAGACGCTCTACCTAAATAGATTTCGCAGAGAACCAGCTATCTCCGAGTTTGATTAGCCTTTCACCCCTAGGCACAAGTCATCCCGATCCTTTTCAACGGATGTGGGTTCGGTCCTCCAGCTGGTGTTACCCAGCCTTCAACCTGCTCATGCCTAGATCACTCGGTTTCGGGTCTGACCCCACAAACTCATTCGCCCTATTAAGACTCGCTTTCGCTGCGCCTACACCTAACGGCTTAAGCTTGCTTGTGAGGCCAAGTCGATGACCCATTATACAAAAGGTACGCCGTCACACCGCAAGGGTGCTCCGACTGGTTGTAGGCGTTCGGTTTCAGGTACTATTTCACTCCCCTCGTCGGGGTGCTTTTCACCTTTCCCTCACGGTACTGGTTCGCTATCGGTCAGTAAGGAGTACTTAGCCTTCGAGGGTGGTCCCCCGATCTTCAGACAGGATTACACGTGTCCCGCCCTACTTAATGCGTCCTATTGAGCTTCCAATACGGGACTGTCACCCACTATGGTTGGCCTTTCCAGACCATTCTTGTCACTCTCAAGGCTCGGCTGATCCGCGTTCGCTCGCCACTACTTACGGAGTATCTATTGATTTCCTTTCCTCCGGGTACTTAGATGTTTCAGTTCCCCGGGTTTGCTTTTGTATCCCTATGTATTCAGGTTACAAATACCTG
>JANPOY010000238.1:0-10072 GCA_031428215.1 Paracoccaceae bacterium
CCAGACGCCGTGCAAAGCCCAAGGACGATGGGGAACGGTCGGTCATCGCGGACAACACCCTCGACCGCGACTTCCAGGCGGACCGACCAAACCAGAAGTGGCTGGCCGACTTCACCTACATCCGGACCGCAGAAGGGTGGCCGCGGTAAAGTCGGGGACGAAACTGCAGACCCCGACCTGTTCAAAGGCGCTTTGGATGTTGTCTTGCGCCCTTTGCCTTAGCTTGACCACCTTTTCTCCGTAAGGCGGAGCCGAGGTCATGAAAATGCACGGCTGCCCCGCAGGCAGGTCTGCCGTAAAGGCGCGCGCATCCTGCAATGCCGCGTCGTGGCTATCGGCCCAACGTTCGGCCGCGTTGCCCATCAGGAACATGATCAAGAGCTTGGGCTTGTGGTAGCCGTCCCGAAACACTGCCTGCAGTGGTGACCGGTCGGGCAAACAGAACTGAAACTGCGCGCCCTTGCCAATCTGGACATAGGGATTCTCGCCTTGGGACAATGTGCCATAGGCCCCGGCATTCACCTTCCACTTCGGATCAACATTGCAAATGGCCCCTCTGGTCGACTTGGTCCGCCCCGACCAGAACAAAAGAGAACTGGACCGAACCCCGATCACACCCGTGGCCGCATCCGGCGCAAGACCGCACTCCCCGGCCATCTTGGTCAAAAGATCGACGAAGGCCACACCGGCCCCGAACGTCAGTTGAGAGTCGCCCAAGACCAGCACGTCTGGCGATCCCCTCGCCTCACTCTGAACCGGTTGGGCAAGCCCAAGGGCGAAAAACGCAGCAAGCGCAGCCTTGGCCCATGGGTTCATGTACATGTTCTTTCTAATTCTGATTGGAGGGATTGCGTGTGGCCGCGGATTCGGTTCGCGCCAACCAGCGCCGTTCATTTTGGCCAAAGCGCCGTTCCGGGGTGGAACTGCGACCATGCGAACCAGAAGGCCTGATGGCTGCCAAGGTCGGACCCATCCACATCGACCGCACGGATGCCGCCAGCCTCAAGCCGAAGGCGCACGTTTTCTACCCCGATCTCTTCGCCCCGGGTCAAGGCGATCATGGCCGCGCTGCGCTGGAAGGCCAACGGCCTGCCTGATGCGGTCACGACCCCGACGACATCCTCGTGCACCGGCAGACGTGGGTCGACGTCGCCCACCGGAAAAATCGGGCCGTCTGCATCGCGTCCGTTACGGAAATCGAAATCCCGACCAAGCGCCAGTTCCTCGACCAGCACGGTCGTTTCGGCGTGTGCGGCCCGCCAACTGCCCCAGTCCGTGGTGATGACGCTGGCCTGTTTCAATTGCAATTCACGCTTGCCCAGCGGCCCGGTCAAGGCCCGCCCGAGGAAGGTGTCGAAGACCGAGAAGGTCCGGACATCATACATCACATTGTTGGAGCGGATCAGCAGCCCCGAAGTTCGCAGGATCGGCCGCCTGACACCGGCGGGCAAACCATCGGTGAAATAGGCTTGCGCGGACCCGCACAGCGTACAGTAAGGGATGGCAAGGTCACGGCCACCCAGCGTGTCATTGACCATCTCGCGCACTTCCATGATGCGCCTTGGATATGCCCTGTACTCCTCATTCACCGCAATCCCGAAGATGACGGCGTCGTCGTCAAGCCAGGTCGCCTCGACGGCAGAGCTGACCTTGGGGTTATCGGCGGCAGGAATACAGTTGCACGGCTCGTCTGTTCGGCCAAAGGCCCGGTCGTCGATCAGCACGCCCCCCAGGACACCTGCCGCCAGTCGATGTCACCTTCGACGAAAATCCGATCCCATCCGGGAACGGCGGTGGTAAAGATGGCACGCTTGAAGCGCAGATAGTCAGGCGGGGCCGGTATGTCCCAGGCGATCAGGTGGTTGGTGACCACCTCCCATTGGTTGCCGCGAGGGGTCTCGATCTTAAGAAGGTCGGCAGCCGCTTCGGCCAGCGCCGCGGTCATGGGGCCATTGCTCGCGAAACGCATCATGTCGCTGATGAGCCACGCAATCCGGGGATCGTTCGATGCCGTGATCTCGGCCATGGCGACCGTCTGGGCCTTGCCCCATCGCGATTGCGTCAGGCTGTCGACAAAGGCAGTGCGGATGGCATCGCCAAGCCCGTCTGGCAGCGGGCCATCGGGAACCGGGGGCGGCGCACCGAACTCCGCGATCACGTAAGCAGGCAGAGCGCCTGTCGTCTGGGCACGTGCGCCGTCAGACAGGAACAGCGCCACTGCGAACATGGGCGCGAAGCCCCAGAGAAGAAGCTTACCTTGAAGTCGAGGTGTCATCCGGGGTTTCTCCGTCAGCCAGGTTTGAAAAGACGTTCTTTCTGCGTGCTCGCGCAAAGCTGCTATCTGGCAGCTCCAATCCGCATTCCAAATGCTCATGAATACTATGCCAATCAGATCGTCCGGGCCGCCACGTATGGGCGGCCCGGGCACGGATTTTGTGTCAGCCCAGGAACACGTCGTTGGAAAACTCGAAGTTCGCGACGATCCCGCGATCTGCGTTCAGAACCGTGATTGAATCGCGGTCACCCTCAAGCTGGATGAACAGGTCGGCACCCCGTTGCTCGATAAACCGGATCGTGGCACCCGCCTCGAACAGGATCGTATCTGCGGCGGCGTTGAAATCGGTGATGGTATCGTTGTCACGGTTGCCGTCGCGCGCATCGGCGCCGAAGACGAAGGTATCCGCACCGGCGCCGCCGGTCAGCCTGTCGTTTCCGTCGCCACCCCGAATGAGGTCATCGGCATTAGTGCCAGTCAGGCGGTCCTTGCCCGTCGTGCCTTGCACAAGGTTGAGCTGCGGCACGGGAACCGGATCGGGCACGGTGAAGCCGGTCGCGGTGAAGCCGAAATCAGCCCAGCTCAGGTTGTGATCAATGTAGGCGATTGTTCCCACATTCGCGACATCGGCGATGGTCTTTCCGACAGAGGCCAGGGCCTGCTGGTCGAACAGGTATACCGAGGTGAATTCGCCGTAGGGGCCCGTCGAAAGTGTGTCAACAAGCCCCAGCACGCCGCTCAGCGATGTGCCGTCTTTGAACATGAGTGTTGTCGAGATCTCTCCATCGTCGAACCGACGTTCAAAGTCTGCCAGCGTGAGAGGTGCTCCGGGGCCAATCGGAAGGATACCTGTGAAGCCGTTGAAAATCTCGGCCGTGCCGCCGCTTCTTGTAACGACCTCAGTTGCGGTGTTGTCGCGGAGAAGGTCGTTGTCGATCAGCGTCGCCGACTGGACGCTAGCCGTCGTGCCAAGAAGGTCGCCGGTTACCGATAGGTATTGAGCCGTGAATTCCTGAAACATGGGATCTCCTTAGGGGTTCAGTGTTGATCACGCGATACGGTTGCGGGTCGTAGTGGCCTATTCGTAAGTTCGGGGCGGATGTTACAGTGCGGCGATCACGATACGGTGTTTCAGGAGTGATCGACATGAGGCATGCGCAGCCAGCCATCTCGCCAGAAAAGCAACGCAAAACAACCGGATGGCAAGGCATGCCACCCGGTCAATTTGCGGTCTTGAACGGGTTGTCAGGCGGCGGCGAGGGCCATGTCCAACAGGGCCTTGATGTCGTCCCTGGATGTGCCTGCCACGATCCGCCGGAGTTCCTGACGGCCCTTCAGCACCACCAGGGTGGAGCGGCGCGGGATGTTCAGCGCCTTGGAAAGATCGCCTTTGCCATACTCGTCCCAGTCCACGACAAAGAACGCGATGTTTTGTTCGTAGGCGGGATTTTCCGCCTTCAGCGCCGCCAGCACGCGTTCTTGTGCGGCGCAGGTGGAGCACCAACTGGCCCAGAAATCCAGAAGGACAGTCTTGCCCGCATCCATGGCGGCTTCGGCTGCGCCGGGGGTGTACAGGGTCGCTTCGCCGGCGCGGGCGGCGAAGGGGAAAAGGGTCAGGCTTGCAGACATGGCAAGGAAATTACGGCGGTGCATTTCGGTGGCTCCTTTGGCTTAGATGGAAACGGAAAAGTCGATCAGCCAGGTGGGCAGGTTTTCGATCAGCCACCGGTCGATGACGTGATTCAGGCCGAACCAGAGCGCCAAGCCCACGGCGATGAAGGTGGCACCCATCACCGGTTTGGCGCGATCCGCGACCGCGCGCAGCAAGGTATGGCGCCGACGAATGGCCGACTTGGCACCGTAAGCCAGCGCAAGGATCAGCGTCGAAACCCCAATCGCGAAAGCAGCCATGATCACACCTGCGCGGCCCAAGTTCTCCCCGGTCGAGGCCAATGCAATCGCCGCACCAAGGGTCGGGCCGATGCAGGGGCTCCATACCGCACCAAGCAGTGCGCCGGACAGGAACTGTCCTCCCAACCCAGCGTCAGAGGTCTCGTCGATTTGCGCGTCAGCTTGGGCCGCCAAGCCTGCGGTGGCCGTTGAAAAGCTCGCCGAGAAGGCTGGTACAAGCATCACAAGGCCAAATCCGACCATGACAAGTGCGGCCGCACGGGCGACACTGTCAGTATCAAGCCCGAGGGCGGGTCCAAGGGCCGTGATCCCCAAGCCAAGGGCGACGAACGAGACGCTCATCCCGGCAGCAAGCGCCATTGGAGCGCGGCGGTCGCGGTGCAGGCTCGAGGCAAGCACAATGGGCAGCACCGGCAGGACGCAAGGGTTGATCAGGGTCAAAAGCCCGGCAAGGTAGGCGAAGATCAGGTCCATGGTGACCTCTGCCAGCCATGAAAATATGGCAGTGTGAACCCTGTGGAGTTAACCCTGCTGGCGATAGCCTGCCCGCTGCTGTCGCGCAGTTCGGGCCTGTGACCCTGGCTGTTGAACATCATGTCACTCTGCCTTGTTTTGGCCTGTCTCAGGAGGCGCGGGTTTGTCTTGCCCTTGCACTTCGTGAAGCCAGGCGGAATGTTACAGTCGTAACGTTCTTGTGTATGAATGCCGGGACATCACATTTATCGCGCATACCCGTGTAACAAATCGGGCCTTGGTGCGAATTGGAAGGGCATGATGGCGGAACAGGGTTACGTATGGGGGCAGCTTCTTATGGCCGCGAATGCCGGGGACGCCCGGGCCTATGCACGGTTCCTTCAGGCGGTGACGCCTGTGCTGCGGGGCATCGTGCGGGCCAAGGGTGTCAGTTTGGGCGCGGCTGGCTGTGAGGATGTGCTGCAGGAAGTGCTGCTTGCAATCCATCTGAAGCGGCACACTTGGGAGCCTGACAGCCCGGTGCGGCCCTGGCTCTATGCCATCACGCGTTACAAGGTCATCGACGCCTTTCGTGCGCGAGGGCGCAAGATCGACGTGCCGATTGATGACTTTGCCGATGTGCTGGCCGCCGAGGCCGGGCCAGACCCGACCGAGGCGGCCGATATGGCAAAGATGATCGGGATGCTGGACGGACGGTCCGCCACGATCATCCGAAAGATCGGGTTGGAAGGCGTGAGCGTAGCCGAGACTGGGGCTGCGCTGACGATGAGCGAAGGTGCGGTGCGTGTGGCGTTGCACCGGGCGTTAAAAACTTTGGCCATCCTGCGGGAAAGGCATGTGAAATGAAGACCGATGATCTGATCCGGGCGCTTGCCGCCGATACGGTGCGGAGGCCGCACCTGAGAACCACGCTTGTGTTGGGCATGGTGCCTTCGTTGGCGATTGCCGTTCTGGCGGTATGGTTTGTCTTGGGCTTTCGTGCTGATCTTTTGAGTGCTCTGGTGACACCGATCTCGGTCGCCCGCATCCTGTTGACTTGTGTCTTGGGGTTGGCGGCCACCCGCCTTGCCCTGCTGCTGGCCCGGCCAGAGGGCGGGCAGGTCGCGCGCCTGTGGCCTTTGGCGGCGGTAGCGGCGGCGGCACTTGGGCTATTGGTCTGGGCCTATGTCTCAACACCGGCTGAGGCGCGGCAGATGGCAACGGTCGGCAAGACGATGACGAAATGTCTGGTGGCGATCCCACTGCTCTCGGTTCTGCCGGTGGCGACGCTGCTTTATGTTCTGCGTCAGGGGGCCACGACGGCACCAATGCGTGCAGGCTTTGTAGCGGGCCTCGCGGGATCTGGCTTTGCGGCCGCAATCTATGCGCTGCACTGCACCGAAGACAGCCCGCTGTTCTATGTCACTTGGTATGGCCTTGCGATCATGGGGGTTACACTGGTCTCGACGCTCATCGGCGCGCGTGCCTTGCGGTGGTGAGGGGCTTGCGCTGATCCTAGCCGGTTGAACCCCCAGCGCCGTGCCGACTACATCATCGGCCAACACATCAGAGGTCCTATGGGAAGAGTGTTCAATATCAGCGCCTTGATCGTCGGTCTGACGACATGTCAGGCCTTGGCCGAGCAGACGGTCAAGGGCTGGCCTGTAGGGGCCTCCTACGCGGAACCCACTGACCGTTATGCTCACAACATCATGGGGCGTATTCAAGGGTGGGGCCGTCTGGAGGTCGATCTCGCCCCCTGTTCAACCTGTAACTCCGGCGTGGTCAGGGTCAGCCTTGACCAACCGCAATCCCGTGTGTTCGAGGACTTCGCCCCGCGCCTATGGGACATCACCGGCGACGGACGTCCCGAAATCGTTACCGTGGAAAGCGATCTGTCCAAAGGCGCGCGGCTGGCTGTTTGGGAGGTGACGGAGGACGCGGGCGGTGCCTCACTGCGTCGCCTTGCGACGACAGACTATCTGGGAACGAAGCACCGCTGGTTGGTGCCGATTGGCGCTGCGGATTTCGACCGGGATGGGACGATTGAAATCGCCTATGTGGAAAGGCCGCATCTGGACCGCGTTCTGCATCTGGTCAGGCTGGAGGGAAATCGGCTTGCCAACGTGGACTCGTTGGCCGGGGTGACGAACCACGCGATTGGGCAGCAGCAGGTCGAAAGCCTTGTTCGGACCTGCGGTGGGGTTCCAGAAATCATAGCCCTGTCGGAGGACGGCCAGTTCGTTCTTGCCGTCACTTGGGACATTCAATGGCTGACGGCCCGTCAGATTGGCCAGGCAACCAACCGTAGGCTTCCAGAAAGGTTATACCAATGCTGATTTCCTACCGCTGGCCACGTGCCTTCTGACCCCGATAGCAAGTTGCCGCAACCGAGGTTTCTGACTTCAGTCAGCGGCCTTGCCGGCAGCTACACCAAGGGCGATGGTTCAGCGCCAACTTGCCTCCGGAACCAAACGGGACGCAGCATTATTCCGCAGGCCGCAGGGTACCGGCTGACGTGGCCGTGCCACGGTCAAGCCCCAAGAGGGCATCCAGCGACAGCCGCCCCGGCCCCCGCGCGATCAGTGCCAAAAGGGCCGCGCCCCAAAGGCCGTGGGTCACCCAGGCGTCGGGATAGACGAAGATCTGAATTACGGCTGTCATCGCCAGCAGGCCAAGGGCGGAAAACCGGGTGAACAGACCGAGGATCATCAGGGCGGGCAAGACATGCTCGGCCGTGGTGGCCAGAACGGCGGCCAGATCAGAGGGGATCACGGGCAGGGCAAACTCTTCCTTGAACAGGAAAAAGGTGGAGTCCTTGATGGTGAACAGTCCCTCGACCTTGGTGCGCCCAGATTGCCAGAAGACCATGGCAGGAAATATCCGCAACGCCAGCGCCGCAGCATCCTGCGGGATCAGGTCAAAACGGCTGTTCAGATGGCGGATGAGGGGGATCATGGGGCTTCCTTTGGCAAGGTGATGACACCCGCCTGCATCAGGCGGATCAGTATGGGTTGCGGATCGTGGTCTGGCGCAATTTCGGCGGCACATTCTGCCGCTCCCAGCAGGGTCCGCCCCGCTTGCAGGGCGGTGATCAGTGCGGCATCGCCGGATGCCAGCACGGTAACCGGCACTTCGAAGGCGGTGTTTCGCAAGATCAGCGCCATTTCAGGGCCCGAGGTCGAAAGGCTTCTTGTGTTGGCCCCCGGTTGGTTGGCCGCCCAGATGCTGGCGGCCGGGTATGCAAAGCTCAGCACCTGAACCGAGGCATGCAGGCCAAGCCGGGCGGTGCCGGGGTCTGCTGCGGCGGCCATCAGGTCGTTTGGCGCAATCGGGGAGGCGTCAGCAGCGTGATAGGCCTGACCGCGTGCGATCTCGATCCGGGCCACATCGGCCATATAGGGATAGGCGGCAAGGGGCAGAAACTCGGCCAAAAAGTCCGGAAAACTGTCGCCCCACTCGTGCAGAACCGGCGATTTCGGGCGGTGCTCTGTCAGGTAAATCTTGCCCATGGCGGCAAAGAAATCACCGCCCACAAGCCGTTCAATTACCGAAAACCGGCTTCGCAGGGCAGTGGCAAGGCTGACGGCCACGTTGTTGCGATAGACCGCAAAGCGGCGGGTCGCCTCGCCCTGCGCTTGGGCGGTCAGGCCAGGCGGCAGTGTGCCGTTGGCCAATCCTTCCGTGAATGCCTGCACAAGGTCAGGATGCGCGGGCAAGGCGAGCCTCCGATGCATGATCCAGCAGATCCTGCGCGCGCAGCACCTCGGCCAGCAGTTCGGGCCATGGGGGCACATCATTGTCCCATTCGATGAGCGTGGGCAGCGGACCGGTCAGCGCCAGCACTGCCGCATAAAGCGCCCAGACGGGATCCGCGACCGGGGTTCCATGCGCATCAATCAAGAGAGGGCCGGAAGGCAATTCTTCCTCGGTATGCCCGCCAAGGTGAATCTCGCCCACAGCCTCGATCGGGAATGCCGCCAGGTAGGCCATCGCATCCGTGCGGTGGTTGGTGGCCGACACAAATACATTGTTCACATCAAGAAGCAGCCCACAGCCCGTGCGGCGGACAACCTCGGCCAGAAATTCGGTTTCGGGGATGATGGATTGTTCAAACAAAACGTAGGTCGAGGGGTTTTCAAGCAGCATCCGCCGCCCCAAAACCTCCTGAACCTCAGTCACATGCTGGCAAACCTGATCCAAGGTTTCTTGCGTGTAGGGCAGCGGCAAAAGGTCGTTCAAATAGTCGCCGCCATGGCTGGACCAGGCCAGATGTTCCGAAAAGCTGTCGGGCTGATAGCGGTCGCAGAGCGCCTTTAGCCGCGCCAGATGATCGCGGTTCAGTGCATCGGCACCCCCAATGGACAGGCCGACACCGTGAACGGACAGCGCATGATCGCGGCGCAAAAGGCCCAGTTGATGATGCGGCAGGCCGCCCGCCCCCATGTAGTTTTCGGCATGCACCTCCAGAAACCCCACGCGAGGGGTCGTGGCGCGAAGCTGGTCGAAATGCTCTGGCTTGAAGCCGACACCGGCAGCGGCGGGAAGGGGCATGGGGCGCTTTCCTTGCAAATAGAGGGGACAGGACGGAGCATGATACCCCGTCCTGAAGCCAGATCACGCGGGGATATCGCGCGTCAGTGCCTCAAGGCTGCCCATGCGGCCATCGGGCAGTTCCATCGTGGTGCAGGTGCCGACCGGGACCAGCTTCCAGGCATTGCCTTGGAAATCGACCTTGGACGTGCCTGCGCAGGTCGTGCCAGCGCCAGCCGCGCAATCATTCTTTCCAGCCTCGGACACGCCGAAGCACTTTTCCATCTCGCCCTCGGCATGGGCTGCAGTCACAGCCATCGTGGACAAAGCGCAGGCTAGGGTTGCACCAAGCGCAAAGGTCGATTTCATTGTCATATCATGCTCCATTTTGATCCAGGGATCCCGTTTCTCGGGTCCGCACCTGACAAGTCGTATCAGCGAGGCGATTGTTACAGCCGTCACGAAACCGTGTTGGCCTGACACAATCTGGGCCGCGCGCCTGATCGTCGGTGATGTCAGGCGCATTTCAAAAGGTGATGATCTGGCAACGTTCGATCAGTGGGCTGCGCAGGCTGGCACAACTCGAGCACTCGCGCTGCGACAAGTCATAGTGGCGGCTTTCGGGAACTAGCGCGAGGTTTCCTTCTTGCGATCACCGGCAGGAATGGGCCGAACACGTTGACCTTGCGTTGTCTAGGCTCAACTGACCCGACGCTGTGCCGCCGAATGTCAGGTTCGAGCCCAGAGCTGCCATTGATTATGAGCTACTCCCCAACTCTTGGACAGCTTCCGGGGTGATTTAAGCTACTGCCTGCACCTGCTGATCGGTTTCGATGTTGTTGAAGTAGACCACGGCGGGCGGTTGACCGCCATGGGCGGCGTGGGGCCGCTGGTGGTTGT
>JANPOY010000239.1:0-5451 GCA_031428215.1 Paracoccaceae bacterium
GGGGGGCCACCCCCCCCCGGACCCCTTGGGAATATTTGAACACAGAGGATGGGGGCAAGAAATGGGCGATTTGCTGATCAAGCCAAAGGGCACCACGGGACTGGTGCATGACATCACGCCACAGACGGCGGGCTGGGGCTATGTCGGCTTTGCGCTGCATCGGCTGGCGCCGGGCGATCATGTGACCGGGGTGACCAGCATGCGCGAAGTGATTCTTGTGCTGGTCGAAGGCAAGGCGCATCTGACGGGTGCCGGGCAGGACTGGGGGGCGATGGGCGACCGGATGGATGTGTTTGAACGCACGCCGCCGCATTGCCTGTACCTGCCCGATGGCTGCGACTGGGCGGCCACTGCTCTGACCCATTGCACGCTGGCCATCTGTTCGGCCCCCGGCAAATCGGGCCATCCCGCCCGGCGTCTGGGGCCGCAGGGCATCACCCTGACCCAGCGCGGTACCGGGCAAAACACCCGCTATATCAACAACATCGCCATGGAAAATCTGGATGTGGCTGACAGCCTGCTTGTGACCGAAGTCTTTACCCCCAATGGCAACTGGTCGTCCTATCCCAGCCACCGCCATGACGAGGATGATTTCCCCCGCATGACCTATCTGGAGGAAAGCTATTACCACCGCCTGAACCCGCCCCAGGGTTTTGGCGTGCAGCGCGTCTATACCGAGGATGGCGCTCTGGATGAAACCATGACGGTCAAGAACCACGATGTGGTGCTGGTGCCGCGCGGCCACCATCCCTGCGGCGCGCCCTATGGCTATGACATGTATTATCTGAACGTCATGGCCGGTCCGCGCCGCAACTGGCGCTTCCAGAACGACCCCGATCACGACTGGATCTTTCAGCGCGATAACCCGCCCGCCTGATAGCGCATTTTCGGGGGCTTGCGCCGGTTCAAGGTCTGACCCAAGTTGGGGCGGAATTGGCGGGGTGAGTGATGAGCGACCAAGACCTGATCCTGACCGCCCTGCCGATGCCCGCCCTGCGCATCGGTACCGATGACCGTATCGCGGTGATTAACCCGGCCGCGCAAGACCTGTTCGGTGTCGGTGCTGCGGGACGGCATTACGCCATTCCCCTGCGCCAGCCCGAAATTCTGGAGGCGATTGCGGCCGCCCGGCGCAGTGGCTTGCCACGCATGGCGAGGATGACCCTTTCCGGCCCCTCGCAGGACACCGTGTTAGAGGCGCATATCACCCCCCTGACCACGGGCGTCGCCGTGGTGTTTCAGGATCTGACAGCACTGGCGCAGATGGATCTGATGCGCCGCGAATTTGTCGCCAATGTCAGCCATGAACTGCGCACGCCCCTGACCTCGCTTTTGGGGTTCATCGAAACTCTGCGCGGCCCCGCCCGCGACGACGCCGTCGCCCGTGCGCGGTTTCTGGCCATCATGTCGGCCGAGGCGGAACGGATGAACCGTCTGGTGCAGGATTTGCTGAACCTTAGCCGCGTAGAAGAAAAGGAACGCGTGCGCCCGGACCGGGACGAGGATCTGTCTGAACTGGTGCATCAGGCCGTGGCCACCTTGCGCCCCTTGTCCGAAGCCGCGCAGGTCCGCCTGCAGATCTCGGGCGCGGATCAGCCGCTGATCCTGCGCGCCGACCGCGACCAGATGGTTCAAGTCTTGTCGAACCTGATCGAAAACGCGGTCAAATATGGATCAACCCCCGGCGGCGTAGTCGAGGTGGATCTGTCCACGGTGCCCGGGCCGCGCGGCCCCTTGTTGTCCCTGTCGGTGACGGATCATGGCGAGGGAATCGATCCGCTGCATCTGCCCCGCCTGACTGAACGATTCTACCGCGTCGATGCCCATCGTTCGCGCGAAAAGGGCGGCACAGGCTTGGGTCTGGCGATTGTAAAACACATCGTCAGCCGGCACCGTGGCCGATTACTGATCGAAAGCGAGCCGGGAAAGGGCAGCAAATTCAGCGTCTTGTTGCCAAAACCCTGATCTTTTGCCGGGGTGCAATCCATGGCACTGTCATGAAACTGTTACACAACTGTCGCAAAAGCTTTGATCAAGCGGCCTAGACGGGCCAAGACGAAGACCACAGGGGTCTTTGCAGTCCAAAGACGGAGTTCCACATGTCTTTCACCAAAATGTCCGCATCGGCTCTGGCGATGATCGCCGCCTCGGCCAAGACCGCGCAAGCCCGCGATCAGGTTCAGGTTGCCGGCTCTTCGACCGTGCTGCCTTACGCCACCATCGTTGCCGAAGCCTTTGGCGAGAATTTTGAATTTGGCACGCCGGTCGTCGAAGGCGGCGGTTCGGGCGCTGGCCGGAAAAAGCTGTGTGAAGGCGTGGGCGAAGCCACCATCGACATCGCCAACTCGTCCAGCCGCATCAAGCAGTCTGACATTGACCTTTGCACCACCAACGGCGTGACCTCGATCATGGAAGTCCGCATCGGGTATGACGGCATCGTGTTTGCCTCGGACGTTGCCGGCGCTGATTTCGTTCTGACCCCGGCGGATGTCTGGGGCGCTTTAGCGGCTGAAACCGTCAAGGACGGTGCCGCTGCCGCCAACACCGCCAAGACCTGGGCCGAAGTGAACCCGGCCCTGCCGGCGCAAGACATCATGGCTTTCGTTCCCGGCACCAAGCACGGCACGCGCGAAGTTTTCGACGTGAAAGTGCTGGAGCAGGGCTGCAAGGATGCTGGCGCCTATGACATCTACGTTGCCGCCTCTACCGGTGCTGATGAGACGGCCCAAAAGGCCGAAGCGTTGGAGAAGTGCCTGGCGCTGCGCACCGACGGTGCGTCGGTCGACATCGACGGCGACTATACCGAAACCCTGTCACGCATCGACGCCAACAAGATGGCGATCGGCGTGTTCGGTTTGTCCTTCTATGAAAACAACACCGACAAGCTGAAAGTTGCCACCATGAATGGTGTGGCGCCTTCGGTGGAAACCATCTCGGCCGGGGATTACCCGGTGTCGCGTCCGCTGTACTTCTACGTCAAAACCCAGCACATCGGTGTCATCCCCGGTCTGAAGGAATTCGTGGAATTCTTCGTGTCCGACGAAATGGCCGGTCCGGATGGCGCTTTGGCCGCTTATGGTCTGGTTCCCGATCCGGAACTGGCGGCCACGCAGGCCGCTGTTGCCGCCGAAACGCCGATGGGCGCGCTGGAATAACCTTACCGGTTTGGGGCGGGCCTTCTCGGGCCCGCCCTGCCTTTCCGCCAACCTGTCTTTGTCATAAGGTGCCAGTCGGCAATGAAGACCAGATTTATCAGCATTTTCGCCGCCTTGACGTTGGTCGCCGGGGCGGCTTTTTCACAAGATGCAGCCGCAGCGCAAATCGCCGCTACCCCGACGCTTCACCGCCTGATGCTGGGCGTCGCGGTGCTGGTGTTCTTGTCGATGGCCTTTGTGACCGGCCGTGCAAGGGCGACCGCGATGCGGGGCCGCGTCGCGCAGATGCATTCCCTTCCAACCTTTCATGGGGCCGTCTCGGTGCAATATGGCGCGCTTGGCGTGCTTTTGGGACTTGTGGCGCATGGGCTGGCTGGACAGCCCTTGGGGATCTTCGGGGCCATCGTCGCCGCAGCGGTTCTGGGCGCGCTGGGTCTGGCTTATGCGCTGACCACGATCCAGCCGGATTTCCGCGCCCGCACCTTCACCGAGCGCACGGTGATGGTGTTCCTGATCCTGTGTTCGCTGGTTGCGGTTCTGACGACGGTCGGCATCATTGCGTCGCTGGTGTTTGAAACCGCGCACTTTTTCCGGCTGTATCCGGCGGCAGATTTCTTCTTCTCGACCACCTGGAACCCGCAGTTTCGCGGTGGCTCGTCCTTGGGGATCTGGCCCCTGATCTGGGGAACGCTGTACGTCTCGGCAATTTCGCTGATCGTTGCGGTGCCAATCGGGTTGATGAGCGCGATTTACTTGGCCGAATATGCCTCAAAATCGGTGCGCAACTGGGTGAAACCCGCGATAGAGGTTCTGGCCGGCATCCCCACCATCGTTTACGGCCTGTTCGCGCTGATCACCGTCGGCCCCTTGCTGCGCGACTATTTCGCCCAGCCGATGGGCTTTGGTGACAGCTCGTCGTCCGTGATGACAGCGGGTCTTGTGATGGGCATCATGGTGATCCCCTTCGTGTCGTCGTTGTCGGATGACATCATCTATGCCGTGCCGCAATCCTTGCGCGACGGATCGCTGGGTATCGGCGCCACACCCTCTGAAACCGTGCGCAACGTCGTCATCCCGGCCGCATTGCCGGGCATCGTCGGTGCGGTGCTGCTGGCCGCCAGCCGCGCCATCGGCGAGACGATGATTGTGGTGATGGGGGCAGGGGCCGCAGCCAAATTGTCGATGAACCCCTTTGACGCCATGACCACCGTCACCGTCAAGATCGTCAGCCAGTTGACTGGCGACACCGAATTCGCCAGCCCGGAAACTCTGGTCGCCTTCGCGTTGGGACTGACCCTGTTCACTCTGACCCTTGGCCTGAATGTCGTCGCCCTTGTCATTGTGCGCAAATACCGGGAGCAATACGAATGAGCGGCTCACTCCTGAAACAAGACCCGCGCACCAAATCGCGCAATGCGGCCGAAAAGCGGTTCCGCGCCTATGGTCTGGCCGCGATCCTGCTGGCGCTGGCCATGCTGGTTTGGCTGCTGGTGTCGATCCTGACCGCCGGTACGCCCGCTTTTCGCCAGTCCTTCCTGACCTTTCCGGTGCTGGTGGACGAGGCGGTGGTCGACAAGACCGGCCAGCGCGATCCTGCGGCCTTGGCCAAGGTCACTACCTTGGGCTATGCCAAACTGCTGGCCCGCGGGTTTGAGGCCGAGATTGCGGCCCGTGGTCTGGATGTCAGCGCCATGACCAAAAAAGATTTCGCCCAGATGATCTCCGAGGAATCTGCCGCAACCCTGCGCGACCGGGTTCTGGCTGATCCGACCTTGATCGGCCAGACCATTCCGGTCAAGGCACTCGCTTCGGGCCGGATCGACGGCTATTTCAAGGGCCGGGTGACGATGGAAACCGCCGCTTTGGACAAGAACACCTCGCCAGAGCAGCTGGCTCTTGCCGATGCCCTGCTGGCCAATGGTGTTCTGACCATCGACTTCAACCCCGGCTTCGTGACCATGCCTGACGCCTCTGACAAACGGCCCGAAGCGGCCGGTCTGGGCATCGCGGTGATCGGATCCTTCATGATGATGCTGGTTGTGTTGCTGTTGTCGCTGCCCATCGGTGTCGCCGCCTCTATCTATCTGGAGGAGTTTGCGCCGAAAAACCGCTGGACGGACTTGATAGAGGTGAACATCGCCAACCTCGCCGCCGTGCCGTCGATCGTCTATGGCATCCTGGGGCTGTCGATCTTCATCAACTTTGCCCATCTGCCGCAATCGGCCCCCATCGTCGGCGGTCTGGTGCTGACATTGATGACGTTGCCCCGGATCATCATTCCCACCCGCGCCGCGCT
>JANPOY010000240.1:0-7653 GCA_031428215.1 Paracoccaceae bacterium
CCGTCAGGCAACCGCTAAAACACCAACACCTTGATATCAAACAGTATCAATAAGGACCCAAGTTGGGACCACCCCCATTCAAGCCGCCAGCCCCTTGGCCCCCATATCCAGAAACTTCTGCCGCCGATCCTTGATCAAGGCCTCGGGCTTCTTGCCCGACAGGTCCTTCAGCATGGTTTCAATCGCCTTGCCCACCGCCTCGATGGTTTCTTTCCGTCCCCGCTGCGCCCCGCCCATCGGTTCCTTGACGATGCGGTCGATCACGCCCAGCTTTTGCAAATCCTGCGCCGTCAACCGCAAGGCCTCGGCCGCCTCGCGCATTTTCTCGGCGTCCTTCCACAGGATCGACGCACAGCCCTCGGGGCTGATCACCGAGTAAACCGAATGTTCCAGCATCGCGATCCGGTTGGCAGTGGCAAAGGCCACAGCGCCGCCAGAGCCACCCTCACCGATGATCACCGAAATCAACGGCACCCCGATCTGCAAACATTTCGCTGTCGACCGCGCGATCGCCTCGGCCTGACCCCGCTCTTCGGCACCCTTGCCCGGATAGGCGCCGGGGGTGTCGATCAGCGTGATCACCGGAAGGCGGAAGCGGTCGGCCAGATCCATCAACCGCACCGCCTTGCGATAGCCCTCGGGCCGCGCCATGCCGAAATTCCGCTCGATGCGGGATTTGGTGTCGTTGCCCTTTTCATGGCCGATCACCACCACCGGCGCATCATTGAACCGCGCCAGCCCGCCCATCACGGCGTGATCGTCGGCAAAGCCGCGATCTCCGGCCAGCGGGGTGTATTCGCTGAACAGGGTTTCGATGTAATCCTTGGAATGTGGCCGGTCGGGATGCCGCGCCACCTGACATTTCCGCCAGGGCGTCAGTTCCTTGTACAGATCCTTCAGCAACTGATCCGCCTTGCGGTCCAGCTGCTCGGCCTCGCGCGTCACATCCATCCCCGAGTTGCTGCGTGCCATCGCACGCAGTTCTTCGGCCTTGCCTTCGATTTCGGCCAGCGGCTTCTCGAATTCGAGGTAATTCATCGGGCACTCCATCTCGGCAACGGCCCTCTGTATGGCGGCGCTGCGCGGAAAATGCAACCAACCAGACCAAGACCGGCCCCAAAGCCTGCGGGGTTTTGCCTTGCGCTGCACCGAGCCCCAAAAACAGCACAGCCCCGTGGCTGGGCCACGGGGCGTGCATCCTCCCGAGGATGCGACGTCGGGCCTCCTCTCCCTTCGTCGCGCGGGTATTTCGTGACAAGCCTTGCTTGCCCCAGCGTCACTTTTGCCGAAGCAATGGCTGCGAGTCAACTGCGTCTTTAAAGCGCCGAAATCTTAGGCAGAGGCGATCATCTCTGCCTGTTTTACGATCACCTCCGCCTGCTTGATCGAAGCGATGTCAACCAGGCGACCCTTGAACACGGTCGCCCCTTCGCCCCGCGCCTTGGCCGCGTCCATGGCGGCCAGAATCTCGCGCGCTTCGGCCACGGCGGCGTCAGAAGGGGTAAAGACCTCGTTTGACAGTGCCACTTGTTTGGGGTGGATGGCCCATTTGCCCACCATGCCCAAAGTGGCCGACCGGCGGGCCTGCGCGCGAAACCCTTCGTCATCCGAGAAATCGCCAAAGGGGCCATCCACCGGCAAAATCCCATGCGTCCGGCAAGCCGCAACAATCGCCACTTGCGCCCAATGCCACGGGTCCGACCAATGCCGCACGCCTTCGCGCAGCATGTAATAATGCTCTTGGGTGCCGCCGATGCCGGTGGTTTGCATTCCCATGCTGGCGGCGAAATCTGCTGCCCCCAGGCTCATCGCCTGCAAGCGCGGGGAACTGGCCGCAATTTCCTCGACATGGGCGATGCCCGCCGCCGATTCGATGATCACCTCAAAGCTGATCGGCTTGATGCGGCCTTTGGCACGCTCAATCGCGGTGACCAGTGCATCCACCGCATAGACATCCGCCGCGCAACCGACCTTGGGGATCATGATCTGATCCAGCCTGTCCCCGGCCTGTTCCAGCAGATCCACCACGTCGCGGTACCAGAACGGGGTGTCGAGCCCGTTGATCCGCACCGACAGCGTTTTCTTGCCCCAATCCACGGTGTTGATCGCCGCGATGATGTTCGCGCGGGCCTGATCCTTGTCGGCTGGGGCCACCGAATCCTCCAGATCCAGGTTGATCACATCTGCCGCCGAGGCCGCCATTTTTTCAAACAACGCCGGACGCGAGCCGGGGCCGAACAACTGGCAGCGGTTCGGGCGGGCGGGCGGGGCAGGTTGCAGACGAAAGGACATATGGCCTCGCAAGGATGTTTCGCAAACTCTTCGGGTTTCGATAGATTATTGCGCAGCGGGCTGCAAGGGAAATTCGCACACGCAGCAATCTTGCGCTGCGATGCCGCAAGTGCTGCGATGTCGCGCAGGGCGCGGCTTTCTGTGATCTTGACGGCCCGCCGTTGTTGGCCCAAACCCGCGTCAATGCGTTGCCCTGTGACATTGCAGGCCTGCCTCCATTCACCACCCAACTTGGGGAAAATTCATGACCCGCACTGTCTATCTGAACGGTGACTACCTGCCCGAAGCCGAAGCCCATGTGTCGATCTTTGACCGCGGTTTTCTGATGGCCGATGGGGTCTATGAAGTCACCTCGGTGCTGGGCGGCAAGCTGATCGACTTTGGCGGCCATTGTGCGCGACTGGGGCGCAGTCTGTCAGAATTGGAAATGGCCGCGCCGTGCAGTGATGATGAGTTGCTGGCGATTCACCGGGAACTGGTGCGGCTGAACGACATCACCGATGGCATGATCTATCTGCAAGTCACCCGCGGCAATCCGGGCGACCGCGATTTCGCCTATCCGCCTGCGGACACCAAGCCGACTTTGGTGCTGTTCACCCAGAACAAACCGGGGCTGGCAGATGCCCCTGCCGCCAAGACCGGCTGGAAGGTGATTTCGGTCGATGACATCCGATGGGGCCGCCGCGACATCAAGACGGTGCAGTTGCTGTATCCTTCCATGGCCAAGATGATGGCGAAAAAGGCCGGGGTGGATGACAGCTGGCTGGTGCAGGACGGTATGGTGACCGAGGGCACGTCGAACAACGCCTATATCATCAAGGGCAACAAGATCATCACGCGGCAGCTGTCGTCCGATATCTTGCACGGTATCACCCGCGTTGCCGTGTTGCGGTTCGCAGCCGAAGCGCAGATGGAAGTCGAAGAGCGCAGCTTTTCCATCACCGAGGCACAGAAGGCGGATGAGGCGTTTGTGACTTCGGCCTCTGCCTTTGTGATGCCGGTTGTCGAGATTGACGGCGCTCCGATTGGCACTGGCAAACCGGGTGTTGTGGTGGCGCGCCTGCGCGAGATTTATCTCGATGAGATGCGCAAGGCGGCGATCTGACGCGCGGTGACCCAAGGTCCGGCGACCAGACCAACTCCCAGCAGCCAAGCGCACCATGCAGTCATTTCAAAGACGCAGGCCAAACAGCGCCCGCGCCCTGCTGACAGTGCAACGCAGCACGATCTAGCCATATTGGACGATCAGAAAGTCGCCCGCATTCACTGCAGCCGCCGGAACGCCTGACAGAATTGCGATGGTCTCGCCATCGACCTGCACCAGCGCGCCAGACAGATCCGGGGCATCGGCCACCATCACCATCTGATCGCCGGTCAGGTTCAGATAAATCTGCAACTGATCCTCGGCGGGGTTGAAATCGGTGATCGTCACCGCCTGGCCAAACCCGTCATCCAGAACGGTGAACAGATCATTGCCCAGACCGCCCGTCAGCGTGTCGGACAGATCGCCGACAACGACGTCGTTGCCCGCGCCACCGTCCAGACTGTCGTCGCCCAGATCGCTGTCAAAAGAATTGAAGCCGGCCCGCACCTGCGCGATTTCCGCCGCGCCGGTATCATCGCCGTAGAAGTCGTCGATGGCCGATCCCAGGCCGTCCAGAAGCATGTCGGCATCCGCTGCGGCCATGCCGGTGGCTTCGCTTTCGGGATCAAACCGGTCAAAGACATCAATGCCCGAAAGCCAGTCATCGCCCTCTTCGCCCAGCATGGTGTCGCTGCCGGACATGCCGACCAGATCATCATTGTCCGCCCCGCCGTAAAGCGCATCATCGCCCTGCCCGCCGATCAGCAGATCGCTTTGGTCGCCGCCGAACAGCACATCGGCGCCAGACGCCCCCAGCAACACATCACTGCCGGCCCCTCCCGACAAGGTATCGGCCCATGTGCCCCCGGACAGGATGTCCTCGCCGTCGCCGCCGTCAATTTCGTCCTTCTGGCCTTGGCCCAAGATCAGATCGGTACCGGCACCGCCAAAAAGGCTGTCGGCACCTGACGATCCGTCCAAGACCTCATCGTCTGCGGTGCGGCCAGAGTCAGGCTCTTCGCTCTCATCGTCAGAGCCTGAGGTGGCCAACAAGATCAGTGGCAAAAGCGCGAACAGCAGCAAAAATTCCATCGTCGTTTTCCTTACAACAAAATCAGGACGGGGTGCGGGAGTCGCCAGCCAACAAGTGCGCTTTGGCCGCATCAGTGGCGGCCGCAAACGTCAGCGTGGCAATCCTTGAAACCAACTGCACTCTGAACACCCCGAACACATCACCAAAACCCAATTGAATAAGGACAGGTGTTCCGACCGAAGGTCAACGCAGATGCGAAAATCTGCCTTTATTTTGCCTTAATGACTGGGGTGCGGCGGCATTGTTTCGCCCGTCCAGTCAATCGTGCAACCCGGCCAGCACGTCTTGCAGAATCACCGCCAGACGCTGCGCCCACAGGGTTTGTGCCGCTTGCGTGCCAATCAGATCATTGCGCAATTCGATCAGCGTGTTCAGCCGACCCGGCTGCAGCGCATGACGGTCGATTGCATCACCCGGCAGGTGGCCGGCGTAGGGTTCATTGTCGCCGATGCACAGATCAGGTTCGGCTTGCAGCCGCGCGATCAACGGCAGCGACAGCCGATCGTCCAGATGGCTGTAAAGCACCCCAACATGCCAGGGCCGCGGGCCTCGGCCTTTCAGACAGGGCGTAAACGAATGAATGGCCACGATCACCGTGTCATGCCGCTGGCCTGCCAATTGCGCATAGGCGTCGTGATAGGGGCGATAGAGCGTGTCCAGACGCCGTTGCACCTCAGCGGACGAAATGCCGCGATTGGCGGGAATGATGGTGCCGTCATAGATCTGCATCACCAGTGTCGGGTCTTGTTCGCCGCGGTTGGGATCAATCACCAGGCGACTGAAATTCGAACAGATCACCGGGCTGTTCAACGCGCTCCCCAAAGCGCGCGCCAGACCCGCCGCGCCCACGTCATAGGCGATGTGGCGCGCCATATCGGCGGCCCCGATCCCCAGACTGCCGCCCAGATCCTCTGGCACCCGGTTGCTGGCGTGATCACAACTCACCAGCCAACGACCGGGCCGATCCTGACCTTCGACCAAAAATGCAGCGGCTTGGGGCATAGATTTCATCCGACAGCTTCGACAATCCGGGCAAATCGCCCAAACTTTCATCACAAACCCGACAGGTGGGGCCATATGCTGCAGTCTTTTCTGACTGATAACGAAAGAACAACATCTAATCAGCACGCAGCTGGAAACCGCAGTTGCCCCGCGCGGCGGATTGGGCCATAACACGCGCGGCCCATCACGAAATATGAACGCGACGAAAAGGAAAAAGGCATGAGACGCCTTCGGAACGTAAAGATCGTGGCCACTTTGGGCCCGGCATCCAGCGACTATAAAATGATCCGCGCATTGTTTGAGGCAGGGGCAGATGTGTTCCGTCTGAACATGAGCCACGGCACCCATGCCGAACAGGCCGCGCGCCATGCCATCATCCGGCAGGTCGAGACCGACACCGGCCGCCCGATCGCGATTCTGGCCGACCTTCAGGGGCCGAAGCTGCGCGTTGGCGTGTTTGCCAACCCGGCGGGCGAAGACCTGGTTGAGGGCGCAGAGTTCCGGATGGACCTTTCTGCCACCCCCGGCGACGCCAAGCGCGTGCAACTGCCGCACCCCGAGATTTTTGCCGCTTTGGAACCGGGTGCAAGCCTGCTGGTGAACGATGGCAAGATCCGCGTGCGCGTCAAGGATTGCGGCAAGGATTACGCCAATTGCGTCGTCGAAGTCGGCGGTACGATTTCCAACCGCAAGGGCGTGAATGTCCCCGATGTGGTGTTGCCACTGGCCGCGCTGTCGGCCAAAGACCGCGAAGATCTGGAATTCGCCTGTGAGTTGGGTGTGGACTGGCTGGCGCTGTCGTTCGTGCAGCGCCCCGAAGATGTGATCGAGGCCCGCACCTTGGCCCGCGGCCGCGCGGCGATCCTGTCGAAAATCGAAAAACCGGCCGCCGTGAAGGCGTTTGACGCCATTTTGCAGGTGTCCGATGGCATCATGGTGGCGCGCGGCGATCTGGGCGTGGAACTGCCGGTCACCTCGGTGCCGCCGATCCAGAAACGGCTGGTGCGCGGCGCGCGGGCGGCGGCCAAGCCGGTGATCGTGGCGACCCAGATGCTCGAATCGATGATCGAGGCGCCGGTTCCGACCCGCGCCGAAGTGTCGGACGTGGCGACCGCCATCTATGAAGGCGCGGATGCGATCATGCTGTCCGCCGAATCGGCTGCGGGCAAATACCCGATCGAAGCCGTGACCACGATGAACAACGTGGCGCTGGCGGTCGAAAAAGACCCGACCTATCGTCAGGTGATCGAAGCCTCGCGCATCGTGCTTCGCGAAACCATCGCCGACGGGATCGTGTCGGCGGCGCGTGAAATCGCCGAAGCCACCAACATCAAGGCCATCGCCTGCTTTTCGCAGACCGGCACCACCGCGTCGCTGGTGGCGCGCGAACGTCCCCGCGTACCGATTCTGGCGCTGACGCCGCTGATGTCTACAGCCCGGCGGATGTCGCTGACCTGGGGCCTGCACTGTGCCATCACCGAACCGCAAGACCGGTTCAAGGGCGCCGTTCTGGCCGCTGTCAAAGCCGCACGCACGGACGGCTTTGCCAAGGAAGAAGACATGATTGTCGTCACTGCGGGCGTGCCGTTCAACGTGAAGGGCACCACCAATATTCTGCGCGTCGCCCCCTGTGACGAGCGGTTGATTTCCTACAGCGAGCCTGAATAAGCCAAACCTGCGGCAGGGAGTGACTGGGCATGAGTACCGATCTGATGCTTGTACTTGGAATCGTCATCTGTGCCCTGTCACTGCCCTCGTTGCTGGCCGCCTATTCAGAAAGCCGCGCGCCCCGGGCCGGGGCGTTTATGCTGCTGGTGAGTGGCATCTTGCTGGCGATGGCGCTGACGCAAAAACCGGAAGGATACAGCTTTGCCGAAATCCCCGATGTGTTTGTGCGGGTCATCGGCAGCTACCTGAACTGAAGCGGATTTCCTTCGGTCTGATTCAGGCCGACGGAAATCCGGGCCAAGTGCGGACTGTCTCTGTTTCAACCAACCCCGACCCCTTGCACCTTGGCCCAAGGCCCCCTATAGGGACCACTCGAATACCCCGCAGTGCTGGCCAACGTGGCATGCCAAGCACCGCCTGAAACCATGGAGATGGAAATGCCCAAGATGAAGACCAAGTCGGCGGCGAAGAAGCGTTTCAGCTTCACGGCCTCCGGTCGGGTGAAAGCTGGCGT
>JANPOY010000241.1:0-1697 GCA_031428215.1 Paracoccaceae bacterium
GAGGCTTTTCGCGACGCTGCTTGTTCAGCATACATTCCGATGAGGCCACGATCACCTTTGGCCCTGGCGCCTTGGTGGTCAATGCCTCGCGTAGCACATCGCGCATGTGGCCCACGTCATAGGTGTGGTTCACTTGCCGCACCCATGTGATGCCGATGCCCTTCAGCGCGCGGGAAATCGGGTTCTTGGTGGCCTTGGTGGCATTGTCGGCGCGGCTTGACATCACGTCCTGACCGCCCGTTGCTGCGGAATAGAAATTATCCACGATCAGCGCCACGCCGTCTGACTTGTTGAATGCCATGTTGGTAAAGCTGGACGACAACCCGTTGTGCCAGAACCCGCCATCACCGATGATCGAAATGGGCCTGCGTTCGCCGCCACCATCAAAGGCCGCATTGGCCGCGGGTCCAAGGCCGTAGCCCATGGTCGCCCCGCCAATTTCAAACGGTGGCAGACTGGCGAACAGATGGCAGCCGATATCTGCGGCGATCTGGTGCTTACCCAGTTCCTTTTCCACCAGCTTCATCGCCGAGAATATCGGGCGTTCCGGGCAGCCTGTGCAAAACCCCGGCGGGCGGATGGGTACCGTCTTTGTCAGGTCGGGAATGGCGGGCTTGTCGGCATTGGGCGCGCGCACGGTCGAAGCCAGCAGATCGGGGGCCGCGGTTTTCAAGAACGCGGTTATCCCGTCCAGCATGACCTGACCCGTATATTCCCCTGCCATCGGGAACACGCCCTTGCCATGCAGTTTGACGGTTGACCCGGCCCGGTACAGATAGGTGCTAAGCTGCTGTTCGATGAACTCGGGTTGGCCTTCCTCGATCACCAGCACCTGATCCTTGCCTGCGCAAAACTCCAGAAACTGCGATGACACCAAAGGATAGGTCACATTCAACACATAGATCGGCACCGAGGTTTCGCCGTACAAATCCGCCAGCCCCAGCCGTTGCAGCGCCCGGATCACGCCATTATACATTCCGCCCTGCACCACGATACCGAACGGGGCATCGGCAGACCCGAACATCTCGTTAAGCCCGTGATCCACGATGTAGCGTTCAGCGGCAGGCCAGCGGACCCTGATCTTGTCCTGCTCGTGCATGTAGGACATCGGCGGCAACACCACCCGCGCGAAATCGGAACGCGGGTTCGACAGCGCATCGCGCACTGACAACTTTGGGGCCACGTTGTCGCGGGCCTCAAACGTGCCCGTCACATGGCACGACCGGATCCGCACCATCAGCATGACGGGCGTGTTCGTCGCCTCTGAAAGCGCAAAGCCGTCGCCCACAGCCTTTACGATCGTGGGCAGGCTGGGGCGCGGATCCAGCAGCCAGAATTGCGACTTCATTGCAAAGGCATGGCTGCGTTCTTGCATGATGGAGGAGCCTTCGCCGTAATCCTCACCCACGATGATCAAGGCACCGCCCGTCACGCCGGATGACGCCAGGTTCGCCAAAGCATCTGAGGCCACGTTGACGCCCACCGAGCCCTTGAAGGTTACCGCCCCGCGGATCGGGTAATGCACCGACGCCGCCAGCATCGCCGCCGCTGCGGCCTCATTCGCGTTGGCCTCAAACCGCACGCCAAGCTCACCCAGCAACTCTTCAGCGTCCGCCAGCACATCCATCAGATGGCTGATCGGCGCGCCCTGATACCCCCCGACATAGCCGACGCCGTTTTCCAGTAGGGCCTTGGTG
>JANPOY010000242.1:0-1690 GCA_031428215.1 Paracoccaceae bacterium
CCAAGTAACTTGTACTTCAAAGCCCGTCTTTCATATTTTACCGAATTCACACTAAGGTTTTGTACCGCTACCGGGTTTGATCCTGTCTTTATTGATTCTGGACGCGTGCTACAAATGGTTCTTCGCAAGAATAGCCTTACAGTCATGTCACCTCATGATGTTGAAAGCCTGCGTCAATCTGGACTGGCAATCGCGCGATCACGATGGGCCACAAAAGGCTACCTAGAGTATCTTTTGAATGGAGCTTTATCGAGCCCGTTTCGGACGATTGGCCGTATGTTAACTGAAACGACAAAAGTTAAGGGAAAGTCACCGCGGCAGATTCTCGACACCCTTTAGAACTTCTTCCCTTCACAACCCCACAGCCTTCCTTAGCGCCTCATTCATCCGGCTTTGCCATCCGGCGCCGTCGGCCTTGAAACGCTCCACCACGTCAGGATCCAGCCGCAGGGTGGTGGATACTTTGGGTGCGGCCAGCTTCGGGCGGCCACGGGCAGCGCGGGCTTCGGTGAATTTGGCTATCCAATAGGGCGTGGACATATCGGGAGCGTCGCCGTCGGGGTCAAACGCGCCGTCACCGTAGGTGTCGGGGTCATAGGGGTGGTGCAAAGGTAGCTTGTTCGCGGGCATTTGCTTTCCTTAACGATATGATCCGACGCGCGGTATAGCGCCAGGTCCAAACCAGAACGACCATCCGGTCCGCCATGTAACCGACCGTAATAAATCGCGTCTCATCATAGTCTTGCCGAATATCTTCGAACGACACGATGACATTCGTGAACGCTTCTGCCGCATCGGCCATATCAAGCCCGCGCACCCGCAGCGTTGCATCCCGCTTTTCCGGATCATACTCTATCTGCATTTAACGTTACTACGTTAATGCGGAAAATGCAAGCGTGCGGCGGGCCGCCCCTAAACCGCCTCAAACACCACCCGTTTGCGCATGAACTGCGTTGCGCGGTCGCTGACGGCGCGGGGGTCGCCCGTGGTCAGAAACCGGCCTTGGGTGCCCTGCCCCAGCATCTGCGGGCGGCGGATCAGGTAGTCGGCAAGAGATTCCGCCACCAGATTGGCTTGTGAATACACCTTCACGCCCGGCCCCAAGGCTTCGGCAAAGACGGTTTCCATCAGCGGGTAATGGGTGCAGCCCAGAACGGCGGCCTGCGGGTGGGGCATGCGGCGCAGCAGGGCCTGCACGTGGGACCGGACCAAGGCTTCGGCCAGAATCTCATCGCCCGCCTCGATCGCGTCGACCAGCCCGCCGCAGGGTTGTGCTTCGACATCGACGCCGATGGCGCGAAAGGCCAGTTCGCGCTGAAACGCGCGGCTGGCCACTGTGGCAGGCGTGGCGAACAGCGCCACATGCTTGATATCCACCTCACGCGGGGGGGAATTGTCGCCCCACTGGCGTTCGGTCAGCGCCTCGATCAGCGGGACGAACACGCCCAGCACGCGTTTGTCAGCCGGGATCCAGCTTTCCTGCATGCGTTTCAGCGCGACGGCGGCGGCGGTGTTGCAGGCCAGGATCACCAGATCGCAGCCTTCATCCCACAGCCGCTGCGTGGCGGCGCATGTCAGGTTGTAAATATCATCCGCCGTGCGCACGCCGTAGGGCGCATGGGCGTTGTCACCAAAATAGACAAAGGGCACCTGTGGCAACCGCTTTTGCAGCGCGTCCAGCACGGTTAAC